>JAWXCK010000001.1:0-6113 GCA_034408855.1 Pirellulaceae bacterium
AGGAATATCTCGGTCTCCGATGCGCCAAAGGCGCTCGGCAACCCGCCGGACTGATCGTCTGGTGGGTTGTTTTTCTTCAACTTTGGACATCGGAGTGATCCCTCAAAAATCCAATGCGAAACGGGCATCCGTTGAAACTTCGGTTTTCTATTCGTAACGATCAATAGTCAATTTTGACCCACAGATTCTGCGGAAGAGCCAAACATTTGAACTCATCGATTGCCGATACGTTCTAGTCGCGATGCTCGACGGACGTTTATTTTGGCCCCAGTACTTGTTGGGTGAGTTTGATGAATCGATTGACATCATCGCTGTATGGTCGATGCTCCGCTGCCCATTCGTTGGCCAGCTTGACCGATTCGTGAGCATCGTCGTGCATTCCAGCAACGCTTTGTATTTTCGCGAGGACGCAATAGTCATCTGAGTTCCACTCTCCTCGAATATTCTTAATCTCATCGAGTAGTCGACGACTCTCTTTTGCGTCGCGGTTAGAAATGAAAGCATCTGCTAGTAGATTACTGTATTTCAAATTTGAGGTAGTGCCTTGATTCACTTCTTTCATTATTTCTAAACCGATAGTCAGATCCACTAGATTCGAATCCGGTGCCAAAAGGAGACATCGAGCATATTGATAACGATTCTCCGGTGACGGAACCACCGAACTTATTTTCTTCCAAAGCTCGATAGCCTTCCGAAGAGACGCTTCCGCCTCGTTCGCTTTATGGTCGTCATGATCTAACAATCCAAGTCGCCAATAAGCGTGCGCCAATAGCTGACTTGATTCGTCAGTTCCTTCGTCTAATTCAAGATGCTTCTCCGCTATATCAGTCGCTTGAGTAAAAAGTTCTCGAGCTTGTGGAAACTGATTCCGCATTTGGAGGGATCGTGCATGCTGAATCTTAATGGTTGCCAAAAGTCGATCGAAGCCCGAATGAAAGCCTTCCGATTGAATCGCATGTAGAGCCAATTCTTCCGCAAGCTCAATGCTTTTTTTGAATGCAGATTCAATGCTTTCGGATTCTGGCTCCAATTCTGCTAACGCAACAGCAACGATGCTGAGTGCGGTGGCAAGTCCCTCGCGATAGCTCGCAATTTGAGGGAATGAATTGACGAGATCGTCAAAGGCATGAGCCGCCGGAATAGCTCTCTCCTTGGCTGCGATTGGGTTGCCGATATCGATGAACACAGCACCTATATCTGATTCGTTAATTGCCCAAACTTCCTTTAAAAGCAGATCATCGGGATACTCTGCTCGAAGTGACTTATAGATAGTTGTGGCCGCTTCGAGATCCAACATGGCGACATCCAGGAAGCCTAAAGTCCGTTCAAGGTTGGCTTTCGAAATATGAATACTCGCTAAGTCCTGAAGGATTTCTGGATCGGTGATGGCAACGGTCTGTGTTTCAACGATGATATTTCGTGCAGCGATGAATGCCTGTCGAGACTCTTCATACCTTCCTAGTTGCCGCAATACACGGCCTAAACCCTGTTTGCATTGAGAAATGACCCTTACATTCTCAGCCCTGGCATCTCCTTCGGATAAATCGAACAATTCAAGACTTTCGTTGAAAAGCGACACCGCAGCTTGTGGGCCATCTTTTCGTTCGATTAACGATGCTTTGTTTACAAGCGTCGTTGCTAGACTTTTTCGACACAGTTTTGAATCGGGAAACTCGCTGAGCAAGGGTCGCAAGATACCTTCCGCTAAATCGAATTCTCTTGAAGATTCGTCAAAACGATTTTCCATATCGAATGCCAAACCGATTCTTGCATGTATTTTGCCACGCTCAACTTTTAAGGCCAACAAATCATAAGAACTCGCGTCCGATGTTGTTGACTGATTCGCAAACCGATCGATCGCCTTTAGCGACTCATCATACTTGTCATGCGCCGCTTTCAAATTGTTTTGCAAGTGATAAATATCTGCGAGGCGAACCAGGGAACGCACACGCTCCAATTCAAGTTCAGGATCATCACTCCGATTTTCACTAAGTTTTTTGTAATCGTCGGCTGCTTGTTGAAGAAGCCGCATTTGCAGTCTTTGTGTTCCAGGAAGTCGATTCAACGAATCGCTAGTTCCAAGTACCGTTGCATCAATGGCCCCTTTGGCAATCGAGTAGCGGTTGATCGCTTCAGCTTTATATTCTTGGGCAACCGTTTTAGCCTGAACAAGCAGTGCGTTTTGTCCATCCAACTGGTAATTTAGCTCTCCCAATCGAATGTTATTCTGGCGAACAATTGACGAATACAGCCCGAGTCCCAATGTTGACATGAGAACCACAACGCCGATCGTCGCGACCAACGATTGATGCCGACGAATCCATCTTCGGGCCCGAAGCAAAAGCGGTTCGGCATAGCTTTTTACGGGCAAATCGTCTAACCACCTTTCGACCTCTAATCCTAATTCGGCAGCCGATCCGAAACGCTTGATTGGTTCAGTCGCAATTGCGCGGCGGCAAATAGCTTCAAGTGCTTTGGGTATTTGAGGCTGAATCATTCGCGGTGATTGAATCGTTCCCGATATAACCATTTTGATAACACTTTCTCGATTCCTACCCTTGCCTGGTGGTTGGCAAGTCAATAATTCGTAAAGAATCGCACCCAAACTATAAATATCGGAACGTTCATCTACCAGGTCCAAATCGCCCGATAGTTGTTCCGGTGGCGCATAGGCAATCGTTCCGACCATTGAACCTTGGGCGGTCATGCCATCGTTGGAACCACTAGGCACCAACATTTTTTCGAAAGAAGACTGAACTCCTTGTTGCGAGGACGCTCGAAGATGCGTACCTCGCGGCTTCGCTAACCCCCAATCTATTACAAGTGTCTCGCCATATTTTCCAAGCATGATATTGCTAGGCTTTAAATCGCGATGCAAGACGCCTCGTACATGCGCATATTCCATTGCTTGGCAGACATCGAGAAACCGCCTTAGCAAACGTCGAAGCGCTGCACCATCAAATCGTTCTTTACCATCCACAACAATTTCATGAAATCGCTTAATATGGACTAAAAAATTATCACCTTTAATCAATCGCATGGCGTAATAGGGACGTCCATCCGGTCTTTTTCCTAACGCATAAACCGGAACGATTCCTGGATGCTCTAAACCGCCAGTGACTTCCGCTTCGAGCAAAAATTTGGACCTATAGGCTTCGTCGTCTGCGCAGTCGTTACGAATTTCCTTGAGCGCGACCTCACGATTCAGTTCCTTGTCGAGTGCGATGGAAACAACGCCAAGTCCCCCTCGGTCAAGCGGTCTGCGAATTTCAAATCGTTGTTCTGAAACTGTCGATCTATTCATCGAGGGAAGTATGGTGTTTTGGTCGAGCGGTCTGAGCTTGGCAATACTCAACGTTGCATCCGCATCCGCCAATTGTTCGAGTTCGGTTCGAATTGATCCGACATTTGAAAGCGATTGAAGACTAATGCTTGCGTCTCCACCTCGAGCCGCAATGTGCCGATTCACTAATGAAGATAGCAATCTGCGATCATCTTCATTAATAGCGCTTTGTTGGGCGAGGATGTCTTCAAGTGCGCCGGTCTGCCTCGCCATCCATACGCCGAACGCTTCCACTAGCTGTTGTTTACTGATAAATTCGTTCTGCAGGGCCAACAAGCCGAACAACAATTGCCGATCTGTACTCATCCGCTTATAACTTTCTTTAAGGATTGGACGAGAAACTGGTACCTCGATGACTCAAATGACACGCAATTATCATATCGAAACAAGACTACTTTTGAGTAAGAGTAAGCATTGGAGAAAAGTTATCCGACGGTTCATCGAGTTCTTTGACAGCCCTTGAAAGCAACTTTTTACTTGGGCGATCATTGGGATATGTCTGAATGAGTTCACCAATTCGTCGAGCCGCTTCTCCGAAACGTTTAGCCTCAAAATCTACAAGAGCAAGATCATAACTTTTCGACAAGAACTCCCATGAATCGGTCTTCTCTCCTACGACTTCATATACTTCCACGGCTTGATCGATTCCGACCACCGAAAGTTTTGTGATTCGTCTACAACTTGCAACTTGACCGGCAGCATGCACTGTCTCGCCACTAGCTATACAGTCTATGCCCAATTGTTTCGTCGCAGACTGCAATCTCGAACCAACGTTAACGGTGTTGCCCAATGCACCATACTTAAATTTCTGTCGCGATCCAACATTGCCAACCCGTGCTGGTCCGGTGTTGATTCCTATGCCGGCCCCAAAACGCTGTGGAAGGACGCTCGACCATCGAAGCCTGAGCTTTTCAATCGCTTTCATCATCGCTCGTGCAGCGTCTAAAGCCCTTTGTGCATGATCGAGCTGACATACTGGAGCACCCCACATTGCCATTAACTCATCACCAACGTAGTCAACCAAGACACCATCGCTATCGATGACGCATTGACTCAAGTCGCTCATTACATCGTTGATCCATTCAATCGCCTTTTGGGGACCAAGTTTTTCCGTAACCGAACTGAATCCCCTTATATCGCAGAACAGAACACTAATTTGTGCATCCTGTCCGTCCATCAATTTTGGATCGCTGGCAAGCAAATTCGCAACTTTTGGCGAAAAAAACTCAGACAACGTACTTCGCATTCGCTCTTCGGCTTTTCTTGCGATGCCTCCAGCAACTGCACTCGCTAAAATCTCAACAAGCGTTGCTTCGATATCGCTGATTCGGTTTCGATCCAGTGCGTTCTCATCGGTCCATCGATCGCCGTACAAAATGCCAATTAAATTGCGCTGAGAATCTAGAATTGGCGAAGCCGTTGCACACCGAACTCGCATTAGCGACTGAACATTCGCAAAGCTTGCTAAACTAGTCGCAACATTTCGGTGATCAGGATCGTGGATGACCGTTTTGCCTGTCGACGCGACACGTTGCAAAATCGTTCGACTCATGTTTGACGAAGATTCTTTTCGCACGTTGCTACGATAGAATTGCGCAACAATATTCCATCCATCAACGCCCAGTCCGTAAGTCGCATTTTCATCCGTCTGTTTACCTGTATCACGAAGCAAGATCATGACGCGGTCAAGTTCAACAATCTGTGCCGCTGCGGCGGCCGCTGCATTGAAGAAAGCATCTGTTCCAGCAGCCTGCTCGACAACATTCAGGGCAATGCGAAGCATCTTTGCGATCTCTTTCGCATCAATTGCAGCAAATTTCCGGATTGCCGTCGTCTGATTGTGCAAACCGAATTCACCTTCCTCTGATTGGTTGCCGTCGAGTGCACGAAATTCGTCGTGCTCTGAAGGTTGATCGGAGGCGATTTTCTTTACGCGAATCGCTAGTTCGTCACTGAGCATGACCAATACATCTTGCTCAAAACTGCGTCGTTCGCCACTTGAAATCGACGGACCATTGGAAATCGATAGATGCAACTGCTGGTGAATATTTTCGATGACAATCCGACCTTCAAGATCAGACGCGATCTTGAACCACCTTCTTGCAACCTCATGAGCGTTGGCGTCCGCCAGAACCAGTTTTACAATATTTCCTTGTTGAACAGCAGAAAATGGTGCCGGTTCATTGCGGCCCAAATCACGACGCCCGACTTCAATGGGAGAACTTGACTCGAACGTATCGACGAGTTGACCACAGCGGTATACCAAGACATTGTAGATCGACAAAATAATCTTTAATCGGTGGTAAAAATAGATGCTTCAAAAATACACAGTCACTCTTAAAGACGATTGTATTGTATCAATCGCGTATGCTAAGTGGTTTAATTGCTAGTAGTTATCGTTCGATTGAACCTTCCCCAGGAACCAACCACTTCCTAACGATCGCTGCAACTAGCAATCAATCGTACGATCAACTCATAAAATGAATAGCCCTGTCAGACTGGGCAGGTTAAAACGGGGCAGAGCTATCGGCCGTTGTCAAAGAGGCAGCAACCTGCATCGCTGTCCAGCAAGTAGGCATGCTTGCCGTGAGTTCTTGAGAGTGTGCATCTTCCATTTCGTAGATTGTGTCAAACACATCTAGAGTGTGTTGGTCAAGCATGCTTGTTTTCCTGGCTCTTCCGCAGAAACTGTGGGTGGTTTTCGTGATCCGCAATCGATTTTAGCCGTGAAATACAAGGAAAACACTGGACTGAGTGATTGCAAAAACCA
>JAWXCK010000002.1:0-47290 GCA_034408855.1 Pirellulaceae bacterium
GGCCTGGATCCAGTTGGACCCTATGGCGGTCTTACCCAAGGCAGCCGAGGACGAAGAGCTCTCCGTTGAAGAACTGACCGATGCCGAAAAGATCTTCGAGGAAGCGGTAAGGGTCGATGACGGCAAGTAAACCTCGATCGCAACGTTCACTACAATCCGCAAAATCGGAAAAGTTTAAAAAATTGCATATTGCATATGTGACGAGTTGTAAATTGTTTGAAAACATTGGCATTGCCATGAGCAAGAGTTAGAGACTGCAACCTATAAAGTGAAAATCCGTTGCCACCCTTCGTCGGGGGGGCACTAAAAAATGTTTCGATTTAAAGTCACCTACAAAATTGCCCTCGTGCTGGTCGCACTTAGTGTTGGACCATTGATGGTGGCTGCGCTGACTGGGCTTATACCGGTTTCTGATATCGCATTGATGAAAGAACGGCAGATCGTTGCCGAGCAAATGGCGGCCGCTTGTGCGACCGTTCTCGACGATGGAAAACTCCACCGGCTCGATGCTAGGATAGAAAGCTTTTTGCAGGGGAAGCATCATATAAGACTTGTTCGCATCGCTCGGTTTGATGGGAAAGAGCTCTACGCGAATACAGGATTTCAAGTTGAATGGACATTACCTGAAGGCGCCGAATCAGCGCTGAATCAGTTTCGCGTCCCGATATTGCGGAATCAGAAAACTTGGGCCGAAGTTGAATTGATCTTTGACAATCCGAGCTGGCACAGCCGAAGTGTCGTTCGCTTTGTTGGACTCATTCTGCTCGCCCTTGCGATTAACAGCGTTTCATTCATTCTCTTTCTAAACCGTTCGCTTTCAGTGCTTGAACCTAACAATGCGGTTCCGCGACGCGTCCGCAATACACTCGACACCATTGCTGGCGGCGTCGTCGTACTGGATGCCAAAGGCCGGATCATGATGGCGAACGAATCATTTACAAAGTCATTGGCTTGTAAACGCGAGAAGATTGTAGGAAGCCGATTATCGACTCTGCCTTGGCGGCTTGCGAAAGACGCCGTTGCACCATGGGATGTTGCAGTACAAGAACAGCGGCGATGCGAAGGAACCCAAGTGTTTTTGCCGATGGGTGACGGAGAGGAACGATGTTTCGTCGTCAATGCAACGCCCGTGCTTGATTCCAACGAACGGATGGCTGGAAGCTTAATAAGCTTCGAGGACATTACGGTACTTGAAGAGAAACGCAAGAGTCTCGTATTGGCAATGGCTGAATTAGCCAAGAGCAAGGAAGAAGTCCGTGAACAGAACGTCCTATTGACCGAGCTTGCCGCCCGCGACGCGCTTACCGGTGCATTTAATCGTCGTTCGCTTTTCGAACATTTAGAAAAATCTTGGAATGAAATCGATTGTCAGCCTGACGGAATGGTCACTCTGATGATCGACATCGATCATTTCAAGAAGCTCAATGACCAACACGGGCATTCAGTCGGTGACGAGGTATTAAAAGACTTTACGAAGCTACTTCAAGAAAATGTCGGGACATCCGGCATTGTTGCTCGATATGGCGGCGAAGAATTTTTCATTTTGTTGAAAAACTGCTCGCTTAAAAACGGCATGCATAAAGCCGAGAAGCTTCGCCACACCATCGTAACGAAACTCGCAAAGCCCTATGCGGTGACGGCGAGCATTGGACTATCGAGCATTTGCAATCACCCCGAGTCGATTTCGAAGTGGATCGAGCAAGCCGATAAAGCGCTCTATGCGGCAAAAAACGGTGGTCGAAATCAGGTTCAATGTTGGACACCCGATATCGACAAGCTCGAAGAAAACAACAAAACGCGGGCTATCGCTGCGCAGGACTTGTCGTTGATCGACAACCATCCAATTTCCTACCACGCAGTTCTATCGCTTCATGCGGCGCTTACCTTTCGCCATGCGGATACTGCGATACATTCGCAAAGAGTTGCCGAACTTTGTATGTCGATCGGTCGCGAGTTGATTCCGGCAAATGAACTCTATAAGCTAGAAATTGCTGCACTTTTGCATGACATTGGTAAAATTGGGGTTCCAGATGCGATCCTAACCAAACCTGGTCCACTTACCGAGGAAGAGTGGAAGTTTATGGAGGCCCATGAGCCGATTGGGATCGCGATCGTCGAGACGGCCTTTAGCTCTCCCGAATTGATGGATGTGCTTAAATTCCATCACTGCCGCTACGACGGAAAGAATCAAGACCCTACCTGGCCAAGCGGAAAAGATATACCGCTCTTTGCTCGGATTGTATCGATTGCCGACGCCTATGATGCGATGGTCTCAGATCGTTGCTATCGCAAAGGACGACCCTATGAAGAAGCGATTGCCGAGTTGCGACGTTGTGCTGGCGGGCAATTTGACCCAGATCTCGTTGAACGATTTGCCAACGCTAAAACCGGATGGCGATTAGACAGCCGATTCGCGCACGACGAAGAAATTGAGAAGAACGCGGTCGATCTTGGATACCATATGGAACGAGTCATCCATAGTTTCGAAATCCGCGATCCTGGATCGCTTCGATTGCGACTTGGTATACTGAAGACAGCAGCGATCAAATGCGATATGCCGCATATTGCCGCTATTGTGGAAGACATCATTAAGGATTCGGATCGTAAGTCGATCGGCGAATGGGAGTCACTCCTGCCGATTCTCACTGATTTAATCGAAGTCTGCTCGACGATCCAACGGGCTTATCTTAGTCATGTCGGGGCCAAGCCTATCAATATCGATGACTGCACGGCCCAAGACTTTTTGCGAGAGGCATCTCGAAAGGGAGTTATTAGGATGACTTCCGAAGTCGAGCAATAACTTGAACGATGCTCAGTTTGCAGCCCGATTGATCAGATGCGGGAGCAGACTTATCGTACTCCAATAGTGAGCCCGAAAGGTTGGGTCAAAGGTCATGGATGTTATAAGACCCTTGCCGATTTTGTGAGCTCCTAAAACGCTCGTACTCGCTATTTTCCTCTGGTCGCTTTCGGTGAGATAGCCGGCAACGAGCGGCGTTTTGCTGAGTCTCAATGTCGCGTTGCTCGATATCGACCAAAGAGCGTCGTTTTGAAAGACCTTGACGGATGACTTTCCGGTCGATTTTGCAAGGAAGCTTTTCGAATCCAAGTTGGCATCGAGAATAATCCCATCGACTTGACTCAGAATGGCTTTCGGCGAGTCCGAATCATCATGCTTGCCTGCAATCGAATCGAGATGCACGACCGAACCGCCGAGCAAGAACAGATGGCCGCCGTTGTTAACCCAATTACGCAGGGCATCGATTGCCGAAGCATTCAACCATGCTCGATCGCCATCGGGTATCCATAAGACGTTATACTTCGCAAGCCGATCAGCGGTCAGTTGACGTGCTTCGATACGCGAAACTGGCAATTGCAGCAAACGATCCAATGTATACCAAAGGCTTCCAGCCGCAGAAACATTCGCTCCGTCGCCAACTAACATTGCCATGACCGGCCTTTGGAGCAGCGGGAAATTATCGCTGCCTAAATCTGGCCCGTCATCTGTCAAACTGCTTTTGATCGAAAGCGTTTCGAGTTGCAATCGATTGGCGAATTCTTCGCAAGCCATCACCGCGTCACCCCAAGTAACGTTGTTCTGATCGGCTCGATGTAAAATCACCGATCCCGTTTGTAAATCTACTTGGGCATCATTCATGTCCGTAACGCGGCAGTCGACCATGGACATCCGAAGTGGGATTCCCTTTTGCTGAAGCCTCTCGATCATGCTCGCAATATGCACTGAATGCCCAGGAATCGCGATCGCCACAGACAAAGGAGTAATCTTCTGCTTGGGAAATGCTAGTTCCTTTACGGAAACTTTGCTTCCTAATGTTTCCTTGGTGTATTGAGTTGAAAGCTTAAGCCATTCCAGGCCAAAGGCATCGGCCATGTTCCAGGCCGATACATCGTAGAATTTACTGAACGGAAACTCGTTCGTTCGATCCATAATCGCTTGCAAAAACAATCCTTGTCTCTGATCGCTCGGAACGATCCACCACTTGCCTTTGTCGAGCGTTCGATCTTCTACGACCAAAGGAACGTTGAGGCCGAACATCTCCAACCGGTGACGTCGCATGAATTGAATAAACTCCTCAGCGATCCGCCGATCCTTAGGAATCGCAATCGCGTACCCAACAGGTTGCTCTGCCAATCGAGCGGTTCGCTGTGTTGAATAAAAATCTCGTTGATATTCGAGCAACGGACGATGGAACTCCTGCAAGCCTGATACACTGGCGATGCTCAGTCGCAATGGATTGGCAATCGTTTCTTCAAAGTGCCGGGAGGCCGATGCGTATTCATGGATTAACCCGCGAGTCGATCCTTGCTCGACAAGTATTCCGACGCCGCCGTGAAGATCGGGGTAGGTCGATCCCTTTCCTGGATAGAAATCGTCGTATTTTTCTCGCGTAAAATAGCGTTGTCCAACGGCATCCATCTCTGACGCATACCGCTTTGCAAATCCTTGCGTGATATCGCGAACAAAGGCCGGGGACATAGGATGATCGCGTCCTTCGATACCGGGCTGAAAGAACAAGCTTTGCTCGTTCCCCATTTCATGGAAGTCGAGGACAAGGTTAGGAAGCCATCGGTAAAAGAGTTCCAATCGACCTTGCGATTCAGGTTGTGTTGCGGGTAGCCAATCTCGATTGAGATCAAAACCGTAATGGTTGGTTCGACCGCGAGGCCAACCTTGTAGATGTTCGATATCCTGCGAATCGGCCGCCGCATGCAGTCCTCGATGATCGTTGACCCATTGTGCGAATCGATCGATTCCGTCTGGATTGAGTCCCGGTACGACCAGCAATAGATGCTTCTCCATGATCGCATCGATCCACGGTCCCTCGGCTGCGGCCAATAGGTACATCATAAGAATCGACGCATTGACCGCACCGGCCTCGTCGCCATGCACGCTGTATCCTAGCCAACCGACACTTGGAGGCAGTTGCGTATTTTTCGTATCGCTGCCTGTATCATCGCTTTTTTCGGCTTTCTGTTTTGTCTTAGCACTCCTATAAGCCCAGGCATGTCGCTGCTTCACGATCGCGTCGAACTGCGATTGCCGATCAGGGCTACTGAAAATGACAACTCCCAGTGGTCGTAACCCGAGAGTTTGGCCATAAGATTGCCAAGTCATCCGCTCGCTCTGCTCACAGAGCAATCGAGCATAGCTGACGACCTCGTGATACCGAGCATGTCTCGATCCGACTTCCCATCCCAGATGCTGTTCGGGGGTCGTGATCGATTGGTTCAGCGTGCTTCCGACCGGAAGCATCGCTTGAAGTTCCTTCGCATCGATCGCAAAACAATACGACGATCTCGCAGCAATCACAACGAAGAATGTCAATCCGAACAGCGCAAGATTGCGAAACATACGAGCCAATATTCTGCTAGGTAGCGAACGGATCAACGGCGGGTGTCGTCGCGCCCGGAGCGGGGTCGTCGCTAAACGGATCGGCGGCACCAGGAGTCGGAGCAGGCATCGTCGCTTCTGGCGTCGGTGTCGTATCAAAAATCGACGGTGCGTCGACCGCCGGTACTGACTCTGGAGTTGGCATCGGTTTCGGATCACCTTCGGTTAATCCGGAGTTACCGCCGAACGGATCTGTCTTTTGAGGATCGACAAGGTTCCCCATATTGGGATCCGACTGATTCGAACCGCTTCGAGGCATACCGACTTGATTGACCTTTGCGGCGAGTCTCGCTTTGGCTCGTATTTGTTCGATAGCCATGCGTGTTGGACCTTGAATTCGCGTCAAGGCTTTCGAGATGTCGGCCGAGTGTTTGCCAGATATCTCGAGCTGGGCGGCCTGTTCGAAATCGGCCTTTCCTGCTTCGGTCATTCCGCCTTTTGTTAGCACTTGCGACAAGCCGCGAAAGTAGTACGCGCGCGCATCTTTGCTACCTGCGGTGATCACGTCACTTAAAAGTTCTTCGGCACGCTGTCCGTTGCCTGCGAAGTAGGCATGAACACCTCGTCCGTAGTAGCTTTCTAAAATGTCTTGAGCGAACGATGTCGTTCCCATTCCCAGAACACAAAGAGTCACAGCAGATAGTTTTGAAACGCGTTTCATCGTGAGAAAGTCCTAAAAATCAAATGTTCCGCATAGCAGTGGGTTAAGAAAGTGTCGATTTTAGCTTAATTGAGACAAGGCACTATCGCAAGAAAAACCGAAGTTTTGGGCAATCCCGAAAACTTGGCCAAGCGACTACAATAGAAACGAATAACCTCACCACCCTCAAGATTGCTCGAATAATGCTCAAATTACCCTTTGTTTTGCTGTATACGGCCATGACGTTCCTCGCCTGGGGAGTCTACGGAATTCTGCTACACCAGGGACAGGAAGATATGGGGCACAGCTATCTCAAACCATTCGTCGGTGTCGGAATTGCCTATTTCTTGATTGCCGTTCTCGGGGCTGGTGCCATGCTCGGCGGTCGGAAAGAAAAAGGTTTCTGGTCTTTTACGGGCACGCTTCTATCGCTCGCTGCTGGCTCGGTCGGGGCTTTGGGAGCACTTGGCGTTATCTTGGCACTCGCCTTCGGCGGCTCGCCGATCTACGTTATGCCACTTGTCTTTGGTGGAGCACCTGTCGTCAATACGCTCGTCACTTCTTGGATCGGTAATACATTCAATAAGATTACGCCGCTCTTTGTGATTGGAATGGTCCTAGTAGGAGTCGGGATGGCTGGCGTGTTGGCTTACAAACCCAAAAGCCCGAAGAAAACCGAAGCAACGACGTCTCTGAAAATAGAATCGATTGCTGGGCAATCGGAATTGCTGCTTGCCGACGCGAGCAACGCCAAAGCGAGCGATGAAGATGGAAAGAAATCGAGCGACGAAAAGCCGGGAGGATTTGTATCGATCCTATTATCGATCGCGTTGGCGATCTTCTGCTGGGGAGCTTACGGGCCGGTCTTGCATCTTGGTCAAATGAAGATGGGTGGCTCTCGGCTAAGACCGTTCTGCTGTGTTGGTCTGGCCTACTTTGCAATTGCCGTCGCGGCACCGTTGGCGCTTCTGTCGTTTGATCAAGGCGAATGGACTGTTCCAGGAATGTTTTGGTCGATCGCGGCGGGAACCGCCGGTGCGATCGGTGCTCTGGGAATTATCTTGGCATTCAACAGCGGTGGAAAACCGGTATTCGTCATGCCGTTGGTCTTTGGTTTTGCGCCCGTAATCAACACGCTTACCACGATGTGGTTGCAGAGCCAGTTGGACAAGATTAATCCTGTCTTTATCGGAGCGCTGGCTACCGGTATTTGTGGCGCGGTAATGGTGCTGGTCTTCGCTCCGAAAGCCACCCATGGCCCGTCGCCAAAAGCCGAGACTTTCCCTGATAATCCGCCAGCCATCGAACCATCGAGTGCTCAACTATATGACAATTTGCCCTCCGCACCATCGGCGTTTAAACCAAACGAACCTTCGACATGAATACGGCGCAAAGGATCTATGCGATGCTCGGCAATGAGTCTCTATGGAAGGTAGCTTTGCATTGCCATAGTTTGCTGCATCGATCGAACATTGCCCACTCGATTTGTGGGGGCGTTGCTATCTGCCTGCACGGCTACCAACGGAACACGACCGACGTTGACTTGATTATTAGTCATTCGGATTCCTCTCGCGTGATGAAACTTCTTCTGTCCGAAGGTTTTCGCTGGGACGAAGTATACAAAGAATTTCGCAGCGCAGGCGGAATTGCTATACAATTCTTGATCGCGGGCGAGAAAGCGGGAAAAGGATCTGATGTTACTATTCCCGAACCTATTGGAGAGTTGAATGTCGAAGAGCGCGAGGGGCTACCGGTTGTCAAGCTATCACGCTTGATCGAGATGAAACTTGCACGCGGCATGGGTACACTTCGAAGAACGCATAAAGACTTTGCCGATGTCGTAGAACTGATTATTATTCGCAAACTCGATGGTTCTTTCACGCGATTTTTGCACAGCTCTTTGCGTCCTGCGTTTCGAGATTTAGTTCGCAATGCACAATCGGACGAGTAAGGGCATGCAAGTCACGCTTCTATCTTTATCTATCTTCTTTTAAAAGAGAACCCAGCCTTTGAATGCAATTTCCAGACGCAGCCGTATCGAAGCGATGTTGGTTGACGATCCGAACGACGATTTTCTTCGCTACTCGTTAGCCATGGAACTTCGAAAAGAATTGGATCACGATGCGAGCTTAAGCAAACTCGCTGCGCTTACCAAGCAAGACAAACCCTACGTGCCAGCCTTCTTCATGGCTGCTCAACAACTCGTCGATCTTCTGCGCATCGATGAGGCTCGCAGTTATCTGCGAGACGGAATCGAGGAAGCTCGAAAACAAAACGATCTTCACGCAGCCGGGGAAATGAGTGAACTTCTCTGCCAACTTGGTGATCGCATCGATTAACCCCAAGTACCGTTCCATGATGCGGCTTTACGTAGTGGATCGTGTTAACGATCCCCCTGCCACGGGGAGGTTTAACAACCGCCACTACCTTCAAGAGTAAGGATACCTCACTGTGAAAAACTACGTCTACCTGCGCGATCGTTCGAAACATTGGAGCTCCGTCCGGGTTTTCAACGTATTGGTCCTTTCTTTACCAATCAATGATTAACGGCCATCAAGAGGCCAAGTTTGACATTGTACTCGGGAGAACGGCTTTCGAGGGTGACGACGGTAAACTTCGCGGCGGTAATGGTTCCTAGGAGAAAGCAAACATGCGTAAGTCATTAACTTTTCGGTTCTTATTAGGATCCGCAGCGATAATATCCATGGCCGGTTCGTACGCCATCCAGGCACAAGAAGATCGCCCTGGCCCACCCGGCGCACAACGCCCCGACGGTCCACCTCGCGGTGAAGGACGACCCGGTGAAGGACGACCCGGTGAAGGACGACCCGGTGAAGGACGTGGAGGACCGGGTGGTCAGAGTGGACCGGGTGAAGGCCGCGGAGGCCCGGGTGGTCCGGGAGGATTTGGAAGGATCAATCCGATCATGATGGCTCTCGATACCAACAAGGATGGTGTGCTTACCAAAGAAGAAATCGATAACGCAATCGTTGCACTTACGACGCTTGATAAAAATAAAGACGGCAAGTTAACCGAAGATGAACTGCGTCCTGCTGGCGGACCTCCGGGCGGCTTCGGTGGACCTGGCGGCGGTGATCGAGGCCCTGGCGGTGGTGATCGTGGCGGCGGACCTGGCCGAGGTGGCCCTGGAGGTGGAGGTGCTGGAGGTGCTGGAGGTGCTAGTAACCCCGAGGATATCGTCAATCGCTTTTTGCAATTCGACGGAAACAAAGACAATCAACTTTCCAAAGATGAATTACCCGAGCGAATGCACGGACTGATCACTCGAGCCGATTCCAACAACGACGGGATTGCAAGCAAGGACGAATTGTTGGCGATGGCGAAGAAAGAAATGGCTGAAGGTGGAGGCGGTCGACCGCCCGAAGCTCAGTCCGATCGCCGTCCCCAACGACCGGAATAGTTAGTAGAGATCGTCAGCCGCTTGATAGACGGATCTATCAGCGTGCCGCAAGGATAAGTTTAAAAATGTAGCGGTGCGGCGCGAGCCGCCCGGTGTTACGTTAGGCTTTCAACGCATTACCGGACGGCTCGCGCCGTCGCCTTACCTTAACCTTGCGACATTCGGCATAAAGCCAGCGGAAACGAAGAAGCGGCGTTGGACAAAATCTATTGAAGCTCTACCTTACGAAGTTTGCTGTGTTCGTCGGTCCATTCAACGGAATTCCAGTCGACTTTAAGACTCGCCTGATCGTCAGCGAACTCTCGAATCCAATAACCTCGCTGGGTCGCTGGTGTCCCCATTGGCGGTAGACGCATCGAACGATTGATCTGCTCGGGACTCACGAAGGGAACGATGGCCAACGTTTGGACGAGCAAATGATAGTATCCATGGTTTGAGAGTTCGTGGTACTTAATATCAATTTTCTTCTGGACTGCCCAACTCGACGTGCGAGCCGCATTGTCCATTAGCCATCGTTTGCTAAACCAATCGACGCGTCCCAATAGCCATCGCTTGCATTCGATGTCGTGTTCGGCTTCTTCCAAATGGTCTAACGTCAACTGCCATTGCTCGACAATTTCACTCGCTTCGTGCGATGCATTGGGTAACAATGTCAGGAAACGGCGTACCGAAGTCGCGTAGTGACGCTGAAGTTCGATGGCGTTCCACGTTTTTCTCTGACGATCTCGGACAGAACGCAGCATGGACTGGTCTTTTGATAACGCCTTCATCCCACGCACGATCGAAGAAAATCTTGGCAATCCGCTGTGGTATCCCGCTTCAATTAAATCAAATACAAGGGCCGTTGCACCGATACGAAGGTGCTGTGATCGCGGGTTCGGAGTCGAATCTCCCAGCGTCACTTGGACTCGTTGATTGCGAGAAAAGAGCCGACGCCATGCGGTAAAGGTCGGACTTTGACAGACCAAAATTGATCGAAGCCAATGGCCAGTTCCAAAAATCGGTCGCTCGTTCCAATACCGACCAAATCCAATCACGCAGTTCGTAGATGCCGCACGTGCACTTAACCAAAAACTCCCATGTCGATCCAGATGGCCACTCCCGTCGACGACTGCCCGCGAAGCAAAGAAGCCAGTCATCCATCGACGATGTGGCACAAGTATAAAAGCTCGGATCAACCAATGTAGCTGGATGGCGATCGGCCAATGCAAATAACGAAGTCCCTTTGCCCCCAGACGAACCATGCGTGGCGAAAGGCTTTGAGGCGATTGAGCTTGCCAATCGCGCGGTTTTTTCTTCAAAAGCCTTTCGAACGGATCGCGACGAGGACGCCACCGAGCAAGTCGGTCGACGAAGGCTAACATCACCAACCATATCCACGCGAAGAAGCGATATACAATCAATTGCGGCAAAAGGCAGACTAGACCAAGACGCCAAGCGAGCAGTCGCCAGCTACGCGCAATTTGCAATTCATAATTCTCATGTTGGCCATAGACATGGCTATAGGCATCGCCCGAGTTTTTTATCCAAGCCTGCGACTTGGTCGAATCCATATCAAAAAGACACTCGGCCAGCATTTGGTCTTGGGCAGCTTGATACGCGACAAGTTCAAATGGCGATCGGCACTCGGGGGTGGCTGCTTCGACAATCCCTGATTTCTCGTCGCCCGACGGAGAAGCTTCTAACCCGATGCAGCCTCCATTGGCAATAAAGAAACGCTGCTTATCATGAAGCGCGCTTGCGATCGGCATTCGCTCGGCAAACCAACTCTGAATCAAATCGAACCATCCGTCACCCTCAGACACTGGGTCGTTCGGGCCGCGACGAAGTCCGTACTCCGTCTCCAAACCGATCAATCGTCCAAGGGCTCGAACGCTATTCGCCTTGCTGCCAGACCTGGGTACTTTCCAAATATTGGAGCGGTTCCTTGCGACAGTCTTGACCAATTGTTTTCAACAACCCTTCTAGTGCTAAGGACTCTGACTGTGAACTAAGCGTGCCGACCTTTGCATTTTCCGAACGGTTTTGACGCCGCGTGTCTGAGTTGCGATCCTCGGAAGAATGGTTGTTATATGGTTCGCTCATTCGACGACTTCCTTCAACAGTTTCAGAACCAATACGCTATTTCGCTGTCAATAATCCAGCCACTCGGAAAATCAGTTGTTACCCAGTTTAAACCCGTTGGCTCGCCGCCGCTAGCATTTTGATGAAAAACATCGGATTGACAAAAAAGGCCCTGGCCGGCCAATCGATCTGATGGGGTGGCGAGGGCGAGGGGGCTAAAGCGGTAAGTTCCATGTTGACCTGGCTGCGTTGATTTTCCTATTATCCGAGGCTGTATGGGTACGAAATGAGTTCGATTTTTGTTTTAAGGAAGGTTAGCTACCATGGCCAGAGAGCGTTCAGAAGATCGCGTCGACGACTTTGGTAAACGTCCAGTTCAGCGTCCCAAAGGACTTTTTCGCAAACGAAATCTGTTTCTCGGCATTTTTTCCGCGATCGCCTTAGCAGTCGGAGTCGGCGGGCCGATGGGATTGTCGAACCGCGAGTTTGTCGTTTCAACAGCTAATAAATATGCCGGAATCGCTCCGTTTAAAATCGATATCGACTCGATTGCGGTCGGCTGGTTCAGCCCACTTAAAATTCGCGGATTTCGGCTCATCGATCAGGCCGGGGACGACTTAGTCAAAGTCGCTGAATTGGACACCGAACTTGGACTGGTCCGATTGGCCAGGAATTATCAATCGCTAGGAACGATCACCATTCGCGGCGCTCAAATGCTGGTCGATGTTCAGCCCGGTACCACCAGTGTCGAGGAAGCTTTGAAACCGCTGTTGAGCAAAATTGCTCCTAGCTCAACGGATGCTGCATCGATCCGTACCAGCAATACGCTCGTTACTGGGAGAATACGGATCGAGAACGCCGTGATGGTGGCACGAGATTCCGTCGATCTCTCGACATGGAAGCTCACCATCAACGACGCCGACATCCCTTTGCCAAGCGCCGAACAAAAGCTACCGCCAATCTCGCTCGATGGGGCCGTACAACGGATCGTTACTGAAGGTGGCAACGGGGCTGTTGCCGAAGGTCGATTTACGATTCGAACGCAATCGATCAACGCTGAATCGCCGAACGGAAATTCAATTCCGCCGATGCAGATGACCATAGCCACTAACGGATTGCCGCTTGAATGGTACAGCCTCGTCCATCGTCGTTTTCCTGCAATCCCTCTCGATCAACTAAAGGGTTCGGCGACGGTCCAAGCAGATATATCGATGATGACACCTACCGATATTCAGGCCAAGATCGCCACCGCGCAGATCGATCAACTCTCCATTGTCGCACCGCAGTTAGTCGGCAACCAAGGTGCCGCACTCCGACAAGTTCGACTGAGCGGCAACATCAATATGGTCAACGATCGCTTGACGGCCGAGAACGCGATTCTGGAATCAGACATCGGAGCTTTGGGAGTCGCGGCATCGATCCCAACTGCGTTCACTCCGCCGTCGGCGACGCAGCCTTGGATTGCTAACGCCCAGTGGAACATTCAAGGCAATATCGATATTGCAAAACTTCTTCGCGTTGCCCCGGGCATGGTTCCGATGCAAGAAAACACGGAATTGACCGCCGGCAAAGCAACGTTGAGCAGTGTTCAAACGCTTCAAGAAGGTGGCCGTCCCAAGGGCGAGCATCGTATTCAGCTTGGCGGATTAGTCGCCAACGTTTCCGGTTCACCGATGAAGTGGGAAAATGCACTCAAAGCATCGGTATCTATCGAGCCTAACGCAGCAGGACAAGCAAAAGTGGGCGCTGAATGCGAAGCCGAGTTTTGTAGCTTGAAAGCCGAAGGTGACTTGCAAGATGGAAATCTGACGGCAAATGTGGATCTCGATAAACTTCATCAACGGCTATCAAAATGGTTTGCGATTCCGATCCAACAACTATCAGGTAACGCGAATTTTGACGTAGCCTGGAAGCAAGAAGCCGGCAATCGCATTGCGGCTCAAGGCTCGCTGACAACGACTCCGATGCGCATCGTGATGTCGCAAGGTCGACTGAATGAGCCTGCTTGGAAGGGAGAGTTCCAAGCGATTGGCACGCTTGATCGCGGAAGCCTACTTCAAATCGATCGCGGGACGGTTTCCTTGGATAGCGAGACCGAATCGCTTCAAGCTGAACTTCATGAGCCGCTGCTTTGGTCGACCCCGACACCTGGAGCCGCACCGCTTCCACCTGCATCCATGACCTTAAAACTTGCCGGCGATATGGCGGCATGGCAGCGACGCAGCCAATTGTTGGCGAGCTTCGATCCCGGAATGTCACTCGAAGGTCGCTGTGAACTGCAAGCCAATGGCGCGATCGACATGCAGCATCTCGAAATTACCGGCGCAACGTTCAGCGCGCAGCCTCTGACCGTGAGCAGCCCAAGTTTTCGAGTTCGCGAAGCGCGTGTCGAAGGAACATTTTCGGGGCGCGTTGACACCAACGATATTGCGAGACTGCAAGTCGAAAAACTTCTGGTTCAAGCCGAATCGTTTGCGCTTACCGCCAAAGATTCAGCTTCGCTCGACGGCGTCGGACGCGAAGGGAAAGCTGCGTTTCGAATTGAGCCCAAACGCATGATGTCGGCGATCGCAATGGGCGAGGGCGCAAACGCCGCTCCTTTGGATATGGCAATCGAAGGCGATATTACCGGCAACGCAAGTTGGATGATCAATCCGTCGAGCGAAATTCGTTGGCAATTGGCGCTCGATGGCAAGAATGTACAAATTTTACAAAAAGCTAAAGCCAAAACGCCTGGCGCGAATGGTCAGCTTGTCAGCACTTCGACCGACGGCACGTCCAAAATGGAAATGATCTGGGAGGAAGCAATCGCCAAAGCGTCTGTTTCAGGAACTTATGATCTTAAGACCGGACAAATCAATATCCCAGAGACAACCGTCCAGACCGTTTGGATGGCATACGGCGGAGCCACGTCGATCAACTCGACCAAGAATGAGACGCAGATCATGGCTCGCGGGCAAGTAACTTACGATGCGGCTACCGTGGCCGATAAAATTCGTCCTTGGACTGGTGATTATTTCACTGTCTCGGGACAACGCACCGAACCTGTTGAAGTGACTTGGACCAGCACCCCATCGAGCAATTGGGCTCAGGCGTTGCAGGCAAAAACGCAACTAGGTTGGGACGCTGCCAATATCGTAGGTATCGAAATCGGGAAAGCCGTCGTACCGCTATCGATCGAGAACGGACAGTTCCGATCGAAGACTGAAATTCCTGTTTCACAAGGTGCGCTGCGTTGGAATCTCGACGGCGACGTTGGAGGTGATCCTATTATCATTCGTCAAGCTTCCGAAATTGTTTTAGAAAACGTCGCCATCACACCGCAAATGTGTCAGGGATGGTTGAAATTCGTGGCCCCCTTGGTAGCGGATGTTACCAGCGTCCAAGGGCAACTGAGTCTTCAAATTGATCGAGCTGAAATCATTCCCACCGATTCGTTGCGGCAAACGATCGCCGGTGAGTTGCAAGTAAAAGGTGCGACCGTTGGTCCAGGCCCGTTAACCGATCAACTGCTGGCAATCGTTCAGCAAATCAAAGCGCTTCGCAAAGGTGCGGCGGCCCAATCGGCAAGCCAAAGCGGATCATGGCTCCAAATGCCTGAACAACGAATTCAATTCAATGTTTACCAAGGTCGAGTCGCTCATAAAAATCTAAAAATCCAAGCAGGCGATATTGTCATCAGCACCGAAGGGAGCGTCGGGATCGATGGCCAAATCGAACTGACTGCCAACGTGCCGATCATGAAGGAATGGGTCGATGGAACGCCGGCGCTTGCGTCGTTGGCGGGCCAGAACATTCAGTTTCCGATTCGTGGTTCTCTCCAGAAACCAAAAGTTGACTTTCAAGCGTTCACGTCGATCGGTCGGCAAGTCGCCGAGTCGGCCGTTCAAGGAGCCATTCAGAAACAATTTGATAAAGGTTTGAACAAGTTGCTTGGCCCCCTTGAAAAGCAACTGGCGCCACTGCAACAAGGTATTCAGCAAAACCTTCCTCAGTTCCCACAACTGCCCGGCGGTTTTCAAATACCAGGCTTCGGAGGCGGTGCTGCCCCAGCTCCAGTCCTTCCGCCGCAGTAGATTCGTGGGCGCTACGGGATCGGTCAAAAACAGCTTCCGAAAATTTGGGTGGCACGCCCTGAGGTCTTCGAAGGGCGTGGTCGCAAAAGCCACAGGCTCTAGAAAAACATGTCGCTATTTCGGTTGACGCAAGTTGTGATCCGTTCGCGATCGCGTCGGGAAGTTTTCCGGAAAAAAGCGATTCAGCGGCCCGCGGCTAGCGCCGTCGGCTCACTATTTCGGCAAATAAAATAACTTGGGACAGTCGAGCAATTCGCGACGACATAAATCAATGGGGCTGTCCTCGTATGCGTCCTAAGTTTAAGATACTGGTTTTGATAGCCAATCTTGTATCTTAACGAGGATTTTTCTTGTGATTCGGACCGGTGCGATCGCTAAACTTGCTCTCGAAGACGGGACCGTTTATCAGGGTATTTCGATCGGCGTCGCCGGTGAAATCGACGGCGAGGTCGTCTTTAACACGTCGATGACCGGCTACCAGGAAATCATGACAGATCCGAGTTATCGCGGACAAATCGTCACCATGACTTATCCGATGATCGGTAACTACGGAGTTAACGACCAAGATATCGAAAGCGCGATTCCTCAGGTCTCTGGTTTCATCGTTCGCGAAGCGAGTCGTATGAAGAGTAACTTTCGTTCTCAGCATTCGTTTCAAGAATACTTAGCGGCTCATAACGTCAAGGCGATTGCTGGAATTGATACCCGAGCTCTTGTGCGTCGAATTCGCACCAAAGGTGCGATGAAAGGCATCCTCTCGACGACAGACTTAGACGATGCGTCGTTGATCGCAAAAGCCAAGAGCAGCCCAGGGCTCGTCGGTCGAGACATTGTTCGTGAAGTCATCCCCGGTCAGAATCGAAATTGGAATGAGCAGTTGCACTCGCTCGCAAAATCGTTGGATCAACCTGCTAACAAAGCGTCTCAGTCCAAACCCAAGATTGTTTGCTTGGACTTTGGAATGAAGTGGAATATTGCAAGGCATTTGGCAGAACGAGGGAATGAAGTCCGCATCCTGCCGGGCACTGCAACGGCAAAAGAAGTAATGCAAGAAAATCCCGACGGTATTTTTTTGAGCAACGGACCTGGCGATCCAGAACCGCTCACCTACGCCATCGACACGATTCGGGAGTTGCTTGGCCAGCGACCTATATTCGGGATTTGCCTCGGTCATCAGTTGCTGTCGCTGGCAAGTGGAGCAAAGACCTTCAAACTTAAATTCGGACATCGCGGCGGCAATCAGCCCGTGCTGAATATCGATTCGGGCCGAGTTGAAATCACCTCGCAAAACCATGGCTTTGCCGTAGAAGAAGCCAGCTTGCCCTCGACGTTGCAAATTACTCATCGCAATCTGAACGACAATACGATCGCAGGTGTTCGTCATACCGAACACAATGCGTTCAGCGTCCAGTATCATCCAGAAGCGTCAGCCGGCCCGCACGACAGCAGCTACCTCTTCGACGAATTTCAAAGTCGCCTCGCGACGAATTAAAAAGCTTTCGTCTTGTGATTGACGATTCTCAAGCGGTCTCGCTCTTGAATCAATTGAGCCATAATACTGATCGAGATTTCGGCTGGCGTATTGTTCCCTAGCGGCAATCCCACCGGGCAGAAAAAAGACTCGATTTTCTCCGCTGAAATCGCAAGCTCCTTCAGATTCCGCTTGAGAACCGTGGCCTTCTGCTGGCTACCGATGACGCCAAGGTAAGGCACGTGATGGTTTGCGAGGATTTCAGCCAGTACTGGTAGATCGGTTGAGTGCCCCTGCGTCATCAGAAGAACAAAGCTCTTTGCGGCGAGGCGCTTGACTTGACCCTTTAAATCATCGGTGCATATTTTACTGAGTCTCGGATGCGACGGCAAGCGATCGAGCCACACTTGCCGCTGGTCGATGCAGGTGACGGTACAACTCGTTCGAAGGAGAATCGGGACAAGCGATTGCGCAACATGCCCGGCACCGAACACAACGATCTTCCAATCTTCGCGGTTAAAAACCTCGAAGTAGAATCGTACTTCACCGCCACAAGTCATCCCTATCTCGGTTTGCAAGTTCCAAGTTATTAACTCGCAGCAGATCCCATCGTCACGGTCGAGGATCTCTTGGGCATGAACAATCGCTTTGGCTTCTACTTTGCCACCCCCCAGCGTTCCCTGCACGATTCCATCTCGAGTAACAATCGCCTTGGCACCTTGAATTTGAGGTGCGCTGCCGCGAGCCTCGACCATCGTGACAACCACAAAGGCCGAACCCGCTGCCACTAGCCGATTCATTTTGTGAAGATGCTCATGCAAATCAAATGCCATGCTTCGCTCGCTGTTTTATGACCGTTCCCCAAGGGCTCAACAGTAACGCAGGCAACAAAAAAATGTCACCGATGATAGCACCGCATAGCATGGCGATCATCAATTTCGCAAATTGTTGGGTCGGCAGGAATTCAGCGAACAAAAATGGTGCCATCGATAGACAACTTATCAAGGTCGTGTGCATCATAGCCGAAGAACATGCATGAAAGGATCGAAAAACAGCCTGTTGTTTACTAGCCCCACTCCGAAGCGAACTCATATGCCAACAAATGAAGTGTAGGGTATCGTCTACGGCGATCCCAAGTGCGACGCTGGCTGTCAGAATGCCGGCGATGTCAAGCTTAAATCCGAGCCATCCCATCGTACCGAAGACAACAGAGATAGGGAGCACATTGGGAATCATTGCCAACAATCCGCCTCGCAAACTTCCTGTAACCCACATCATGATCGGCGTGATCAAAAGAAAGGCGGTGAGGAAACTGAACCCTAAATCGCGAAGCAGTGTAACTTGAGTTTGATGCATAATCGGCGTCAGACCCGTGAAATGAACATCGATACCATTCTCTGGCGGCGACTTTTTTAGTACGTCCTGACACGCTTTTTTGACAATCGCAACAAGCTCTCCGTAATCTTGCGAACTGGTTGCAGATACTTTGGACACCAATCGCCAAACCTGTCCATCCTCGGTATCGGCAACCCACTTTTGTTCGAGGAGTTGAGGCAAATTGTTTTCGACAGCTTTGCGAACCGCGCCACGTCGGGCTGCCGCTCCTACCGATTTCTGATCTGTCCAACGCGGCAAGAAACTCACTGCCGACATCACCCCTCCGACCTCCGGTTGTTCACGAAGTCCATCTCCGACGCGGGCAATCCAATCAAGTCGATCGAACGTCGATAGCGAACAAGCGTCTGGAAACGTTAATAGCACCTCCACGGTCGATATCGGACCGATATGTTCCTCGATCCAAAACATGTCTTGATTGATGCGACTATCCAAAGGGAACATATCGTTAAATTTTGTCGAGGCTTTTAAAAAGCTAAGCCCGACAATGCTCGCAATTAAAACGACAATCGAGGATATGGAAATCGCACTCGCATTTCGAGCTACCATATCTAGGTAGCGGCTGCTCCAATTCGAGCGCCCGTCTGGATCCGGGAAACCGGAGGGCTCGCGTCCTTCCGCTAACTTTGAATTCGGTATTTGGAGGCGGGAAGAATCGTTGTCGATCCGCTTTTCTGGCGTGATTGCGTCGACTACCGTTGGAAACAACAGTAGCAAAACAACGGTCGCAATCGCTAAGGCAATGGCTGCATACAAGCCGAATTCGCGGATGGGTGAGAGCTGGCTTGTCCAAAGTGACCCCATACCGAATACCGTGGTTACGCTGGAAAGCACGCAGGGTTTCCAGCCCAGCATGACCGCTCGCGAGCTGGCACTCGATGCATTCATTAGTCGCGAATCGCGGAAGTAATTCATCAGGTGAACGGCGCCCGAGAGAGTCAACATAAAGACGAGCGTTGGAAGGACAATCAAGACAGCGCTAAATTGTTTCCCGGTGTAGTAGACCAAGGCGACGGCAATCAATTGCCCGAGCCCTGCTAACGCCAGCACACTGATGGCATATCGCAGTCGTCGCAGACAGCACCATGCGACCAACAATCCAAGTATGCTCGACAGAGGTACGAGCCTTACGAGACTTTCTCCGGCCGAACGATCGACGGCATAACTTTCGAAAACGGCGCCCGCCATTCGCAGTTTTTCGCGGCCTAATCCCGCGGTTTGATCGGCTGCGTTGAATACGGCTTCGATGGTCTTGGCTTGTTCTTGAACGCCCAATTCGGTCGCGATGATCAAAACCGCAGCCGTCCCGTCGCGGCCGATCATAAACCCGCGAAGTCGCTCCTCGGCCTCGTGTTGACTCAACCGCAACGGCGCATCGGTAAGCTTTTTGCAGAGGTCGTCCGTCGATTCGATGCGAGCGAATCGAGAACTTGGTTGTTGGCTGAGCAAGACTAACTGCTCACTGAAACGGCGAAGTCGAGGGTCATCGATCGAACAATCATCCCACGAGCCTAATATGACTTGGTCGTTGCCAAAATACTTTAGGAACGCATCATACTGTTGCCGTTCGATGCGCCCTTGGGGTAGCCATTCATGAACGCCCGCCGATCCGATTGGCATGCGAAGTACTGCTAAGACGCCAAAGGGAATGAGACAGGCGACCAAAAGTGTTGAGGTCAACGAAATGCGTTTAAACGTGCTCAAACAAGCGTTCTTTTCGTGATCTGAAGCGGGCAAGTATCCGTCGCATGCTGAACGACACTCCGTTGCTCAGTTTCGACGCCCTCAAATTCTATCCACAATTAAGTCGTAGCGAGAAGTGTTGCTGATCGCCCTATTTCTTCTTTTGGAAGTAGTTTGCAGGATTCGGATCTGATATCATGAATCTCCCCCTTCCCGATGCTGGCTCTATCTCTTAGGAGTGTTGCGATGCGAAACCTGCGAATTGTTGATCTGATACCAGTATTCCTTTTGGCTCTGTTTGTAGCGGTTGCGGCTCACGCCCAGGATGAGAAAAAGGCTCGACCAACTGAACGTCGCGAATCCAATCAAGATCGATTACCACAATTGCTGAAGCGATTCCCCGATGCGGATGCCAATAAAGACGGAACACTAACCGAAGAAGAGGCTATAGCATATCGCAGCAAGAATCAGAAAAGGGAAACAACTACCGATCGAAAAAATCAGTCACCTAATCAAGCAAAGAATTCGAAAGAAGCCGCGGCCGGCCGCGGCCAGCCGACACAAAAGGATGTTGCCTACGGGACACACGAACGAAACGTGCTCGATTTCTACCAAGCCAAATCGGATAAGCCAACGCCATTGATCATCTATATTCATGGTGGCGGCTTCGTCGGGGGCGATAAGAACTCGATAAATGGCGGCATGCTGAAAGCGGCCAACGAAGCAGGCATTAGCATGGCGTCCCTTCACTATCGATTTGTCGACGGAACGAAGGTCATCTTTCCAACACCGCAACATGACTGTGCGCGAGCTTTACAATTCTTGAGAAGCAAAGCAACTGAATGGAATATCGATCCGAAGCGAATCGCTTGCTACGGCGGTTCAGCCGGAGCTGGTATTAGTATGTGGCTCGGTTTCCACGACGACCTAGCGGACCCGAACAGTACGGACCCTATCGCGCGTCAGTCGACGCGGATTGTTGCCATTGGAACCAATGGCGGACAAGGCACATATGACCCGATCAAAATCAAAGAGCTCATCGGCGGACGAGCTTGGGAACATCCGTCGATCTTTAAAGTGTATGGTGTTACATCTGCCGAAGAAGCTCTACGTCCAACACCCGAGAGACAGAAACTTTACGACGAAGGATCGGCGATTACCCATCTGACCAAGGACGATCCGCCACTGTACATGACCTATAGCGAAGCGGATATCGTACCACCGACCGATTCGCGACCTGGCCAATTTATTCACCATCCCAACTTTGGAAAACAGCTCAAGAAGTCGATGGATGAACTAGGCATTAAGAATGTCTATGTCCATACTGCGGACGCAAAAGATCGAAACCCGCAGAACGAAATGCTCGAATTCTTCCAGCAAGAATTTGCAAAGGTGAAGTAAGAATCGCTCAAGAATGCCACCATCGTTCACGCATCGGCGCAGAACAAGCCGATTTTTAACGGAATTTGCCGGAATGCGTTAGCATCCGGTTTCTTAGCGAGTTCGAAGAAACCGGACGCTAACGCGTTCCGGCTGAACGGGGTGTGAACGGTTACCAATTTTCTTATTCGCATTCAGCTCTCGCTTAAAAGGGTGAGAAAGATCATACAATGATTCATAACGCTTTTGTAACATATCCATCGCCTGCGTTTGGACGTAAACTAGATAGCTATGATAGCGTTTTGATTTCAGGCAAGTTTATTACCGCGCTCGATGCGCTAAGTGAATAATAAGATGTTCGTCCGCGTCCGTTCCTTCCGAGTGTTACACATTTTTCGTTCGTCTATCCTAACCTGCGTCGTGGGGATATCGATGGCTTCGCCCGCGTTTGCACAGCATCACGGCGGCGGTGGCAGCCACATGGGCGGTGCGAGTCACATGGGAAGCAGTATGGGAAGTTCCCATCACATGGGCGGAAGCAGCATGGGGAGCAGTTCTCATCATCATCATCATCATAGCGGCGGTGGCTATTACTCTGGCAGCAATTTTGGTTACGGTGGCTTGGGCGGTTTCGGTTCATCCTATGGGTTAGGTTACGGTGGGTTAGGTTACGGTGGGTTAGGTTACGGTGGGTTAGGCTACGGTGGGTTAGGCTACGGTGGGTTAGGCTACGGTGGGTTAGGTTACGGTTCTTATTACGGCTTAGGCGGCTATGGATTAGGGAACTATGGAGTTGGCTCGACGTACGATCGTTATCCGAGCTACTCAGGTTATTCCGGCTATTCGAGCAATCCGTATTACCAGAACTATTCATCGAATGGATACTACGGGTCCTACAACACGGTGCCAAACAATGCTTATCACAGCAGTCCATCGGTCAATTATCGAAATGCGCCGAGCGTGAGATATTCGAATATAGCACCGGCACCGGCAAAGCCTTTTGATATCTCGACCGCCGACTTGCGACCAGGCATGGTATTGCCCGACGGCGCAGTCGTTGTTTCAGTAGGCTCAACCAGTCCATCCACTTCGACTCCACCTCCACCAGCACCTGGGAACACCACCGCACCTTCGACTGCTCCATCGCCGAGCAATCCATAACCTCTGAAGATTCTGTTAGCATGATTGCACGATTCATTTTCGGCATCTTCATCGTCGTAGCGAGCTCATCGGTTTCTTATCCACAATCTATGGAAGCAATTCGCTGGAGTCAGCTTCCATCGATACCGGACAAGATCGGTTTTGCAGGACCGTTTGCCGGTACTCATAGCGGAGTTTTGCTTGTCGCAGGGGGTGCTAATTTTCCCGACAAACTTCCATGGGAGGGCGGCACGAAGGTCTGGTACGACTCGGTGTTTATTCTCGATAAGCCAGATGGCCAGTGGAAAGTTACTGGTAAGTTACCTCGACCGCTTGGCTATGGTGTTTCACTTTCGACCAGCGAAGGCATCCTCTGCATCGGTGGCAGCGACGCAAACCAACACTACCCAGACTGCTTTCGATTGCAATGGGACCATGGCGAACTGTACACGAGCTCGCTTCCAGATTTACCTAAGCCGTGCGCCAATTTTTCTGGTGCTGTCATTGGTAACACAGTTTATGTCGCTGGCGGGATTGAAACGCCGACTTCGACAAATGCGCTAAAGACTTTCTGGTCGCTCGACCTCATGGCGAAAGAGCTCCATTGGCAAGAACTCGAACCGTGGCCTGGACCCGCCCGGATGCTTGGTGTGGCTGCGGTTTGCGACGATTTATTCTATTTGGCTAGTGGCGCAGATTTATCGAATGACGAGCAAGGTAAACCGGTTCGCAAGTATCTTAACGACGCCTATTGTTATCGACCCGGAGTTGGCTGGAATCGCATTGCCGATTTGCCAAAGCCAGCCGTCGCCGCTCCGACGCCAGCCCCAACGTTAGAAGGTTCGAGTTTCCTCATTCTTAGCGGTGATGATGGTTCGCTTGTGAATTTTCAACGGCTCGATGCGCATCCAGGATTTCCAAAATCGATTCTTGCATACGATGCACTGACCGATAACTGGAAAACGATCGGCGAAGTTCCAGCCGGGCACGTCACGACGTCGATCGTCCGTTGGAAAGATCGATTTGTAATGCCCAACGGCGAAATACGCCCCGGCGTCCGCACACCAACTGTCTGGTCGTTCAAATAGTCGCCCGAAATTCGTGGCGTTCCCCGAGAACTGTCGCTTTTTTTGCGTTTTTTAAGGGGCAAGCGACGTTTGGGTGACTTTATATCGAAAGCATGCAGCAATCGCGAACGCTTATGACCCACGGAACCACAATCAACGCTTCCCCCGAAGCTCCTGCAGCCGCCCTTAATTGGACCGAGCTGCTGGTCGAGCATCGCGGGTGGCTGGGGACGGTCATCCGCTCAAGACTGAGGGATGCATCGGCGGTCGACGATTTATTGCAAGAGGTTGCGATTGCCGTTTTGAAGCAACCCAACCGTCCAGACAAGGCGGAGAAAGTTGCACCTTGGCTGTATCGAATCGCGGTTCGAAAGGTCATCAATTACCATCGTCACGTCGGTCGACGACGCAAATTAATCGAAGGTTTTATTGAGGAACGAGGTGATGCCGCAGGACTCGAAAAAACTGCCCCAGGCACATGGCTGCTAAAAAAAGAACAAGCCCAATATGTTTTGAAGGCTATGGAGTTACTTGACGCTGGTGATCGGCAGATTTTGATGTTGAAGTATACCGAAGGTTGGGGATATCGAGAGTTGGCGGAGCATTTGGGAACAACCATAAAAACAGTGGAGTATCGGCTATTGCGAGCGAGACAATCGCTCCGAGATGCATTGAGTGTAAAAAATGGATGAGCTTGACCTACAGCGATTAACAGATGGCGAACTCGATCATGCGACTCGTCGTCAATTGCTTCGCCAACTTGACAATAATCCAAGCCAATGGCGAGGCGTTGCGTTGGCTTTGATTGAGGAACAGGAGTTTCGCCGCCAACTTGGATTGGCGTCAACCTCGATAACCGACGCAACGGATGTTTCGACGTTGGCTTCCGCCCCGACGGTCCGCTATTCATCGGAAGCGCGCCCCGAAGTTCCCCTCCGATCGAAGTGGCTATCGATGGCGCTGGCTGCGAGCTTTTTGATTGGAGTTGGCGCAATGAGCGGCAATTGGATGGCCAGTCAATGGACTGCACCATCCCCATCGGTCGCGACTGATGTTGGTCCGACGGTCGCCGTCGTAGAAGGAAATGAGCACGAACGACTAGTGGCCAATCAGATCGCACTGAAGCCCGTTGGCCAGTTGAGTTTCCCCAGCGATACCATCATTGGATCCAACGTCTCGCCAGTCAAACTCCCAATGTACGAAGCGGCACCCGAACAAATTAGCCAAATACTTCAAGTTCAAAATCGCCAGTTGCATGATTTGAATGAGCAGATGCGACGTCGCGGATTCGAACTCGATTGGCAACACCAAATGCTCGAAAGCCAGCTCCCCGATGGTCGAGCGGTGATCGTTCCCATCCAAGAGATTCATGTTCGCAGCGTCGGCCAGTAACGTACCGTGCCACGCAACGCCGTTAACTTTATTCCCTAAAGACTTTCAGTAGTTATAGCGCTACGGCGCGAGCCGTCCGGTACGAACATCGATGTAAATCACCAGCTTGCCTGCGGGCTGTTGGTTTAATCGCCAGCAGCAAGGATTTCGTTTAACCGTCAGCCGTAGGCGTACGTGAAGGCCAAGAGTACGCCTACGGCTAACTGTTAAACGATTAAGCCAACAGACCGCTTTCGCAATTACTCTACGAACGGGTTAGTGGCGTACGGTGCCACCAGATTTAGAAAAACCCGACGTATTTTTGACCCGTTCTTTAGTTCACTGATTTCTAAAAAGGATTGCAAACCATGTCACATCGCTTTTTTTGGCGCACAGCCTATTTTCTAAGTTGCTATGCATTCACAAGCGTTATGCCTGTTCATGCCGAAGAATCGGACAAAAAGACAGAATCGAAATCCGAGTCTTCTAATTCGCAAGTCGAAATACGCGTTGAAAACCAGGACCGGCAATCGGATAGCCAGTCAGAAAAAGCTAAGGATAATCCGGCGAAAACAAGAAAGACAAACGAAAAGAGAAAAGATTCTTCAAATCGCGTTCAACTGGAATTTCATCAAGTGTCCCCGAACCACCAGCCGTTCATGATGGGTGGAGGAAGTGGAATGTCAGGTGCCAATGCAATGCATTTTTCGTTTCCCGACGGAATGAATTCCTCGATGGTACTCGGCCCGGAACAGAAAAAGGATTTACGGCGTGCCATACTTGAATCGCTCGAACAGAATGGGCTGTCGTCCGATGTAATTGCGATGGCTGACAAGAGCATCGAAAAAGCCCTCGATGAATTCGGCATGCCTCGAATGGGAATTCGCAGTAGCTTCAATACAACATTTCGAATCGGCGTAAAATGTCAGCCTAACCGGCCCGGCGAAAACGCCAATGGCCTGGAGGTCATAAATGTACACGAGCAAACACCTGCTTCGAAAGCCGGAATCAAACCAGGGGATCGATTGGTTAGTATCGATGATAAACCCATTCGATCCCACGAAGACATCGTCGCTGCGGTACAAGAAGCAGGTGATGACGATCGCGCAGTACATATAAAAGCGATTCGAGGTGATGTCGAGATTGACTATGAAATAGAACCAGAACGTACCGCCGTTGCTGATCTCGACATGGGAATGGGAGCGTCTGCTTTCGGTTTTCAACCGCAAGCCTGGGTAATGCCGCAAAGGCCGAACGGAGAAATGAGTATGGAGTTCGGTCCACCGCAGTTCAGCCCAAGAACAGCTCCGGCACTCGAAAATCAAAACGAGAAGAACATCGATAAGTTGCACAGTGAATTGTCGGATGTTCGCAAGGAGCTCGACGAAATGAAGGACATGCTGAAAAAAATGAATAAGCAACCGTAATCGTGACGTTGCTTTGCGGCGGACGTATCGGCTATAACTAGAGTTCGCAAGCAAAGAAATCCACTACTCCCGTCAAGGACGACGAATGCTGTCGATGCGTTACATGGCTTGGTGGCCAGGGCTGGCCAATCTATGGTCTCGCGGAGAAATCTACGCGCTCGTTGTTTCGCTGCTCTTCGCCACGGTGCTGAATATTAGCCTCATGGCAACACTCGTTTGGCCAGAATGGCTAGAACCGTGGCTGGTTCGATCGCTCTGGTGTTTGCTGGCATTCGCTGCCATTTGGACATTTGGGGCCAGTTTTTTTTTGACCTCCGCGTATTCAGTGGCAACCCCAAGTGTCGAATATGACAATCTTTTATCGATGGCGCAATCGGATTATTTACGCGGCCAATATTTCGAGGCCGAAGCGACACTCCATCGAATTCTGAGCACAGGCCGTGAAGACGTCGAGGCAGCACTATTATTAGCCTCCGTATTGCGACGAACCGGACGATTTCGGCAGGCTCTGGACTGTTTGGAACGCTTGGAAAGACTCGATCAATCGCGACTTTGGCATGTTGAAATCGCAAGCGAACGCGACCGATGTCAAGACTCCCCTGCCATCAGCTCGGAATAATCGCTACTATTGAATGAATCCGAGAAGGTGGTGTAAGTTGCACGTCACGAAATCAGAAGTTTCCTGGCTTTGCCAATTTGACATGATCTACACATTGGAACGAGTTTTGCGGGGCTAGGCTTTCCAGTCCTAGAACGACGCATCGAGTCGACTTCAGAATCAAAGGTTTACAAATATGTACGAGCGATTTACCGACCGCGCACGCAAGGTGATGCAGCTAGCCAATCAAGAGGCACAGCGTTTCAACCACGAATACATTGGAACCGAACACATCCTTCTCGGTTTAGTCAAAGAGGGAAGTGGGGTTGCGGCGAACGTTCTCAAAAATCTCGACGTCGATTTGCGGAAAATTCGACTTGAAGTCGAAAAATTGGTCCAAAGCGGTCCCGAAATGGTCACCATTGGGAAACTGCCACAAACGCCTCGCGCCAAGAAAGTCATCGAATATTCGATGGAAGAGGCTCGAAATCTCAACCATAACTACGTCGGTACCGAGCACATTTTGCTTGGTTTGCTTCGCGAGCAAGAAGGTGTTGCGGCCCAGGTCCTCATGAATCTCGGTCTCAAACTCGAAGATGTTCGAGAAGAAGTCTTAAATCTCCTTGGCCACGGTATGGAAGGTTCCGAGGGTGCCACCGAACGTGGTGGACGTGAAGGCAACGCAGGCAGTAGTGGCAGCGAAGGCGGGACTCCTTCCAAAGGAAGTAAGAGCAAAACTCCGGCCCTCGATAGTTTTGGCCGCGATCTCACCGAACTTGCTCGACAAGGCAAACTCGATCCGGTCATCGGTCGTCAGCGCGAAATCGAGCGGGCTATTCAAATCCTCTGCCGACGAACCAAGAACAATCCTGTTCTATTGGGCGAAGCAGGCGTGGGAAAAACTGCCATTGTCGAAGGCTTTGCACAACGCGTTATCAATGGCGAAGTCCCTGAGATCCTTGCCGACAAGCGAATCGTCGTTCTCGATCTAGCCATGATGGTTGCGGGAACAAAGTATCGCGGACAATTCGAAGAACGTATCAAAGCGGTTATGAACGAAGTCCGTCGCGCACGAAATACCATCCTCTTTATCGACGAACTGCATACGTTGGTCGGTGCCGGTGGAGCGGAAGGCGCGATCGATGCCGCCAACGTTTTAAAACCAGCCCTTTCGCGTGGCGAAATCCAATGCATCGGTGCCACAACGCTCGATGAGTATCGCAAGTACATCGAAAAGGATAATGCATTAGCTCGTCGATTCCAGGAGATTACCGTCGAACCGACGAACACCGAAGAAACGATCGCGATTCTCAAAGGTTTGCGACCTCGCTATGAAGAACATCATCGCGTGCAGATTACCGACGACGCAGTTGCGGCTGCCGTTGAGATGAGCGAACGATACATCACCGCCCGTTGCCTTCCCGATAAAGCTATCGACGTCATCGACGAAGCTGGTGCGAGAATTCGATTGCGATCGATGAGCAAGCCACCAGATCTCAAAGAGATCGACGAGCAAGTTGAAAAACTGAATAAGGAAAAAGAAGAAGCCGTCGCCAATCAAGATTTTGAGAAAGCTGCAAATCTTCGAGATTCTGCCGATAAACTTCGCAAGAAGAAAGAACAAATTACTCGCGATTGGCGAGACAAGAGCCGTGAAACAGACGGCGTCGTCGATGAAGATGTCATTGCCGAAGTCGTCAGCAAAATGACCGGTATTCCGTTGACGCGTCTCTCGACCGAAGATTCCATGCGATTGATGAACATGGAGTCCGAACTGCACAAGCGCGTCGTAAGCCAAGAACAAGCCGTGGCGGCAGTTGCCAAGGCTGTTCGCCGAAGTCGAAGCGGACTCAAAGATCCAAAACGCCCAACCGGTTGCTTTGTATTCGCTGGTCCAACCGGCGTTGGAAAGACTTTGCTCGCCAAAGCATTAGCCGAATGCCTCTTCGGTGATGCCGACGCCTTGGTTCACATCGATATGTCCGAGTACATGGAGAAGCACAACGTAAGTCGATTGATCGGTGCCCCTCCAGGCTACGTTGGTTACGAAGAAGGCGGACAGTTGACCGAAAAAATTCGACGCCGCCCCTACGCCGTTGTGCTGCTTGACGAAATCGAAAAGGCTCACCCCGACATTTTCAATATGCTTTTGCAAGTCATGGAAGAAGGTCGTTTGACCGACAGCTTTGGACGCAATATCGACTTTCGTAATACAATTTTGATCCTCACGACCAATGCGGGAGCCGACGCGATCAAGAACGAATCGGCCTTTGGTTTCCAAAAGCCAGACGGTGACGCTTCGTACGAAAGCATGAAGTCTCGTGTGATGGATCAGATTGAACGAGTATTCCGACCCGAATTCCTCAATCGACTCGACGACACAATCATCTTCCGTCACTTGACCAAGGAAGATTTGAAGAAAGTCATCGATTACGAAATGTCGAAAGTTCGCGAACGACTCAAAGATCGCGGTTTCGACTTGATCCTCACCGATGAAGCCAAAGAGTTTATCATCGCTCGTGGTGCCAATCTCGATTATGGTGCTCGGCCACTGCGCCGCGCCATCGAACAGCGAATCGAAGACCCGCTGGCCGAAGAACTTTTGCGAGGAGCTTTTGAAGGAATGGACACGATTCTCGTCTCGACTATCAAAGGTGATGACGACAAAGTGATTCGGCTAGACTTCAAAGGCGAAGTCCGCAACAACACGCCAGCCGAACCCGTAGAACCAGCCAGCGTTTAATCGCCATGCCGTCCAGCAACATTCGGTAGGATCTAATCCTCCGAATCGAGGGAGGCGAAGTAATTGTCGACGTATTGGTTCAATTTTCTTTTTTCAATTGCCAACACCGAGTGACTTGAAAATGAATTTTCACTCGATGGTTCGCTTGCTACGCTGGATCGTTTTCGAATTTACTTTAATATTGGCAAACTGAACCAATTGAGAAAGGAGATCCTTCGGATGGCAATTCCTGTCGACACCCCACATGAGATTGAAGCCGTACAGCGGGAGTTGACACCATGACAGCCAGACACCCGGTGATCGAAGTGATGGACAATGAGATGGCGTGCATTCTGCGTGAGAAAACCGAAGTCGAGCGATTACGAATTGCCAATCGCATGTGGAAGTCGGCTCGTGTGATTTTGCGAGGTGCGATTCGGACGGAACATCCAGATTGGACGATCGAACAAGTCAACCAAGAAATTGCTAGGCGGATCAGTCATGGATTGGCAACGCATGCAACCCGCTGATCTAGAACCGTTTGAATTGATGCAGATGGTGGCAGTATTCTTCGAGACTCACGCAATCCCATATCGCGTTGTTGGCTCACTGGCGAGTATGGCGTTCGGAGAACCTCGCTTCACCAACGACATCGACATTGCCGCTGAACTCACGATGAACCACCTTCCAGACCTGTGTCGAGCCTTCCCTGCACCCGATTACTACCTGTCAGAACCAGCCGCCCGTGACGCGATTCGACTGAAATCCCAGTTCAATATCATCCACCCCGCCTCGGGGTTGAAAGTGGATATCTTCATTCCGCAAGATTCCGAATTCGCACGCATGGAGAGTACCAGGGCCAGACGAATTACCAGCGACGGCGAATACTCCGCCTGGTTTGGTTCGCCGGAAGATATCATTCTGAACAAGCTGGTCTATTTCCGGGAAGGTGGCAGTGAAAAACACCTGCGGGATATTGCGGGTATGATGAAGCTGCTCCAGGAAAAACTGGATCGTGACTACATTGGTGCCTGGAGCGGCAAACTGGGTGTCAGCAGTGAATGGCAACTGGCAGTCAACCGTCTTGCGAAACAAGCCTGAAAGACACCAAAAACGAAAAAAGCCTTGTTTCTCAAGGAAAAACAAGGCTTTTCGGTAGTCGGAGTGATAGCCAACTCTTTGAACCTTTACAGAAGTTTGTGGAGTCATTTATTTCGAGGTTCATCTCGATACCGGTCTCCGAACTCAAATCTACGATCGAAAATGCCGCCGCGTGTTCGACTATCGAGGATCGGCAAGTTTGTAATACCCATTCTTTGGTGGACCTTCAAATCGGATCAACTTCTTATCTCGCAAATACTTTAGATCTCTCTTAGCCGTAGCATGTGAACAGCGGAAATTTGTTACCAACGAAGCAATACGAACATGATTTCCTTTCTTTAGCTCGGATATTACCCATGCGGTTCGTACGTTTGCAGGGTCATTTGCGTTTGCAGGGTCATGGATTTCATTTACAGGATCATTTACAGGGTCACCGTTATCATTTACAGGGTCATGGCCCTCGTTTACAGGATCATCGACCTTATTTACAGGGTCATTTACAGGGTCATTTACAGGGTCATGGCATAGATTTACAGGGTCATGGACCCCGTTTACAGGGTCATGGCATAAATTTGCGGGATCATTCGATCCTTCGATTTTGGGAGTGATCCCGAGTCTTTGATCATTTGGGATCCGAATGGTTACCCTCGGATTGATCCGATAGCCTGGTCCACCGCTCATCAATACGTTATGCGTCTCGACCCGAACTTGGCACTCCTGCATTAGTTTTTCTTGAATTCGGATTCGTAAGTCGCGTATCACTCCTGTGATACCTGCCTGGCCTTGGATTGTCCCGATAATCTCAGCCAACTCGACCCCAGATTTTGATAGATACTTTCCCGACGTGCGACTTCTTTGGTTCAAGCAGCCGAGGATGCGGTGCATCGTCGGACTAATCGGCACCTCGACACCGGCTAACTCGACACGGTTGGAATAGAGAATCAACTCGCCGCCGGCGAATGGTGCCTTTGGTGTGGACAAGGTTTCGGAAGGCGGCAGCTTGACGGCGGGCTGCTTCGGATTTCGTTCGAGCACTTTGCGAATGACGCTCCCGAGCGTGCGACCTTGATTGGGAAACGGCTTCGAAATAAAATCCGACGCGCCGTTTGCAAATAGCTCTGTGGTCAAATCCAAGCACTCCGCACCGTATGCGGTCATCACGATGACTGGAACTTGATTTCGACCTTTGATCCGCTGGATATCGTCCAGAAGATTGCAACCGAACTCTTTGGCGGCACCGCCACGATTAGGCTTTGCAGGAATCTGAAGATCGAGCAAAACATAGTCAAACGACTTTTCCTGAATTGCATTTCTTGCATCGAACTGATTTGTAACGACAAAGTAGGCGTGCCCCATTGAATCAAGGCAATCCTCCAAAGACGGAACTATCGCAGGATCGTCCTCGACGATCAAGGCACTAAAGCTCATTGTTTTTCCTCGTTGTTGATCATTTTTTAGGTAAGTGAATGGTTGCCGTCGTCCCTTCGTCTTCCTTGCTGAAGAGCCTCAAGTAACCGCCATGGGCTATGAAATATCGTGAAGCGTTGGCCAATCCAAAGCCCGTGCTATGGATTTTCGATTTATTGAGTCGGCCGGGGACGAAATGGCTGCGGCTAATCATTTCTTCCTTGGAAATGCCCATTCCGTTGTCTTCAATTTTCAATGTCACCTCATTTTCCAAGGACAAAGCCGCAAGTCGAATCTCGAAACGGCGCTGCGGATCGCACCATTGGAACGACTCGTAAGCGTTGGTCACAAGGTTGGCGATCGCGATGACCATCAGGTGCCGATCCATCTTTAGATTGATCGACCTGGGTACATCGATCAGTAACCGGATCTTTTTGGTACTGACTTCTCGCTGCTCGGCTGTCCATTTGGCGATTTCAGTAGCATCCTTTACTAGATCTGCGAGACATTCACGCGTTCTGTCTATCGCCAGCGGTCGGACAAAATCCTCCATGTCCCGAATGGACCGATTCAGAAAATCGACAGACTTGCGGATGTCGCGGAAGCGATCACTGTCGTTACCTCGATGCCCAACCGATTCGTGAGATAAGTAGGTCAGAGGCGTGAGGATACTTTTAATATCATGGAGCATCGACCCAACGATCAATTGAAGTAACTGATCATGTAGCTTGTCGGATAGCTTGAGAGCAGCAACTCCGAATCGTCGTTCGAAGGTTTCGCGTCGATCGACGATCTCATCAACGCTCCGCTGAGTGTAGCCAAGCTTTCGCTGAAGCTCCTCTCGTTCCTTCGATACTCGCCTCACATTGTTTTTGACTAACGCCGAGGAATCCTCCCGCAAACGGGCCGCGATACTCTGGAAAAGCTCCTCAGGGACAACTCTTAAAGCACAAGCTACCTCGCGCCGCACTTGCCACCGCGTATCCAACGAATGCTGAGTTAGTTTTTGCCAGTCGGCCGCATCGGCCGTCTGATCTCGAAATTTTTCCGATAATTCAAAAATCGTCGCAACGATCTGCTTCAATTCAGCAGCTCGCTCCTCTCCAAGCGATTTGGAATCGCCAATGATCCAGGACATTGTTTACTCCTTTCGTATGTTAGTAGTCGTAGCGATTCTTGCGAGCCTTAAAGGCAGTCTCGCCTCCCTCTAGAAGCATGACAATGTTTGACTTACATTCGTCAACCGAGCCCTCGGCAATCTTTCTTGAGACCTCACCGTCCGATTCGAGGACGACCATATGCTCGGCATCCGCCAAGACCGGAATGTTTGGGTTGTGAGTAATGAAGATAAGTTGCCGAGTGTGCTTGGTCTTGCGGACGATTTCCACAATGGTTTCATAGACAAATCGATTGTCGAGGTTGTCCTCAGGCTGATCGATGATGAGCGGGTAGTCATTATCCAGCAGCAGAATCGGTAGGATGGATGTGCATTTCTGACCGGTCGAAAGCTGCCGAGAATCTTTGTATTTTTCACCGTCCTTCAATTCGATGCGAGGTTGATCGCCAATCTCGATCAGCTCGAGCTCGAAGAGGAGTGCCGGACTTGATAGCACTTCAATTACCTTGCATGCTTGATCTAAGTTCAGTTCAGATCGCTCCGCGAGAACTTTCGCATCGCGAGACTGAATCAACTGTGATAACGTATCTCGATCGATGTGCGCAGCAATTTTCTCGGCAACTAGGTTTTGTTTGAGCTTTGACCCTTTCAAGGAATTTTCTAAAAACCGGCGGTATGCGGACCAGTTGCCATGTTGAGCGAGACTGACGCGGATCATCGGATTTATGTCACGATTGATTCGATCGACAATCTCGTGTCGAATCGAAAAGCGACTGTCTTCGAGATAAGTAAGCTCAGCTTTCATTGTCGACCTGGCCGCTTTCAGAGCCGCCAATTCTTTCTCGATGTTCGCGGCCCCACGCTGCTTCGATTCCAGTTGACTCCGAAGCTTTTCGAGGCTCGTCCGTTCTGCCGACTTCCCTTGTGCAAGCTTATCTTTTTCCAAAAGCGTCTGGAAATGCAATTCCTGCTCCTTGTGAACGAGGGACAGTACGCTCTTTACTTGTTCAATATCTGCCACTATTTCTGTGACCATCGCCGTGATCGCTTCCAGCTGTTGACCGATGTTTGTTGCCGATCGCTGGATCTTGCCCTCACACGAAGCAATCAAAGTTTTGTTTGGGCTTTTGACAAAATCTCGACCGTCGATCGATCGGGTATCGCCTGCGAGCCGCGACCGAAGATTCTCGATGGCCCTGCTAAAGTCATTGAACGTTCGCAGCGCATCCGCCAGCATTAGATTTTCTCGATCCCGGAGCGCCTTCATTTTATGAGCGTGGTTGATCGCATTAACGTCATCTCCCAACGAAAGAGCCAATTGGCCAAGCTTATCGTTGACCCCCGGTAAGGCAGCGAGTTCCGAAAGATGTCCTGCCAGGTTATCTTCCTCGGGAATAATTTTGGAAGCATTGGTTCTCAATTCCGATCTTAGGGCACTCACTCGTTGCGTGAGCGCATTAAGTTGATCCGTTTCCAGGTTATCTATCAGCTCCAGTTGGGCATCGGTGCGTTCGGCTATCCCCTCAATCTGATTCTGGCTGTAGATACTGACTCGAAAGGAACTGAGCGATTTCACCGAAAGCGAAGTCGGCGTACCATCCGGCAACAAAACCATCGGCTGCTCATTCGCAGCTCGGCTGATGATGTAGTCGAGACCGTCGTTCGTCGAAATACGCAGGAGGACACGGCCACCAATGAAATTTTTGGCAACCAACGATTCGATCTTCTTGCGTTCGACACCATTGGGATCGTAAGTCGGAAAAGCATCTAAAGCGTATCGAATCAGTTCGACCGACGACGTTTTACCTGCGCCGCGCGCTCCGATGATGCAATTGAGCATTGGGCTAAGCGAAAATTTAGCCGCATCCAAAAACCCGCCCGAAATCTCCATTTCACGAATTCGACACCGAGCATTTTCCGTTTCGCTCGATAACTCAACACAAAACTCCGAGACCGGCCCTTCGACAACTGATAGCATGATAAATTCCTTGGCAAACAGTGACCCGCATCTTGAAAGCGGACGCCGAATGAGCTCGGCATCGAAAACTCGCAATCTAGATCGCAGCCTTTAGCTTGCATTCCGCTTTGACACGTCTGGTCACGACCAAAAATATTTTTCGGGAATTCTGGCTGGTCGGTATCGATTAGACCGGTGTTTGGCTTCCGCCAAGCTCGAAACTTGCACTGCAAAGAAAAAATTGAGTGGGGCGACCTTACGTGTCAAAGGTACCCCTTTCTGAGGGATATCCGCCAGTAAGTAAATGCTGAACCCAATTGATCCCAGCGGCCTGAAGCTCACCAAGCCACTGATCGATAACGGGATTGTCGAACCATTCACCGGCTTTGCGGTGACCTCTTCTGCGGTCGGAACGGACTCTACCAAATGCCGCGGTCCCGAATGGCGGCTAAATTCTGATCGAGCGTCTTCCAGTCATTGGCAATGATGATAACACGTGACAGATCGCGAATTCCCGAGGGATACCATCCCCTTCTCGACCTACTGCCGCCGATTACGATAGACCCTGGCAAAGCCGACTTAGAAGCGGAAGCCAAACGCTGTCGAGCGAGCTTTACGGTGTGTGTGTAGAGTTGAAAAGGAGATTCTTATTGCGCAGTAACAAACTCGTCCGAAGAGGTTTTGAGGTCTCAGACGAAAATCGCAAAGCTAACCTTCTAGCTCACTTATTCAGTCTGTTGTATGCCAGCATTCTTCGCTAACATCCGATCGCATCTTGAAGGGCGAAGTAGGTAAGCAAGAAGCATATCTGGCGATGCGGGGTGATCGGGGAATCCAAGAGAGAGAGGACATCGATCTCAGAGAGTTGCCGGGCTTCTTTAGTCGTTTTTCCTTCCAAGAACTGTGTCAGAATCGAGCCACCGGCTCGGGTTACCATGCATCCTTCGGACTGAAACCAAGCTTCTTCAATCCGATCCTCGTCGCCGATGGTAAGCTCAATTTGGGAGGAATCTCCACATGCGGGATTCTCGAACCGACCAGTGTGAGTCGCAAGTCGCGAACTGCCGTGGTGGTACGGAGAACGGGCATGATCGAGCAACGTTTCCTTTACGAGCTCATCGTCCATGTGGGTCTGCTTCCGGAGGTTTTATCCCATACCGACATTCTTTCAATTTGGCGATCGATTCAAAAAGCAGGTCTCGTTTCGTGTCCAAGTAACTTGCTAAAGAAGACCTTGAACCTTCGGGCAAGAAGACCGGAATATCGTTTCCAAGAGAGCCATATCTTCGGCATGCTAGTCCGCGAAGACAGGTTTGTGTCGAGGGATTTCTGAATTTGTTATCGTACATGACAAGTCCCTTAACTGGCATAATCGTGAACAAGTTGGCTGAGCCCGCCATGCAGACGAACATCCAATTTTTCAGCCACGATGCCAGAAATTGAATTCCCATATAGTGAGCACCAACCTTACGTAGCAAGTTGTGCTGAAATTCTTGATCGAGACTCCCGACATTTGGAAATCGGCTGGCCATCAACCATTCCCGAACAGCCTCACGCCGAGGACCACCGCTCTTGGATTCGCTGCATATCATATCGTTCGGAAGATCGAGCTCATGAAAAAGGTCCCATGTCGACTGGCGGATATAAATGTCCGGCCAAACAAAGGCATCGATCACCTCTTCGTCATTGATTGTTTCTATCGCCTCGACCATGAGAGCACGCTCTTTTCGGAATTTCGCAGTAACCTCTTTGCCCCAGTTAGGATCGCAGTCACCGCGACTGAGCAAAAAATTATAGCTGTCACACCGCATTTTGTATATTTCGACAAACCGCGCGTCTGTTACTTTCTGAATGAGCTTTTGATCGACCCAGCAAGTGCTAATTTGGTCCCCGTATAGCTTGTTCAGACGCCCGTTACCCGGCTGTGCAATAACGGTATCTGCGAGAATGCCCATCTCGGAGAACTGATTCAAATGCCCAAACGTCGAAAGACGGATTCCTTTTTTTCGGCACAATAGCTTCAATTTTAGATCCGCGACATTGCTATGATTCTCGCCAAAATGCGGCATACAAACGACATGATCTTCGTAGTCCGATCGCGTGTTGATATCGAAGACATAAGTTCCCTCAACTAATCGCAATTGATCGTCTGGGACAATATGGACATTTTTAGGGACGCTAAAATGCTCATTCATATTTGGACCACATAATATAAAGTACTTGTTTTACTCGACCAAAGGATTCGTTTTGAGAAAGAATCGGTAGCATCTTCAAAAGTCGAATTGATAACCGTGACGTTCGAACGGCTCGACGAGGTTCAAATCGCAAATTCGTTTCCAGTACGGTGCGAGGCATGGATGTAGCCGGTTGTGCTGAAGCTGATCCTTGGCTTCTGCCAGCTTCGCGATCAGGCTGGGAGCGTGCGCCTTCTCAATCACAAAATTTCGCGTACGGTTGGATTCTTGATTGGTGACGGTGTGATTAATTCGTGGACGGAGCGAGATATACCGTCGGGTGGAGTCGTGGAGCGTGAGACCGAGAAACGGGAGTAAGCCTTCCATCTTTTCGGGGGTTGCTTGCCACAAATCGGTGCAGAATACAAAGGCTTTCGAGAAAGAGAAAACGCATTTCAAGGCGGCAAAATAATCATTGATATTGCTTTCCCATGTTTCCGTCATATGCCGCCGCAGAATGGTAAGAATCGTGTATAGCGGATGCCGAATGGTGACGACCAACGGAAAGCGATTCTCCAACCTCAAAAGGTCGTAGTTCAGATAGTTCTCGTGGGCATGGCCGCGATAGAGAAGGAACTCCTCCGTCTTTGGAACGAAGGGAATCCGAAACTCCTTGAATAATTTCTTCGCACGGTTGAGATGAAAATCATGGTTGTTGAAATGGCTTGTCGTCTGCGCTGAAATCGTGTGCCAATAGGCGAGGACCTTTTGAAAATCCTCCCCGTTTGACGCGCCTCGTAGAAAGCCGCGAAAATACTCCACGACCATCGGCTCCGTCTCACGATTGTAATCGTTCTTCTTCGCTCCTTTGCCGTTGCCTTTTAGCACATGATCGGGGCGAAATCGGCGGTCGACGCGAAAGTCCTCCTCAATCGCCGGTGCAATGGCCGGGTGCGATTCCAGCAGCATCCGCACAAAGTGAGTCCCCGTGTGGATGGGTGTAAAGAGAATGATGACGTTTTGATTCGGCATAACTTTCACCCCACGATCACGACACAGTACCCTTTACTTCGCTTGAAATTGCTTCTTCTTGCAGCCTAAGCCGCAGTCGATTCTTGCCCATCCCTAATCCGTCCCAGGTTCCATCGGGCTTCTTCTCTAGGGAAAAGCTAATCGCTCCTTCAATCGTGCCCAAGTTCAACCTTCCTTTGCGAACCCACCACGCCTCGATTTCAGCGGTTCGGCCAATGTCGATGATTCCCATTGGTTCAAGCTTCAGCGTCCACGAGCTATGTCCCATGCGAACACAATCGAAGACGCAATTTTCCAGTTCCACATTGGTGGTTGGGTCGAGCTGGTAGAGTTCCATCGCCCGATTTAACGGTTGCCAAGCCAGTCGTAGCTCGTCGACGAACTCCAAACACTGGGCTTCGTGAACGAATCCCGGGACCACACGATTGCGCTTCAAAGTCCACTTGGCACCGAACCGGTGCTGAAAGATCACCTTTCCCTGAAAATCGTGTTGCAACATAGTGTACATGCTCAAACCGACTCCCTTGGACGGCATGGCATACTCAACGTTGCAGCGATGCCACGCGAACCTAAACGTATCCTTGTCACCGTAGACGAATCGATAGAAAAAATCGGTGTTCACGTTGTACCAGTCGCAAAGATTGAGCGGAGCCCAGCAAGTTTTTTTGTTTATCAGAACTTGACCGCTTTCCTGTTCGGGTTCATCGCGATAGGGAACATCAAAAACCTTCCATTGAAGGCTACGTCGGTTGGTTCGATTGCAATCGGGCCAAAATACTGCTCCCTTCTCCTGATACTCGGGGCAATCGAACAGATAGCTCGGATCACGCACCGGAACATTGTCCGCGTCGAGCAGCAAGACCTCGTTAAAGCGCGATTCGAGGATCGCCTTCGATTTTAGTCGCCAACCATCACGACGAGACGGGACGTTGATGCCTTGATTGGGCACCACGCGCAATCGAACGTCGTACGGCTCAAGCAAATTGGCCCAAGGCCGGTCGAGTTCTACCTCGTAGCACCAAACCTCGATGGGAAGTTGGCATCGTAAGTATCGAAGCAAGCGAACCAAGACCCAGGCGCAGGTGTTGTATCTCCGCCCCCCGGCACAGATGGCGATGCCTCGGCCTTGAAACGTGTCAGGATATCGTGATAGACGTTCGAGAAAGTCTCTAGCGGCCAGGGATGCGTTTTCGATAGTAAGATCTTCTGCCACTGCTTTGCCTTTCGAAGTGGGTTGAGACGGAACATTCATTTCTTCTTTGATCAACCTTGGATCGATATCGGCATTGGGTTCCGGAACGGAGACGATGAAGTCTTTCAACGTAGCTGCGAAAGTATCCCATGACAAGCGACTCGGATCGTGACGGGCAAAATTCCGCGTGAGAATTTCAGACTTCAGGGTTGCAATAAATGCGCCCAAATCGGCCGAGCCGACGACGACGTTTCGTAAACCGAATACTTGGCTGTGTTGCTGCTTGTTGGCGACAATCATCCTCGTGCCGCTCCCGTATTGATCGGAACAGGTTCCGCTTCCATATGGAGCGGATCGTCCGCCCGTCCAGCACCACAACAAATCGCAAGCTTGAAAGCGGTGGTTGAGTTGTTCCTGGTCGAGGAATTCACGTTCCATTTGCAAATGGTCGGGATATTCCTTCGAAAGTTGCTGAAGTATCCGCTCGGGCATCGTGTCCCCGCGCCGATTAAGTTGGGCGTTATGCCTCGGACAGGCGATGAAGATGAGGACGTTGTGCTCGACGGCAAACGCGATGAGTCGAGCGGCAACCCGATCGAATTGCCTCGTAGCCGTAATGAAGCCATTCGTTCCAATCACGCAGTCGTATCGACCCCATCCGAATTGCGTCTTTAGTTCTTGTCGACTTATCAACGGCGATTGCCATCCGGGATGTGGCACGACGAGCTGAAGAAAATCCTTGCGAACCATTCCCGAGCAAAGCGAAATAAAGGCGTCGACCTCACCTGCGAAAATGTCAGCTCCCGGACTGTGAGCGAACAAGAATTTGCGTCCGATATGTAATTTCAACGCCCGCTTCAGCTTTTGGCTGTCGTAGAGAGCAAACTCGTGCTGAATAAGCAGGTCCCCGGGCCTGATGTCCTTCAGCGACGAGATCGTGCGCACATCGACACCGGTTTCTCGCAACGCAAACTCAAGATTCTCAGAGAAATTGCTGACACCACAACGAGTTTCGATGCTTGAGCATAGCTGCTGGATGCGAATGACCTCTGCGCTTTGCCGTCGCCCTTCGCTCGAAGAATCTGTCGCCATGAACATTTCAAAAAATCCGAACTTCTTCAAAAAAATCTATTGTAGCTCCCCTGCGCGCGCGATACGATCAAGGAACCGCACAAAGCAAGAGCAGATTTTCGTGAGTGTAGTGTAGCAACGCAAACTCGAAAGGGCAAACATGTCGATGTTCGAACTGCAATCGTCCAGTGGTAGTGGCGTCGACCGGTAACACCGCCCACTTGTCCAGCAGACGATCCATGCCCTTGCGACAACGGAAACTCCAGTTCAGGTAATCGCGGCGGTTGCAACGGGGGAATTTGCACGCCTCCGCCACCTCAAACACTAACCGCTGGTCAAGCCAGCGAGTTCCCTATTCGCTACCAGAACGGCGAGATTCAGATGTCGGTCACCGATATCTCCGGCGATGGGTTTGGGATGGTGTGGGGACACACGCGAGTCTACTGCAATCAGTTGGAGATCAACGGATCGAAGACCAACGTCAATTACGGCAACGGTTTCAACTGGCTAACAAAGACAACGGCTTATCTCGTTGACTTGAACGGTGACGACACGGCGATTCAGGTGACAATTTCGCCGCGCCAATCTTATTGGTTTAACTTGATAAGCGGCAGTTACGTCGGAGCTTTCGGCGCACTTCAGAAGCTTGCCCACGATGCAGCCAACGGCATCTTTCGTTTCATCCAAACCGATGGCAGTGTTTGGCAGTTCTTCGACTTCGATCAATCGGCCAATCCACTGGGTGCTGTATCGAGCGTTGTGAGTGCGGGTGGTGAATCATCGCTTACATTCACTTATCCCAACGCGGTTGGCCCAGTCTCGGATGTCGAGCGGAGCTATACCTCCGGTGGGATCACGACCATCGAATCCTTCACCTATGCCTATCTGCCCTCACCCGACTTGAATGCAGGTTTGATTTCGAGTGTCAGGCTACGAAGAAAGATCGGAAGCGGAAGCTGGATACCGATCGAACGGGTTGAGTTTAGTTACTACGAACCGACCTCGACCTTTGGCGGCTCGAATGATTTGCAAACCGCCGTGCATCAGCTACCGAATGGTTCTGGCGGCTGGGATAGCATCAAGACGTACTACTACCGCTACTATCGCGATGCGGAAGGCGGGATCGGCTTTTCTCATGGACTCAAGTTTGCTCTGCAACCAGAAGCGTTTGTCCTTCTCTCGGCGGCCGTCGCCGATCCTCTGGCGGCAACCGATGAGGAACTCGCCCAATTCGCCGATTTCTATTTCGAATACGATGTCAAGCAGCGTGTTGTGTTGGAACGGGTCGAGGCGGGAACACTCGAATATCGTTTCGTGTACACCACCAGCTCCAATTCGATCGACTACAACCACTGGCAGGTGAAGACGGTTGAGATCCTCCCGGATGGAAGTCAAAACGTGGTTTACACCAACCACATCGGCCAAGTCTTGCTCACGGATTTCTCGAAAGGGAGCAATCATTGGATCACGTATAACAAGTACGATGAACTCCTCGGCAAGATGATCTTGCAGGCCATGCCGTCCGCTGTTCAGGGTTATGACGATTCGCTCGAAGACTTGGGTGGTCCCACCATCATCGTGAAGGAAAGCTCGGGCTTGGTCAATCGAACGAGCTACTACGCCACGACGACGGCGTCGGCCACCACCGCGGGTGGGGTTAAAGGGTATCAACATCGCCAATCGATCCAGCACGGTCGGACTGGCTCGCTCATCAAGCTATCGGAGTCGGCTTACTTCCGACGAAATTCGACCGACGACAATCCGTCCGTACCGTTGGTGACAATCTACCCAACGGCATCGAACACCGTTTTTCCAAGCGACACCAATCAGTCGCTGACAGAAATCACCACCTACGCCTATACCTTCTTCACCGGCACTTGTGCCATCAAGCAGAAAACGACGACGTTCCCCGTCGTGAGCACGGCTCAGAATGGAACCGATGTTGCGGCCGAGCAAGAGGAAGTTTTCGATATCTTTGGCTACCTGAATTGGCGGATGGATGAGCGTGGGTTCATCTTCTGCAATCGGTACGATGTCGTGAAGGGAACGGTCGAACAGCGAATCGAAGATGTTGATACGTTCATCGTGACGGATGGTCCCAGCGGGTGGACAACACCGACCGGAGGCGGCTTGAATCTGGTCAGCGATTTCGAGTACGACGATCGCGGTCGAATCACGCAAACGCTCGGACCTTTGCATTCGATTGATATCAGCAGTACGGCTACAACGGTTCGTCGCGCTACCTGGAACGTTTACCAAGATGAAACGTTCCAGAGATGGACTGGACAAGGCTATGCGACCGGTAGCCCAGGGAGTTACAGCTACACGCTCATCAACCCGGTTTCGATCACCAAGTTCAAGGCCAACAATCTTGTTTCAGAGCAGGTTCAAGCAACCCGCGCTTCGACGAGCGGAAAACTTCTTCCAACCGACACGTTCGCTCAATCCAGCTACGTTCGCTGGACAACCAATCAATACACCGATTGCTGCTTGCTTAGCTCTACCCGTATCTATCATCTGATTCCATCGTCCGGTACCGGTTCTTCAGTAACCAACTACGACCAAACGACGTTTGGTTACGACTCGATGAAGCGTCGGAACCGCGTTGTTGTGCCCAGCGGCACGATCACACGCACGGTTTACGATGTTCGCGGACAGTCGACGAAAGCCTACGTCGGAACGGACGACAACGGCGCAACCCCGAACGATCCAACCGGCGGCGGCGCATCGGGTAACAACATGGTGCAGGTCACCGGCATGGTCTACGACGACGGAGCGACCGGTGGTAACGGCAACATGACCAAGCAAACCAACCACGTAAACGCAACCACCAACCGTGTCACCAAATTCCTGTATGATTTCCGTGATCGCCGCGTTGCAACCGATGGCGAAGTCGATTTCTATCAAGAATCTATCTACGACAATCTCAATCGCATCGTTCGTCGCGACCGGAAGGATACGACGGCTACCGGACCGTTGGTCGCGCAAAGTGAAACAAGATTCGATGCGCGTGGTCGGAACTACCAAACTCTACGCTATGCCGTCGATCCGAACACCGGCACAGTGGGTAATGCTCTGACGGACAATATTTGGTACGACGCAACCGGAAATACGCTCTGCTTACTTCCTTCAGGAAGCGAAGCGTTTTCAAAGAGCCTCTACGATGGAATTGGCCGTGTAACCGCCAGTTACAGCGGTTACCTGTCCAGCGGTACCTTCAATCCCGATTCCGTCGCCAACGATGTCATCTTCGATCAGAACGAGATGCAGTACGATGCGGCCAGCAATATTGTCTTTACCACGGCTCGCCAGCGTTGGGACAACGCGACGGGGACAGGATCGCTGAACGGACCTTCCGGTTCGCAACCGAAGAGTCGCGATAGTTATTCCGCCAACTGGTCCGACGCTTTGGGGCGAATGATTGCAACGGCCAATTACGGGACAAACAGCAATGCCGGACCACCAACTCGCCCTGGGGCGGTTCCCGCTTCTTCCGATACCGTCTTGGTCAATGAAACGCGTTATAATAGTGCCGGTGAGGGATTCGAGACCGTGGACGCTTCCGGAAAGATCGATCGAATGTTGTTTGATGCTGCCGGACGAACGACTAAGACGATTCAAAACGTCCAGTCGGGTGGAGGTACCCCCGGCAACGAAGAAAACGTTACGGTCGAGCAATCCTATGCGGGCGGGCACTTGGTGACGCTCACAGCCAAGAATCCCGAAACCGGCGATCAAGTGACGACTTACACCTACGGCACCCTATCCAACAGCGATGTCGCATCGAACGATCTTCTACGATCGGAGACTTATCCCGATTCGGTCGATTCGTCCGATAAAGTTACGTACACGCATAATCGCCAAGGACAACCAAACTCGAAGACCGACCAAAACGGCTCGGTTCATTCGTTCAGCTACGATAAGCTCGCTCGTCAAACGGCCGATTCAATAACAACGCTGGGTAGCGGCGTCAACGGGAGCGTTCGCCGCATCGGTCAAACCTATGAAGTTCGCGGAATGGTCGAAAACAATACCAGCTTCAGCGATGCAGCCGGTACAACACCGGTCAATCAGGTGCGACACGCCTATAATGACTTCGGACAGCTTGTGATCCAATATCAGGCACATAGTGGAATCGTGAACACAAGCACCAGTCCCAAAGTCGAGTATGACTACGAAGACGGTTCGGCGAACACGATCCGTCCCACCACGATGACCTATCCTGATGGTAAGGTGTTGACCTATCAATATGACAACACGGATGCAGCTAAGCTCTCCCGCGTTCGGACGCTCGATTGGGATGGAACCGATGTCTGCCGTTACGGCTATCTCGGAGGTAGCACCTTCGTGATCACCGACTACCTTGAGCCGGAAGTGAAGATCGACTACGCACTCGGCAGCGGAGCCAATCGCTACGATGGCTTTGATCGGTTCGGTCGGGTGATCAATCTTCCGTGGACCAACTATGGAACACCCACCGATCTGGTCCATCTGAAATACGGCTATGATCGCATTAGCAATCGCATCTGGCGAGTAGACATAGTTGCCCAAGCTAACAGCCACAACTTCGATGAACTCTATGGCTATGACGGGATGCAGCGATTGGAAGACTTCGAACGAGGTCTCCTGAACGGTGGCCACAACGCCATCACTAGCCCGACTTTCGAACAAGATTGGGAACTTGACGCAACGGGAAATTGGAAAAACTTCGCGCAGACCGTTCCGCCTGATTCTAGCCAAGATATTGTGCAAGAACGGCTTAACAACGCGGTCAACGAGCTCACAGACATCGACAACACTACTGGCGCGACTTGGATCACCCCTGAATATGATCGAAACGGTAACTCGACGTTGTTCCCCGTTCCGAGCGATCCGACCGATTCTTATACAAGCACCTGGGACGCTTGGAATCGCTTGGTAGCGATCCACGATTCCTCTTCGGCACTGGTTGCCAGTTACGCCTACGACGGCCAGAACTGGCGGATCACCAAGACCGACAGCAGCGTCACCCGCCATTACTACTATTCATCAGGCTGGCAAGCGTTAGAAGAACGGCTTGATACTTCAACGGATCCCGAACGTCAATTCGTCTGGGGAATCCGTTACGTCGATGATCTCGTCCTCCGCGAGCGTGACACGGATAACAACGGCACGCTCGACGAGCGTCTGTATGCGCTGCAAGACGCCAACTGGAACGTCACCGCTATCGCTAATACCAGTGGCGTGGTTCAAGAACGCTACAATTACCAAGCCTATGGCACTTGCACTGTACTCGACCCTAGCTTCACTTCAAGCACCTCATCTTTCGAATGGGAAACTCTCTACGGCAGCTACCGCTTCGATCCCGAATCATCTCTCTATCATATCCGACACCGGTATTTCAACTCAGCACTGGGTAACTGGATCTCCAGAGACCCGATAGGGTACGAGGGCGGACTAAATCCATTTCGCTATGTGAAGAATCAACCGACGACGTTATTGGATCCCTCCGGCAACTTAGACATCCCGTTCCCGTGTTTCACGGTCGGCGACACATTTGTTGAAGGAATCCCAAAAGGCTGTTGGAAGATATGTTGGATATCATGTTGGCTCGCGTTACCCTGTAGAGGCACACGAACTAAGTTCAATACTTGGGTATGCACGCCGACCACGTACGGATTATTGTATTTAAAAACGGCAACATTTTATAGTGACTGTGTATAGGAATGGGAGTCATTTTCAAGTCATGGCAAGCAAATCCGCTTCTAAGCTACAGTATCCTTTGGGAGCATTGTTCGTCGCAACTGCTGGGTGCGCGTTGTTTTTATCGTCAGTTCGCATAGGGATTGAGTCCGGTATTTTAATGTGGATTATCATGTGGGATTTAGGCGGCATAGTAGGGATTTTGACCGCGTTCCTCGTGGGAAAGCGATTGCGCCTCAAGACAGCTGTCCTTTCTGCATCAATGGGCTCCGCATTTGTTGTGCCTCTCGTGTTCCTGTATTTCGTTTATATCGACGGTATTGATGAGTCGTTGCGACAATTGCGCGAAGAACCTGTGTTTGTGTTCTTGCTACCATTTACCGGAATTGTTGGCTTTGGGTATGGCGGATTTCTCGGGCTCTTCTCCTATTGGTTTCTGTTCGTGGTTCAGAGGAAGCAGAACGAACAAACGGAAGGGAGTCGTTTCTGAGGGGCTAGCCAATGGGCCGGGAGGGGCTGCGCCGGGGTCAAACTTGGTTTTCGGTTTTCGTTGATTCGAAGCATCGCTTTCAAAACCGCCGGGCTTGTCGCGTTGATATGCGATCACTCATCTTGATGCCCTCCCGGTCTTGCTGGTTTTACTTTGGAATGCAGAAATACAAGCCTGAAACGTTGCGATGGTTTCTGGA
>JAWXCK010000003.1:0-24414 GCA_034408855.1 Pirellulaceae bacterium
ACGTCGAGGAAGAAATTCCAAACCAAGTTGGATGCGCTACGAGTGGAATTGCTACGTCGTCGACATGCTGATCTCGCTGAGACCGGCGGTTGGCTACTACGCTTACCACGTACCGTACCGCTCGATCCTTCCCAAACTTAAGCAGTGCGACAACCTACTCGTGCCGGTCGCGCTGTCGTGTACTCATGTGGGCATCTCGTCACTACGGATCGAGGGGACGTGGATGATCATCGGCCAAAGCGCTGGAATCGCAGCAGCGATGGCCGCCATCAAAGACATCGCCGTACAGGACCTGCCGTATCCGCAACTCCGCAAGCAACTGCTGGCTAAGCGGCAGGTTCTCGAATTACCGGACGTCTCGGAACTCTTAGCGGCAGACGGTTCCATCGCCGCAAAATCACTACCGGGAATTGTACTGGACGACACCAATGCGAAGCTGACAGGCGCCTGGTCTCACTCGACGAACTTCAAACCACACATTGGCGACGGATACGTCTTCAGCGGAGAGAAAGGTTCTAGATCAAAAGGCGACGGTAAAGCGACAGCCACATTCCGATTCAAGGTGCCAAAATCCGGTGATTATCAATTGCTAATCGCGTATTCGGCACACGAGACTCGTGCCACAAACGTTCCGGTATCCGACCAAGTTCGAGCACTCGTGGAGACACACACTCGAGCGTCGAATCGGCCAATGGAAGCTTGAACAACAGATCCAGAAGAACGTCGTTTGTTCGCAGAGTCATCATGCAGGTGATGTGCTCGCGTATGATCGCAGAGCGCCCGTACCGGCCAATGTCGGTAAATCCCAGTTCTTAACTTCTTCGAGCATATCATTGTGACCTGTCGCTAAAGGATTTTTCATGCTTCTGGTCAGCAATGGCCACCCCCTGTGGCAAGCTTCTGCTCACAGCATCTTATCGTCAGGATCCTCTTCCAATTAGTTGCCCGGCTCCCTCGTGCAGCACCGAGCCGAAATTTCGATCCTTTGCCAAATTTACTCGCGCGCAGATTGTCACGACTTTCTGCGAATCTGTAAACTATTTTCTAGTCGACTCTTCAATCAACTTTCGAAGAACCTTCACCTCTTCTTCTAGCTTACTGACTCTCGATTTCAGGTCATCCGGGTGCTGAGCCATTCCGTTTGAATGCATTATGTTTGTTGAACTGGGTGCAGTGGTGTTGATTGTCATCACTTGGGCGTTTCGAAGGATTGTCAGGGTGAGCGGCTGCTGATATTGCGTCTGTCCCATGAGATGCACGAACGCACTTTCGTTTTGGACCGACTGACCATTCACTTTCAAAATTACGTCACCCTGTCGGAGCCCGGAGTTGGAAGCAAATCCGCCCTGACTTACACTTCCTACTGTGACACCGCGGTCTGTCGTCTGAATTTGAGCACCGTAACTGTTTTGACCATTTCGATCAGAGCCAAATGTCGAAAATGAGTTAGAAGCATTCATGTTGGCGTATATCAGTTGGCCATTGCCATCGCGGTAGTACGCTTTTCCTTGAGAATCAAACTGCCAAGGCTGGCCATTAGGCGCCCCTGACCCAAGTTGTCGACTAGTGGTTTGAGTAGCTTGATCGCGAAGCATTCTCTGCTGGGGCGTCTCCAAGTTAGATTGAACGGCCTCTTTCGTTCCGCTGCGTAGAGCTTCAGCAGGAGCCTGACCTCGAAGCACGCCCTGTACCGCGCGATTAATTCCTCTATCCACCGGGCTTTGAGGAGACGCCGTTCCCGGTAATGCAACATTGCCTTGCGCTGAATTGCTTGACGCCGAAGTATTGCTCTGAATGCCGCTCTCAACCTGGGCAGCAACTCCCTGCCCTAAGATTTCTTTGATACCACTACCAAGTTGCTGGGCGATAGCATTCTGGGCAGCCAATGCTACGCAGCCAGAAACTATGCTTGAAGCGACGATATGCCGGATTCGAATTTTTGAAGAAAATATTGAAGAATCTGTCATAGTGTTCCCTTTGCGACGTGTGATCAAACAAGTCCTGGCCGGCTCGGCAAAGGACGATTAATACTCCGGAATCTGTGCATCTACTGTGCCAAAATGCCGCTTTAAAAAACCTAAGGAGCAATACGACTCAGGTCTGTATATAGAAAATAGATGGGAATTTGCGAAACCGTGAGAAAAGCGTGTTGCGCTTTGAGATTTTGCTTTACAGGCGTCCATGGATGCCGCTGAGTGAGCTTGTTGGACGATTTACAACCAACTTTCCACGCCGGCTGAATTTTGACAAGGCAAACCGCATTGCCGAGTTGCGTTTGAAGGAATTGATGGGACGGCAATGTGATGACAACCGGAGACGCCATTTTGGCTTTTTGTTGTATTTGATTGTCGTCAGCAAATTGATGGCAATTGAGACGCAGCGCCGCAACTTCCAGGGTTGCAGTCGAGAGCAAGTCTGTTGTTGAGATCACTATCCACCCAACCTGCCAGCTTGAACGACGAGCCCGACTTCATATCGTATAGTTTTCAGCACGAGCTATCATTCACTATTAAGCCATACGATAAGGAGTGTCCTTCGACATGAGCCACGATCGTTACCTGGGTCATTCGCAGTATAAGTAAGCCTGTTACGCATGCCAGCGGATCAAGCAGATCCGAGAAAAAACACTAGCTGCCAACCGACATCTTGACCAGCCGGATAATCATCAACAATCATCCATCTTGGCAGCCACGCAACATCCACGAATTGAAGTTTTTCAATCGGCAAGACTCCTGCGATGGCACGCGTGAAACCTATCAATGCACAAAACTCGATCACCCCGGACATCCAGGAGAAAAAGCCTTCTGCATGCAGATTCTAACTAGCAAACCCTATTCGAGAATCGTCGATCCGAAAACAAAGCAGACCCTGCATCGCATCAAGAACGGCGAAGTAATTCTTTGCAAGGAACTGCATGCTGTGAAAATGAACGACACCGAGCAAATTGTTGGATGTCCTATGTACGGGCCGATCGACGATCCTACACGGAGTACTTAGGGCAACGAATGTTCAACCAAGTGCGGCTGGTCTGCGGATAGTCGCGATTGTTTTCGCGAGATGAAGTTCGTGACCACTTCGGGAGGAAGCTTACGTAAGTGGGTTGCTTCCGGTAGATGAAGGGGTATAATCTTCCCTAATCCGCAGGCTTAGAATGGGTGAATGTTTTTTGAGGGGGGAAATGCTTTGATTACTGGGATGTTCAAAAACATTCATTACGTCACGAGTAGTAAAGAAGGCGATTCGTTACGGTGGCTGGCAGTTGGCGTGATTTCTTTGGCAGCGACTTTCTTGTTGGGCAAAGTTGTAATAAGTCAAGACTCTCGCACCACCTTACCGCGACCAGATTGGCAATTGCGAGCGGAGCTCGAGTTCAAACTTCGGTTGCAACAAGCAAATCGTGAACTTTGCGGGGAACTGTTTGCGGAAATGGAAACCGCTTCGCAAACGCGGCAACCGTCGGTGGCACAGAATCTTCGCCAGATTTTGCCAAGCTTGTTTAAACTGGTCGATGATCAGCCCCCTACGTCACTACCGGATTTTCCCGCATCAGTCGTTTACATCGATGCGCGCCAAGCTGCCTTTGTCGAGTATTCGAAAGTTTTACGAGAACATTCGAAGCAGCCAACCGATTCGATCGTTGCCCGCGAAGCTAGCCTGCAAAAAGAGTTGCGAGCGTCATTTCGCTTCTCGATGCAAGCGAAAGAATTAAGCTCCAATTCAACAAGTACCGTCGCGAATTCAAGCAACGATCCGTCGGTATTAAGTCCGATACCGGATGCGATGGCCCATCAAGCGACGGTGAAGAACATGGCGATATGCATGCGCCGGTTGGTTGCTTTCGCAGAGTTTGTCGCGGAAGGCGATACGTCCGCCGAGAAGAGTCGCGATCTCGAATTGGAGAGCCGGAAGGTTCAAGATTTTTTCAAAAAGCAGAAGGATTGGATACTTCACTACCCTATTCTAGATGTAACGCTTGCTTCGAAATCGATATTGATCAAGGTCGATTCACCGCTCGAATTTGCTCAGTTACAGCTTGAAAACCCCGATCTGAAAGCATGGATTTCGTCTAAGAAAACTTGGAGTAGTAGTTCACCGGCAATCGTCAGACGCTGGGATACAATTAAACCCAACGATTATCTGCGAATCATGGCCCCGATTGCTCTAAGTTCTGATGAACTGTTTGAGTACAATTCTCGAACTGGATCGCGAAGCAACCAAGCATTGCAACATATCGGTTTGACTTCAAGTTCAAGTAACTCTCGCTCGTTCAATTTGGAAATCGTCAAGAAACGCGAATCCAAGCCAGCCGCTATTTCTGACAGTCGATAAACCTTACGCAAGTGCTGATCAATGGGGCTCGTCTCGATGCAAACCAAAAATATATTATCGATTCAATCTCGAATTACTTGCCCACATTGTTGGCATGAATATCTTCCAGAGGAATCGTTGTGGGTGGCTGAGCATCCCGACTTGATCGGCGATTCGCGTCTTGGTCCTGAGTTTGCCGTACGCTTCTTGCCATCGCGTTTCACGGCTGATGGTGAAGCGATCGATCCAGAAGGGCAACGCACTACACGATTGGCTTGTCCGGCTTGCCATCTCGAAGTCGCGCGTCCGCTCTATCAAATTCCGCCGGTCTTCTTTTCGATTCTAGGTGCGCCCGCGTCCGGCAAGAGCTATTTTCTGGCTTCGATGTCCTGGAAGATGCGACAGATTCTGCCTTCGCTGTTTTCGGTCGCTATGACCGATACGGATGCGGTTACCAATGCTCGACTCCATGAGTACGAAGAACTTCAGTTCCTCAATCCGGACCCGGATAAACTGGTGGCGATCGAAAAAACGCAAGTGCAGGGTGACCTATACGATACCGTCAACATGGGGACGCACTCAGTCCAATATCCGCGTCCATTTCTTTTCAACTTGCAACCGATGTCGAAGCATCCGAACTATGCCCAAAGCCGGTCCGCTTCCAAGGTGATGTGCCTTTACGACAACGCAGGCGAAAGTTTTTTACCTGGTCAGGATACAACGTCGAGTCCCGTAACGCGCCACTTAGCATTGTCGCGATGTATATTCTTTCTTTTCGATCCGACGCAAGATCCACGATTTCGACAAGCATGCCAAGGAAAATCTAACGACCCGCAGATGCTGCCACGGGCTAATCGACTCGCTCGCGAGAACAGCGTTCGGCAGGACACGATCCTATTAGAAGCGATTCAACGCGTCCGTCGTCATGCTGGCTTACGTGAGGATCAGCTCCATCAGCGACCGATGGTAATCGTCGTGACGAAATGGGATAGTTGGGAAACACTATTGCCGGGTGTTACTCGCGATGCACCGTATATCGGGCTACCTAACGTCGCCAACAAAGTCCTCGACGGCGATCGAATCGCAACTGTTTCAAAGCAACTTGGTGATCTCCTTCGACAACTAACTCCAGAAATCGTAGCGGCTGCCGAAGGTTTCGCGGCCGAACTGACTTTTATCCCGGTAAGTGCCACCGGGCGAGCTCCCGAGGTCGATGAAAAAACCGGTTCCCTCGGTATTCGACCTCGCGATATGGCACCGTATTGGGTTGAAGTTCCATTATTGCACGCGATCAGTCGATGGTGCCCTGGCTTAATCGGCACGCGTGCTTCACAACCTCAATCGGCTTCTCAACAGGTGAAATAGCGATGAGCGTCGAACTTCTCTATACATCCGCACCTCAAGGCCTGAAGCAAGGAAGCCGTGGCTTTTGTACCGTGCTTAGCACTGCCGGAATGCCGATCAATTTAGCTCAGCGATTGGAATCGTTGAGCGGATATCGGCAAGTCTATCCACCTCAAGATGTCAAAGCCGCCGACAATCCGATTTGCTTTTCGCATTTGCGTCTAACTTTGGGTGGCCGTACCGTTTCAATTCTCTCGCGGTTATGCGCTTTCGGAATCGATTACAGCCAGCGTACGAACAAATTAGCCCATCATGTCGTCCTCGATCCCAGCGAACAAATTGCCGCTGGTCCAGCCATCGTTCTCAATCAACCGGGCGTGATTCGGACCAAGTGGAGCGGTCAATGCGAAACGCTCGCCGTTGGTCCGAGAATCATCGTTGAAGATTCTCAGCCTGCAATCTGTGAGACATGGCATCTAGTCGCAGGCGACGCGGGTTGGGCAGGTATATTGGCCGAAGCCTGGTCGCAGCCGACCAGTAAAACGTTATGGATCATCTTCAGCGAGAGTCAATCGAATCAACTCTTGACGATGCTCGGCGAAGCGATCGCACTCCTTCCGGTGAATCGCCGTTGGAATGCAACGTTCAGTACCTACTACACTAGCCTCCCGCCCGACATCGATTGCCGAGTGCGCTGTGTATTAAAGGGAACCGACGAAGCCAGAATGGCCATCTCCCGCGGCACGGTCATCGACCTCACCAAACCGATGACCGCATTACCAAACACCCCCGCCATCCAAGCCGCCCGCGACGGCGACGTCATCGGGCAAACGGCGCCAACAAGCTCCACGCCACCATCGCTCGCACTAAGCCCTCCATTGACCGTCGCCGAGTCCGCAAGCGAAAAAGCTTTCTTTGCGTTGTCGAGCAAAGACAATGCGAACGACCTTCGATTAGCACCTGAACAACAAAAGAAACCTCCTACATTCGCAACTCCCAATGCGAGGCTGGGTACTCGTCTTGAAGATTCCGATGACTATCACAGTAAGAAGTCCAGGTTTGCAATGCGTTCGGCATTGGCCGTTGCAGCGTGTTTGGTGGTAATTGGAGCGATCGGAATGGCGGCATACCTCGCTCGAAATCCAAAAAACGGAGTCGTCGTAGGAAACGGCGAGCCTAAGTCAAACGGAAACAGCGAGAATATAACTTCCCACGAACCGAATCCGCCATCTGGGGAACCTTCCAGCGCACCTCCAAGTGAGACTAAAGTGAGCGGAGAGCAACCCTCCGTAACTGGTGCCACACCGTCAAATCATGTTGCCGAACCACCTAAGCAAGATCCAACTACAGCAAGTGAGCCGAAACAAGAACCTCCAATAAATATTCTGATCGAGCCTCCGATAAAGAACGTGAATACGAACGGCACGAACGCGGAGGTAAAGGCAAAATATCCAGAGATCGTTGGAGACAATCCGAAGTTAACCGAAGATCTGAGGATCGCGGAAATCGTTGCATCGAACACGAGCGAACAAATCCAAATCGACAACACAGTGCCTTTCAAAATCGAACAAATAGACGGCCAATCTTGGTTGATTCTCAAAAAGGGAGCCAGACTCGATTTCGAAACAAATAAACAAATAAGTGCGGTTATATCCGTCGGGCAAAGTTCCAAAACATTTATCCTTATGCTTACGGATCTGGATGACCCACCGAAAGAGACTGTTTCGGTGACTGGCAAAGCACGCGATGGCGAGACTATTTCAGCAACGTTTAATATTTCCGATCAAGATGGAATCAAATCAAAACAAGGTCGATGGGAAGATAGTTTGACAAATGAACTATCCGAATGGAAGGATCTCAATGATGGCGAGATTCTTACCAAAGAGATTGATCTCACACTCGTCGGGAAGCAAATCCAATATGCCGTTCAATACGAAACCAAGGGTTTTGGAAAAGACGTCAGTTTGACCCTAAAAACGAAGCGAAGCGAACCAACGTTGATTATTCTGTCGCGAAGTATTGGAAGCATCAAGTTCAATGATCTGCTGGCATTGAAGGAGAATGGTGGCGGCCTCAAGGTTTCAATCGATGTTCCGGTTCCGATATCAGAACCAATTACAAACGGAAATTTCACTCTCGGCCCATTCAAGGGAACTCCCACAACGTCTGGTCTTAACCTTTCAGACGAGAGCAAGAAAATATACTTCGAAGGAGCGAAGTTCGTAACGAAAAACTCCGAAACCTGCATACAGTTTTCGAGCATTTTTCCCTGGAGGCAAGACGTTAGCGAAAAGAAGTCGGTAGCGAGCGTAATAAATTCGGACAATGGCCTGTTCAAATTTAATGGCACGCCTGCTCAAACCGAACCGTTACGCGTGTTCCTAAAAACGAAATTCGATCTAGATACTCAGTTGAAGCATTTCCACGACCTACTTTCGAAGTCGCAAAAAGCTCGACCGTTAGCCGTCCAAGATATGATTCGAAATTTTCCCGAGGCATTGCCTTCGTACGTACGCGGAAAAAAAGGTGAGGGATTGGTCGACTTATATGAATCAATTTTTTATGCGGATATCATTTTTGACCCGTTGAAAAAATACAATGAGCAAATGAATGTATATAGAAAGAAATTGAACGAGTTTGAGGAGAGCAAGAATAAGAATAGAGAAGAGCCACCGAAAGAACCTAGCCTGTGGAATTCAATCGACGATTTCCCTGTAGCCGAATGGAAGGGACTATCGAAGGCGATTAAGATCGCTAAATCGGCTAAACCGCAAGATCCAACGGCAGAGGTTATGTCCCTGATGAACACGAACGTGCCTGGCTCCACCAGTTTGAGCGATGAGTGGAAAAAGCTTTCGAAACTTCTCAATGATTTTCGGGAAAAGACCGAGCCTTTGGTCACGTTCAATCCGTTGTTTGACGCGCAGTATCGACTCGAAATCACAAAATATCGTATTAACGATAAATTGGTCGAGGAACCTCTTGCGATCGATATTTCTTTTAAAGTGCAGATTGAAGTGAAATCAATTCTTAAGGATATCGACGCAATTACGAAAAGAAAATGGTAAGGCCTAAAATGATTTCGGTTACTCTAAAAATGCTTCGTCAGCGATTTGAAAAATGGCAGGTATAGACTTATGAACTCAACAATATCCGATCGTATCCGCAAGCAGATGGAGCAGATGGATGGCTTGAATGCGGAAGCGTTGCGACCTTTGGCGGATGTTTATTCGCAGGAAGTGGATCAAGTCAACGCTCGGTTGTCTGAATGCGCGCAGTTGTTGCGGAAGGGGTTGCGAAGCGAGGCGATTCAACGGGCCAATATGCGTCCGAATGTGCTCGATTGGTCGGCGGCGTTGGATTTCCCGGAGTTGGATGATTGGTTGGGGATACTCCAGTTTTTCGGGATCAACTCGCCGACGAATTTAGATCGCGATGGAGCACGACAAGTACAAGAAGCGGTTATCGATGAGCAGCCGCTCGAAGAGCTCTTGCGACAACATCGAAGGATGGCGATCGCCAAAGCGCCGCTTCCGTGGCGATTGAAGATTTTGCGACGGCTTCGCGCTGTCGATTCCGCAAATCCGGTTTGGGCCGAAGACCAACAGGCATGGGAGTTGGTACGATTGAACCAGATTCCCAATCAGCTTACTCAAGCCATCGCAACGAAATCGTTGGACGACTGCACCGAGTTGGCGGCTGAATTAGCCAGTCGCGATTGGTTGACGCGACCGAGCAAAGAACTTCGGCGTGCCGCCGCGAATGCGGCCGAAGAAATTAGCTTTGCGCAACAGTCGGCTCGATTGCAAGTGATCGCCGATCAACTGCATGCGGCATTTGGTGAAGGTAATTTGGCCGCAGCCCAACAAGAGCATCAGGCTTGGGTGCTATTGATATCCTCCATGAAGCGGCAGCCTCCGATCGATATTGTTCAAATGGCGGAGCCGGCCTTGGAATGGTTAGCTGATCAGAACGCGGGTCTAGAGAAATCTAAACGACACGAAGTTTCGACGATTCAACTTCAGAAACTGCTGGACGGCGATACAAAACTTTCGACTCTGCAAAAAGCCTATCATGAACTAGTCAACCTGGACCTTGGAATTGATCCCACGCTGGGTCGACGTTATGCAGCTCGAATTGCCGAGATCGAATTGCGAAGTAAACGCAAGACGCAGTTTGCATACTTTGCCGTTGCGGCGTCTGTTTTAGTCATGATGGGGTTGTTTGGATTCTGGCAATGGTCGCGTTCGAATCAACAAAAATTGGAATCGGCTCATTCGGAGCTGAAATCGATGCTCGACGCCGAACGCTGGCCGGAAGCTCAAGACTTCTTGAAGCAATTGGAATCCCGCGCCCCGAAGCTTCTTGAATCGCCGTCGATTGCTTCGTTAGGAACGCAGTTGCGAGCTAAAGTCGTCGAAGAAGCGTCTCGACAGGAACGCTTTGCTCGACTGATGGAGATGGTTGAGATTGAAGATTCTTCTCGAATAGATTTGGAAACGGTGCGGGCTGCGGAGTCGGAGGCGCGAACTGACGATGAGAAGGCTCGAACGGCTCATGTAAGAAGAGCTCATGAGCGCCATGGAATTGCGATCCGCAATCAGCAGTTCGAAGAAGTGACGAAGGCCATCGAAGTCGCCGACGCTAAACTTGTTAAAATTGAGAGCCTTTCAATCTTTGCGATCAATGAGCAGGATCTAACATCTATCTTGAATGATCTAAATCAACTTCGAGTGGCACATCCCAAAGCCGGATCGCAAGCTGATCGCATGATCGGGCTGACGCTCCAAAAAGCGACTACGTTTCTCGAAAGTGTACACAAACAGCGTCAGCTACTTGAGAAGCGTGCGGATTCGATTAAACGAATTCAAAAGGCGACGACAATGGAAGCCTACCGATCGGGTCTCGAAGACTACGCCCAAGAATTGCCGACCGATAGTCAAACCGCCGATTTTGCGGAAGCCCTTCAAGAAAAAGCATTGTGGCAAATTCCACTCCAGTGGAATGCATGGTGCCTAAGCTTGCAAGGAAGAGTCCAAGGAGGACTCGATGCCGATGAAACGAACGTGATCGCGGAAGAGTTTGCGAAGTTGAAGGTAAACTTTCGCGGTAACAACGCTCTTTCGATTTTTCCAAAGTTTGAATCAGAACTTGCCGCATGGAAAATTCGCCCGGAACTACTAAGCAGTTTGATCAATGATTTGGAGAGCGCGGTCATTGCCGACTTGGTTACGGTTGTTGAGGCTAATTCATCTACCGCAAGTGGGCCGTCCAATGCGACTAGACGTTGGTTCATGAATCATGATGAACGGACAAGGCAGGCAGATAAGATTCAATCGCTTAAGTCTACGTCAAGTATTGGTCTGTTCGTTGTTACGGATGAAAACGGTTCGACGAGTAATCAACCGTTTCTAGGAAAGCCGAGTGTTGGTGAAGAGCCGCGAGCATTGATACGCAAAATCGTCAAGCGATGCAAAGAGAATCAGAGTAAATTCCTCCTCGGTTGGGATACCGAATTTTTGGCATTCATCCAAGATTTTCAAACTAGCAACGCATTGGATCATGCGATTCAGTTGCTCTTGTTGCCGAGAATACTCGAAGCTGGCAATCAGGGAAGTCCGCTCCTTAAACAAACATTTGCTGATTTGAAGGACAAGCTGATCGAGCAAGAAGAAATCCGTTTCGCTTGGTTCAAACCCAGGCCCTTCACCGCTGATTTACCAGGAGACTTAGAGACTCGCTTGCAAAAGGCCATCGTCGATACGCAGCGAGAAATAAAAGCATCGGAATCGGCATTCAACGCGTTGGTCAAAAGCAAGTATTATTGGGTTGGCGGCTTGATGGGCGATTCGCAGAACGAATTGAAGCCATGGTTGGCCGCAGGAAAGCCGCCGGATGGTCAGTTTTTTACGATCAAGCCCGTCGCTGGGGAAACGCAAGTCGCAAATCTCCTTCAAATCGGTACGATCAAGAATGGGCAAACAAACTGGAATCGATCGGTGGCTGATACGTTGGCTGGCCGTCCAATATTTTTTTTGCGAGATCCGTAATGTGGTTTCAACGCTCGATTGGATTTTTAGAAGTGTAATCGTTCACGCGTCGGTGCAGAACAAGCTAATTTTTAGGGGAATTAGCCGGAATGCGTAGCAGTCGGTTTCTTGGCGAGTTCGAAGAAACCGGATGCTAACGCGTTCCGGCTGATCGGGGTGTGAACGGTGACCTAGGAGTTAATCGAATGATTTATTGTGACTACGTGCTAGAGATGGAAAACTTCCTTAGAAGGTGCCCCAATAAACTGTGACTCAATACGATCGAATTTATGTTCGTTTTAAAGGACGCGTGCTTGGTCCCTTGACGCACGAGAAAGCTGCCGACCTCGTGCGCCGCGGCCAGATCACCAAGCAGCATGAGCTATCGCCGGATGGCCAGGCTTGGCGAATGGCAGAGGAGTTCACCGAATTGTTTTCTCCGCCGACACGCGGAAAGATCGCCGATGCTCAACTCGATGTTCAGTTACAACCGGCCACGGTCAAGCCCATTGTCGATGTCGATCAATGGTATGCTCATTTCGATGGCGGCAATCAAGGCCCGGTGAATGAAGGGATGATGCGTCAATGGGTCAACCAAGGCAAGGTCCGTCGCGACACCATGATTTGGAAGTCGAGTATGGACAATTGGCTTGAAGCCCAGTTTGTTCGCGACGGCTGGTTTGAGAATCGGAACATGAATGCGGCCTCAACTTCGAACTCAAGTTCAGACAAAACTTCGGCGAACGAGACGGGCGACTTGCAATGGGTTGCGGAACGATTGCTGAAATCAAATAGTTGGGCTTATTTTTCTGCGATTGCCGGAATCGTGTTAGGCACCTCGTTGACAATCGGTTCCATCGCCTTGTTCTTATTTAACATCTCGCGAGCGAGCAAACCATCGACGGATATTGGGGGGCTCCTGGTTTGCCTTTACTGGATCGCATGGTCAGTCGCCATTCTACTGGCGGCAATGCTCTTGCTTCAATATTCGAACGCCGTGAGTGCAATGCGATTTCGGGTGACCGCCAATGACGTCGGCGGGGCATTGCATCGCTTGGCTAAGTTTTGGTCGTTCACCGGCATTTGTCTGTTAGTTTGGATATTAATATCGCTCTTCCTCGGATTTCTCTTCTATACCATGGTCCTAAGCCTGATACCTTAGCCTAGTTCGACTGTCCCAAGCTTGACCCCTATGGCCTTGTGCCATAGGTGAAGGAGATTTAATGCTAAAATTGAAGCCACGCTGTTCTCCCATCTCCCGCATCATGCCGCCGAAGGCGGCATGATGCGGGAGATGGGAGGAATTATTTCGAGTGAGCCACTTTAGCTGCAAATCTTACTCACCAACTAGACGAGCTGGTTGGGGTCTGATACCCGAACTTGGTACGGTCGTAAGCTTCGGCTACGGCACTTGGAAAGTGCCTGCTACTTGAACCGAGACTGCTGTGCATCGAACTTTATTGAAACATCGATCTTATGGTTGAACGTCAAGACTTGCCGCCGTTGAGCGGATACCGCCAAGATCCAGAACGCCGATTGGGCATACCCGCTGGAAATGCGACGGCTGTGAATCATTGGTTCTGCGGCTTAGTGGCCTTAGTCCTGACAGTGTTGCTTTATGTAGTCGTATTTTGGCTGCCAAGCAATTTTTTCACTCGAATGTTGCTTGATCGCGGGCCGACGCAGCATGCTGCGGTATTTCTCGGCTTTTGGTGCGCTATGATCCTGATTATCAAGCGTTCTAAACTACAATTACAAAGTCGAGCCCTCAATTATTCAGCAGTTCCAGATCAGCACGATTTTGTACTTAGTTCGCAGACAGCTGATCAAGTTGTTAGCCAATTGCACCAAATAGCCGAAGACCCCGAACGATTCGTTGTCTTTAACAGGATTCTGATCGCGATCTCCAATCTCAAGAATCTCGGTCGAGTCTCCGACGTCGATGAGATCCTGCGCTCGGTTGGCGAACGCGATGAATCGGCCCATGAGACCACGTTTGCGTTATTGAATGGCTTCTTGTGGGCGATTCCCGTTTTAGGATTTATCGGCACCGTGCTAGGACTTTCGACGTCGATTGCGACTTTTAGTGAGTTACTCGAGTCACAAAAGGATGTGAATGGAATTGTCAATTCACTAAAGGCGGTCACAGCCGGACTCAGTACGGCTTTCGAAACAACCCTTCTCGCCCTTGTGATCGCTTTAGTAATCCAACTCTGGATGACCGCCCAGAAGACGGCAGAAGAGAAATTTCTTGATGGATGTAGCGATTATTGCCTTAAGCAAATCGTCAGTCGAATTAAGATCTTGCCTTTCGAACAATCTCGCGAGGCTTAGACCTGACCTATGAAGCGCAAGCATTCGGCACCGAGCATCTCTTTTTTTGCCTTTCAGGACATTATCACGTCCGTAGTCGGTATCTTCGTACTTATCGCGCTGACGATGGCCTTGCAACTTGTCGAGCGGACCGTTGAAGGACATTCGTCGAATTCGCTCGTCGCTGATCAGCTCAGCGAAACACTCAATTTCGTTCGCGAGCAAACCAATGAACTTGAAAAGCGTTTTGAAATGCTGAGCCGGCAGCAAGCGTCTTCGGTGGGCGTTAATCGCTTTAACGCCGAATCGATCGCCGCCGAAATCGATCAAGAGACTCAAATGGTCGAACTTCGAATCAAACGTTCGATGGAGCTGGCAGACGAATTGCAGCGATCGTTAATCGTTGCCGAAGGTCAACATCAGCAGCTTGTTGAGCAATCTTTAGATCGCGAACCCGAACGCCAAGACATCAAGAAGATGCTTGACAAGACAAACGCTCTTGAGTCGCAACTTGGAAAGCTAGAAACGGAAAACCCATTGATTTTTCGCGATTCGAATGTCGAAGGCAAGTCGCTGGTTGTTGTGGATATTCACCGATCGCAGGTTCGGATTCTTGATTTAAGTAACGAAACGAGTTCAACTGTCAACGACGAAAAAGGTTTTAAGAGCTGGCTGAACGTAAACTCGCGTGACAATCTTCATTTCTTGCTCTTGGTCCGCCCTGACGGGATTACAACCTTTGAAGACTGTCGCGAAGCGGTCGAAGGTAGTGGTGCAAGTTATGGTTTTGATGTCTTGAGCGATGGCAAGAACCTTCAGATGGCTAGCGAGATCGGAGTCGTGCCATGAGCAGACGTCGGTCGGCAAATACGGGTCCAGGAAGTCTCGATCTATTTTTGGATACGATTTGCAACACCTTTGGTGGCATCATATTTATGGCCATTCTACTTTCGATCCTAGTTCAACTACGAAGTGAAACCGACGACGCATCATTAATCACCGACAAGAAGATTTCAAAAGCAGAAGCTGCTCAATATTCGGCAGAACTGGAGCGACTCGACAGCAATCGACGTCAGCTCGAAATGGCTGTTCAGCTTCTTGAGCAAAAAATTCCTACCGACGAACAATCAGGATCGCAATCGCTGTTACAAAAATTGAACGAAACGCGGCGTCGATTGACGAAAGCGATCGACCAGCAAAAATCGTTAAGCGAGCGTTTAAGTGACATCCGCTCCGATAACCAACGACTCGACCTAGAAACGCACGAACTTAACGAACAATTGGAAAAGGCCACGGCAGCGCTCGAAGCGAAAACACAAGCATTGGATGAAGAGCTGGACGCGCGCAAGCAAAAAATCCAACTCCCTCGGGTGCGAGATACCTTCAAACGCAACTTGATAATACTTATGCGGTATGGCAAGCTTTATACCGTATACGCTTCCAACGGAGCAGGTTTCAACAAAACCCACGTTGCGGCAAGTAATCAGGGGAAAAAGGTCAATCCAATTAGATCCGCTGGATGGGAAATTCAATCGAAAGCCGACCGTTTGGAAGTTGAACAACTGTTGCAAGGTCATCAACCTACAAACGAATTTATTTCGCTGGCTGTTTGGCAAGACTCGTTTGAAGCATTCGCAGAGGTCAAGAAATTGTTCATTGAACATGGATTTGAATATCAACTGATACCTGTCGACTTCCCGGATGGAATTACCCTTGGCAATTCAAACACCGTCCCACAAGTTCAGTAAATGACACATCCCATGCCTTCAACGCGCACGTCTCCCCCGCCTTTGCCACCACTCTTACCGCAGGAAGGTAATCCAAAGGCTTGGTTCGTCGGTATCGCTGTTTTGATAGGAATATTTATCGCGTTGATGCTGATCATGTTCGTCGCACTTATCAAACCTCGTGACGTCGGCTCGGCATCAAAAGGAAAAATTCCCCTGGCGATCGACTTGTCCTCTACTAGCACCGAGGGGATTGTTGCGGGTACTCAGTCGAGCAGTCCGTCGACGAGCCGCGACGAGTCGCAACGCACCGATCCTCAGGATTCAAAAGAGGCAAAAGAACCCGAACACAGTCCTAGTGAAACAGACATCTCGTCATCGAACGCAGCTCAGAATGACAAGACTTCGCCCAAAGCAATCACAAAAGAAATGGTCAAGGAAAAGCCAAGACTGGCGATCACTTTGGATACTTACACTCCATCACCGGTAGTTTCCCAAGGCAGGAAACGCGGCTCTGGTTCATCGGCGGCATTGAGTCCGTTAGAAGGCGCAGGCAATCCGTTTACCGGAGACGGCAATTGGAAGAGTACGGTATTTGTTATCGATCGATCGGGAAGCATGGGTAGTTCGAATAAATTTCCACGCGTGGTTAAGGCACTCAAGTTAGCCATCGAGGCGATCAAGAAAGATCAATCCTTCACCGTGATTCTCTTCGATAGTAGTGCCTATCCATTTGAGACCCCCCTAAAGCTACTTGATGCAACACCTGGAAATAAACAAGCAATCTCACTTTGGTTAGATCAATCATCGATTGGTGGCGGAACCAATCCATTGGACGCGATGCTCATGGCAATTGAGTTGCAGCCAGAACGAATTCTATTGTTATCCGACGGTGAGTTTGATCCATTGATGGTGGACGCAATTACTTCAGAAAACGAGCGAAGGCGAGTAAGGTCACGTATCGATTGCGTCGGGTTGGTCGAAGAGGTCCAAACCTTGCAACAGTTGGCCAAGCAGAACAACGGAATTTACTATCAAGCCCAATAGATCGGCAACGCGACCAATACAGAACGACAAAGCAAGTCGCCCAAGGCACTATGCAATCGAATGTCGTTGTAATGCTTCACTATCATCGCTTCGCTAAAGATGATTTATCGGTCATTACGGCAGATTTTGAATTCAACGGAAGTTTCTTCTATATAACTGTGATCCTCTCCCGTTTCTTCGACGCTCATCCACGTATTCGCGTGCATTGCAATGCGCTGACTGACAACGAGAATTCGGCGTTGCGAGAAGCGCTGGATGAAACAGAATTGGCAGCCAGTGGGATCAGTCCAACCACTATTCGCTTAGCCATCGGAAATGAAGATTCCAAGGACTTGATCGCTCAGTTTATCCAGTCGGCTCGGTTCGCCATTGAACCGCATCTTCCCGGATTCACTGCCCAGTTTCCGTCAGCGGCGGAGATCGACAAGCTGGTTTACGATTGCTACGTCGATGGTCACCGCCGATACATCGAGTCCAAGGCGCCGATGGCTGAATACCTATCTTGAGCCCGCCGAGTATGGCAGGCCGGGCTGCCGGAATACTGGTGGCTTTCGGTAATAGTGTCGAACGGTTTACCGAACCTGACGAGACATTTGCGGAATCACAAAGCAGTTTTGACGGTGCGCGAAGCATCGTTTGACGCATCGGCTCCGGAAAGTCGGGACAATCCGAACGGCTCTTCTTTTCAGCCTAAAAAAAGTCTTTGCCAAATTCCGAAAACGCGACGTCGATTATTTTGGCTCGCTTGCGGATGTTGAAGAAGTCGATGTAGGCTGGATCGGATAAGGTTTGATCGATCTGGCGTGTGGTTGCTGACGGCACTGAAGGCGTCGATATCGAATCGATCCATGAGAATTCAATAAGTTGCGATTCACCTTCGCCGACCTGCGTTCGTGATCGCCGCCTGAACTCGTTGATCACTTGCAAGACATCGAGTGGCTCTACCGAGTTACTTCCATCGACATCGATGTATGGCGGCGGCACAAAGTCGGTCGGCCCGAGAAGACGGCTGCCTCCTCGTCGCAACGCATTGATCACTTGCAGAACGTCGATGGGTGAAACGTTGCCATCGTCGTTGACGTCAAATCGATTGCGGGGGTTCTGATAGCTCGTGCCGACGATGTCGACGGTTACTAAGGCAGTGTTGCTCAAGAATTGCAAGTTATCGGCAACGGTGTAACTGAACGATATTTGGCCTAAGAAACCAGCCGGCGCTGCATAGCGAATCGTCCCGTTGCTTTGGACGGTCGCGACACCGACAACGGGGAGGTCTATGAGCACAACCGACGCTGTATTGATCGTGCCGTTGCCATCGGCATCGGTGTCGTTGTTGAGTACCGCAATGTCGATTGTCCCACCGACTATCATTTTGGTAGTGTCGTTGGCGGCGATCGGCGATTCATTGTTGCTTCCGACCTGAGTCATACGAACTGTTTGTCCGCCATCGTCGTCGGAGAGCGTTACTCGGATGAGATAGTCACCACCGGCTGCATAGTCGTGATTGAGGGTGAAAGTCGATGTACCGGCTGGAATGGACAGTGTACTAGCCGCCGTTCCATCTCCCCAATTCACGATCACCTCATGCGAATCGAGAGTTCCTGTTTCGGCGAAATCACCGCTCACGGTCACTGTACGGTTTGGCGGTAACAGCGAACCTGGGTCCTTCGCGCTGTTAGTTAATCGCGTAAAGACAGGCGCAACATTCTTCACCGTAATCGATGTGGGGCCGAAGGCCAGGAACGCAATTTCATCATTGGATGCGAGCGTTGCAACAAGCTTCCCGACGGACTCGGCTTTCGAAAGCGACAGGGCGTTATCGATGGCGGCTTGGATATGAGCTCTTAGTCCGGAGGCATCGGCAAAGTTACCTGCTGCAACACTGATAGGAATTGAGCTGCCACTGAATAGGAGACTAAACTTGACTGGCGCCGTGAGATTGTTACCCGTGCGGACTGCAGCGATCGCTGCTTGTGCTGCTGTTGTATCGCCTAACAGATCGTATCGCACGCCATCGATCAAGTCGCGACCGGTCGAAAAATTGATCATCTTGTCCGAATCGATTTTAGCAATCAACCGCAGGTTTTGCTTCGGGTCAAACTGACTGGGTATCCCGGCTCCTGACGTTGAAAATGATTGATCCAACGCCTGTTGAACGTGGCTAAGCAAAGCCCCAACCGATGAGAAGCTTCCAACCGAAACCGTGATTGTTTTGGCATCGAGCACCAAGTCAAACGTGAAGGAGTCGAGGTTGTTGTTGATGTCGCGGGCTGCGGCCATGAGCGCCTCGGCGGCTGTCGTATCGCCAAGTGACGCATTTGGATTGATGATCAATCTATCCAAGGCCCCGAGGCTGACGACAACGATCCTAGGAAGGCGTTCAGCGATCAACGCATTGTCGATCGCGGTTTGAACGAATTGTCGGAGCCCTTCGGCTGACGAAAACGCAGGTACAACCACTGGAACATTTGTTCCGTCGTAGACAAGGTTGATGTTGGTGGCCGTCAGCGAGTTTTTACTATCTCGAGCGGCTTCGATCGCCGCTTTGGCTGCCGTTGTATCGCCAATGGTATGACGGACGGCCGTTTCTAGAACGCGCGTCGTTTCACCTCCGTCTTTATCGGTGATCGTTACGGAAATGAGGAAGCCGTCAAGCGACGTCGCTGATGGGTTATCGTCTAAGTAGCGATGGGAAGCCGTAAAGGTACGCTTGGCTAAATCGACGGTTCCGGGGGACACCGTTCCATCTCCCCAATTCACCATGACGGTCGCCGAATCAAAGAGCCCCACATCGATAAATGTTCCGGTGATATCAACCTGTTCATTTTCCTTAATTTCGAGCTTGTCGATCGATAGACTGGTAATGACAGGTGCCACGTTGGAAATGATTACCGATGCATCACCGCTGACTTGGCCACCATCGTTGTCGAGCAACGTGATGGTAGCGGTATAAACGTCCTGGGGCGCACCGGCCGCATTCTTGCCGGTATAGACGTGCGTCACTATAAACGTTCGGGTAACCGGTTCCACCGGTGCCGTGGAAGTCGTCCCGTCTCCCCACGCGATCGATAACGTGTGGGTGTCCAAAATACCGACATCGTCGATGATTCCAACCAGCGTCGTCTCTTCGTTCTCGAAGTAGCTATCTTTGACAAAAGCTGCGAATACGATGGTCGGCGGCACATTGCTGACGGCGACCGTCGTCGATGCTGATGAGGTTTTTGTCAAATCGTCATCAGAGACATCGACCGAGATTGCATAGGGATTAGCCGATGGTCGATTGTCGGCATAGCGATGGCCGAGCTGGAACAATGATGTGCCCGGAGCCAACGTGATGATCTCTTGAGCGCCGCCGTCACCCCAATTGACTTTGACCGTAAACAAGTCGCCCGTGCCTGGATCAGTGATCTTGCCAGTCAGATTGAAGTCGCCACCTTCAGTGGTTGCAAACGCGCTCACGTCACTGACGACCGGTAGTACGTTCGTCACCGACACTGGCGTTCCGAATGTCGCGGAATACTGACCATCCAAATCGAAGGCTGTCGCTTTGACCGTAAACGATCCGTTGTTGCCATACGTATGAGTGAACGATCGAACATCGCCCGAGAATGGTTCTACTACACCATCGCCCCAATCGATGTTGATCTTTTCAAGTAGATCGTTGCCTGCTTCCGTGACTTGCAACGAAATCGTGAACGTGCCACCTTCGAAGAGGCTTGTCGACGTTGCGGTGAGTGCTAAAGTCGGAGAGACATCGTTAATGGTGATGTTCGTGAATGCTTCACTCAACGCTCCATCTCGATCGATGACAACACCGCGAACGGTGAGGATTCCGTTTTGGGCCAGCAACGCAGCCGGCACCGTGACGGTCGTCGACGTGCTGTTCTCGATATCAACACCCACATCGAACACGCCGTTGTTGTTGAAGTCGTAGCTATAGCGAAGATTGGCTTGATCAGTCGCAGATGGATCCGATTGATTGCTGAATGTTACCGTCGCCGAACCGGTCTCATTGATCGGTCCCGAATTGGAAAGCGTAGCTGTCGGAGCAACATTGGTGACGACCAGCTTCGTCGTTACGGCGGGCGTCGTGGTGAAGTCGCTGCCTATCCCGTTCGCATAGCGTGCTCGGGCCGCAATCGTATACTCCTTAGTCCGCTCAATGCCGAGAGCATTCAATTGAGCCCAGGTAAGGGTGGGTGCGGTTCCAGTCGCATCGCTGAAGTCACCATCACCATTGAGGTCCCAGTCGAGACTGAAGAAATCGCCTGAAGCGCTTCCGGAAAGAGTCAGTCCTTTACCCTGAGGAACCGTGTATGCGCCGCCGGCGCTTACGTCCGTTGAATCAACGGCTATCGCAATTGTATGTCCATTGACATCACTGTTCGTTGGATAGGCATTGGGCGCTGAATCTTCGTCGACTACTGCGACAGATATACTGTAGTAAAGGAATTCCGCCGTAGGTTTCGTATAGGTATGTGTCGCCGTTTCAACACCGCTTCCGAAAGTTTCGCCCGTACCATCTCCCCAGTTGACTCGCCACTCTTGCACATGGTCATCGCCCGGATCGGTGGCACTAAAGACGATGGTATAGGTGGCTCCAATCTTTCCGTTCCCCGTTGTTTTTCCAGCATTCGGATCCTGCTCTTGTCCTCGGACTCGAACCGTCGGTGCCGTGTTGCGAACCTCGAACGAACCCTTTGCTTCCGAAATACCAGCGACGTTCGTGGCCCTGACCGCGAACGTATAGACACCGTCGTCCTTGATGCCCAGCGCGACTAACTGATCCCAGGTGAGTGACAGCGATTCTTCTGTCGTGCCGTCGAAGACTGAATTTCCGATGACATCCCCGAATTGGCCGTCACCATCAAAATCCCACTCAAGCGCCTTGGTGAGTTTGCCTGTACCGCCAGGAACAGGCGTTACCTCGACCTGAACGAAGAAATTGTTCTGACCTTCATCCAAGCGGCCGGTGTTTGAAATAAACCGGACAAGCGGCGTCTTGGTTATCGTTGTATTCTCAAAAGAATCGTATTGCAAAATTCCCAAGAGCAACGGAGATGTTTCGTCGAAGAAGTTGACTTGCAACGTGCCGTCCGGAAAGGTTGGAACGGCGGGGATAACGATATGATTTTGACTGCCGAACTCCAATTTGTCACCCGGCGTTGAAGTCGGAGCATCTCCGTGGACAATCGTGGTAGAAGAACGATTAAGGCCTACTCCGTTCACCTGCACCGTGTCTTCATCGGGGCCGCCGTTGACGACGATGAATGACTGTGAACCGTTCCCAAGGATGGAGATAGTATCTTTTCCAGTTTCACCGTTGACGACGACGCTGGTCTTTTCTGTTACGGATCGAAGCTGTGCATTGTCAGTGCCCAGTCCGAGATTCACGATCGTCGTCGGTGTTTCGGGACTGTTCGGATTATTGGAAATCAGATCCGATATTACAACGCGGTCATTTCCATCGCCGGTGTTGATCGTGAGTTTTTTCACGTCTGAACCGGGGGCATTGGGCAACGTCAGCGTGTCATCACCACCCGCCGTCGATACGGTGATTTCTTCAATGTCTTTGAACGCCGTCAACAACGCCGTCGCTTGCGGTGCATTGCTGTTGAGGTCGAAGACAACGATTCCGCCGGGTGTGTTTGTCGCACCAGCCGAACCGACGTACAACTTCGAGCCATCGGCTTTGATGGCCATCGACGTTGGATTAAGTAGACCTTCGGCACCGCCGGTGTTGTTGCGCAAGAGTTGAACGAATTTCAGCTTGCCGGTCGTCGTGTCGCGTTTGAAAATCGCCAATGCGCTGCTGGTATCGCCACTGACGATGACATATTGGCTATCGGGTGTAATGCGAACATCATTGTTCCCACGTATACCCCGAACGCCACCGACGCCTTCGATGAATTGTTGAATCTGTGTCAGTTTTCCATCGGTCGCTTGTTGGAAGACGGTGAGACTATCTCCAATGGCACCCGTCACATAGACGAAGCCATTGGCGGCCGCGACGGCATCGACACCATCGAGTCCACTGGGTGTACTGACGACCTTATCGGCTAATGCAAAAGTCGTCGCATTGTAAACAATCAGTGCGTCACTACTCTCGTTCGTGGCGTAGACGAAGTTACCGGACGCCGTTTTCAGATCGAGACGAGTCGCTCCGACGCCTGATGATCCGATCGCCTGATTGAATTTCAATTTACCCGTCGGTTGGATATCGAAGACTTGTATAATCTGACCGCTGGCGAGGAGCTGTGTTCCAGTGCTGTTAAGCAATATCGTAAAGTTAGTAGCCCGATCGAAAAAATATGTCTCGACCAATTCGCTCAATTGGCCGGTGAGCGGTTCTCGTTTGAAGAACAAAATCCGCTGGCCCGACCCGGTCGCATCCTCTCCGGCTACGTAAACCGCTTTACCGTCTGGGCTGACGACTAAACTGCGGGCAACGATTAGGCCGTCAGCGGTGGTTGTGCCTGTCCCTGCTTGGACAATGTCGCCTTGCTTGATCAACTGTCGCTCCGTTAGGTTTGCGGCATTGATCACCACCAACGCATTTTCGGCCGTATTGACCGCGTAGATGTTCTTACCATCTGGGCTGAGCGCAATCGAAGTCAAGCCCTGAAGTCGACTGGCGATGCTGAGTCCCGGCTGAACAGCCTTGATCATTTCGACTTTGATCGACACATTCGCGAATGTTTTGTTGCTGAGAGCTTCGACCGATCCATCGATCGCCGCATTGATTCTTACAGTTCCATTGGGAATCAAAGTCGCCCATACCGAACCAGGATTGAGAGCGGTAAGCGGAGTATAGGGTTCACTCCCACCAAAAGTGAGGCTGCGCGTAGCACCACCCGTTGCGAGCACCCGCGAGTACGTCGAATCGAGTACCACCCCCTCAAACTCAACGTTGATCCCCAACGTCGGTCGACCGAGCGGGATATTTGATACATTGACGAACAGCAACAGATCATATCCAACGTAGTCGTCCGACGAGATGGATATACCGTCGACCAACTGGCTGAGAATCTCTTGCGTTGCATCGACACGCACGATGGCCGCCAAGGCGTTCGGAGTTTTTTGTGAGCTGATGGCTAATTGGATATCGGTTGGAAGAGCCGTGAGTGATTTTTCAAGTAACCCAGCCACGTCGGCACCGCCGGCAAGCCCAGCGATCATTGGCGTGTCGATAAAATCCGAGGTCCATAGATTCGGGCGTTGTTGTCCTGTGCCAAGATTGAAACCAAGATTGAAGTTGCTGATGCCTGTCAAGGTTCCAGGTGTACCACCGCCGACGTTGCTGCCGTAAATAAATCGTCCGTCGCCGCCGTTGGGAGAGCGAACGCCGTCGGATGATCGAATCCCTCCGAGTCCACCGCTGGTATTAACGCTCGTCTTGGCCGCATTCAAAATGGATGCAAAGAGTTTCACGCTGCCGCCCGAACCGCCACCACCACCAGAGCCTGCACCGCCGGCACCACCATCACCACCGCGGCCAGCAGTGCCACCATCGCCTCCGTCATCCGCTCCCAGTTGACGTTCGGTCGGATTGGTTCCCGCCGTTCCCGGTGAACCGGCGAGACCTGCACTGCCGGGTCCACCTTTGGCACGGAGCACGAGGTTGTCTTTAACCAGAATACGACCTTGCG
>JAWXCK010000004.1:0-22348 GCA_034408855.1 Pirellulaceae bacterium
GCTAGGCTTGATGCGCTCCATGGCTCGATATACGGCATGTGCTACGTCAATGGCATTCGAGCCGGGTAGCTGATAAATCAGGATGTTTGCCGAGTCCATGCCATTGCGGGAAGCAAAGGAATCGTAGCTTTCCGCACCTAGCTCGACTCGAGCAACATCCCTAAGGTAAACGAGCTGCCCAGCCTCGCCGGATTTGATAACGATCTCTTCGAATTGCTCGGGTTCGGAGAGCCGACCGAGAGTTGTGACGGTCATTTGAAAGCGTTGCCCTAGTGGGCTCGGAGGCTGGCCGACTTGCCCAGCCGCAACCTGAACGTTTTGTCGAGCCAATGCGGCGACAACATCCTGAGTTGTCAGTTGACGAGAGGCGAGCCGATCCGGATCAAGCCAGATTCGCATCGCGTACGTTCCCACTCCGCGAACCACCACGTCACCGACACCCGGCACGCGGCTCGTAATCTTCTTGACTGACGACTCCCTTAGAACGGAGACTCTTCACCCGCTCTTCCTCGGACCGGGCTAGCTTCAACTCAGAATTGGCTTTTCGTTTGTCGGCTACTGATTTTTTGACGTCAGCCTCATACTCCCGAGGATCTATCTTGAAAAGCAAGTCGTCCTTCCAGACTTCGTTCCCTTCGGTAAAAGCAATTTCTTGCAGAACGCCTTCCACGCGGGCGACAATATTCACAACCTCGATCGCGTCTAAATTTCCGTTATACTGAAAATAGATTTGGACAGGATACGGAATCGGCTGCGTAACGGAGACCTCGGGCGATGGTGGTGCGGGCTGCGGCGCAAAGCAACCCGCTGTGGCGAATCCCGCCGCGACCACGATCGCCGTTCGCAATTTCCAACGCAAGCCATTCACAACTTATCTCCGAACGAAACCCACAGGCACAACTGAACGGCAAGAGTGCTCATCGAACGATTATACACACATTTCCTATGAAGGCTGGATGGCGCTGTCGTCGTCGCGACGGACAAAGCGTTCAATGTCTGCGAAGAGGGATTCAGTATCAGGCGGCTTAGAGTGGAACGCTTCGCAACCTGCATTGATCGCTCGGATCTTATCACCAGGCAACGAGTAGGCTGTCAATGCAATGATGGGGATTTTCTTCAATTCCTCATCCTGCTTCAGTTGCGCCATTGCTTCCCAGCCGTCGCATTCGGGCATGTTGAGGTCCATCAAAATCAGTCCTGGCTTGGACGACTTTGCCATTTCCACTGCTTCCACTCCGTTCTTGGCGGCCAAGGTCGCATAGCCGCGCTTGCGAAGTTGCGCGACTGCAAGTTCGCGAAGGTCAGTTGAATCGTCGGCTACTAAAATGGTGGCCATTGTATTTCTCCATGACAGAATTGATTCTTGGACAGAGGAACTCGCCAGAGTTTCAATGAGTTGTATGTTGCGTCGGAAGTCTGGCGCCGTCCGCTACGATGCGCTCGTTACGATACGCTTGTTACGATGCCTTCGTGAATATCGGGGACCCGCAGTTTGGAAGCCACGGGATGTGGTCTCTCCGCTATCAAGCGTTCGATTTTTGTACGTGTTTGGTGGAATGATGTTGCCATGAACGTAGCTCCGGCCTTTCGGAAACGAACGAGCAATTTATCGAATTGCTTAAACTTTCCAAAGCAAGCAACAATGATTGGGCCCTTGTACCCTTCGCGGCGAATTTCTTGACACAAGTAGCGAGCCTGTGCGAAGCCGCCAAGTGGAACTACTGCGATCACCACCAGTTGTGGGCGCTCGGTCGCGATCCGGTCGACAACATCACTGGGCATCATATTCTGTTGCATGATCGTCAACTCGCAAACTTTATGCAGCGATTTACGAAGCACGTCCAGGACAATTTCCTCGCCGTAGTAGTGTGCCGCGCAGCCGATGACACTCGACAGAGGCTGTCCACCTGAGTCGGCAAGCGCTTTGTTCGAATTGGTATTGTCCACATCCTTGTCAACGGTATTCCAATCGATCTTGTCCGTCGAAAGTTGCATTAACATCTGGAGCATCTCATCGCCATCACCGTTAGACAGCGCGTCGCTAGATTGATCGACGATCATTCGCTTTAACGCCGGAATTACCATTTCATCACAAGTTACCGAAGTACCGTGCTCCGCATTGTAACTTCGTAATAACTCTCTTGCCCGCATTTCATCACCGGCTAAGAGTCGTTGGTATAGACGCAGAGAAGGCTTGATCTCGATCTCTTCGCCCAGCAATGTCGAGAAGATACGGAACTGACGAACATGGCGGCCGAGCACGACTAAGCAAACCGTCAATGGCGTGGAAAGCAACAAGCCGACTGGGCCCCACATCCAACCCCAGACGACCGCCGCGATGATGATTGCGATCGGTGAAATCCCTGTACTCGCTCCATATAACCATGGTTCCAATACGTTATTACTCAAGAGTTCCAGGGTGACGATTAAGAAGAGTACCATTAAGAAGACGCTGAATCCAGGAAAGACGGCGATCGCGATCGACAACGGGAAAACAGCCGCAACAATTGGACCAACATACGGGACAAATCTGAGACACGTGGCCAACGCTCCCCACAAAACAACGCTTGGAAAAACTCCGTCTGGACCAAGGAAATGACCAATCGTAAACAAGCCCACGGTGAGAACAAAGCCGTAGAGCGAGTTGACGATCGATTGCGCGATGAGATAGCGGCTAATTCGTTGCCCAACCTCGTCAAGCGCTTCGGTGGTCGTGACGTAGTTTCCTCGGCTTACAACGGAGATCACACGATCGCGCAGGTCGTCTCGGTGAATCAGCATGAACAGTGCAAACACGGTAACCAGACCCGCAGTGCCAAGCGGCCCAAGCACGCTGCCTACCGTACCTGCCCAAGAAGCCACCGATAACGGTGCTCGTCGAACCTCGGTAGTATAAATTGGCGTGTCAGGTGACTTGCCATCGTTGGTCTTTTCTGTTTTGATGGCCGTCATCGTACCGAAGAGCTTCGATGTCAGCACGGACAACTGGGCCATGCCCTCGGGCTGTGAGTTTGATTCGTCGGAGTTTGATTCGTCGGAGTTTGATTCGTCGGAGTTTGATTGATCGATAGACGGTGCAGTCGATCTTTCGTCCATCTCATTCCGTGGCAAGTTGCTTGATTTTCCGCTCGATTTATTGTCCGACATGGCCTCAGTCATTTCCTCGCCAAGTTTTGACCACGAGTCGCTGACAACATTTCCGAGTCCAGACACACTTTTTACTTTGGCGACCAATTCGCCTTTATACGATGGCAAGTCGGCAAACAGTATCGTCAACTCGCGCCCCACGAGCGTTAATCCACCACCAAGCAGCGCGAAAGCCATGAGCGCGGTTACGATCACGGCCAACTTATTGGAAACTCCGCAGCGTTGAAGTCGATTTACCAATGGGCTAAGCAAGAAGGCCAACAACAACGCTAGCGCCAACGGAACGAAGATATCGCGAGCGAAGTAGAGCACCGCCACGGTCAGGACAGTGGCGACCAATTTCGCAACTGAATTGAGCGTTTCCGAATTAGCCGTTCCGTGACGAGCCATTTAGCTTTCAAATACCGGTTAGTGTTGCGCTATTTTCCAACCCCGCGATCTCTGGGCTCGCCGTAGCAGCCTATCGGACTCGCTAGAGTTCCGAATTGCGGGATTGGAAGCCATCGGGTGTCTGACGACGGCCGTTGCAAAGCAAAAAATATGCCGAACGTAAATTTTGGAGAGGATCGCCAACAACTGGTCGTTGAGCATCCAATGTGGCTGGTTGGCGATCGGTGCTGATCGTGGAAACGCTTCCATCGGGAGTTCGGTTCAATTCCTCACAAATGGTCTACGAATTGCTGACTGTGATCGACGTTCCGCAGCGAGTCCCGCTTAGATGCAACCGATTCAAAGCAAATCTCAGCCTAAAGACTCTTGCATTGCGTTGGCTTAGGTCTTTATAAGCCTCAAAAAGTAAACAAACACAATTCAATTTTGAATAGGAGACACGTCATGCGTGCGTTGCTCATTCTGGTAATCATCGTCGTGCTGATGGCTATGGGTGGTTGGCTCGTTTTCAATTTTGGAAGCAACTCAGCCAGCGTCGAACTTAGAACCGATAAGATCAAGCAGGATACTTCGCAAGCTGTTGAAAAGACGAAGGAGATGTTTAATCGAGCCGAGAACGGCATCGACAAAGCAATAGAGTAGGGACCCCACGCCTACGCCGGATCCAGTTCCCTTTTCGTTTTTGGCACGGCAAATGCTTAACGAATAACTCATCAACAGCCACAGGCAAGAATACTTGCAGTGTGAGCGTAGTTACCAACACTTCATTAAGGAGCCAGACAATGGCAACCAACAAGTCGACAGACGCAAGAGTAAAAGAACTTCGCAACGAAGATCCATTATCTGGCGAAGCAGGCTCACATCCTGTTGGCGTAGGTGTCGGAGCCACGCTTGGTGGCGCAGCGGCCGGTGCGTTAGCCGGAGCCGTGGGTGGTCCGATCGGTGCGGCCGTTGGTGCAATTGCCGGTGGTGTCGCCGGAGGATATGCGGGCAAAGCAGTCGCTGAAAGCGTCGATCCGACTGTCGAGATCGATCATTGGCGCGGCGAGTACGCGAATCGACCGTACTATGACGAGTCTCGCGACTTCGCCGAATACGAACCAGCCTATCGCGCTGGACTCGAAGCCTACGATCCGGCCGAGCCATCGACTTGGGAAGTGCGCGAAGCCGCTGCGAAGAAGTGCTACGCAGCTACGCATCCCGATGCTCCGTTGACGTGGGCCGAAGCTCGCCCGGCAGCTCAAGACGCCTACACTCGCGTCCACAACAATTGCTGCTCAAAACCGCGCTAATCAAACATTTTCATAGCGGGGCTCGCCAGAGTCCCGACGAGTTGCGGTAACCGCGTGAGAAGTCTGACGATATCCGCAACGACTTTCTTTTTTTCAAATCAGATTCACTTTACTGGAGAACAAAAAATTAAAAACCTATTAACCTACTGCTCCTTGGCGACTCTACTATCAATCAGCGTTGGTTGTAACGACAGCCTTACGGATCAGAAAGCCGACGCTGTACGCGACGCCTCAAACAATCAAGCGGAAAATGTCCGTGAGAGTCACAACCAAACTGCTGACAATGTTCGAAAAGCAGACGGCAAGACGTGGACAGGTGCTGCAGAGAGCAAGACTGGCGAAAAGACCGCTGACGCGATCGAGTCAACCGGCGAGCGGAAAGCTGACGCGATCGAGGAAGCTGGCGAACGCAAGGCTGACTCGATCGAGAGAAAAGGCAGCCCCAAGTAGAGGAAGCAAACGAGGGTTGAACGTCGAGTTTCAGTCGATGAACGCCGAGTTGCAGGCCGCCAATCAAGAACTTGCAACCTCGAAGGAGGCGGTTCGGGTAGGCGTTTAAATGCTGCAAGCGATCATTCGTCGATGGAAAACTTGCTGCGGAGCACTCAAATTGCAACTATTTTAAAACAGCTCGGGGATCGTTCCCGTGCTGTCACCATGTGCCCGAACAGGAATGCCCACACCTTGTAACAGGCTGAGCCATAGATTGCAGAGTGGGGTTTTCGGATCGGACATGACCAGGTGCTTTCCAAGCTTGACGCCCGCACCGCCACCGGTCAAAAGCGTGGGACAATTCTCGAGATAGTGCATGCTTTGAATATTGCTGCCGTAGGTCAAGCATGTATGATCGAAGAGCGTGCTTCCATCGGGCTCGAGGCTAGCCTTAAGTCGGTCGATCAAATGTGCAAGTAAAGCCGATTGTTTTTCATCTCGGAGTTGGCTGGCCTCTTTGCGGGCGCCTTCGGTGTAATGGCTGCAGTTATGAGCCGTAAAGCTAACGTCGAGGCTGCGATACAGATTTTCAACCGGCTGACGGTAGGTCATGACTCGCGATGCATCGGCTTGCAACGCGGCGACCATCAAATCATACATGACTTTGATCTCCTCATAACCGACCAGCTCACCCGCCGGCTCTGTAACCGGATCGGTCGGTTTTGATTTGGGAATATCCAACCACTGCTCTTCCTTGGAAAGCCGTGTTTCAATGTCGCGAATCGATTGCAGGTATTCGTCGAGTTTGTCGCTATCGTGTTTATTGAGACCGCGTGCGACTCCTTGTGCATCATCAACTACCGTATCGAGAACGCTTCGTTTGTCTCGCAACTCAGATTGACGTTGCTCCAACGGAGTTGTCTCGTCCGAGAAAAGCCGATGAAAGGCGGTTACCGGATTATTCAAGGCAGCGATAGGTTTTCCTTGTCGATTCCAAGCCAATGACAATCCCGGACCGTGTCCTGAAGCGTCCGCATCGTCGGCGCCGAGTTGAATCGACGTGAACCGAGTCTCCTTTCCAAATACTTCTGCGGCAACCTGGTCCGCCGAAACGCTATTGTGAAAGCTCTGGCCCGGTTCCGCGTAGCGGTTAGCACCTGTAAGCCAGAACGTGCTTCCCCAATGAGCTTCATTGTTGAACTTGTTGGACAGATTCTGAACCAAAGATATATCTTTTTTATGACGCTCTAGTGGCTTAAGTCCCGGTGGCAACAGCCATTCCGTCCCAGTTTGATCGACGTTTGGATACCAGGTTTCACGAGTCACGCCGAATCCAAATCCAAGGAACAGGATTCGTTTAGGACGAGCGACCGGAGCGGCTGCCGATGCGAAACGTCGCCAGCCGAATGAGTTAAAGAATGGCAATGCAATCAAGGTCGAGCTGGATCGCAAAAAAGCGCGGCGGTAGAAACTGTGATTATTCAAGGCTAGCCTACTTCGAAAGAAATGGTTGACTGCGAATGATGGAATGGACGATCTCACGAAGCGAGTACTCTCGACTCCGCGCCGATGCAAGAATATCGTTTGCAAGTTCTTCATCGGTAAAACCAAAAGGGCGTCCGAGCGCGTACTCAAGCAGCGCTTCGGTCAGTCCCCGCGCAAAGTTTTCTGTTCTTCCAGCCACCGCTTGTCGAAGACCTTGATAGTCATCGAACTTGGTGCCGTCCGGAAGTTGCCCCGATGGATCAATTGGAAAATGCTCTGTTTCGCCTTGGCCGCGAGCTTGCTTCTTTACCTTTCCTACGGAAATAACTTCTTCGGCTCGCCATAGGCCTGCCGCATTAAAGTTTTCGAGACCATAGCCGATCGGATCGATCTTGCGATGGCATTGAGCGCACTGCGCCTCCTCCATGTGTGCCGCAAGCAGTTCGCGTGCCGGCAAGATCTCACCCTCCAGCCGACTAAGTTGCGGGACGTTCGCAGGTGCTGGTGGTGGCGCTGCATTCAGCAGACGACGCATGACAAACGCCCCACGTTCGACGGGCGAACTTCGCTCACCATCCGATCCCATCGCTAGGATCGCAGCCATGCCGAGCAAACCTCCACGCACCGATCCTGGTTCGAGCGCGACTTTACAAAACTGATTTCCGCGAACACCTTCCAAACCGTAATAGTCGGCCAACAGATCATTCACGACGACGAAGTCCGCCTTGAGCAGCGTCGCTAGGCTGAGATCCTCCCTCAGCACCGTATGAAATGTATGAAAAACTTCATCGCGCGCGGCAAGTCGAGCGCTGTGATCAAAACCAGGATAAAGCATTGGGCTGAATTGGAAGAAATCGAGCCGCTCCATGTGAAGCCACTGGCTGACAAATCCTTCCACGAAACTCCAGGCTTTTGGACTCGCCATCATCCGATCGACTTGTCGCGTCAGGACATCGGACTTCATAAGCTCGCCGCTTTCCGCAAGGTCCATCAATGCGTCATCCGGCGGTGCGCTCCAGAGAAAATAAGAAAGTCTATTCGCAAGTTCGACCGGCGAAAGAGCTCGTGTTTCTTGCGTCGTCGTCGGCTCAACAATATAGAGAAAACTCGGCGACGCGAGCACGACCGCAAGAGGTTCTCGGAGGGCACTTTCCAAGGAAGCGCCTGCTTTGCGCTGACGGTGAAAAATCTCCATCAGCTTATCGAGAAACGATTCTTTGACCTCTTTACCACGAAACGCACGCGTCGCAAAACGAGCAACGATCTCTCGCGCATTCGTATCGTCAAGCTTCGCGTGAGCAGCGGCGCAGAACAGCTTAACGGTTGCTTCGGGCGGCCATCGATCCACCACCGGGCCCTCCCATTCAACCCAATCGAGCCAAAGACTCAAAGCCGGACCGACTCCATTGGCCGCTCGCTCGCGAAAAAACATCGTCTGAACTGCTTTGCGATCGTTGTGCTGACGTTCGCGGATGACAAAGTTGCGACTGCCTGACTTCGTTACGGTAATTGGGATCTCAATGGTTTGTGGATCCTCGGATGTTCCCGTGACTTGATAGCAGCTAAGCACCGTCATCTCCCCTTGAGCCGTCTCTCCATCGACGATACAGCCGACTTCCATGAATTGTCGATTCGAGGGAACCCCACCCAGCGTACCCGCTCGTACGCGGAGAAGATAATTGCCAGGTGCCGCATCCTTGGGAATCAGCGTTAAGTCTCGCGAATACCCAGTCGAAAGAGTCAACAATGCGCCAGACTCCGTCAACGGATGATCCAGAACAAGTTCATGGATGGGAATGCGGATCTCTGCTTGATCCTTCTGGAACTTGGCGCGTGCAAGATCAGGAAATCCATACTTTGTCGAGTCACCCGTCTCGATTGCCTTAGTTCCGTTGTTCTGCTGCTTTTGCAAATTGGCAAGCGACTTCTTCAACGAAGGGGTCGCAGTCTCCTCACATTCGCGATGCTCGTGTCGTAATTCCGGCTTTCTTCCCATTACCATCGCCTCGTCGAGCGCTAATCGGGCGATCGCCAGGTATTGTTCGAACTGGTCGCTCGAAAAAAAGAGGGACTTGCCAACCGTATCGAAACCGCCTGCACCAACGTCGCTGGGGAGCGACTTCACGTTGACGCTCACACCGAGCAGGTCGCGGATTGTATTCTCGTACTCGCGTCGATTAAGTCGCCGCATCGTAATGACGCCACCTTGATCTCCAAGCTTTCTTCGAGCGGACACCATCGTCTGCGATAGATTATCCAGAAACCGAGTCTTTTCGATCTCCGTTGGTTGCTTCGAATCCTCGGGAGGCATCTCTCCTGCGTTCAAGGCATTCAGGATTTTTTGCCAACGTTCCGCAGTCTCGATATCGGCGATCTCAAACGAAATATCATCGAGCCTCGCTTCGCCTTCCGATTTATCGGCATTGTGACATTTGACACAGTGCATTTTCAAGAAGTCGCGATGCTCGTCGGGCACCGTAACCCGACGATCTGACTCCGCAAAGACTCGGATCGAACTTAGAGTGAGAATGACGAAGACCACGCATGCACGTGCTCCGTTCATTATGAAGCGTCTGGAATCGATATGCGGTGGGCTCAAAGGACTGTATGCCCGGCTGGTTGCTGTGTTCTTTGGGTTCATCATTCAGTGCATGTGTTTGAAGGCGGGGGCGTCGGCGTTTCCGCCGCTGAGCAGGTATGCGAGCAGGTCGAGGATTTGCTCTTTGTCGAGCGCGTTGAGCAGGCCGACGGGCATGATGGAGAGCGCGGATAGGCGGCGTGATTGGATGGTGCTTTTCGCGACCTTCTGCTCCTGCGCTTGGGTCGGCCCTGTTTGAATCGTCACCGTTTGCTCATCCTCGGCGAGAATGTTGCCGGTAAGAAAAATATCGTCTTCGAGTTCCAGCATCACCTTGCGATACTTTTCTTCGACATTCCGCGAGGGTTCGAGAATCTCGAGCAACATCACCTTGGGATCACTATGATATTTCTTAGCGACGTCACTGAGGTTCGGGCCGACGGCGAGGCTCGGGCCGACGCCACCTTGGCTCAACTGATGGCACTGAGCGCAAGCGAGCCCTGTGTACAGTTGCTGGCCTCGAGCAAAATTCCGATGTTGTCCCACACGCTTCAAGTCTTCGGCAAGGTCGCTGAGTTTCCACTCGGTAATTTTGGTCGCCGGTTCGGGATTTTTTGCTCGAAATTCCTTCAGGTCGTTCGTGACGAAGAGTACGCCGCGCATGATAAGGTGGTGTCCTGGGAATGAGCAAATATAGGGGTAGGCACCTTCCACGGTCGGGGCTGTGAACTCAATGACCTGCTCTTGTCCGTGGTCGACCAGCTTGCTGGACCAAAGGATGTCTGGGCTCTCCGGTACAAAACTGACTCCGAATCCACTGGCACCCAGGGCAATCGCTTTCAGACCAACATCGTCGGCCTTCCCAGGATTCACCAGCAAAATGTTGTGCGGCATAAAATCCGCGTTAGCAAACGTGAGCTTCACTTTCTTGCCTGGCTTCACGGTGAGTTCCATAACGTCATACATCATGCGTTCTGGGATAGTGGCTATTCGAATCGTGGTCAGGTCGGAGGTGTCGCTGAGGATGCCGGACTTCTTCGAGGCGACTTCTTTGGCTGCGGCGATGATACCGCCGCGCATGGTACTTTCGACGTTGTACCACAAGTGCTTCACCGTGTTCGCCGCGATGCGTGCGTGAGGCTCGGGGGACTTCAAGAGCTGGTCAAGCAATTCATCGTTCTTCACGTTGTGCTGCTGGTGGAGCCAAAGAGCTTCGAGCAGATGATGCGCGTCTTCTTTCTTGTTCGGATCGAGTTGTTGGATCCACTTCTTCGCTGCGGCGATGACCTCCTTCGTGTCGCGTTCGCTGAGTTCGACACGTGTGCGATGGCGAATACCATCGACGGGCGATTTCAAATTGTCGAGCAGAGCGGTAATCGGCTGTCCATCGATGGCGACGGGTTTCTGCAATGGACGGCCCGATGCGGTCAATCGGTAGATGCGGCCGTGAGCATGGTCACGGTTGGGGTCGCGCACGTTGTGCTGCATGTGGCCGATGATGACGTTATGCCAGTCGCAGATATAAAGAGATCCATCGGGCGCGAAGATAGCATCGGAGGGTCGAAAGTTTTTGTCGCCACTCATCAGCAGACCTCGCGATTTATCTTCCGTTTGGGTGCCATCGGCGTTCGTGACGGTAACCGTGAGCTCGTCGCCAGCCGGCTCGCCCCACACCGCCCCGGTCTCGACGTTGCGTTCGAGGTCGTAATGCTTGATACCGAGGAAGCCGATAACGTTGCAGATGAGAAAATCGCCTTGCATCGACTCGGGGAAGTGGGTGCTACTGACCACTTCGCTTGCAGTCACAGGACGGACTTCTTTCTTTAACAGTTCGTGCATCTTGAAGCCGAATTTGTCCGGACGGACTTGATAGGCTCGACCACCGGTGCCGTCCGTCGCATAGTGGTAACCCCAATAATCAAACGCGATGCCGTGCGGGTTTGGCGAGTTATTCGCGTGCAACGAGATAGTAAAACGTCGCGGATCGAAGCGATACATGGCAGACGCTTCGGACTGTAATGATGGCCCCCATGGGTGTTCATGATTATGCATCATAAAAACGCCGCTCTGCCAGTAGATGGCGCCATCGGGCCCATAAATCAAATTGTTCGCGGCATGATGCGTATCCGATGAATCGAGGCCTTGCAGCATAATGATGCGGACGTCGGCCACGTCGTCGCCGTCGGTATCTTTGAGGAACAAAATCTCCGGCGCGCTGGTGACGATTACGCCGCCGTTCCAGAATTCAAAGCCAAGCGGATTCTGAACGCGAGCGAATTCGGTGACGCGATCGGCTTTTCCATCCTGATTGTCGTCGTGCAGAATGACCAAGGCGTCATTCATCTCCTTGAGTGGTTCCCATTTCGGATAAGTAGGCCAGACGGCGGCCCACAGTCGACCTTGGGTATCAAACTGCATTTGCACGGGGTTCACAAGCTGCGGGAACATTGTTTCATCGGCAAACAGGCTGATCTCGAATCCTTTCGCGACGGCCATATGCTCGATACCTTCCTCGCTACCGGTGTAGGTCAGCGTCCCCTCCTTCATCGCGTTCGAACTTTTGCTCTTGCCGCCGACGTTGGAAATGACCTCGATGGGATTCGGCACGTTGCGATCGTCGACTTTGACGTCTTTGCCATTCGCCACAGCCCACACGCGGAGATCGCGATTGGCGGTCATCACATCGAGCATCGACTGCTCATGCTGCAGAACGACTGCGTTGCTTTGATCATTGGTAAAGGTCAGCGTGGATCGCCCTCCCCACACGTCGTTGCCATCGCGAGCACGGTAGCGATTGTTCCAATGATAATCCTTGTCGAGCACGGCCGAGCGGAGTGGTTCCATCGATAGCGAAGTGCTGACTTGATTGCCGAGCAGTGCAGTCGCGATCACCTGGGCAATCTGGCGATCACCTTCGTCGGTCAAATGTACGCCGTTGATCGTAAGCGGCGTGCGGGCTACCTTGAACCGCTCCAACGATGGATGGAACAGATCGACAAAGGCGACGCCTGCTTCCTTGGCCGCTGCTTCGGTCGCCTTCGTGTAGGCTTCCAGTTGAATATTGTGCGCCTTGCCATCAGGCACGTTCACGTTGTGCGTGTCTTCATGCGCGATGGGGCTGAACAACACGATGCGAGGGAACGATTTGCCATTCGCTTTGGAACCGCGCGTCTTCTTTACGAACGCTACAAGTTTCTGCTGGTATTCTTGGGCCTTCTCCACGCCATCAAACGAATCGTTGAAGCCAAAGAATGCAAGCACCACATCCGCCTTCACGTGCTGAAGATACTCTGTCATCGAAGTCGCACCCTTGCTGCGTGGGAACCGATCAGGCCGATCCCCGCTGGCGCTCATGTTGCGAAAGCGTACCTGTTGCTCGTGCGATCTGCTCTGCAACAGTGTCTCCATCCACCCATCATGCTGCATGCGATCTGGCAATCCACTCCCCAAAATAGCGACGACATCATCTTTTTGAAAGGCAAACGGCGTCGGATCGCGATAGTCCGTGGGCACATCGGCAAGTGCCGGCTCGTTGGACGGCTCGGGCTGCTTCTTACGGTCTTTCGTTTTACGGTCACCCTTGGCCGACTTCGCGTCGTTCTTGGAAAGGGAAACCGGTTGGCCGTCGTACGAGAGATAGTTCAGCTTCCCACCGTTCTTCATATCAATCTCTATCACCTCGGGTGCGGCCAGATTCGCAGCGCGGAAAACTTCCTTACGCTCTGCGTCGAAGAAAGTGATCGTGAAACCATCGAGACGACTTTCAAGCCCTTTGCGATTCCAGATGCCAACCTTATCGATAACCACCGACTGCCCGAGATCGACCTCCCACCACGGATTCGTGGATCCGGAGTTCGTGGTATGCGTCTGCCCGCCTTTGTTCCAATCCGGATCTTTGTTTCCGTCCAATGCCCTTGCGGCAACGCCATTGCCATTGGTGCTTGACTGAGTGGCCGTTCCGCTCTTCGCAACATTCCGGCCACCGCTCGATACTTCGACTTCTGCAAGCGTGAGGATACGTTTGTCTCCAGGAACTTCGATGCGAACGAAGCGCGCGGGTTTGCCCGCGATGAGCGGTGCGACAGACGGTTCGACTCGTATCGTGGTCTTGGGTTTCTCGTCGACTTGCTTCTCTGGCCGGCCCTTCTTTGACGCATCCTTTTTGCCGGCCTTCGGTGGTTTTGGGTTTGGATCCTTTGTGTGGTTATTTGCTGGGATCGGGCTCTCGAATCCCATATACATCGTCGGCTTGATCCCTCGAGCATAGGCACCGCCGCCAAAGGTGTTCGGCTTGAACGGACCAACGATGGCGATGTTCGCTTCCGGCTTGATCGAGTCTTCCATACCCATCGCCCAGAAACATCCATTGACGAGCATCCGTCGATAGCCGTCATTCAAAATGTCCTCGGACGTACCATATTGAGAAGCAAAGACCCGTCCCGTTTTTCCCGACGTGGATTGGTAAGTGCGAGTCCATTCGGAAGGCATCGGAGGCTTCGTCGCATCGGCAGGCGAATCCTGAGTCATACCATCGAGCGGTTGCGCAATCGTCAAAATGTCGCCATCGGTCGGCTTGCCAACGTAGGCTCCCGCTTGTACCCAGATATCCTTCACACCGCGCAGGATCGGATGCGACTTCTTGTCGTCGACGATCGTGATGCGCGTGCTTTGCGAGTGATTTTTTCCATAGTGACCAACCCATGTCTGCCCAAGCACCTGATTACCGAAGCCAAGTTCGTAGTCCGCGATCTTGGAGTCGTAGGAATATTTCGGGTACGGATCGGTGACCGGCATTTTGAACGCGTGCGTCGAAGTCCGCATCCCGACAATCGGGCCACCGCGATTGAGGTAATTATCGAAATGCTTCATCTGCTCTTGCGGAAACTGCTGGAAGCGAAGGAACACAACCGCGAGATCGGCCGTGTCCAACGCCTCCAAACCGGGCATGTTCGAATTACCCGCGACAATCTCGCCGGTCGATGGGTCGACATTGAATAACACCGTACACTTAAAGCCGTGATGCTTCGCCAGAATACGAGCGAGCTGCGGCAGCGATTCCTCCGAGCGATATTCATGATCGCCTGCTAGAAAGACGATGTGCTTCCCCTTTCCTGGTCCTTCGGTTCCTTCAAAGATAAGCGGCGCTGCGCTGGCGACGCCCGCAACGGCAAAAGCCAGGCAAAACGAGACCGGCTGCCAAACGGATTTCCATGTGGAGCTGGCAAAGGAGAGGAGATGGTGTTTCATGGTGTTAGCCTAATGTGTAATAAGAGCTGAACGATCGGTGGGTCGGAGTATTGCTTGGCACACGTTTTTGCTTCAGTGCAGTGGCGGCAGGGAGCTACTTGTCTTCGAGTTTCTTGCTGCTGAGTTTACACTCAAACGAGTTATTTGCCATTCCCAACCTTGGAACTCCCATCGAACAATCTCCTGAATTTAACCCCTTCAATCAACATCAGGGGACTCTTCCAGAGTCACGATTCAACTTCTTCGTCGCGCCTGTGATTATGAGCTTAAAAAACCCCAGTGAATAACCCACGACATAAAGCGCGGTAAACGAAGTAAGCACGCCACCCATAATCGCCCCGAATTTCCAATTGGCGATTGCAAAGATCGTCAATGAGACTTCTTGGCTCGAGTTCAGGAACCGATTGGACTTGTCCGCCACGCTTTGAAGGCTGGCTGGTGACACACTCACTTCGATTGACGTATCATCTTGCCCGTGAATCTGTAGGAATCCTTCACCGTCAACATGAACTATTTTGTCGGTAGTGCGGCCGAATTCGCGTTTCCTTTCAGTACGGCCTGCCCGTTCTCGGTGTCCAATCTCCTTCACATCGTCCACCTCTTGAACTTTGAACGGGATTACGAAGAACACGCACGTCCTGGCCGTACAGTGCACAATCTCTCCAGAACGCTTGAAGGTCAACCATGTAGCCGGAGCGAGCGATGTCACGACCCCGGGAAAGACAATGCAAATAAGAAAGACGATAAGATGCTGCAAAAACATCTCTGCAAGTGTCGGCCTGTTACTGTTTTTGGACACTGGCGTCCCATCCCCAACTCTTAAGGGTGTTCTAACTTTTGAACTCCATCACAACCAATATTTTGGCAAGGTAACTGCAAGCATTGCATTATAGCCAGAACCCTTGTACATGTGCACTATGGAGTATTACTGTATGTTAAATTCGAGTTGATCAACTAGGCAAGCCAGGGTTGAAGTACACTATCGTTGCAAAACCGTTAGATGATTGACTGTTAATTCACTTGAAAGGCTGATGATGAATTTCTACAAGTCGAAATTTTTTCGATCGCTGGCGATCTTTGCGTTGTTCTGCCTCAGATGGACGAATTTGGTCAGCGCAGATACTCAACCGTCGACGCTTATCTATCGAACTTTGGGAGAGCGGACGCTTCAATTAGCCGTGCACTATCCCGCCGATTGGAAATCGAAGGACCATCGAACTGCAATCATCTTCTTTTCCGGAAGTCACAAAGTCCAGCCCGATCGAAACGGTAAGTTGCCGCCACTAGCGGCTGAACGCGCAGCACAGGGACTTCCGGTCATCAATCGTGGACCCGGTGGCGAGCATCATGTTCCTCTTTGCGACGAATTCGCTCGATTGGGTTATGTTTGCTTTCGGGTCGAGTATCGAACTCGCGGAAAGGATGGAGTACTGCCTGGTGAAGATATCATCGATGCGATCAGCGCTCTTCGATGGGTTCGACACCACGCTCATGAGTTGGGTATTTCACCAGATCGCATTGTTGCGGCTGGCGGTTCTTCGGGAGCTTACCTGGCCGCGAGTATATTCGCATTCGAGAAAGAGACACGCGATGCGGATCTCCCTCAGATTTCTGCTCGTCCGAATGCCCTGTTACTCTACTCGCCATTGGTCGATTGGATAGAAGTCGGCTCGATGACCGAATCGTTTCTGGTCGTATTGAATGGCGATAAAGAGTTGGGAGAAAGAATCTCGCCGGCACGCCATTGGAGAAGCGATTGCCCGCCAACCCTGATTATGGTCGGCACGGAAGAGCCTCCGTTCGAAGTCGTCAAGCGATTTGCGGAAACGTGGCAAGCCAAAGGTGCCACGATCGAGTTATCGATTGCGGACGGAGAAGAGCACGGCTTTTTCGGCAAGAAAGATAATCTAGAAAAAACTCTCGATACCACCCAACAATTCTTGACGAAGCATCAATTGTCGTCAAGTGTCGCTACTAAGCCATCATCGCCCGACGTTGGCCCGCCGCCAGCCAAAGAATCCAAGAATCGCAACAAACAAAGCGACGCGTCGACGGAAGAACGACTGCAAGGAATGTTGAAACGCTTCCCAGAAGCCGATGCCAATGGTGACGGCAAACTTACGATGGAAGAGGCCGCCGCCCATCGGAACAAAACGAAAGGTGGCGCACAATCGCCGGTGAACAAGTCAGCCGAACCGAAAAAAATGCCTTCAACTTTGCAAAGCGACAGGCCAAGCGTGCCTTCGGAAGAACGGCGGAATGATTCGTCGAACAGTTCGCTGGTTCCATCTCGCGATTGGGATACGAACCAAGACGGAAAGTTGAGCAAGGAAGAGTTTAAAGCGCCGCTGCAACTTTTTGCCAATCTTGATTTAAATGCCGATGGATTTCTCGACGCGAGCGAAATGAGGAAGCTAGATTCCAAACTCAACCTAGAAAAAACCAGCGATGTTTCCTGGGTCGTCCCGCCGGATACGTCATTTCATGGGGTGAGTCATCATACGTATCGAAGCCAGGCAATGAATACCGACGTCGGATATAACATCTATTTGCCCGACGACTATTCAAACTCAAACATTCGATATCCCGTGATTTATCACCTTCACGGTTCCGGCGGCAATGAGTCAGTGCAAATCGATCAGAGTGCGGTTTACCATCAGGCGATCTCACAATCGAAAATGCCACCGGTGATTATAGTCTTTGTCAACGGAGGCCGGCGGTCATATTACTCGGATAGCGCCGATGGAAAAGTCTTAGCCGAAACAACGATTATCCGCGAGCTCATCCCTCACATCGATGCCACCTACCGTACGCGTAGCGACCGCTCGAACCGAGTCATCGAAGGCTTTTCGATGGGCGGTTTCGGAGCTTGTAAACTCGCTATGAAATTTCCCGAGCTATTCGGTGTTTGCCTTTCTTTCAGCGGGGGCATTCCTGGAAAGAACTCGGTTCACCAATCGTTACTCGATCGGATCTTGAACGGTGATGCAGAACAAATTCGCGACAATAACCCTGCCGACTTGGCGGCGAAGAACAAAGATAAGTTTGCCGAGATGCCGATTTGGTTGTTTGCAGGCTCGCGGGACGTCGCATTGGAAGATAGTCAGTCCGGCGACAAGTTATTGAGCGAACTAGGCATTGAGCACCGTTTCGAAATCTCACCGGAAACCGGTCATGCCCTAAAGCGTCACTTTGAATATTATGGCGACGAGATTTTCTCGCTCTTGTCGAAACAATTCCATCAGGCTGAACAAATCGATAGGAAGCCGATCGAAGTTGAGAACCATCTCGAATCCATGCTCGACGAATTGCAATCGCCTAACGAATCAGTTCGTTTGGTTGCGGCCAAACGATTGCTATCGATGGGCGATCAGGCCAAGCCAGCCTATCCAAGGCTGACCAAACTATTGATCGACGACGAAGCGATCGATGTTGCGATTGCGGCCGAGACGATTTACGCGACGCCGCGATCCTTGGCTGATCTGACGAGTTTCATCGATGGTTTACAGCTCGATACGAAGGGACGCGTTCCGTCGGCATGGGCCCTGAGTCAAATAGGACTGCCGGCGGGAGGGCAAGCCACCGACGCGTTGCTGCAGGCCCTAAAACATACGGATAAGCATGAACGCAACTTTGTGACGATCGCATTGGCAATGGTTGCTAATCCTACTTCGAATCTTAGCTCCGATTTTATTAAGATCCTGCAAGATCCAGGCACGCGTGAGACGCCGCAACTGAACTATAAGTATCCTCGAGCAGCGGCAGCCTTAGCCATCGGATTGGCAACGGATGGCGATCGAACGGCTATTTCGGCTCTCATCGACATTCTTGAGCGAACGAGCGATTGGGAATACCAGCGAGCCGCAGCCTGCTTCGCGTTGGGACAGATCGGAAGCGAAGAAGCGGCGTCCGCATTGGAGCATGCCGCCAGTGATTCGAGCGCGATCGTGCGCTGGTACGCGTCAAGCGCTTTACGTGCATTGAAGGCTTCTCATGTGAATTCAAAAAGTGTCGAAGAATGGATCGAGCAGCTTGAGCAAAACCCCAATCGCGTTGATCAGAAGATGCTTGACGGACTCACGCGCTTAGGGAGCAATATACAGAATATCGATATTGGAAACCGCAAAGGCTCACGCAGGCAAGCATTGTCGGCGCACGAGTCGATCGCGTTGGCTATTGGATTTGACGAATCGAAGTCCGGTGCGATCGACCCCAAGCAGATTCTAGCTGATCAAAGCAAATCGTTATCCAACGGCTCGTCACAAAGCTACATCGCAGCTCTTGGCGGCGTTCAGCAATCGATCACACCGACGTTGTTGGCTGCCCTATCGCAAAGCCAATCCGATCCACGTGCCCAAGCCATTCGCCAACTCGGCACCTCGGGTAAACAAGCAATAGCTGCGATTCCCGCTCTGAAAAAAGCCCTCAATGACCGCGATTGGATCGTACGGCGTGAAGCATTCTTCGCTCTACAGAAAATCTCGCCTTGAGCTTGGATTTTAAGGGCGGTAGTTTCTATAGCTTAACGATCAACAATCTCCCCGGAAGCAAACCTCTTACGTAAGCTTCTCTGTTATAGTTTTTTGAATAACTCCAGGGACATGCCCAGTTAACCTCAAAATTTTCATTTGTCAAAACGCGCGAATTTGTCACGATCCTATTTTTGCTCAGGGCGGGCCTTTTCACCGTAACGAATTTCCATCGATCGGATCATCTCCGAAGCAGCACGGCTCAGCTCGAGATAGTCTTCATCTTGAGCGATGGGCAACATAACGCGGTAACCTTCACGCAATGAATCATAGCCTGCGGTGGAACGCCAATGGTTCGCTACTTTTTCGCCAATCGCGGCGATGGCCGCCAACTTGACGGCATGCGACTCTGAACCATACAGGAACCAGCTTGGCTCGATCTGATCGCGGAGGACGGAAACCAACCGAGCTCGATCGGCGGGTACTTTTGCCGTATCGAGCAACAGCCGGGCAAGTCGCCTGCGCTGTTCGGGTTCAAAACCTCGAAACCAAGAATGCCCGTTGTATTGAAAGGCGGCGATGCGTGTTTCAAGATCATGGCCATACGTGACCAGGTAGGTCAAAATGCGAAGCTGAGCGGCATCGGCGTCCGCTTGCCGTCGATTCTTGGACCCGTGATAGAGTTCGGTATTCTTCGTGGAATGCCAGTCGGTAACGCGGGTATCTCGCCAACAACTGAGGGCAAATCGAACGAAGAATTCTTGAAGCGACGCTTCGTCTGAAACCGTTCCCTTGTCGGCCCTTTCATACGTGGCCGTTAGGATCGGGATATCGAATGGAGCAGGATTTCGCAACGACTCAATCCATTCGATTCGAGGTGGGACCGAAGCCGACGGTATCGATTCGAGCAAATAGTCGCGCGCCAGTCGGCTACGCGTATATCGGATCGCGTGCCAAAGCAGATTGCGGCGAGTATCGGACGCGGTGCTCTTGGCAGCCTTCACGTTTTATTTTCGCTTTGCTTCTCTTGAATCGATTGGATACGATGAGTATCGACATTTTTACCAGCATTTGGAATCTGTACGGAGTAAATTCAAATAGACGGTCAAGATTGGTCATGGGCAATACTCACCAAGAATGCGATTGTCGTCGGCGTACTGGTCGCCCTGTGGGTGGCCGAGTCGGTCGCACCCATGTTTGCTGGGCGAACAAGACGTATTAGCCACGGTACTGCCAATATTCTGCTAGGAATCATCAATTCTTTGGCTGGACGCCTTGTGTTTGGTACCGCTCTACTTGTTGTAACCGAATGGTCTCGCGTGCATTCATTTGGACTACTGCATCACTTGCCTTATTCGACGCCAACTTGGGTTCGGATTTCCATGGGCTTAGTATTAATCGATCTGTGGATGTACGGGTGGCATCGACTCAACCACAACGTGCCACTTCTCTGGCGCTTCCACGCAGTTCATCATTCCGATCGCGAAATGGACGCTACGTCGGCTGTTCGATTCCATACGGGAGAAATATTTCTCTCCGGCTCGTCCAGGCTCTTGGTTCTACCAGTACTCGGCGTCACGCTGCCGACGCTCTTGATCTACGAGCTAATTCTCCTCCCTGTCATCCTTTTCCACCACAGCAATGTTCGTGTCTCAAAGAGCTCTGATAGTTTGATGCGTACGATCGTGGTTACACCTTGGATGCATTGGGTCCATCACTCCAGGGTGATGAAAGAGGCCAATTCAAATTATGGAAGCGTGCTGTCAGTTTGGGATCGACTATTCGGCTCATTCAACTTGCGATCGAATCCACGCGAAATAGAACTGGGATTGGCAGAAGACGCCTCAGAGAAGAGCTGGCGGACTCTGAGAGGAATGTTGATTCGTCCGTTCAGAAAATGGAGCAACTAAACTCCTAACCTTTTTCGGGGAGGGCAATGCGGCTCGACCATTCTCGTAAGGCGGCATCCCAAAGACAAAGTTCCGGTCAGCTCGCTTGCCCGTTGACTCGAACGCTCTGAATTCCATTTACCGGTGAACCAAGACGCGACCATCTGCCTGCCGCTGCAGCACGCTGCTTAAATGCTGAGCGTCTATCCGGGTGGGTACAAAGTTCTAATCGTCCTCAAGCTTGCTTATGGTTCGTCAAATAAGGTGTAAAGCAGGCCTAGTCCCGAATTCTCGTGATTGGCATGATCATTGCTTTCGATTCGACGTACTTGCGCACGCACTTTATAGAACGCCCTTCCAGATGGAAACCGCCCAAGCATGATACGAATGTCCAATAGCAGTCATGACCGCGAGGTCATCGATACGCACCAGAAAGCCCTCAACGTCAATTTGGACCAGCGGCGTTACGGAACCTTTGCCGAGATCGGTGCGGGACAGGAGGTAGTCCGCTGGTTTTTTCGAGTGGGCGGCGGCGCGGGCACGATCGCCAAGAGCATCTCTGCCTACGACATGAAAGTCAGCGATGCGATTTATGGTTGCGCTTTGCGCTACGTTTGCCGCGAGCGACTGCAGGCCATGTTGGACTATGAGCATACGCTGAATCTCTCGATCGTTTGCGAGAATCCCGGGGGGACACCAGTGCGTTCTTTGCATTTGCGGACACGGTGTCGGCCCGCAACTTCAAAGGCACGAACGAATGCCACGGTTGGATGGGTATCAAGTTTCAGGCCTATCCGCGAGATGACGACAGTCAGATCATCATCCATGTTCGGATGTTAGATGGCGAAGCGGCTCTGCAACAAGAGGCCTTGGGCATTGTGGGTGTCAACCTGGTTTACGGAGCCTTCGCACTGAACCACGAACCGGAGCTGCTAGTCGATTCGTTACTCGATGGGTTGTCAACCGCACGTATTGAAATCGACATGATCGAGTTTTCTGGCATCGCCTTCCGTCACGTCGATAATCGGCTGATGAGCCTCAAACTGGTCGAGTTGGGGCTGAGTGGCGCGGCCATGTTTGCGGCCGATGGAGATGTGTTGCAGCCGTCGAAATTTTTTTACCGCAAGCCCATCTTGGTTGAGCGAGGTAGCTTTCGCCCCGTTTGCAACGTCAACTTGGATATGCTGCGGAGCGCGCACGAAAAATTTTCCCAGTTGTCGGATGTGAACGGTAAGGAAGTTGTGCAGGTGATGGAAATCACCATGCGGAATCTGAAGGCGGGGGGCGAGATGGGCTTTACGAATTATGCTTTCTCACTCAGCGATACCATCATCGACAACGCCAATGGAAAGACGCGTGGGATGTTTGAAGCGACAACCTATCGACGGCATCGTGACGTGACTGACGGGTTGTCGAACA
>JAWXCK010000005.1:0-113736 GCA_034408855.1 Pirellulaceae bacterium
AAAAATCCAATGCGAAACGGGTGTCCGGTGAAACTTCGGTTTTCTATTCGTAACGATAAATAGTCAATTTTGACCCACAGATTCTGCGGAAGAGCCGAAGGTAATGGCTTGTAATTCGGCGATGACAATCGCCCGAGCTTGCTGGTAGATAGCTTCGTCAGTGAGCAATGGATTCGCGGCAGCAATCTGGTCAGCAATTCGATTGTGCTCGCGAACAAAGAGCGTTTGGATGGCGGTCAATGAAATGTTTTCACCAGCTCGAATATCGCCTGCGATAGCATCACCATCTTCGCCCGAAGGCAGCAAACCGGTGTCGCTGATTAACAAACGGCTCGCGAGCACTTGGACGATCCAAGCCGGCTGGTGCTGAAATGCCATCGCTGTACTCGGCGGCGGCTTTTCGATCGAGAGTTGTAGCTGCCGCACCCAACTCCGAATTTGCGAGGTTGTTACCGGTGCCATCGATGGAATAAGTTTCGCTAGGCAAGCTTGGAAGCGAAGTCGAACTATGGGGTGTTGTGTTTTGGCTGTTCAGCCCTGGTGCGCCGCGATGCATACGATTGATCACACGCAACACGTCCATGGGACTTCGATCGCCATCGTTGTCGACATCGGTAAACAAGGTCGTATCCGAAGCTCGCGATCGGTTCATCGCATTGATAACGCAGAGGACATCGGCTGGGCCAACTTCGCCATCATCATTGACGTCTTCCGGATCGAAGGCGTTGTGTCGAAATAGTTCCATGTCGGTCGCGAAAAGCTGGCGGCTTTCCAGCGATTCCATCCGCAAGTGACGAAGGCGACGCGTTGCACGCGGGGTGCGCGAAATGCGTAGCCATTTTTTGAGCGATTCCAGATACCGACGATAGCCGACTGATCGATGGGAGCGATTCATGGGACATTCCTCAGTACGGTTTTTTAGAAAAGAGCTTTGACGAGCTGGAATCGAGAAGATTCGCGAATGCTTTTATTCGAAACGTGAACGTCGAATTGAACTAGCAAAATACGCAACTTCTAAAGGCTTCCACTTAGGTAAGGGCGGATTTTTAATCCATTTGTCACGCTGCTTTTCAGATTTTTGCAAGTACAATTTGCAATTGACTTCGACTGATTAGAATGTCGCATACTTCTGGCCGTTTTCCTTGTTTTGGTTGGTGCTGGAATAGGCATGCTAGGGACGCGCATAGGTTTGATGAACACGAATACTGATACACCTCACCGACAACCGCTGCGCCGACAGTTGGGAGATTCTGATCTATGGGTTAGCCCAGTATCGCTCGGTTGTTGGCCGATATCCGGCATCAGTTCATTGGATGTCGATGATTCGGATAGTGAGGCCACCATTCACGCAGCGATCGAGTCAGGGATCAACCACTTCGATACTGCCTACAGTTATGGCTATGACGGACGGAGCGATCGAGTTTTGAGTCGAGCACTGAACGGTCACTTCGATCAAGTTGTGATTGGGAGCAAAGTAGGCACTCATTACGCGGCTGATCGATCGCGAGTCATGGATGCCTCGCCTATTCGCATTCGGCAACAAACCGACGAAATCCGACAACGACTCGGCCTTGACCGCATCGACTTGCTCTATCTTCACTCGCCAGACGGAGTGACGCCGATCGAAAAAAGCGCAGAAACACTTGCCGAAATGGTCGAGTTGGGGCGAGTACGTTACGTCGGGCTCAGCAATGCGACCTTGGAAGAAACCGTTCGCTTTTCGAAGGTCATTCGCCCAATCGTATTGCAGCCACCGTTCAATATGCTGCAACCCGACGGAATGACCTCGCTCGATGGTTATTTAAAAGAGCAAGTTTGCGGCGTCGCTTGCTATTGGCCGTTGATGAAGGGGCTATTGGCTGGCGCCTTGAAGCGTGATCACGTATTCGAGCCGGGGGATAAACGCTTGACATACCCTATTTTTCAAGGTGCAGCTTGGCAGCGAGCTCAGGATTTACTGGACATCTTGAGAAAAATTGCCGCTGACCGAGGCTGGAGCGTAGCCCGGCTGGTCGTTCACTGGACCATGCAGCAGCCGAAGATTACGACCGTGCTGTGTGGTGCCAAACGTCCAAATCAGATCATCGAGTCGGCTCAGGCGATGGTCGGAAATCTTGACGACGAAGCCATGATCGCGATAAACCAAGCAATTTCAACTCTAACAAGATCCACTACCCTAACGCAGATTCGTTGACCGGAATTATGCTTTAACAAAGCCGAAGGCGGCACAGGGGCAAGAAAAAACCTGGAAAACTGCCTTGCAAAATCGTTATGTTCTCCGATTGGATCGGTTATACTGGCCTCGTCAGATAGTGTTAGATATTGGACGGGGCACGGAGTGCTCGACCGAAAACTCCGGCGGCGCGAACCGCGAAATGATCGAGCTAGGTCGAGTAATAGATGGCGCACGCTAGATCGCTGGATGTCGAAAACGAGGTCAGTTACATCAGATGAATTCCGATCTACGTTCACCTCCAATGAATGAACCCTGGTTGAATACAATCGGATCGCGATTTTTTCTAGATTGGCTCGAACAACATCAGTGCAGCTTAGCCTTTACCACCTATCAGACGGGGAAACTCTTCTTCATAGGTCGCAAGTCGGCCAGCGGTGCAGGCGAGCCGACGGACGGAAGTGACCAAGCGATTTCGATTTTTGAGCGGACATATAACCACTGCATGGGAATGTGGGCCTCACCAGACGGACGAACGATTTGGCTCAGCTCGCGCTTTCAAATTTGGCGACTCGAGCAGGCTCCCGCGAACGCCGTTCCTTATCGTGCGGTCGATTCTTCGGATGAATTCGAGCCTGCGCGGGTTCCTACGTGGACAGGTCGAGGCTACGACGTGGCTTACATTCCGCGGATCGGGTACACCACCGGCCACATCGATGTCCACGACATGGCGGTCGATTCGGATGGTCGTTTGATTTTTGTCAATACGATGTTTGGTTGCTTGGCAACATTCAGCGAGCGAGCGAATTTCAAACCATTGTGGCGTCCGCCGTTTCTCAGTGCCCTCGTGCCCGAAGACCGCTGCCATTTGAATGGCCTTGCCATGCGCGATGGTCGAGCGGCTTATGTTACGGTCGTCGGACGATCCGATGTTGCCGATGGATGGCGAGATCATCGCCGCAACGGCGGATGCGTGCTCGATGTGAACACTGGTGAAACCATTTGTTCTGGGCTTTCTATGCCGCATTCCCCACGCTGGTATCGAGATCAGTTGTGGTTATTGAATTCAGGCACCGGCGAATTTGGTCGAGTCGACTTAGCCAGCGGGCGTTTTGAGCCAATTGCATTTTGTCCCGGCTATCTACGCGGCTTAACTTTCTGTGGCGACTACGCGATTGCAACGATATCGAAATCGAGGCATGCAACCTTCCAAGGTTTGGAGTTAGAAGATCGTCTGAAGCAAAAAGGGGCGCAGCCTCAATGTGGCTTGCAGATTATCGACTTAAAGAGCGGCACCATTCAAGAATGGTTTCGTGTCGACGGAACACTCGTAACGGAGTTGTACGACGCCGCAGTACTGTCCGGAGTTCGCCAACCGATGTCGGTTGGTTTTAAGAATACCGAAATCGAACGACTGATTTTGATCGAAGAATGAGCGACCAAATCGACCTATAGAATATTCATTGCATTTTTTGAATTACGTCCTTGTTATTTTTTTGAATTGAGAGACCTACCATGAAGCTACCTCACTGGTTCTTGCAAAACGTCAAGTCGAAGCAATCCAAGCGTATACAGCGTGTTTCGGAGAATTCGCATCGCTTGGAACGACGTAACGCAACGCGACGGAGCTTGCTTGAATCGCTTGAGGCTCGACACATGTTGGCTTCGGATTTTGGCGATGCACCGGATAGCGGACCAGGAACCGGGATCGGAAACTATGAGACACTCCTGGTCAGCGGTGGCCCTAGCCATGTTGTCGACGCAACCCAATTGACGCTCTTTATGGGAGTAAGCGTCGATAGCGAAGCAGATGGCAATCCCAGCGCGGCGGCTAACAATGACGACAAGTTCACCACGCCAGCCAAAGATGATGAAGATGGATTGGTCGAGGCGGGACAAGACCTTTCACTCACCGCTGGTTCGATACCGCAAGTGCGACTTCGTGCTACTAACACGACGGGGGCTGCGGCCACGCTTTATGGATGGATCGACGTAAATCGCGACGGAGTCTTCGATAACGCGACCGAACGCGCCTCGGCGGTCGTCAATACGGGAACCAACAATGGATTGTTCACGCTGACTTTTCCACAGATTCCGGTGAACACAACTCCAGGTCTCACCTACGCGCGATTTCGTCTCAGTAGCGATATTGCTGCCGCCAATGCGACCGGCGCCGCAGTCGGCGGAGAAATCGAGGACTACGTATCGAACATTTCGTCGATCACGGAAAGCACGGCCGATAGTGCAAAAACCATCAAGGTCGCTAACGCGCTCAATGGTGGTCCGGTTGTAACGAATAACAGTGCGATTGGAGATACGATCGCCAATATTGGTGACATCGACGGAGACGGCGTTGCGGACCTCGCGTCGACCCGCACCAATAACCGGCAAGTCGCCGTGCTTCTGATGAACACCAATGGAACGGTAAAGAGCAGTCTTTTTATCGGCAACGCGATCAATGGTGGACCGGTTCTAGATACCTACGATGGATTTGGAACTTCAGTGGCGGCGTTGGGTGATCTCGACGGCGACGGGATAGGCGAGTTAGTAGTGGGTGGTTTCAATGGCAATGTCCCGGCTGGAGCCGTTCATGTTCTGTTTCTTAGCGCAACAGGTGCAGCGAAGAGCAGTATTCGAATAGGCTCCAACGAGAACGGCGGCCCAGTGACGGCTGAAACGGATGCTTTTGGAGCTTCGTCGACCTCGATCGGTGATATCGACGGCGATGGGATTCCCGATTTAGCCGTCGGTGCGCCCGGGAATACTTCGAACAGTGGCTCGGTTTATATCCTGCGAATGAACCGCAGCGGAAGCGTCAAGAGCAATACCCGAATTTCGAATGGGCTCAATGGAGGCCCTGCATTAGCCGCCGACGATCAGTTTGGCGTCTCCGTAGCGTCGCTGGGCGACATCGATGGTGACGGCGTAACCGATTTGGCCGTCGGTGCAATTGGAGATGATTCGGCCGGCCTCAACGTCGGAGCGGTCCACGTGATGTTGATGAACGCCAACGGAACGGTGAAGAGCAATGTTCGAATCACCACGGGCATCAATGGAAGCCCAGCGTTTGCCAATAGCAGTTATGCGGGAAACGCGCTTGCCTCTATCGGTGACCTCGATGGCGACGGCATTGCAGAACTCGCCGTGGGCGTCGAACGTGATTCGACGGCAGGCTCTTTACGCGGTGCTGTTCATCTGCTTTATCTCAATGCAAATGGCAGCGTTAAACGAAGCAATAGTATCGGCCATCTTGCCAATGGCGGCCCGACGCTTGCCAATTCGGATCAGTTTGGCAGCGGACTTGCCCCCTTGGGCGACCTTGATATGGATGGACGGATCGATTTAGCCATCGGGGCGCGAGGCGATGATACGGGGGCTGCGAATTCGAATCGCGGTGCCATTTATATGACGTTTCTGACGCCCGATACAACGGCCCCAAGTTTAACTTCGATTGCGAGATCCAATCCGCTCACTAGCCCTACCGCTGCGGACACACTTATCTTCCGAGCAACGTTCAGCGAAGACGTACTCAACGTGGGTGCGGCAGATTTTTTAGTCAACGGAACAACGACCGCATCGATTGCGTCGGTGACACCAGTAGGCGCGAACATCTATGACATCACCCTCTCTGGAGGCGATCTCGCTTCCTTCAACGGAGTCGTGGGGATTAATATTTCGAACAGTCAAAACATCACTGATCGAGTAGGTAACCTACTTCCGAACGGCGAACCGGTGATCGACGAAACGTATACCCTTGATAATTCAGTGCCGGTGATGCTATCGATAGTTCGCTGGATTCCTTTCGCGAATGCGACCAGCGCCGACGCCCTGCGCTTCCGTGTCAATTTTAATGAGCCGGTCCAAAACGTCACTGCTTCCGACTTCTTGGTGACAGGGACGACCGCTACCATTACGTTGACCGCAATTAACAGTCAAGTTTATGAATTGTTGGTCAGTGGCGGCGATTTGCCAAATCTTATCGGTACGGTCGGAATAGATTTAGCCCCTGGGCAAAATATCACGGACTTGGTCGGGAGTCCATTGCCAAACGTCGAAGCGGCTATCGATGAGACCTATTCGATATTAAGCAGCACTATGGACTTTGGTGACGCACCCGATTCCGGCGTTGGGACGGCAACCAATAACTACCAAACATCGCTAGCCGACGACGGTCCGCGTCACACGGTCGTTGCTGGTTTGAACCTCGGATCCTACATTGATACAGAACCCGATGCGATTGGCGATGGATTGGCGCGCGACGATGATCGCTTTTTCTTGCCGACAGAACATGACGATGAAGACGGGCTTATTGAGCCCAACGTTGACCTATGGCTGACCGCCGGAACAGTGCCTCAAGTTCGCGTCCGGGCAACGAACACCACGCCCAACGCCGCGACGCTGTATGGATGGATTGATGTGAATCAGGACGGTGTTTTTGACAATGCTACAGAAAGAGCATCGATCGCCGTTCCAGCATCTACCAGCAATGGAACGTTTACGTTGAACTTTCCGATGATCCCACTGGCCAACGCCGCAGGACAAACCTACGCCAGATTCCGACTAAGCACCGATTCAGCGGCGGCTAATTCCTTTGGCGAGGCCCTCGATGGCGAAGTGGAAGACTACGTCGTCAACATTACCAAAGAAAGTGTCGGTACGATCGATAGCGCTGCCACGAAACTCATTGCGCATCAAACCAATGGCGGACCAACACTTGTTGAAGGCGATAACTTTGGCACGTCAATGGCTGCGATTGGAGATCTCGATGGCGATGGAATCGAGGACATCGCGGTGGGGGCCGAATCCGATGACACCGGCGGAGCCGTCGGTGCGAATCGAGGGGCGGTCTATATCCAATTCATGAATGCCAACGGAACCGTTAAGAGCTTTACAAAGATCGCCAGCGGTCTCAATGGCGGCCCGACTCTCGTCAATGGCGACAATTTCGGGAGTGCCATCGCCTCGCTCGGTGACCTCGACGGCGATGGCGTTATCGAATTGGCTGTTGGAGCACGAAATGATGACACGGGAAGCACCAACCGCGGAGCGGTACATGTCTTGTTCATGCGAGCCGACGGAACAGTTAAGAGTAGTCTTAAGATAGGCAGCGGTCAAAACGGTGGACCTACGCTATTGAATAATAGCAGCTTCGGAAGTTCCGTCGCAAACATCGGCGACCTAAATGGCGACAGTATTCCAGACCTCGCGGTAGGTGCTAACCTCGCATCGCTGCAAGGTGCCGTTTTCGTGCTCTTTATGAATGCGAACGGAACGGCATCGAGCAGTGTGCAAACCCTAGATTCTACTTTGCTGCCCATCAGTGGAAGTACGGCCGGCGATGGAGTTTTCTCGATCGGCGATTTGGATAACGATGGTGTTACCGATATAGCTGTTGGAGATCGAAGTTACGACGGCGCAGGTTCCAATCTCGGCGCTGTCTACATTGTCTTCATGCAACCCTCGGGACTTCCCAAACTGCCGATTGTCACCCTCACCAGCAGCATCAATGGCGTCCCTTCATTTTTTAATGATACGAATTTCGGAACATCCGTAACGACCGTTGGCGATCTCGATGCCGATGGCGTCATCGATCTGGCCGTCGGGGCCAGCGGTGATGACGTCGGAGGAACCGATCGCGGAGCTGTTTTCATTCTGTTTATGAATTCCAACGGAACGGTTAAGAACAGCATTCGGCTTGCTCATGGACTCAACGGAAATCCTAATTTAGTCAATGGCGATGCCTTTGGAAGATCGGTAATCGCCCTGAAGGACTCAACCGGCGATAAGGTTACCGAGCTAGCCGTTGGGGCCATTGGCAATGATACCGGCAGCAGTAATCGCGGCGCGATCTATTTTCTCCCGCTTCGGCAATGGAGCATTCAGACGTCCATTAGCGGTTCGGTGACCGAGAATGTTCCGCTGAATACAACCGTCGGAAGTTTTGTAACTGGACCGTCCGACCCACCGAATACGTATACCTTTTCGTTGGTAACCGGAACGGGTAGCACCCATAATTCGAGCTTTACTCTAAGTCCGGCTGGCCTTTTACAGACGGCCGCTCCAATTGATTTCGAAGCGACTCCATCGCTTTCGGTTCGCGTACGAACGACGCGTCAAAACAATGTCTTTATCGACAACGTCTTCGCCATTACGGTTATGAATGTCGCGGATAGCTCGACCATCGAGAATCGGCGCCTGTTTTATAATCGATCGACAAGCAGCGTTTTCGGTAACGGGTCAGGTAATCCGATCAATGCGATCGACTCGACCAAAACCGCGCTCTTGCCTGGTCAACCATCGAGTTTCGCCAACTATACAAACTATGCTCGAGGACTCAATGGTTTAATCGTCGACGTCAACAACTTGGGCGGCGCTGTAACCGCGTCAGATTTTGCCTTTGCCGTATCGAATGGAATCAGCAGCTCCGGATTCGTTCCCCTATCTGCTTCTCCGACTCTCTCGGTAATTCCAGCCGGTGGACTCAACGGTTCATCGAGAATCAAGATCGAGTTCGACGACAACGCGGTGCGCAACACATGGTTGCGTGTAACGGTTCTCGCAAATGCGAACACGGGTCTTGGCACCAACGACGTCTTTTATTTTGGAAACGCCGTTGGCGATATGAATGTCGGAAACTCAACGACTTCACCGGTGATGGTCATGGCCAATTTGAGCGACTATGCAGCCGTTCGTCAGAATCTATCACCGGGCGCAGACTCAGTAGTCGTGACCAACATTTATGATTTGAATAAGGATGGACGCGTCAATCCAATCGACATGAGTCTCGTCCAGCAGAACCAGCAGTCGATAATCATAAGTCATTTTACAGCCCCAGTATCGCTTCAATTGTCTGGGACAATAGGCAGTTACGGGGCAGGGTCATCGGCGACGCCATCGATTTCAAGTTTGGTAATTCCAACTTTTAACTCGGTTAACAAACGTTCGGCGGTAGCCGTTGCACGAAAACCATCGCGAGCGATGACGGTCGATCTATCGAACGTCGTCAAACCGATCGGTGTTCCATCAACCAACGCGCATCAACAGCCGAGATCGGTTGCGAGTTCCGCCAGCCAATCAACGCCAGATTCGTCGACCGTCACTGCCGCCGTCGATCGCTACTTTGCAAGTTTGTAAAGGTTGGTTCGAGCCACCGTTGAACGCGGCGGCGAGACTGATAGTCTGCAAAGTACGGATCGGAAGTGAGCGACTATTGCACGCGCCCAGGTTGCCCGCCTTCGTTAGCGTAAAATTCCGCCCAAACGGGCAGGTGATCGCTGACTTGATGAGCTTGCTCGATCGAAAGATTGAACTGCCGTAAAAAATCATAGATACCGGAACGGCCGTTGAATTCATCGGTCGCTTTGGCGGGCATGACGATATTGTCGAGCATGGCGGTTCCGTGCGCGGTCGTCGGAACGCCTTCGAGCGCAAAGATCATCGAGGCCGAACGGAGGAAATGCAGCCGACGATCCGACGCGCCGAAATCACCGACGAGTATCACATCGTCTTCTTTGCGTCCGTCTCGATGAATACTTCTCACGAGTTCCGGCAAAACCTGAATCTCTTGATCGGACAACTCGGAATCTAAATGGACGTTCACGAGAGTAAAGGTGAACGCTAATTCGGGTTGAATCGCTTTGCAACGAAACCATCCGACTAGCGGCTCGCGATTCAAGAGATCTTCCGGATCGTCGACGGAATAGAGCTGTTGTCGATCCGTCTCAAGACGTGTTGTGTCAAAGATAAAGGCAAACTGTTCTTTGTTGTCGGTTCGTCCGACTCGCGGGCCGATCATGTAGTCGAAACGACGATCGCTCTGGTTGACCCGATCGACGAGAATCGGTAATAGGTCTCGTTGCTTGGTACAAATTTCTTGTATCGCGATGACGTCAAACTGGCGTAGAATCTTGGCGATCGTCTCGACGACGAATGGATTGTCGACTTTGTGCCTTCCAAAGAGGTGTAAATTAAAAGTCGCGATGCGTATGGTCGCCGATGCAGGCGATTGGGCGAGTGTGCTATTGGCGCTGATTGGCAACGCGCCGGACGGGAGGATCGTAGGTGGCGCGGAAGCCGTAGTATTCGGCGGCGCAAACATCGGATTGGCAAGCGAAGGTGCGAGTCCTCTATTATAACCTTGAAGGGCATGGCTGGTAGACGGGAACCCCGGCAACGCAGTTTGTCCCGAATCCTGGACGCTAGGTCGCAAAAGGCTCGCGCGATCCGCTTCCGTCCAGCCACCCGGCGCAGAGGTTGATGTTTGAGCTGCTAGCGGTTCGACTTTTAGCTGGTGAAGTCCGCTAACGGTGTAGTTTTGGGCGAGGTAGAGGCCCCCTCCGACAATACTTGCCAGAGTGGCCATTTTCTTTGAAAACAATGGCATATCGTCTTAGGTCAAGGAACGACCGCTGATAACAACTACAAAAAGACCATCCATGCCAAAAAAGCCGGGCTGACGTCGAAACTCCATTCCAACGTCGGTGAGCTCTGAAAAATGGGGGACATTGTCCTGCTCGGCTACATCCAATTGTGGAAGTTCGACCGCGCTACAGGCTTTTCATGAGTTGAAAATGGTTGTCGTCGCGCCTTCAACGAGATTGGGGTTTGGATTACAACAGTTGAATCGATTACGTTGTATTTGTTGCTTTGCCCTTCGAAGGCCCGTGCGTTGGTATCTCCTAAAACTCTATCGCTCGATCGTCCAACCCCGCGTCGTACCGGAACATCGACAGTCCCATCGAGCGAGATGCCTGGAGCCATCTTAGACGTCTTCGTTTACGGGTCGGAAAATGAATCGCTGTGCGATCTTTTTACGACAGACCGGATCCGTGACTTAGGGTCGCTCGCCCCGATCTATCTTTATGGTCCAAATTCAGTAGGCAAGTCGGTAATTGCGTCATCGCTGGCTGCTCGTTATGGTCGATTGCATCAAGCGACGAACATTGTGATTTCCAACGGAGTCGACTTTGCTCGAGCGTTATCAACGTCGATCGACGCAGACGATATGGACCGATTCCGTACTCGATTTCGAGAATGTCCTCTTTTGCTCATCGACGGACTTCATGAATTAGTCACTAAGCCTGCCGTACAAGATGAATTAATTCAAACGCTTGATCGGCGTGAATCGCAATGCAGGCCGACCATCCTGACTGGTTTGGTACTACCAACCACGATGCGTGGCTTAAAACCAGCCTTGGCATCGCGTTGTGTCGGCGGTTTGTCACTATCCCTCTCCTATCCTGGCCCCGAGGCTCGTAAACGCATTTTAACGCTGCTAGCAAAGTCACTCGATATTCGAATCGGTACCGACGAGCTCAACCATCTAGCCAACCGGCTAGCCGATCCTTTCTCTGTCCCCGAACTTCAAGGGCTGTTGCTCAAATGGCTTCATCAGGAGCGAGTTGCACGCACCTTAGCGACGTCGGCTAGCTCCTCAACGCTCGATCATCTTCTCGATGCACGACGGCTTTCTCGAATCCCTGAAATCGCAGAAATCGCCAAGCGTGTCGCCAAGGAAACCGATCTTAAGTTAAGTGACTTGCGAGGGACAACTCGCAAAAGTCACATCGTGCGAGCCCGGTCACTGGCCATGTTTCTCGCGCGTCAATTGACATCGCTATCGTATCAGCAGATCGGTGAGTACTTTGGTCGTCGCGATCACTCGACCGTTCTCTATTCGTGCCGCAAAACGGAAACCGACATGACTAACGATCTCGATTTGTCGCGAACCGCTGAGGAAATCAAGCGACAGCTTCAACAGATTTGAATCGGGGAATCGTTTCTAACGCGAGGTCCCGCAATGCTACCATCTGGTTCCGAGGCTCTGCCACGGTGTGTATAACGAATTAAAAATCGCGGCGCTCTTTCGATTTTTCCGCCGGTGGCTCTTCGCTGCTCCCAAAATATTTAAAGGGAGCCGTGAACAAATCGAAGTTCATCGACGGCAGGGCAGTTGGTAACTCGTTATCTACCTTGGGAACCGTCAACTTTTGCAATCGAATATCGCCGAGCAAAATAAGCTGTTGCGGTAGCTGTGTCAGATGGACTCTCGCACCACGAAACCAACCAAGCCATGGCGCTCGATAGTCCGCAGGCGGGAAGGCTTGCGATGGATTCATCGCCAGCCCCATCTCCGGAGCGTTCGATCCGACTTGCGGTTGACGGCGATTTGCATTCGGCCATGCCGAGCTATACCAAATTTGTTCAGAACTGCTTGCACTCGCATCGTTTGGACGACCGCTGCCAGTGCGCTGATATTCACCGCCGAGTGGACACGCCAACTTTCCATCAAGAAAACGTTCCGCAACAACTTTGGCTTGATCGGCTGGAACTTTGAATTGCGATTGGATCGTGTCCATTAGCAGAGCATTCCCACGCGAGGCTTCGAGAGCTCGACGATACCAGTACGTATTTACCCACGACGAGACTTTGCTGTTTTCGAGATCGCTTATTCTCATGCGGACTTGGGAAGGATCATCGGCTGGAATAGCGCGGAGATGTAGCATGCAGTTTTCGAGAATCGATCGATCGAATGAAAGGACGCTAAAGCCTCCAGCGGTCCATCGCCAGGCACCGATCAAGAGTCTTGAAAAACCGAACGCATCGGGTGGTCCACCGCCAAGTCCAAAGGGGAGGCGATCTAAGTAGCCGGGTAATGGCCAAGCACCGATATAGGCTGGCGTTTCCTGGAGAGTTCGAAGCGTATCGAGCAGTCGACTGCTATCGTCGGGCGGTGGCGGTGTCATATCCTTAACGCCCATGAACATGAAGTGATCAGGCATCGGGACTCGACTGAGCAAACTCTGACCGGAAAGGTGGGCCTGGATACTGAAAATGTCGTCGGGCGGCAATTGAATTTGCGAATGAACCGGTGGAGCTAGGAACAATGACAGCCACCCATATTTCTCTTTCCTAAACGGAGCAACGTACGCTTCCAGCGTTATCCGTTCGACGTCCTTTCGCTCTTGATCTTCAAAGCGACGCACGCCGATTACCAACGGATCAGTCTGCGGCCAAGATTTCGCATAAAAATCAGCCTGGGCTGCGTAACGCTTAGCCTCTTCCGGCGAGCAGTCATTGAGTTCGATATCCGGTATCGGAATAAAGCTACCTCGACCTCCGCGCAGCGAATCCATCCATCCGTTTGAACTCCGCAATGGTTGGCTGTTATCGCCATTCTCTAAGAACCACGGTGGCAACATTCGCGCCTTCATCAAATCTTCAAGTGAATCGGACCGAACGCCTTCGCTCTTGGCAGCCAAGGTGGCCATGTCCGCCAATTGCAAATTCGCGATCGCGTGAAGGCGTCGGCGGAGTTCGATTTGGTACTGAGGCGAAACCAAATTCCGAAAAAACTCGGGTGAAAAAAAAGCGAACACGTCGTAGTTATTACGAATCGGCATCACCGATCGCATAAAGCGAAAAACTGGTTGGGCCGACAGAGCGTTCTGATCGTGACCGACGGCTAGAAACCTACGCACCAGATATCGGCTCGTCGTTATCAAGATGTACTTGTCGTGTACGACCATAAACGATCGAATACGTTGATCGTTTGATGCGAGCAGAGTGACTTCGTGATTGTCGATCGTTAACGCTTCGATTCGAACCCCTTCGGACGCAAGTCGGTTGGCCGTAGCCTCGCGTTCGGAAACGAGGTTTGATCGAAGCAGTTCTAAATTACTGGCTTCGAAGAGCATACCGATTGCCGGGCCTTCTTGAACAAATAGATCCGTTCCAATAATCGCCATGTCGCTGATCAGATGATCGCCAAACAGCTTCGCTAGCACCGTCGACTTTGTATTGAGCATTCGTTCCAGTCGTTGGTTGGCTTGATAATCCAGACCTCGTTTCATCACCATCTGAGCCAAGCCGTCACCTTGGCCTTTGGTGAGCTCTTGGAACCAAAGCGAGTTCGAGAATTTTCCGAATCGAAGGTAGAAACATTCCGGCGGTACGCGCGTCGCAATCGACTCGATCTCTAAATCCAAAGCAGAGGGCGGCACAGACTGTTCAATCCAAGTTGGCGGACTGGGGATCGCAACCCTGGCCTGTTGCTTGTCGCGATCGGGATGCTGCATGGTTTCACGCATGATCGTTTCGCGCATCGCATCGGTACCGGCCAAAAGCGCGATCGTCGACTGAGGTCCTTCCTTCTCCGATTTTTGAATTTCCTTCTTCGTTCGCAGATCGATTTCTGGAAGTTCAAGTCGCGACGCAAGCATCGTCGTCAAGTAGGTCTCGATGCCCGGTTGGTAATCGCCTGACGCTAACTGCAGTCGAGCTTGCTCGGTGTAGCCTTTCCACCATGACTCGATCAACCCACGATGCACGATCGCTTCGAAGGGGCGAGGAGTAACGCTGATCGTTTTTTGCAGATCACCTGAGAGCTGCACCGTCAGGGGAGCTGTCCCGCGAAAAAGGAATTGGACTCGCAATAGGCTCGGCGGATGGATCTGCTGGCTAGCATTGTCGATCGCGTTTTTCAGTCGATCGACAAGGCCGCCTTTGCCGAATCGACGAGGCGGCGGTCCGGTTGTCGCTGCCGTTGCCAAAGGTGGCGGCATCTCTTCAAGATTAAACTCTGGATAGAAAATTCGACCGTCGTTATCCGATACCAGAACGCGTGGCAAGCGTCCTTCTTCGACGACACCGACAGGAATAGCCATCGAAGCGACGCCAAAGGGTTCGCCAGCCACCGCGAAAAAGAGCTCCTGTCCCGGATGGTTGTTGATCGCGGGAGTCGGCAGCGTTTGAGCCGATACGCTGCGAAGCGCTACGGCAAACCAACCAATAATGGCTAACAGAGATAGTAATAGTGGAGTTGCCGAACGTTTCATCAATATACCCTTCATGCTCAATAGCCTAACGCTTTTGAGCCATTTGGGGTACTCGGCAAACTACGATCGATAGCGATTGCGAGCTTGATTGCGATTCATAAACGCTTTTCGCATATCGGTCCGATCTTGGTGGCTCGGAATAACCGTGTCGCGATAATGATGGCGTCGCTGCATATTTCCGTAGACGTGCATCGGTCGATACTCGCGCTCGAGAATCGGCGTCGTATCTTTTATCGCCTTTTCTTCGCCTCGCAAAAACGTTTTCCCGGCCCACTCGGGCTCGCCCGGCACTCGCGGCGCATTCAATTTGGCCTTGGCTAACGATAGATTTTGTATCGAGAAAACAGTAACCGATAAAAGGATGGTCGTTACAACGATTTTTTTGATTCTCATCACGGACCTTTTCTTCGCGTTTCAGTCGAGAAAGCTGAGCTAAATACGATTCTAGGCGTGTACAAAATGCTTTTTTCGATCCTTTGAAACTAATTGGAACCGCCCAACTTTCGAGGCTCATTACCGCGAAATGCTGATAGCCAAATCGATTGCCGTCCGTTTGTACCGGTCGTAGGAAGTTTATAAGGCAGTTTTGCCTTCATATCTCTGCATTTGTGACCAGGTGTGCGGGCGCCCACGTTCCCGCGCACCGGCAAATCGTTTCCGCCGTTGCTGTCGCAAGTCTCGATGTGGTATACCCGACCCAACTATGTGTGGCATCGTCACCGGGTTTTCTGAAGCGGTACGGCTCAAGCCGTCCGGTGAAAGCGACGGGTTCGACATCCACAAATTTTTGCTAGCGAATTAAATCTGGATAAGCCATCGATGAGTCAAGATATTCTCAAAGTCACCGGACTCGAAAAAGCCTACGGGCGACGACGTGTCGTTGGCGGAGTTAGTTTTCACGTAGGACCGGGAGAAGTAGTCGGGCTACTTGGTCCCAACGGTGCCGGAAAATCGACGAGCTTTCGAATGACTTGCGGGATCGTCCTCCCAGATCGAGGTCGAGTCGAGTTGGGTGGAATGGATGTGACCGATTGGCCCATGTTCCGACGTGCTAAGGAAGGGCGTATGGGATACCTGCCTCAAGAATCGAGCGTCTTTCGCAAACTGACGGTGGAACAAAATATTTCGTGCATGCTCGAACTCTTGGGCGTTGCTCGAAAGCCTCGCAAGGCGCGAACGGAAGAACTCTTGACGCAATTTGACATCCAGCACATACGGCGCTCTCTCGCTTCGAAACTCTCCGGTGGCGAGCGCCGTCGGCTCGAGATAGCCCGATGCCTTGTCTCTGATCCGCAAATCATTATGTTGGACGAACCGTTCGCTGGCATCGACCCAGTAACGGTTCAAAGTATCCAAGAAATCATTCTTCGCTTAGCAAAGTCTGGGATCGCAATTCTCATTACCGATCACGCCGCTCGAGAAATTCTAGCAGCCGTCAACCGATGTTATGTCATCAGCAAAGGACTCGTTCTTTGCGAAGGTACACCCAACGAAGTCAAACAACACCCTGAAGTACGTCGGCAATACTTAGGCAATTTGGATGACGGTTGGTCATCATCAATTCCTGAACCGCATGTGAGCGAATCATCGATCAAGGTAAAAATACCTTCTGCTCGCCGAACTTTCTTGCGACGACGTGGCGACGTCTAGCATCGGTTCGCAGGCTAGTGACGCCTTCGACGGCACGTTGTGCTGGCGAAAACATTTGCGAACTTTCTTACGCCAGCAAATCGTGAATGACTCGGCCTTGAACATCGGTCAATCGAAAATCGCGACCAGCATAGCGATAAGTAAGTCGTTTGTGATCAAATCCCATTTGATGCAGGATGGTGGCATGAAAATCGGCCAAGAGCACCGGCTTTTCGGCGACCGTCATCGCTAATTCATCGGTCGAACCATACGCCATCCCTCCCCGGAATCCGCCGCCCGCTAACCAAACCGTGTATCCATCGATGTGATGATCACGTCCCGCTTTGCTGATGTCTTTCACCTGCTGAATCGTTGGCGTTCGTCCCATTTCGCCTCCCCAGATCACCAACGTATCATCGAGCATGCCACGTTGCTTCAAGTCAGTGAGCAACGCACCGATCGGTTGGTCCGAATCTTTGGTTAAGCGTCGAATGTTGCTTACGATCGAACCATGATTGTCCCACGGCTGTCCCGATCCGTGATAACACTGAATGTATCGCACGCCGCGTTCGGCCAGTCGCCTTGCGATCAGTAAATTCTTCCCTGGTATCGAATCGCCGTACAGCTCGCGAATCGATGCTGGCTCTTGTGAAAGATCGAAGGCGTCGGTTCCCGCTCGCTGCATGCGGAACGCCAACTCCATCGAGTGAATTTGACTTTCAAGTCGTTCATCCCCTGATCGAAGTTGGCTATGACGACGATTGAGAAACTGTGTCAACGCGACTTGTGCGCGCTGTGTACCGGATCGAATATCATCGCGAGTCAAATTAGCCACAAGCTGTTTACTGCTGGATTCCGAATCGATATGCGTTCCTTGATAAATGCCCGGCAAAAAATCGCTCGTCCAATTCCGCGACTGAGCCGTTGGCGTCCCGTTCGGACACAAAACAACGAAGCCCGGCAACTCGTCGCTTTCATTTCCCAGTCCATACAACAGCCACGATCCGAGACTCGGTCGCGCCAGTGTGGAATGTCCGCAGTTGGTAAGCAACAATCCCGGCGTGTGATTGGCAATTTCGCCTTGCATCGATCGGATCACGCACAAGTCATCGACATGCTTGGCAACATGTGGAAATAGTTCACTCACCGGAAGCCCGCTTTGGCCATGATTCGAAAACTTGAACGGCGAACCGAAAATATTGCCAGCTCGATTGCGTTGAGTCGGTTGCAACTGTTCCAAGATCGAGTCAGGGAGCGGTTTGCCATCGAGTTCATTCAGTTTCGGCTTCGGATCAAACGTGTCCATCTGCGACGGACCACCGTTCATAAACAAATGAATAATGCGTTTCGCCTTAGCCTGGAAATGCGGAGCTTTCTCCGATAAGGGCGATTCTCCAACCCCTTTTTCTTCGCCGAATGCGTTGCGATGCTCGGCGAACATCCCTGCCAAAGCTAACGTGCCTAGCGTCGTCGATTGCAGCAATGCGCGACGGGAAACAACGGGCGATGATTCTGGATGCTCTTCGTTAATCGACATATTGAAACTCGTTGCTCATCAAGAGCGATTGAACGACCAACTCCCACGGCGCATTGCGAAACCGCGTCGTTTGAGGAGTTTTTGAAGCGAACTCTTCTTGTTGTTCGACGAAGCGCAAAACCCGCGTCAGTTCATTGGCGTGCGGCTCGCGCTGAAAGATACCTGAAAAAACAATGTTAACTCTTTCGCTATTCGTCTCGCATTTTCGAAATTCGGCGAGGGAAACAAATGCTGCCGCTTGATCGATGACAAACGGCGAGTTCAAAGTGAAGAGCGATTGCAGGGCAACGATGCTTTCGTCTCGCTTGGGTTGTGTTTGCATCGGCGATGGAAAATCGAAAGCTCTCAACGTCGGGTCCAAATTGAAGCGATTGATATAACCGTAAATAGCTCTTCGATGCGTGTACCCTTCGCCCCAAAGCTCTGCTGACCGACCGCGAGGTGTTAAGTCGATCTCGTTGGAGACAGCCAGCACGCTATCTCGCAGTTCTTCAATCGTCAGTCGCTTGCGGTTGGCTTTCCATAGATTCAAATTTTGCGGATCGAACGCGGCCATCGTATCGATATGCAAACTTCGCTGTTGATAGACTCGCGATAAAACGATCTTGCGCACCAGTTGCTTGATCGACCAACCATGTTCGACAAAATCGGCGGCCAACCAATCCAAGAGTTCGGGATGCGTCGGTGCGGAACCTTGCAAACCAAAATCGGAAGGGGTGGCGACGAGATACGAACCGATCAGATGCCCCCAGACACGATTGACCATAACACGTGCCGTCAGTGGATTGTCCGGGTCGACGATCTTTTCGGCGAGCTCCTTACGCCCGCTGGTATCTTCTGGAAATTCCGCTTGTGTCGGATCCAGTATTTTTAGGAATTTGCGCGTTACCAAATCGCCTTGAACGGCTGCATCGCCGCGTACGAAAACGAAGGCCTTGGCTGGTTTCGGCTTTTCGGTAACGATCATCGCTCGCGATGGAGCGCCAGGGTGAAAGAGCAACAGCTCGGCGAGTTCCGTTTCTTTGATCTTTTCTGGGATCGACAGATTGTTACCGCCAGCTTTCTTACCCGAAGCGTCCTTGATCTTCTTATCGATGGCTTGCCGCTTTGCTTCGTAGTCAGCGATCGCGTCGGCGCTCGGCGAATAACCGGCTAACTCGGGGAGTCGCTTTTCATCGAGCGGATCGATGCGATTGACCGACGCGAAGACGCCTCGAAGCGCATAATAGTCGGCTGTCGGAATCGGTTCGTACTTATGATCATGACATCGAGCACACGCTACGGTTATCCCCATCAAGCCTCGCATACTGACGTCGATCCAATCGTCGAGCGATTCGTCCTTGGCTTGATTGGCATGAGGACCGACGGCGAAGAAACCGAGTGCCGCAATCTCCGGTGATGTTTCATCGAAGCCGATCAGGTCAGCCGCGATCTGCTCTTTTAAAAATTGATCGTAGGGCTTGTCGTTGTTGAATGCTTCGATCACGTAGTCGCGATAAGTAAACGCGAACGGAAAATAGTGAGGCGTTCGAGTATCCGGTCGATAAAAACTATCGGTATCGGCATAGCGAGCGACATCCAACCACATTCGAGCGATGTGATGCCCAAACTCATTCGAATCTACGATCGCATCGACAAGTTTCTCGATCGCCATTGTCGGATCGATTTGGAAATCTTTCGCGAACGCGTCGACTTGAAGCATCGAAGGTGGCATGCCGGTTAAATCGTAAAAGAGTCGTCTTGCCAGCGTTCGCGGATCAGCGGTCGGCGAAGGGGCTAAGCCGTTGGCTTTCAAACTTGCCGCAACGAATCGGTCGATCGGATTTTTGTTCCAGCCTTTGAAATCAGTCGAGGGAGGGTTCGATTTTACGACTGGCTGGAAAGCCCAATGCGATTTAGATTTCTCAAAGAGATACGGCTGGTCACCCAATCGCGAAAACTCGCTATCGCCCAGGTCGACAACTGGTCCCGGTGCTCCGCCGCGAATCCATTGCTCGATGTAAGCGATTTGCTCCTTGGGAAGTTTTTCCTCGGGCGGCATCTTCAGTTCGGCATCTTCGTAGCGAACTGCTTTGAGAAGAAGCGACGTTTCAGGTTCGTTTGGAACGACAGCTCGATTGCTATCGCCACCTTCGAGCCATCCCGACTGACGATCCAAGAGCAAACCACCCTGCCGTTCGCCGGCCGCTTCGCTATGACACTCGTAGCATTTATCGACAAGGATTGGTCGGATGCGCCGTTCGAAGAAGTCGGAACTCAACTGCTTCTTTTCCTGCCCTGATGCGTACATGCCGAGCAAAAGAAAAAGGGTCGCAGTAGTCGTTAAATGAGCGATTCGCATTCGTCGAAGTTCTGAGGCGAGATAAGGAGGCGGGAGTCATGCCGGTAACGCACGATCGCTAATAGTATAACACGCGGACTTCTTTCATTGCACTACGCCTAACATCCAACCGCCGATATCGATAAAATCGATCATCTTATGAAAAATTTAAAAAGCAAATCAGCAAAGAGGAAGTAATCGATCGGTATTGGTCCCCTTGCTTGGCATTCGCTGTCACTGGTTTCCAGACTCCTGCCCTTGAAACCAGTCCCTTTATAAACCATCGCTATTATTGCATCCTTCATGAATTTGCCTGTCGTTAACTTAGTGCTCCAACATCGATTAGTCGCCATCATTCGATTGGATGATCTTAGCCAAGCTTTCGAGATCTCTCGATCGCTATTGGCCGGTGGTATCATGGTTCAAGAGTACACGCTTACCAACCCGGAAGCATTTCAAGTTATCGGTCGAATTCGAAAGGAGATCCCAGCGTTTCAAAACGGCGACGCTTGTGTCGGACTTGGCTCCGTTCGAAATCTCGATGAAGCCAATCAAGCGATTGAAGCTGGTGCACAGTTTGTTGTCACCCCAACGACGAGGCTCGATGTCATCCGGCAATGCCAAACACATCAAGTACCCATCATGCCCGGTGCCTTTACGCCGACGGAAATCTCGCAAGCATGGGAAGCGGGAGCGAGTCTGGTAAAGGTCTTTCCGGCCCGTCATCTTGGACCGGGTTACATCAAAGATGTCTTGGCTCCCATGCCATATCTCAAACTGATGCCGACAGGTGGAATCGATCTTGCGAATATGCCGAAGTATTTTGAAAACGGTGCAGTCGCCGTTGGCATTGGTGGGCAGTTGGTGGATCCAGATAGGATTCGACGTCGGGATTGGAAAGGCATGACCGAGATTGCGCGACAATATGCCGAAGCTTCACGAGGTACCATAAAACAATGAGCTACGATGTTGTGACACTGGGTGAAACGATGTTGCGGCTGACGCCGCCCGGTTTCGAACGCTTTTCGCAGGCGTCGAATTTTGAAATCCATATCGGTGGCAGCGAGTCGAATACGGCCGTTGGGCTCGCGCGTTTGGGACTGAAAGTCGCTTGGCTGTCGCGGCTTACCGATAATCCGCTTGGTCGTAAGATCGCTGAAGGGATCGCGGAACATGGAGTCGATACATCGCATGTTGTATGGACGAACGAAGACCGCGTCGGCACCTATTATCTTGAACGAGGCAAAGCTCCTCGCGGCTCCCAAGTTTTTTATGATCGACAAGGCTCGGCGATGAGCCGAATGCAACCAAGCAATCTGCCAGCTTGGCTATTCGAAATTTCAAATAGTCGAGTCCTTCATACAACAGGCATCACCTTAGGCATTTCCGAGTCCGCCGCTCGAACGGCAGACCAGGCCGCGCGACTGGCCAAGAAAGCAGGATGGCTACTGAGCTTCGATTTCAATTATCGAGCCCGACTTTGGTCTGCCGAAGCTGCCAAGCAAGGCTGCCAATCGATAATGGAAATGGCCGATATTATTTTTATTCCGCAACGGGACGTGGGAACAGTCTACGGGTTTCACGACGACGATCCGCGAGGAATATTGGAATTGCTGGCCAAGCTTTTCCCCAACGCAACCATTGTCTTGACGATGGGTGCGAACGGGGCGGCGGCAAGAACCAGATCGGGGCAGCATTTTATGCAGCCCGCTTTTGTCGCTCAAGAAGTCGAACGACTTGGCGGTGGTGATGCTTTTTCGGCCGGCACTCTGTTTGGATTCTTGAAGTCGAACGATGTCGAAAAAGCGTTGCGATGGGGAGCAGCAGTCGCAGCCTTCAAATACACCATCCCGTCCGACCTGCCACTGATCCATTTCGCCGAAGTAGAATCACTCGTAAACGGCAGCACCCAATCAGGTGTGCAGCGGTAAATGCCCGACTTGTTAGGTTCGCACATCTGCGATTCAAGACGAACTGCCTGCATTCGTCACGATAGCCTATCGCGAACCCATTGCGGACTACGACGTGCGTCTAGCACTGCGACCACCGTCGCGATGTCGTAGAACCAATAGCCCTCGGTCAAATCGTCTACTGCATCTGAGGAAATGTGAACAATCATTGTCCGATTTTGAGCAATCTAGCCTTGGCTTCAGCCCATGGCGAAACCGATGCGTTCCCCATTTCAAGTCGTCGTGTTCGTTCCGCAAGCACCGCCTGATGCCAATCCGGCGATTTCACGTTGCCCGACTCTTGGCACAAATTGCCCCATACGGTCTCCAGAAGCCATTCAAAAAATCTGGCGACTTGGATCGGTGCTCATGAATGTCTGTCGTTTTGTCTTGCTCCACGAGGAAATGGAATTCTTCGTATAAGTCGATTTCTAATTGTACACATTATCCCTATCAAACAGTTTCTGCGAGGGATACCGCTCGATCGATTCGCTTCACGGATGATTCTCGTCCTAAGATTTCGCAGTAGTCCATCAAGCCTAATCCATTTGCTTTCCCTGACAACGCGACACGCAAGGCGGCGGCTATTTGTCCGAACTTCAAGCTGCGAGCTTCGAGAAATTCTTTGAGCAATGCTTCTAAAGCTGACGCGGTAAAATCGGGGGCGTCGGCTAAGATGCTGCGAAACTCTTTCACCAGCGAGACAGCCGCCGGGTCGTTTTTCAGACGCTTGTCAAATGTTGCTGGTTCATATTCGAGCTGATCGTCGGCGACGAACAATTCATCGAACATAAGGATATCTCCAGCGACTTTGATGCGGTCGCCAGCAGCTTTCATAATTGCGTGGATGCGATCGCTGACACTGCACGGCGGCGGCTCGCTCACCCAACCGGCTTTTTGGATAAACGGCAGGACCATCGCCACTTTCTTTTTGAGCTCCAACGCGTTCATCCATCGCGTTTGGAAGGCGACGAGCTTTTGGGGATCGAACGAAGCTGGCGATTTATTAACACGTTCGAGCGAAAATGATCGAATGGCGTCTTCGATTGCAAAGTGTTCCGTCGAATCATCGAGCGACCATCCCAAGAGGAGCAAATAATTTAAGATCGATTCCGGCAAGAACCCCATCGCTTGATAAAAATCGGTCACAACCGGATTAAAGGCTTCTTTCGTTGTCGCCAAATTCATCTTCTTAGCGATCGTTGCTCCATGCTCGTTCAAGGCCGCAAAGTCTTTTTGCTTGAGATATTGGTCGAGCTTGCGTTTGCTCAACTTGCTTGTCCCACCTGGTTCGGCAACGTATGGAAGATGAGCATAAATCGGCAGCGTATAGCCGAGACTCTGTGCGATAAAAATCTGGCGAGGCGTATTGGGAAGATGCTCGACAGCCCGCACTACATGGGTAATCTGAAATTCGGCGTCATCGACAACGCTCGCTAGATGATAGAGACACGTGCCATCGGCGCGCTGGATCACATGATCGGGTTCACCAGACCATTCGAATGAAAGATCGCCGCGAACAAGATCGTGAAACTCGCATTGCCCTTCGCGCGGCATTTTCAATCGTACCACGGCCGTTCGGCCTTCGGCCTCGAAAGCCTTAGCTTGCTCGTCGTTCTCGGCCATCCAGCGACGATCGTAGACGAACGGTTGTTTGGCTTTCTCGGCTGCTTCACGAAGCGATTGCGTTTCTTCCGTTCGAGCAAAATCGCGATAGGCATGTCCGGAGGCCAAGAGTTTGGATACTGCCGATTGATAGAGCGTCGAACGCTGCGATTGGAAATAGGGAGCATGCGGACCGCCGATGCCTGGCCCTTCGTCCCATTCCAAACCAAGCCAGCGAAAGCCATCCAAGATCGGCTGCAAGGCTTCTTCGACATTTCGCTGAGCATCCGTGTCGTCGATGCGAAGTATGAACTGGCCGCCAGCTTGCTTGGCCAACAAGTAATTAAAAAGCGCCGTGCGAACGCCTCCAATATGGAGGTAACCGGTCGGACTAGGAGCAAAGCGTGTGCGAACCGTCATGAATAACGAAACCGATCAATCTAAAGTTAGATCCGAGAGCAACTAGTCTTGGATCTTGAAAAGTCTTTTAAGGGCACTGAGCAACGTTGCGTGATCGCCGGTGGTGCTTTCTTCGCGGAGCGATTGCAGAGGCGAGTGGAGAATTTTGTTGACGACTCGTTCTAGGGTCTGCGATACTTCGTCGAAAGCCTCGGTGCTGATGGTATGGTTGGTCAACCGATTTCGCAACCGATCGAGCTCGGCTTGTTTGATTTGCTCGACTTGCTCGCGAAGGGCTTGAATGGTCGGGCCCGTTTGTCGATGCTGGACGTCACCGATGAAGCGAATCGTTTCTTCGCTGATGATCTTCTTGGCAATCGGCCACTGCTGGCGTCGAAAATCCAGATTGCGATCGCAGACTTTTTGCAAATCATCGACCGAATACAAATAGACTTGCGGCAACTGTCCGATGCGATCATCAAAGTCACGCGGGACTGCTAGGTCAAGAATGAGCTGCGTCCCCTTCTTCTTCCGGCGATCATGAAGGACTTGATAGTCTTCGAGCGTCATGATCGGTTCGCTGGCGGCAGTCGTACTGATCACTAAATCGGCAACCATCAAGCATGATCCCAAATGATCCCAGTCTTGAGTCGATATGACTAAGCTGCCATAGAATTCTTGGTTGAACATTTCGGCAAGTTGATGGGCTCGTTCGGCAGATCGATTGATCAGCGTCACTCTTTTGGCACCGGCAGCGTGAAGATAGCGCAACGATTCTTCGCCCATCTCTCCGGTTCCGATAATCAAAATGTCTTTGTCATCCAAGCGTTCGAAAAACTCGGTGGCTATCTCGCTGATCGCAACGCTTGGGACACTGATGCGCTTCGAATGGATCTCGGTTTCGTTAGTAACGCGTTTGGCGACGTGATTGGCATGTTGAAAAGCGGAATGCACAATCGGGCCCGCCAACTCGATCGAATTTGAGACTTCGTAGGCTTGTTTGACCTGCGAAAGGATTTGAGATTCGCCGACAATCAAACTATCGAGGCTCGACGCGACCGTGAATAAATGCTCGATGGCTTGGGCATCCGAGCAATTTTTAAGGTGCTGTTCGTAGTCGCTTGGCGATTGATGGTGGAAGTCGAGTATAAACTGTCGCAAGTAGCCGACATTGGGTATCGAATTCGCGTCCGCACCGGCCGCATAAAGTTCAACGCGATTGCAAGTACTCAAGAGCACCGCTTCGATCCCAGGGCAATGGCTTTTCAAGGAACCAAGGGCTTGCCGCGTTTGCTCGGGAGTAAACGCCAATCGTTGTCGAAGATGCAGCGGCGTATGATGGTGGCTGCATCCAATCATGTGCAGCTTCATAAAAAAGAGGGCCCCTCTTTGTCTGTCATGCTGAGCGGTACGGCGCTAGCCGCCGGTTCTTCGGTTCGACGATTCGAAAAATTCCGAGTAAATTCGGAACCCGCAGCTAGCGCCGACGGCTCACAGTTGGATATTTGCGTGAGGCTAGACTTGCAAATAGGCTGTGAATTTATCATTGTCGCCTTTCGCTCCGCGAAAGTGCGTACCGTTAACGCCACTTTCGCGGAGCGAAAGACGACATTGGGGCGAGGCGCATCGATAATTTCACAGCCTAGGACTGAGTTTAAGTTCGAATGCGAGTTTAAGTTCGAATGCGAGTTTAAGTTTGGGTTCGCAATCAAACTTTTATGCTCCGTCTGATAGACCGCTTTTGTTCGTCCGTGCGGGGCGGCGAAGACTAGGATGAGGGCTAAGAAGACGATTAGGAACGATGCGATATTTAGATAGGCTGACCAACTTGTTGCTCGCAAGGAGGCTTGCCACTCGAGGATCGAGGCGATGATTAACCAGACCAATAAGCCGCCGGAAAAGACGATGCCGCTTCCTAGCCAGTTGACGCTTCCATGTCGCTGGAAATTGAGGACGACTCCCGAGACCAAGCCGCAGGCGATCGCGATAGTGGATATTACTAAACATGATCGACCAAGCGTATAAAGGTACTCGAGCGACGGAAGTCTTAATCGGCTTGAAAACCCGCGTTTCATTTTCAAGCGATATTCTTGAACAAGGTTCATCAGGGCGGCGGCGAAACCCAAGGTAACGGCAACCGTACCGAGGCTCAGCGAGCCGCCGTGGATATATCGCCAAAGTCCCGTGGACGATGTTCGGTCAAACGGTTGACTTTCGCGGACAAGTAATGCTCCTCCAATCATGGCAAGTACTAATGGGAGCAAGAACGGCCCGATCGCATTGGTCGGACGGCGCAATGCCATAACTACATAGATCGCAGCCAAGACCCAAGCGGCCAAGAGACTCCAATCGAAAAGGGTGGCTGGCAAAGCTCCCGGCCCGTCGGTTCGAGTGACACTTGTCCAACGATCCAAGAGGAATAAGCCATGCGTCAACAATCCCAAAATAGCCATGACCAAAACGATCAACATCCGCCACGGTATTTTTAGGTAGAGCCGTGACAACTCGATTGCTAGCACGATGACGTAGCTCAAGAAGAAACAACTTACCGTAACGCCACTCTGCATTATTATTTTTTCTTATACCTTGGTTCGCCGTGGAGGTGTCTTCGACGCCGCCTACCCAATCGAATAGAAACTTCAATTCCGGCAAATAGGATGACGTTCAAAGACAATGTTCATTCTACTTTGAGGACGCTATAAAAATAAGTGACGTGGCTGAGGCAAGCTAGAAGCGTACCCCACAATGAAAAATGACTCGCAGGCATGCGACCAAATGTCGCTTGACCCGATCCGACCTTGAATAGTTTAGTGGATTACCGCCATACTAGCCGACAGAAATAAGCTGAAGTCGGCTTCAAGTACCTTATGGATGCTGTGCGAACTCGTCAACTTGCGGTAAGCTCTCGCTCAACTTTGCCGCGAAACATGTTGGAATCGAAGTGATTCTTCGGTTTTAGACATGACTTTCGAATTCCTTCAGCGATGAATATTGGATAGCGGTTTCGATTATGCAACGCTTTTTGTTTCCACGTTGGACCAACAAATTCTTGCTCTTAATGGGCGGATTAATCGTTGGCGGTGGGGCTCTATTCGCCGCACCGATGTTCTTGGCTGCCACCAGTCCAGTTACATTGAATATAGGTTATCAACCGGTACAGCCGGTTCCTTTTAGCCATGTTATTCACGCAGGCCAATTGAAAATGGACTGTCGGTATTGTCACAATTCCGTCGACAAATCGGCTCATTCGACCGTTCCAGCGACTCAAACCTGTATTAACTGCCATAGTCCGATGACCCCAAGTGGTCCTCCGGTTTTTTCGGCGGTTCACCCGACGAGTCCCAAGTTAAAGGCCGTTCACGATAGCTGGCGAACGGGTGAATCGATCGAATGGATTCGTATCCACCGCTTGCCGGACTTCGTTTATTTCAACCATTCGGCCCACATCAATCGCGGCGTATCTTGCGTTTCGTGCCACGGTCGCGTCGACAAGATGGACGTGGTTTATCAAGCCAAGGATCAATCGATGGCTTGGTGTATCGATTGTCATCGCAACCCCGAGCCACATTTGCGCCCCACTGAGTTCGTAACGCAGCTTGATTGGAAAGCCGAAGATATCGGCGAGGATCCGCTTGAGCTGGGGACTCGATTGAAAAAAGAAAAGAACATTCATCCCATGACTAACTGTGCGGTCTGCCACCGATGAACTATCCGCTTCCAAATCAGAGTAAGAAATATTTCCGTAGTATTGGCGAGCTAGAGAATTCTCCGGAGTTCGACCAGTTCCTCCAGCGCGAATTTCCAACGGCTGCTTCCGAGTTCCCCGAAGGCGTCTCGCGGCGTCGATGGATACAGCTCATGGGGGCCTCGTTGGCTTTCGGCGGTGCGTCTGGCTGCCGCTATAATCGAGAGCAATTCGCCGAATTCGCTTCGAAACCTGAAGGTCGAGTTGCCGGCGTCCCTCAGTATTTTACGACCAACTTTGAATGGGCTGGTCGAGCTGTCCATGTTCTTGCCAAGTGTTTGGAAGGGCGTCCGATCAAGCTCGATGGAAACGCACAGCATCCGATCTACGCGCAGAGCGTTACGTCGGAACATAACGACGGCAAAGAAGCGAAATTCGAATCGGCTGGGACGGATACGTTTACGCAAGCAGCCGTGCTTTCGCTTTATGATCCCGATCGGCTCGGCAGTGTTTTGCATCGCGAGAGCAAGCGAGGTGACTTCGAGTCTAGCGATGACGACCAAGTCGCCGATTGGACTTCGTTCACCGCATTCGCTGCCGAACAAGCCAAGTCGTTTGAAGCTTCCAAGGGTAAAGGATTGGCAATCGTCTTCGAACCATCTTCGAGCCCATCGTGGCACCGATGGCTCGCCGATACGAAAGCCAAGTTTCCAGAGGCGGCGTTTGTCGAATATGAATCGGTATATCGCCGCAATCAGTCGAAAGCGATCAATGCTTCTGGCGGTGGTAAAGCGAGTTCATTCTATCGACTTGACAAAGCTAAAGTAATCGTCTCGGTCGATGATAATTTGCTCGGCTCGGATCCGAATTCCGTTGTCTATGCCCGTCAGTTCGCGATGAATCGCGGTCCGTCTGAAAAGCAGATGAATCGCTTGTATGCGATCGAATCTCAGTATTCGATTACCGGAGCTGCGGCCGATTTTAGACTCGCAATCAAGTCGTCTCAAGCTGGCCTGTTTCTCGATCGCTTGGAAGCTTTGATTGATGCTGGGAAAACGATTGAAGGCTCCAAAGATGAAAAGCCTTACAACGAACTTATTTGGCAAGAAAAGCTCGATCGAACGCTCCAAACGATCGCGACCGATTTGCTTGCCAATAAAGGAAACTCGTTATTGACAGTCGGTGCCCATCAGGAAGTCGACGTTCAACAAACGGCAATTCGAATCAACGCCAAGCTCGGTAATTTCGGTAAGACTTGGATACTCTTGGATATTCCGAATGCATCTCAAGAGATCGACACAATTCGGTTGGATGACTTTGTCCATCTTGCACTCGGCACGACCGAAAGCGGGAAGGCCGCTCCGGCATTCAAGACGGCCTGGCTGTTGGTTCCCAATCCAGTTTTCACATTAGCTGGCGACATCGCGTTGTCCGGTGCTCTCGAAAATATTCCGTCGGTGGTCTACGCAGCCGACACCGATGACGAAACAGCTCAGCTTGCCGATTGGGTTGTTCCCGCAGCCCATCCGCTGGAAGCTTGGGGCGACGTTCGAGCGGTCGACGGCACGTACGGCGTTGGCCAGCCGCAGATCGAATCGTTACGCGGCGGAAAGAGCTTGCTCGAAATCGGACTGATCCTATCCGGAGCGACCGACGTTTCATCAACGCAATACGTTCGAAATACGGCAACAGAAATTGCAGGCGGTTCGTTAAGCGATCGTCAGTGGAAAGAAATTCTTCACGCCGGCTTCTTGGCTTCGTCGGCTGCCAAACCAGCGGAGGTCAAGATCGCAACCGACAAGCCGACGATCACGGCCGTTCCGGGTGCCGAAGCCGTCAAGGCTACTACGATCGATCTCGGGAGCGATTCGGTCGACGAGTTGAATCTTGAAATCGTCGTTCATCCAAGCGACTCGGTTTACGACGGTCGGTTTGCGAACAATGGTTGGCTTCAGGAATTACCGCAGCCGATCACGAAATTGACGTGGGACAATGCGGCGATTATGAGTATCCGAACCGCCAGGAAACTCGGCTTGAAGCAAGGTGAACTCGTTCACCTTACGCAAGGCGAAGCATCGGTACGGCTACCGGTTTTCGTTGTCCCTGGACATGCCGAAGGTTCGATCGCTATCAACGTAGGTTACGGTCGAAGCCGAGCTGGTTCTGTTGGCGGAGCAGTTCGAAGTCCCAAGGATACCTTTACGGTCGGTACGAACTTGGCATCGCTTCGTAGGTGGAATCAACACAGCATTTTGACGGGCGTTTCGGCCAAGGGAACAAGCATTCCATACAAACTTTCGACGACTCAAGATCACTTCGCGATCGACGACGAAGGCGGTATGCGAGAAATCGCCGCGCGCGCTCCTCAATTGGTTCGTGAAGGCACGTTGGAGGAATTCAGCAAGGCAAAAACATTCGCCAAGATGCACCTGCATCATGAAGATTCGATGTGGAAAGAACCGGCAATCGATCAGCATCATGCTTGGGGAATGACGATCGATTTGAATAAGTGTATCGGCTGCAATGCATGCGTCGTTGCTTGCCAAGCCGAAAACAATGTTCCGATTGTCGGCAAGGAACAAGTCTCGCGCGGTCGTGAAATGCACTGGTTGCGTATTGATCGCTACTTCCAATGCGACTATGACGTCACCGAAGACAAAGGCGACTTCCGCGACCCGATCGATCCGAAAATCGTTCAACAGCCGATGGCCTGTGCGCATTGCGAAACCGCTCCGTGCGAGCAAGTATGTCCTGTCGCCGCGACGGTTCATACCGAAGAGGGAATCAATGCGATGGCCTATAACCGTTGCATTGGAACTCGCTATTGTGCCAACAACTGTCCGTATAAAGTCCGCCGCTTTAACTACTTCAATTTCAACCAGCAATACGGATATTTTTACGGCTGGAACGACAATCGCGAAAAGGCGAACGCGAAACTCCAGCAGTTGGTATTGAACCCTGAAGTCACCGTTCGTGGTCGCGGCGTGATGGAAAAGTGTACCTATTGCATCCAACGTGTTCAGAACGGCAAGATCAAGGCGCGTGCGACCGGCGACGGACTTGTTCACGACGGTGATATTCGCACCGCCTGCCAAGACGCTTGTGCGTCTCAAGCGATCGTCTTTGGCGATTTGAATGACAAGACGAGCCGCGTTTATGCGATGCAGCATGATCCACGAGCCTATGGCTTGCTCGAAGATTTGAATATCAAGCCACGAACGTTGTACTTGGCTCGTGTTCGTAATGTCCCTCGACGATTGATGACTTACGATCAAATAAACCCTCAATGGAATACCAGTCCTGACCGACATGGCAGCCACGATCACAGTCATGGCGAAACCGGGCACGACAATTCTCACGAAGAAGCGAAGGCAAACTCGTAAACTATGGCATCCATTACATACTCCAATCCTCGCGAAATTGATAACACCGTCGATGTGCCCGGCCGCCGCTCAACGCTGGTAACCGGCAATCAAACATTTAGTTCGGTGACCGAAATGGTTTGCCGAGTCGCCGAAGCGCCTCAACCTACGATCTGGTACGTCCTGTTTGGGTTTTCGTCGCTCACCGCCTTGATGTTCGTGTCGTTGATTGGCTATCTGATTTTGACGGGCGTTGGAATTTGGGGGAATATGAACCCCGTTTTCTGGGCTTGGCCGATTGTTAACTTCGTTTTTTGGGTCGGTATCGGACACGCCGGTACGTTGATCTCGGCCATTTTGTTTATCTTTCGACAGAATTGGCGCACCAGTATCAATCGCGCGGCCGAAGCGATGACGATCTTCGCGGTTATCTGCGCGGCAATATATCCCGGCATTCACGTTGGTCGAGCTTGGCTGGCGTTTTGGATGTTTCCTTATCCAAGTTTGAATCTTTGGATGTGGCCTCAGTTCCGATCGCCGCTATTATGGGACGTTTTCGCAGTTGGAACGTACGCATCGGTTTCGCTTTTGTTCTGGTACATGGGTATGGTGCCTGACATTGCAACGTATCGCGATCGAAGCAAAACTCCGCTTCGCCGATTTTTGTATGGTTTACTGTCGCTCGGTTGGACCGGTTCGTCGCGACATTGGCTTCGATACGAAAAGGCCTACACGATTTTGGCTGCTCTAGCGGCCCCGCTGGTGCTGTCGGTTCACACTGTCGTTAGTTTTGACTTCGCCGTTTCGCAAGTTCCCGGTTGGCATACTACGATCTTCCCACCGTACTTCGTGGCCGGAGCTATCTTCAGCGGCTTTGCGATGGTAATGACGTTGCTGGTGCCAGTTCGCAGTATCTACAAGCTCGAGAATTTGATCACGCTTCGCCATCTCGACAATATGAACAAGATAATTTTGGCGACCGGTTCGTTGGTTGGCTTGGCTTACGCCACCGAATTTTTTATCGCCTGGTACAGCCAGAATATGTTCGAAAGCTTCGCGTTTATGAATCGAGCCTTCGGGCCGTACTGGTGGGCCTACTGGACGATGGTTTCGTGCAACGTGATTTCGCCGCAGTTGTTCTGGTTCAAGAAGTGCCGAACGTCGCCGATCATCATGGTCATCATTTCGATCTTCGTGAATATCGGAATGTGGTTCGAACGTTTCGTGATCACGGTGACGAGTCTTTCTCGTGACTTTTTGCCGAGTTCGTGGGGATATTATCGACCGACGATGTATGACGGATTGATGTTCTTCGGAAGCTTTGGTGTCTTCCTTACATTGTTCCTGTTGTTCTGTCGATTCCTGCCGGTAATCGCGATTTCGGAAATCAAAGGGATATTAAGCATCGAGGCGCATCGAGAAGCTCATAGCCACGATCATCATTGAGAATCGAATTTGAAGACGCTGTATTGAAGTTGAAAATAACTTATGAGTGCTAAAAAAACACAACCAGCCGTTGCTGAGAAACCCAAGAGTTATGGGTGGATGTCCGAGTATGTCGACGAGCATTCCTTGCTAGCGGCTTCTCGAAAAGTCCGCGATTCGGGCTACACCAAGACCGATGCGTACACTCCGTTTCCGGTTCACGGAATCGATGAAGCCCTTGGGATCAAACCGACCATCTTGCCCTTCATTGTTTTGTGTATGGGTTTTGTCGGTTTGGCAGCCGCCGCCACGATGGAAATCTGGATGAACGCTGTCAGCTATCCCTACATCATTTCGGGAAAGCCCATGCTGTCGATTCCGGCATTCATTCCCGTGATATTCGAAACGACCGTTTTGTTCAGTGCCTTTACCACCTTCTTTGCGATGTGGGGATTGAATCTACTGCCTCGATTTAGCAATCCGGTTTTCACCAACCCTCGCTTCGATCGGGTCACCAACGACCGCTTTTTCTTGCATGTCGATTCACGCGATAAGTATTTTAATCGCGAATCGGTGCGAGAACTGTTGGCTGGAACAAATCCAGAATCACTTGAAGAAGTCGTTGAGGATTCAACGCCGAGCAAGTTTCCGACGATTATTTGGATGGGACTGGCCACGTTGCTTGTTGGCTCGTTCGTACCCGCCACGATCATCGCGAATATGCGAGCCAGCAACGACGAATATCCACGTTGGCACGTTTTCTTCGATATGGATTTTCAGCCGAAGAAGAAAGCTCAATCGACCACGACCATTTTCGCTGATGGCCGGACGAGCCGCCCGCAAGTTCCCGGAACGGTGGCTCGTGGACAACTTGAAGAACAAGACCCGTTCTACCTCGGTTACGACCCGACGAAAATTGCGGGTATTACTCCAGCCAATAAAGTGCTTTTGGTCAGCTCTCAAGATGAGCCAAAAGCGCCTAGTTTAGATGCCCCAGTGGAAGACGAAGCTGCAAAGCCAGCTAAGGAAACCGAAAAAGCAAATGACGCAAAGAAGGAAGAACCAGCAACGACAGCACCTGCCGCCGCACCGGCGGCGGCGGGTCCAAACTTGCCTTGGGTTACCGATTTCCCGGTAGCGGTAAGCAGCGACATGCTGGTACTGGGACAAAAGAAATTTGAAATCTATTGCAGCGTTTGCCATGGCGTTGGCGGTGACGGCGATGGACTGGTACATCGACGAGCTGAACAGCTTCAGCAAGGGTATTGGTTGCCGCCAACTTCGTTGCATGACCCTCGCATTCGAGGGCAAGAAGTGGGGAATATTTTCTTTACGATCAGCAACGGTAAAGGGAAGATGGCGAACTACGCTGCCGTGCTTACGCCGAAGGAACGCTGGGCAGTGGTGATGTACATTCGAGCTCTACAGCGTAGCCGCAATGCGGATATTCAAGATGTGCCGGTCGATCAACGAGCCAAAATCGAAGAAGTAAAAAAAGCGGACTAGGAAACAGATGACTACTCACAAGACAGAATCCGATAGTTTGAAGCTGCCGGATGCTTGGCAAGGTAAAGCCTATTTACTGATGGCTGTCGGTCTAGGACTGATTTGCGTCAGTGGGCTAATCTTTTTTATCGGCTATAGCGATGCGAGAGCAACGGCCTTCAAGATCTTTTTGCACTCGTATCTCGCCAATTTTATGTATTGCCTCAGCTTTGGAATCGGCGCGATGTTTTTCGTGTTGATAACATTTTTGACACGAGCAAGTTGGAACGCGTCGGTACGTCGTTGGGCCGAGATTATTTCGATGACAATTCCATCGATGGCAATTCTATTCGCTCCCATTCTTTTGATGGTGCTCGCTAACAATGCCTCGCCGCTCTACGAATGGAATCAAGCGAAAGAAGATATTCGCGAGACGATCGTCCAGCAGAAGGTCGATTACCTTAATGGACCGTTCTTCACTGCGCGGGCCGTTATCTGTCTTTTACTTTGGACAGCTATCGTTACGTACTACTACAAGCAGAGTCGTCGCGAAGATGAAACGGGCGGAGTTGATCTCACGCTGGCACGTCAAAAGTGGAGTGGCCCGTTGGTGATGCTGTTCGCCCTTACGGTCAGTATGGCAGCGTTCGATTGGATCATGTCGTTGGATGCCGATTGGTTCAGTACGATTTTCGGAGTCTACTTGTTCTCCGCGAGCATGTTCGGCTTCTTCGCCTTCATGATCGTCAGCTTCTTGCTGTTGCAGCGAAACGGAAAGCTCAAAGAGTATGTCAACATCGAGCACTACCATGACATGGCCAAGTTCCTTTTTGGCTTCACGATGTTTTGGTCATATATCGCATTTTCGCAGTTGATTTTGATTTGGTACGCAAATATTCCTGAAGAAACCGCCTGGTTTAAGGATCGTGTCGAAGGCGATTGGGCTTATTTGACTTATGGCAGCATTGCACTGCACTTTGCTATTCCATTCCTAGGTCTGATGTCGCGACACGTTCGCCGGCATCGGACTGCGCTAGCATTCTGGGCATGTTGGGCGTTGATCGCACACTGGCTCGATATGACCTTCCTGGTGATGCCAAATGCTGGTCCCGTCTCAATGCCGATGATTTTAGGACACGTTCTTGGTGGACTAGGTATGTTTTCGATTTTTTCCGCGATGATTTTGGTGAGAGCATCCGGCGTGCCATTGGTTGCTCTCCGCGACCCGCGGCTTCCCGAAGCCATGTCCTATGCCAACCCGCTTTTGTAGATTGATTGGAACCTTATAACATGGCCCGTTACGACGATTTGGACACCAAGTTCATCGCATTTGCGACGCTGATCAGTTGTTTGCTATTGGTGGCAGTTTTGCAAGGTACTCAAGCACTCTGCTATAATATGACGAATGTGGAAGAAGCGAGAAAGCTCGATGCTTCGGAATACCATTCGTCGACCGCAGTTCTGACCGAACAGCGCAAGTCGCTTAATGTTTATGAGAAGGTCGCCGTTCCACCTGCCTTAGGTTCAGATGGAAAACCAGTCGTGGGTGGTCCGACGTCGCGATTACAAATTCCGTTGGAAAGAGCCACGGAACTACTGCTGCAGGAAGCTAAAGAAGGCAAATCCAAAGCCAAGGTTGGCACATAGCCGATCGGAAGGATAATTGTGGCTCATCCGAGCCGCGAACGATTGAATTGAACATGACTATTCGTCTGGCAAATTGGGTTTTACTTGCGATAGTTTTTATGAACTATCTCGATAGTCCGCTGCGCGCTCAGATTTTGACGGATGTCCCGGAAAAGGCCAAGGAGATTCGGGTCGATGAGAAGCTTGGCGATTTCTTGCCGCTCGAGCTCGTTTTTATCGACGAGCGAGGCCAGCCAACGCCGCTTGCTTCGCTTTGCACCGGTAAGCGACCGCTTCTGTTGACGCTCAATTACAGTAACTGTCCAGGGTTGTGCGTTGCTCAGCTCAATGGTTTAACCGAAGGTGTTGCCGAACTGTCCGGATTGCAGTTAGGGAAAGACTTCGACATGGTTTCGATCAGCATTGATCCGCGAGAGACTCCTGAGAAGGCCGCAAGTATGAAACAACGCTACGCATCATTGTTGCCGAAAGAACACGATGCGAAAGGTTGGCATTTCCTGACTGGCGACGCCAAGTCGATCGAGCGAGTCGCGGATGCCGTTGGATTTCGATATACCTACGACAAGAAAGAAGATCGGTTTAATCATGCTTCGGTTGCGATCGGTATTTCGCCATCCGGCAAGATTACTCGCTATCTTTACAGTATTGGATTTGCCCCCGAGACGATTCGGCTTTCGTTGGTCGAAGCCTCCGAAGGACGCATCGGTACGACTGCTGATCAGATTTTGCTTTGGTGTTTTCATTACAACCCAGATGAAAATCGGTATTCGGCCGATGCCAGGCGCCTGCTATCGTTTGCTGCGGGAGCGTTTGTGCTGATTGGCTTGGGAGCCTCAGCCCCGTTTTGGTTTAGCCGTCAGAAGGCATTGGCAAACAATACACCTGACGATAATTAGAGTTTGAGCACGATTATGTTTTTATTTGCTGACAAGCCCGCAACTTTTTGGTTTCCAGAACAAGCCTCGACCTTCGCGAAGGAAGTCGACTGGTTCTATATGGCCATGCTGTATATCAGCCTCTTCTTTTTCGTCCTGATCGTCGCCGCTATGGTCTATTCGATGATCGCCTTCCGCGGACGACCCGGCTACAAAGGCTCCGTTGAAGCCCTCCACAATAACTGGCTCGAGTTTTGGTGGACGTTTATCCCGTGCGTGATCGCCGTTTGGATTTTCGCGCGCGGCGTTTATGGCTACCTCGATCAGATGACGATTCCCGTCGATACCAATGACGTCGAAGTCCGAGCTCAGAAATGGGCATGGAGTTTTACTTATCCAGGCGGTGTGACAACCAACGAACTTCACTTGGTCGTCGACAAACCCGCCAAGATGATCATGCGATCCGACGACGTTCTTCACGCCCTATTTATTCCGGTCTTCCGCGTCAAGTCTGACATCGTCCCAGGACGGTATACCAACATGTGGTTCGAGCCAACGTTAGAAGGCAAATATGACTTGTTCTGCGCTGAGTATTGCGGCGACAAGCACAGCGTGATGCACGCCGATGTCTATGTGGAATCGCAGAAAACCTACGATGCATGGCTCGCCAAGGAAATGCTCCCTCCTTCCGATCCTTGGGAGTGGGGAAAGAAGCAATACGAGAAATCGAAGGGATGCATTGCATGCCATTCGATCGACGGGAAGAAGGTTGTCGGACCTAGTTTCCTTGATAGTTGGGGAAAAGATGTGGAATTAGCGACTGGCGGAACCGTAAAATTTGATGAAAATTACCTTCGTGAATCGGTGCTGAACCCGCAGGCAAAGGCCCGAAAGGGCTTCGAGACTGCGGCGCTCATGCCAAGTTATCAAGGCCGTCTCAAAGAAGAAGAGATTTCTGCCTTGATCGAGTTTATGAAAAATGTGAAAAACAATCCGAACAAAAAAGAATAGCTTTAAGCTGAGTCGATAGCTCGCATTCCTCTTGCGACAAGGACAAATACTATGAGTACGATTACGACAAAACCGCTCGACATCACGGCACCAGCCGCGCACGAGCCAGGCAATTTTCTCACCCACTCCAGCGGCTTCCTGAGCTGGGCGTTAACGCTCGATCACAAGCGAATCGGGCTCATGTACTTGACCGGAGTTATGTCGAGCTTCTTGCTCGGCGGTATTCTCGCGCTGATGATTCGCGTTCATTTGTTCCAACCAGCCGGTACCTTCTTGTCTCCGCAGCAATACAACCAAGTATTTACGTTACATGGTGCGGTGATGGTCTTCTTGTTCATCATCCCAAGCATCCCGGCCGCCCTCGGTAATTTTCTATTGCCGGTGATGTTGGGTGCCAAGGACGTAGCTTTTCCTCGCTTGAACCTTTGCAGTTTTTACCTTTGGGTTGGCGGTGCGATATTTTTCCTCGTCGCTCTCCTGGTAACTGGTTTAGATACGGGTTGGACTTTTTATACGCCATACAGTCTCGAATCGAAGGGACCGGTCGTCTTAGCGACGTTAGGCGTTTTCATTCTTGGATTCAGTTCAATCTTTACCGGACTGAATTTCATTGTCACCATCAACACGATGCGTCCGCCAGGAATGACTTGGTTTCGCATGCCGCTTTTCTTGTGGGCAACTTATTCGACGGCGATTATTCAAGTACTCGCGACGCCCGTTTTGGGAATCACGGTCTTGTTGTTGACGGCCGAACGCGTGCTTGGGATTGGGATTTTTGATCCGAAGCTCAATGGTGACCCGGTGACGTTCCAGCACTTTTTCTGGTTCTATTCGCATCCAGCCGTTTACATCATGATCCTTCCGGCGATGGGAATCATCAGCGAGTTGATGAGCGTTCATAGTCACAAAGGAATCTTCGGCTATCGCTTGATCGCTTATAGCTCGGTGGCGATCGCGTTGTTCGGATTCTTGGTTTGGGGCCATCACATGTTCACCAGCGGTATGGCAAACGTCACGACGATTGTCTTCAGCGCGCTGACCTTTAGCGTTTCCATTCCATCGGCCATCAAAGTCTTTAACTGGCTCGGTACGATGTACCAAGGAACAGTTGTCCTAACGGCACCGATGCTTTATGCGTTAGCCTTTATCTTCTTGTTTACGATCGGTGGCTTGACGGGTTTGCCCTTGGGAGCCTTGTCGACCGATCGGCATCTGCATGATACTTACTTCGTCGTGGCTCACTTCCACTATGTCATGATGGGTGGAACACTGGTCGCATTCCTCGGAGGCATTTTCCATTGGTGGCCGAAGATGGTTGGAAAGATGTACAACGAGTTCTTTGGTCAGGTTTCGGCGACGATCGTCTTCCTCGGTTTTAACTTGACGTTTCTCCCACAATTTGTTTTGGGAACCCGAGGAATGCCGCGACGGTACGCCAGTTACCTTCCTGAATTTGAACACCTTCACCAGATGTCGACCTATGGAGCCTTCCTTTTGGGAGCTGGATTGTTGGTCGCTGGATTGGTGCTGCTTCATTCAGCGATTTACGGACGAAAGGCACCGACGAACCCTTGGGGCGGTGCAACGTTGGAGTGGGTTTGTAGCTCGCCACCACCGCACGATAACTTTGCCAAACCACCAGTCGTCGGCGACCCGTACGATTTCCGCGGTATTGAATACGATCCGAAGATTGGTGGCTATGTGCGACGACCGTTCGAAGATAAAGGCGGACATCATTAGAACTAATGAGTGGGGTAAGCTTCCAGCATGCCATTTCCACTCGACCGTTTCCGACAAGTTAATAGATACGACGCAAGCTGGAAGCTTACGCCACGTTTTAAGTTCACAAAATTTTTTTGAGTAACGATTGATAGGATAGGCCGCTTCCATGAGCGATATTGCCATAGGTGCTGACGACCATCACGAGCACGAACACGAACATCCAAGTTGGTTAGCTCACCATTTTGACGATGCCGAACAGCAGTTCGACGCTGGTAAGCTTGGAATGTGGTTGTTCCTGGTAACCGAAGTCCTATTCTTCAGCGGGATGTTCTGCGCCTACGCGATGTATCGCCATCTACATCCCGAGATCTACGAATTTGCCAGCGAATTTTTGAATGAAAAACTGGGCGCCATCAACACCGGCGTACTCTTGTTCAGTTCGCTGACTATGGCTTGGGCAGTTCGAGCCGCACAGCTATCGCAGCATCGATTGCTGATCTCGATGCTCGCCATGACACTCTCGTGCGCCGCGATCTTCTTGGGAGTCAAAGCGGTCGAATACAGTCATAAGTGGTCGAACGGGTTGTTGCCAGGCAAACACTATATTACGCAAGGCGTTTTGCCGCCTAGTCATGACCAATACTGGCTCTATGTTCTTTGCACTCCGGCGGCCATCTGCTTGGTGGTTTTTTTCATTTGGTACTTCATGACGCTCGTCAAAAGCGATTCATTTCAGCGTCAAGTAAGCGGACCGCTTTTGGTGGCTGCCCTTTGTTTCTTTGGTGGTGTTGGATTGGGAGTCTATCTAGAATCGCTCGAGGCTCACGCTCATGTATCGCATGCAACTGCTGGCAGCGAACATGGTCATGCCGACAGTTCTCATGGCGATCACGCTCATTCTTATGCTGCCGAGATTGCGACCATTGCGCCTGCCACTCCGGCGGGAACAGCCAATGCAATGACGGCAGTCGTTGCGGTGTCTCCTGTGATCGCGACCCCTGGTTCTATTCAAGCTCATCCAGATCAAGTTTTGATCGACGCCAAGCGAGCGGGAATCGATCGACCGGAAGTCAATCAAAAGAGCAAAGCTGGGCTATTCTTCGCTATCTACTACATGATGACAGGTGTCCATGCGGTCCACATTCTTGGTGGAATGGTTGTCATCACCTGGTTGATCGTGAAAGCAGCTCGCAAAGAATTCCATTCGAAGTATTTTGGACCTGTCGATAACGTAGGGCTCTATTGGCACTTGGTCGACTTCATTTGGATTTATTTGTTCCCGCTCCTTTATCTTATCAAGTAATTCTAAGAATACAAAAAGTCAGACTCTAAAATGGCACACGACGCCCACGCACATACCGACGGTCATCACGCCGGCGAGTTTTCACATCCAGCTCCACTGTGGATGCTCTTTACCGTCTTCTTCGCGCTGCTCGGCCTGACGGTCCTAACCGTTTGGCAATCGACGTTAGACATCGGCCAAGCTGAACTATGGATCACGTTGTTTATTGCGACGGTCAAAGCGGGTTTGGTTATCCTTTTCTTCATGCACTTGCTGTGGGATAAGCCGCTCAATGCCATTTTCTTTTTGAGCTCGATCATTTTCGTGGCCCTCTTCCTCGGATTTACGCTGATGGATGCTCAAGCGTATAACAGCCAAAAGGAGGATCGCGACACGCTGATGGAATCGCTGCCAGTGGTCAAAGAAGCTGCAGCTCCGTCGTGAAGTATTCTGCTGTCATCTTCGACCTCGACGGAACGCTGTTAGATACGCTCGAAGATATCGCCGTCTCGGCAAACTTGGTGTTACGACGTTTTGGTGAGCCCGAACATCCGATCGAATCGTACAATACGCTGGTTGGGGATGGCGTCGCGATGCTTTTTCAGCGAACCTTACCCGCGACTTGCAATGACCCATCGCTTTTGCAGCGGGCTACGGCTGCATTCCAAGAGATCTATGCCGACCAATGGCATAAGCGTTCTAAACCCTACAACGGTATCGAGGATTTGCTTTCTCGTTTGAGCAGCCAGCGATTGCCGCTAGCGATTTTGTCGAATAAGCCGGATCATTTTACGCAGTTGTGTGTGTCGCACTTTCTCAGCCGATTTAGTTTTGCCAGCATTCATGGGCAAAAAGCTGGAGTTCCTCGCAAACCGGACCCTGCCGGTGTCTTTAATATCGCGAGGGAGTTAGACGTTCGTACCGAAAGTATTGCCTATGTCGGGGATACCAATACCGATATGGAAACTGCGGTTTCAGCAGGCAGTTGTGCGATTGGAGTCTCATGGGGATTTCGCGCCGTCGAAGAACTTCGACGGTGCGGGGCTCAGGAGATTGCACACACTCCCGGCGAGTTGGGTGATATTCTTCTAGCCTAGATCCCGATACGGAATTTCCGATTCCACATACGGGTTTGAACGCATATGAAGACGCTGCAAGGTACACGTACGGCCGAACAGTCCAAGCAGGACGAGTTCGAGGTTATTAAACGACGCATTCACTCGCGGCTGGTCGACAAGCTCGACTTGAGTCGCGTAGGCGAGATGAAAGGTGACGCGCTCAAGCGCGAGATTCGCTTGGTGGTCGAGCATCTATGCGATGCCGAGAACACGTTGCTGAATCGTTCCGAACGAGATCGTATCGTCGACGAGGTACTCGATGAAACATTCGGTCTCGGGCCACTCGAGTTTCTCCTCAAAGACCCGACCATCAGCGATATTCTGATCAACGGTCCCAAGAGCATTTTCGTTGAACGAAGCGGTCGCTTGGAAAAGACTGAAGTCGAGTTTCGCGACAACGCGCATTTGATGCAGATTATCGACCGAATCGTCTCGCGAGTAGGACGTCGCGTCGACGAAACGTCACCGATGGTCGACGCTCGATTGGAGGACGGTTCCCGTGTGAACGCGATCATCCCGCCGCTCGCCTTAGATGGTGCAGCGGTTTCGATTCGACGATTTGGTTCCAACCCAATCAAGCTTGAAGACCTATTGAACTACAAGGCCTTTACGCCCGAGATGGTCATGCTGCTCGAAGGGTGTATAAAAGCTCGGTTGAATATGATCATTTGCGGCGGTACAGGTTCGGGTAAAACGACGCTTCTCAACACGCTCAGCAGCTTTATTCAAAACGACCAGCGCGTGGTCACGATCGAAGATGCTGCCGAACTGCGTCTTCAACAAGAACACGTTGTTCGATTGGAAACACGTCCGGCGAACATCGAAGGCTCGGGCGCAATCACCGCTACGGACCTCGTTAAAAACGCGCTGCGTATGCGTCCTGAAAGAATCATTATCGGCGAATGCCGAGGCGGTGAAACGCTCGACATGTTGCAAGCCATGAACACGGGTCATGACGGCTCGTTGACGACGATCCACGCCAATACGCCGCGTGACGGAATCGCTCGTTTGGAAACGCTGGTCATGATGGCTGGTTTTGATTTGCCGGTGAAAGCCATTCGACAGCAGATCGCAGGGGCTGTCGATGTCATCGTTCAGGCAAGTCGACTTCAAGGCGGTCCACGACGTGTCACGCACATTACCGAGATCGTCGGGATGGAGCAAGACACGGTCGTGATGCAGGACATCTATCGATTCAATCAGGAAGGCATTGATGAATCAGGCAAGGCCTACGGTAGCTTCGAATGTACCGGCGTCCGACCCACGTTTATGTCGAGGCTAGAGTCAGCCGGTATACGCTTACCAGCGAGCGCATTCCGTCAACGCGTCATGATGAAAGCATAGGAGATATTACGGATGACTCCAACGATTCTCATTGCGATTACTGCAGGTATCTGCGTCGCCGCCCTGATCGGTAGCCTCGCCTTGATGTTTCAAGGCGAGGCCGGTTTAGCGGCTGAAGACCGGCTATCGGCGTTGACCAGCCGAAAATCTCGGGATGCAGGTGTGGAAGCCGAAGTTTCGATCCTCAACCATCCTTTGAACGCCACGAAATCAGCGATCGAAGTTTGGGTTGATCAGACCTTCAACCTGCAGCGCCTTTTCGATCAAGCAGACTTTCGTCTACCGGTCGTGAAATTTGTGACGCTCTGCGGAGGAGCGGCAGCCATTGTATTTGTCGGCATGCTCATGTCGGGCTTGCCGTACTTCTTCGCACCCGTTGCGGTAGTCATTGTGCTGGTGTTGCCCTATGTATATCTGGTCATCCGAAAGAACAAGAGAATTCAGAAATTCAACAAGCAGCTCCCCGAAGCCCTCGAGCTACTCGGACGTTCGCTTTTGGCGGGCCATTCGTTAGGGGCCGGTTTCGGATTGGTTGCCGCCGAGATGCCACAGCCTATTCGGGGCGAATTCGGACGCTGCTTTGAAGAACAGAAATTTGGTATCTCGCTTGAAGAATCGCTCAATGCTATGACCGAGCGTATACCGAACATGGACTTAAGATTTTTGGCGACCGCCATTATTCTCCAACGTCAAACGGGTGGCGATTTGGCTGAAATTCTCGATAAGATCGGGCGGCTGATTCGCGAGCGATTCAAACTGGCCGGACAAATTCAAGCCTTGACCGGTGAAGGACGACTGTCAGGGATCGTATTACTGGCACTGCCATTGTTCCTGTTTGTAGTTATGTATTTTCTGAATCGGGAATATATCCTTTCGCTCTTTAAAGACGAGCTTGGTCGAAAACTACTCGGCGGCGCCATCGTCATGCAGTTCGTCGGTGCACTTGTGATTCGTAAGATCGTCGATATTAAGGTTTAAGCAGCCATGACACTCATTCTCGCTTCGATAAGTCTCGTAACTCTTCTTCCTATTGTGGTCTTCGCAGGCGTTTTTGCTATCGCTTGGTTGGTCATGGATTTGACCAGCAACAAGAAAGGTGGAGTCGAAGATCGTTTGGATATGCTGAGCGACACCAACGCTAAGCGCGAACGCAATGGGAAACGGGAAGCCAGTGCTGGACAAGCGATGTCGAAAGTTTTGGAAGCCGCCGCTCCTGCGCTTGCCAAGCCGCTTACTCCGCAAACAGAAAAAGAGGCCGGCAAATTGAAGCAGCGACTTGTCGAAGCCGGTTTTCGAACCGAAGGCGCATGGATGATGTACTTGTCGATCAAAATTGTCGTAGCCGGCTTGCTGCTGGTTGCCACCGGAGGCACGGCCATCTTCTTTGAAGGCTTTACGACCGGTGCCGGTATCAAAGCCGTGGTCGGCGGTGGGCTCGGATTTTACGGTCCCGAAATCGTCCTGAGCTTCCTCGGGAGCCGACGTAAGAAATTGATCTTCCAAGGACTGCCCGATGCCCTCGATCTCTTGGTCGTGTGCGTAGAAGCCGGATTGGGACTCGATCAAGCACTTCGTAAAGTCGCCGAAGAAATGAAAACGTCCTATCGACTCCTCTCGGATGAATTTAGTCTTTGTAATTTGCATCTTCAAATGGGGCGTCAGAGGAGTCACGTATTGCAAGACCTTGGGATCCGAACCGGAGTCGATGACCTTCGGTCACTTGCCTCGCTATTGATCCAAGCCGATAAATTCGGTTCGAGCGTCGCTCAAGCTTTGCGCGTTCAAAGCGATGCGATGCGATTGAAGCGGCAGCAGATCGCTGAAGAAAAGGCCGCCAAGACAGCCGTCAAGCTGATCTTGCCCTTGGTGATCTTCATATTTCCAGGCGTCTTCGTCGTCCTCGTCGGTCCTGCCGCCGTGCAAATGGTCACCGAAATGTTCCCCGCCATGCAAGGCAAGTGAAAAGCTCGTTACGAATATTGTGTCTCACGTGTGCGGCGCCGCGTTCGACAATCGGTCACGTGTTGAACGTTGAAACCTAACACGCGCAATTCGCCAAAGATAGTCGATATGCGTCAGCAACCCATCGTGTTCGGGTTGGTAGTTCGAACAGAATTCCAGTAGTCGATCGGATTGCGCATGAAAACCAGCCTTGCGAGCCAATCGAGCTTCTGACAACAATGCTCGACGAAGACTCGCATGTACCGCCGATTTTGATAACCCGAGATTGAGCAGCATCGGAACGTCGACGCCCGACCATTGTGGGGCAGGATCCGATATCGCTGCATTGAGACACCTGTTCGAGACCTGGGCCGCAAGCGTTGAAAGCGTTTGCTGGACGATTCGCTCGGGTCGCGTCGCTTTTAGTTCGCGACGGTATTGTAAAACAGAATCGCCGCCATTGACGATCTCGTGCTGCGCGGCAATCCTCAGCCAAAGATCGTAGTCCTCTGCAAACGGAAAAAAGGATCGATACGGACCTTGAAATTGATCCAAGATTTCGCGTCGGATCATGACCGAAGAGTGGGCAATGCAATTGCAATTTTGCAACGCTACACGGACTGCTTCCGACGTTTGTGCGTCTCCTTGGCTCTTCCAAACACGCCCTTGTCCATCAATCGTTTCGTATGCTCCCGCGACGACGGCGACGTTCGGGTGATTTCGAAGATAGCTTAGTTGGATTTGGAAACGATTTGGCAAGCTAATGTCGTCCGCATCGAGCCGTGCAACAAACTCTGATCGGCAAAGCTCGACGCCGTGATTGAGTGTGTCTACAATGCCGCGATGCGGGCATGCGACGAGCCGAATTCGTGAATCCAACGCGACGTAGTCTCGAATAATATCTAACGATTCGTCCGACGACCCATCGTCGACGCAGAATAGTTCCCAATCAGTAAAAGACTGTTGCCGTACCGATTCGATTGCGGCTGCCAAATACTTTGCCGTATTATAGACGGGCATTAAAACACTGATCGTTGGCATTGTGGTGCGCTCGAAGAAAATCCGATCTTGAACAATTCGCTAGCTAATGGTTTGCGGTTCAGGACTTCGTTTACTGCGTCCGCTGTGGCTCTAAATGCTCTGGACGCAGGATTACCAAAAGCTTTATAGGTTTCGTTTTACGCAGTTTAGCTCGATAAGAGAAGATCGGTTTTTCGTGGGTAAACTTGAATGCGAATCGCTATAGCTTCAGCTAAACTCGATCCACAGCACGGCGGCGCAGAGTCGTGGTCTATCGGGCTAGCCCGTTGGCTCAACGGTCGTGGGCACGACGTCCATTTGGTGGGGTTTAAAGCTGCTCGCAATCTGAGTATTGATCCCTCGAATATTCACCTCATCAAACCAACTCGCGGGCGAATGCAGAATGCTGAATTGATATCGAATTGGCTCAGAGGTCATCCATTCGACATCATTCATGATATGGGACTCGGCTATCACTTCGATGTCTTCCAACCGCACTTTGGCTCGTTCGTCGCTATGGAGCGCGGCAAGCAAAAATCGCTGACGCTAGGACAGAGAATTACCAAGAGACTGGTCAAACCGTTTGCCATTCGCCGCCGAACCGTGGAAGGACTCGCATCTTTGCAATTCAATCAACCGAATGCGACGTACATCGCCGTTTCAGGAATGGTAGGAAACGATCTCAATCGACTCGAAACGATCCCCAAGGACAGAATTCAAATAGTCCCCAACGGCGTGGATACCGAACGATTTGATCCAAAACACTGCGAAGCCAACCGTGAGCAGGCCCGGAAACAACTCTCCATCAAGGACGATGCCTTGGTCGTTTCCGTGATCGCACATAACCATCAACTCAAAGGAGTCCAGCAAGCAATCGAAGCGGTTCGCAATGCTCATGACTTTCCGGTCAAGATACATCTGTTGGTTGTGGGAGGGCATGGACAACGCCTTCGTCAGCTTGACTTCGGTTATCATCGAGTAACTTATCTTGGAAACGTCGTGGATACGATGGATATTTTTCCGGCAACCGACGTCTACTTGCATCCGACGTTCTATGACGCATGCTGTTTGTCGTTTTTGGAAGCCATGGCATGCGGCATCACCTCAATCACAACACCGGTGAATGGCGCATTCGAGCGAATCGTTCATGGACAGAGTGGTTTGATCCTCGATGACCCCAAAGATATTCGTCAGATCATCCATTTGCTTCGATCGGTTGTCGATCCAGCGAAGCGAACGCAAATCGGCATGGCAGCGCGTGACGCTGCCTTATCTTGGACGATCGAAGACAATTACATGGCGATTGAATTGCTCTATCAAAAGCGATTCGCTCAAAATTGCATCGAGCAACCCTCTCCCGCCAAGCCTTCGCTACGCATCGCGGCGTAGCAAGTGGTTCTTCTAAAATTGTGAGCGGCACGGCGTAGCCTTTGCGAAAATCGAGGCGAGAAGTGCCGGAAATACCAGCAAATACCTTGCAGGCGGACATTTACCGCAGGCGTTGATCGCATTGAAGTCACCGCTTTCGGGAACTGGGCAGAGTTTGGGATCGTCTAGGACGTAACGTACAATATCGTACGATTCGCTTATCGTCGCGTTGGTCCTTATCTTGTCTCTGAAAGTCGTTTTTCGATGAAACACCACCTACTGGCCCTCGTTTTCCTGGGAAGCCTTATGAACACATGGACCACGACGACTCGCGCGGAAGAGCTTGGCTTCATTGAAGATTTTGCTCTGGCGGGCGATCGCGAAACCGCTCTCGCAACGCTGATTCCAGGCACCGAACCCTATTTTTACTACCACACACTTCATTGCCAAAATGTGGGGCAACTTGGGGATGCTAAGGCGACGTTGGATGCTTGGATTTCGAAACTTGGACCGTCGGAAAAAGTCCGGGAGTTGCGAATCCGTCAAATGCTCCTTGCCTATCCCGAAAACGCTCAATCGACTCTCGACTTCCTGCGTTCGGAATTCGGTCTCAATTTGAATCACTCGGCACCGCAGTGCGACGCGGCTGCTAATCTATCCACTAAACTCGATCCGGCCGTTATCGATTGGAGCAAGCGATTCAAGGAAGCTGTCACGACCGGCAACCGTCTCGAACAGATCGAGGAAGTTGCATTGGGTGAAGCTCTCGGCCTTATCGAATATCAACCTGATATTCGAGCTTGGTTACAGCGAGTTTTGCGACCAGACCTGCCTGGCGTTGTCGATACGATCGTCAAGGAATTGAAGCTCCCCGATTCACAAGGTTTCGGATGGGCAACCATTCATCGCAACCTGACACTCGAACAATTGGATCAGTTGAAAAAGCAACTGCCAAAACTCATCGAATCCGAATCGTTCGTAAACGTCTACCTAGCGCGACTCCGTCCGAGCGATGATGAATCGCTCACTGAGTCGAAAACGCGTCGCGAATATTTTGACCGATTGCAGGCCTTTACTGAGTCATTACCGGAATCGCAAAACAGCCTCAAGGCGTCGGTGCTCTACCATCGTCTGAAGCTCGACCTCGCTGAATCGATCATCGATCGGGAACGATTCATCAAGTATCTCTCCTTGCCGCGACAAGCCGGATATGTCAATACAGAATGGGTTCGCCAGCAATCGATGCGACCAGCCATCAACTTCCGTCAAGACTATTCCGCTTCAACAACCCTCCTTCCAATCGGTGACGACTCGGAGTTGATCGGAAACTACTTAGAACAGTTCTTTCAATCGGATAAGGAGTACGACACCTTTGCGAAATATCTGGATCGCGATTATTTGAAGCGGATCTTTGCGACCACCAAAATTCTCTATGGGCTTGGCGATGCGAAAACGTATTACCCACAACTTTCGCCCGAGCAACAAAAAGAAGTTTAAGAACGGGTCGAATTGCGATTCCTTCCGAGCAATCAACCGTACTTCTCGCCAAACGATCGCGTTCAACTAGCGGTATCGATCAAGAATGTGCCGCAGGTGATCGTCAAGATTTATCGACTGAATCCGAAGAACATCCTGCAGGCGCAATCGAAAAATGTTTCGACGGCGATCGATCTTGATGGACTGGTTGCAAACGTCGAGCGAACGGTCGCCTTTTCACAAGCCAAGGAGCGTCGGCATAGCGAATCGTTAGACTTTCCAGAGCTAGAAGGTCGCGGCGTCTGGGTCGTCGATCTCCTCGGCGGCGGTCAGAGAAGTCGAGCTTTGATTCAAAAAGGACAACTCCGATCGCTCCGATCGATCACCGATGCGGGGTATCTATTGAAGATCGTCGATGAAACAGGAAAACCTGTTCCGTCGGCGCGTGTCCTACTCGGTGAACGCGAATTTTCTCCCGCTGACGACGGTACAATCATTCTCCCTTTTGCCTCGACGCAAGAAAATCGACCGATCACGCTCGTCGATGGGAATTTCGCATCGCTTGAACAACTGACGCATCTGGCCGAATCGTATCAGTTGAATGCTGGCTTCGTCGTCGAATCACAATCGCTTCGACCTGGCTCTAAGACGGCTGTCGTCGTTCGAACGCAACTGACATGCAATGGCGTCCTGATCCCAATCAGCCTCCTCGAACAACCGCAACTTACGATTACCGCTACCGATCAAGATGGAATTCAAACGTCACAGACCTACAGTGCGATCAAGTTACGCGACGACATCGAGCTATCGCAGACCTTTCTCGTCCCACAGCGACTTGTCTTACTCGCTTTTACCCTGCACGGCAAAGTACACAATCTAAGCCAAGCGATTCGTCAACCGATTTCGGCATCGCAATCGATGGCCGTTATGGGGCGACTGCAGACGACGACGAAGTCTGATCGCCAACCATTGGCTGGTGCGTATGTCAAAGTCTATGCACGACATCAAGATGGTTCCGTTCGATTCTACAAAGACGGCTATACCGATCTTCGCGGACAGTTCGAATATGCAAGTCTGAGCACCAACGATTTGGATACCGCGCAACGCTTCTCGATCCTCGTACTCCATCCCGAGCATGGCGCGATCATTCGTGAAGCCGAACCGCCGAAAAAATGATCATTCCACAACGCAAGCCATTCAGTGCTCAACTGACAATCACTCCTATCTTGTAAATCCTGTTCATCCTGTCTGCTTTTGTTGCTCAACGCCTTTCGGCGATCAATGGACAGCAACAGTTCCAACTTATCGGTCGAGCCGTTTGGACTGGCCGATGGGATATCGCGGCCGAACGACGGATGATGCCCGGTGACCGACCACAACAGGATGTGCCAATCGATTTCTCGCTTTGGCTCATCAAGATGCGACCGAAACCAATCTTGAAATTTCGCTTCTCGGAGAATGTACCAACTGACCCACTCATGCCGAACGGCTTGCCGGTGCGTCGAATTGCTTCGATTGCCACAAATCAGCGCTTGAAATTGATTGTTTGCCTTGCCAAGATCGTGACATGCAGCGGCCAGCAACACGAGCTTTCGAAATCGCTGCATCGAATTATCTGTATTGATCTCGAATGCGTTTAGTTGAAAGACTCCAGTTGTGTCGACGATTGCGCCGGCGCATGAGACTACATCTTCGAGATGGCTCGGTAGAAAAATGCTTTTGGATGGGATTCCATCTTGTGAATCCTAGCTTTTCGCTCTGAGTCGGTCCACTATTTTTTCTCAACTCGTTGGTAGGCCACAAAAATCCCGCAGCCCATGTGTCTTCTTCCGCCGAGGCCGGTGGTTTGGGTAGCGAATCTTGACTGCTCGTTTCCGAACCGTAAAGATCTCGCATCAGTCGAAGTTCTTGCAATACCTCTGCTCGCAATTCTTGTGGTTCAAGGACCTCTGCTTTGCTGCCGAAGGAGAGTATCCATGACTTGACCTCCAGAAGACTACTCAACTGCAGTTCGACAATGACACTGCCATCGGATTGCGGAAGCAACTGCTGCGAGGTATGAAATTGCTTTTCGCAGACATACTGGACTGCCGTCCCGGTGAATCGAATGCGAATCAGTCGCTTTTCGCGACCGGTAACAATACTAAACACATCTTTAAAGTATTGACTAATCTTAAAGTCAGCCGGTCGTTTGAAGGGAAAGTTCGTAAGGTCGGTGCTGCGAATACGATCGATTTTCCAGGTGCGAGTCTCGTCATGATGGCACGAGTGACCGACGACGTAGAGAGTGCCTCGATGCTCCGCGAGTCCGTAGGGATAGATATCGTACGTCAATGGCTCGGTGTATCGAGCTGAGTCGAGAAGTAAATGCGTGACGAAATCTTGTCGACGTACTTGGCTTCGGTTTCCCCCAGAAACAAGCGAAGCTTTTCATAAGCTGAGGTTGCTGCTTGCTCGATCCCGGTTCCTTCGAATGCAGTAAGAGTGGATTTGCCGAGAAAAACAGCCAATGCTTCGTCGTAGGTGAGGCGAAGTGGCGGGAGCTGGGAACGATCGAGCGCATACGTCTTATGATTTTTCGATCCCGTTGTCTCGACTACTTGTATTCCTTGATCCTTCAGCTCTTTGAGATCGCGGCGAATCGTTTTTTCACTGATTTGAAAAAGATGCGCCAAGGAAGCGATATCGTGAGCACTGGTACGATCGGCCAATTGCCGAAGCAGTGAAAAAATTCTCCCGATGGAAGATTTGTCTGCCATTAAAAAGCTCTTTGAATCAATTCATAAGCCAATCACACGCCCGTTCATAGGAAAGTCGGAGTGTAATCGACTTGAATAGAATTGCCACAACAGTAGGGACATTGGCTGTCCAACCGGATAAATTACGGCGGAAAGACGTCAGATGCGACAGACCGGTAATTTCGGCACGCTACGATTTGCGATCGCGGTAGTGGAGGTTGTTAAACCTCCTTGTATCTAGGGATCTTTAACAAGAACCACTACGTTATGTAGCTTCGTTGAACGGTATTGGTTTTATACGCGACTAAAGTCGCGGAGTTGGTCACGGAGTGACCAACCTACGTGAATGTAGATGGTTTTCGGCGTCGCGTCGAAATACTTTTCGTCTGGCTATGCGTCGTATCCCAAGTTGGGCGACAGCCATTTTTCCGCAGTGGCTTTTGGCCAGCCTTTGCGGTGTGCATAATCTTCGACTTGCTCGCGGGTGATTTGATCGACGGCAAAGTAGCGGGCTTCGGGGTGCGAAAAATAGAGTCCGCTTACCGAAGCGGCTGGCCACATCGCAAAGCTTTCCGTCAAAGTGATACCGGCTCGCTCTTCCGCTTCGAGCAACTTCCAAAGTGTGGCCTTCTCGCTGTGATCGGGACACGAGGGATAACCGGCTGCCGGACGAATACCTTGATATTTCTCGTCGATAAGTTCGTCTTTGGAAAACCTTTCGCTAATTCCCCAGTCCTTTCTCGCTCGCTCGTGCAGCATCTCGGCGAAAGCTTCAGCCAATCGATCGGCGCATGCTTGAACGAGAATCGCTTTATCGTCTTCGTGTTCGGATCGCAATTTCTTAGCGATCTCGTCGACACCGTGACCGGCGGTGAGCGCAAAGGCTCCGATGTAGTCGGGCTTGCCAGTTGGATCGATGTAATCCGCTAAACTGCGAAATGCTTTTTGGTCGACGCGTTCCCATTGTTGCCGCAACATTTCGAAACGGACAAGTTCGCTTGAACGACTTTCGTCTTGATACAACACGACAGTATCGCCGAGATTCATGGCGGGAAAGAAGCCGTAAACACCGCGCAGAACAATGCTCGGGTCGTGCTCGAACTGGTCAAGTGTTTTTTGTGCATCATCGTAGAGTTCCTTGGCGATGGCGCCGACAATTTCATCTTGAAAGATCTTTGGATACTTCCCTTTCAATTCCCAGGTCATGAAGAATGGCGACCAGTCGATATAGGGTCGCAATTCGGCTACGGTAACACTGACGTCTTTCAATCCGATAAAACTTGGTTTGGGAGCGGTATAGTTTTCCCAATCGATCGAAAATTTACGCGATTGGGCATCGGAAAATTCGACGAGCTTTCGGTCGCGGCGAATCGAGAAACTGGCTCGTTCTTCGTCCTGCTTGACTTTGATCGAGGCACCAAAGGCACCGCGAGAATCAGGATTGACGAGTTTCTCGACGACGGGAACGCTCCGCGAAGCGTCGAGGACATGCACGACTTCGTGATCATAATGTTGAGCAATCTTGACGGCGGTGTGCTTGGCGCTGGTGGTCGCTCCGCCGATAAGCAGTGGAAGAGTAAAGCCTTCGCGTTGCATCTCTTTGGCGACGTGAACCATTTCGTCGAGCGACGGGGTAATCAAGCCCGACAAGCCGATGATCTGAGCATTGTGCTTTTTGGCTTCAGCTAAAATCTTTTCGCACGGCACCAAGACTCCCAGATCGATGACTTCGAAATCGTTGCATGCAAGAACGGTTCCGACGATGTTCTTGCCGATATCGTGAACGTCGCCTTTCACGGTGGCCAGCAATACTTTGCCGCGGCTGGTGTGTCCACCGGTACCACCCGCGGCAGCCTTTTCGGCTTCCATGTACGGCGTCAGGAAGGCGACGCTCTTCTTCATCACCGCAGCGGATTTAACGACCTGCGGCAAAAACATTTTGCCTTGTCCGAAGAGATCGCCGATGATGTTCATGGCATCCATCAATGGTCCTTCGATCACTTTGATAGGTCGACCGTATTCGAGACGAGCTTCTTCGGTGTCGGACTCGATATGATCCGAGATCCCTTTGAGCAAGGCATGCCGCAAGCGTTCAGCGACAGTGCCTTCTCGCCATGCGTCGACTTTGACAGGAGCTTTGTCTTTGGCTTTGACCGTTTCGGCAAAATCGATCAAGCGTTCGGTCGCGTCAGGGCGGCGATTAAGCAAGACATCTTCGACTCGCTCTCGCAATTCAGGATCGATCTCGTCGTAGACTTCGAGCATCTCGGGGTTCACGATCCCCATATCGAGACCGGCTTGGATTGCATGATAAAGAAAAGCGGCATTCATCGATTCGCGGACGGTATCGTTACCGCGAAACGAGAATGAAACGTTGCTTACCCCGCCGCTGGTTCGCGCGCCAGGACATTCCTTCTTAATCGTACGAACCGCTTCGATGTAGTCGACGGCATAGTTCGCATGTTCAGGAAGCCCGGTTCCGACCGTGAGAATATTGGGGTCAAAAATAATATCTTCGGCAGGGAATCCATTTTCGGTTAGCAGCTTGTAAGCTCGCTTGCAGATGCGAACTTTGTTTTCGTAGTCAGCCGCTTGGCCCTGTTCGTCAAAGGCCATGACGACGACGGCAGCTCCATGCTGTTGGATGAACTTTGCTTTGCGCAGAAAATCAGCTTCACCCTCTTTCATGCTGATCGAGTTAACGATCGGCTTGCCGGGCGAATGGCGGAGTCCGACTTCGAGAATCTCCCATTTCGAGCTATCGACCATCACCGGAACTTTCGCGATGTCGGACTCGTGAGCGATCAAGTTCAGAAAAGTGCTCATCGCAGCTGCACCGTCCAACATCCCTTCGTCCATGTTGACGTCGATCACATTCGCTCCGCCTTCGACCTGCGTCCGAGCGACGCGAATGGCGTCCTCGAATTTTCCTTCCTTAATCAGTCGAGCAAACTTACGGGAGCCGGCGACGTTTGTGCGTTCGCCGATCATGACGAATGGATTGTCTTTTCGGAAAACAAATGGTTCGTTACCGGCATACTGCGACATGCGCGAACGCGTCGGAGCATTGCGTGGCTTGAGATCGCGAACTGCTTCGCCGATGGCTTTGATATGGGCAGGCGTACTTCCACAGCATCCGCCGACAATGTTGACCCAACCTTGTTTGGCGAAGTCTCGAACGAAGCCCGCCATACGGCTGGGTGTTTCGTCGAATTCACCTAAGGCGTTGGGCAAACCAGCGTTCGGATAACAACTGATGGCTGAATCGGCAACGTTTGCCAGTCGTTCCAAGTAAGGGCGCATTCGATCGCCACCCAGTCCACAATTCAGACCTACGCTTAACATCGGAAAGTGCGAGACGGCGATCCAGAAGGCTTCGAGCTGCTGCCCGGTGAGAGTAACTCCTCCTTCGAAGACGGTTGCCGAAAGCATGACTGGCCAGCGTCGACCGCGTTTGGCGAAAACATTTTCGATCGCCAACAAGCAAGCTTTGAAATTCAATGTATCGAACGAAGTCTCGGGCAAAAGAATGTCGACGCCGCCATCCAAAAGTCCTTCGCTGTTGACTTCGTAGCTGGCTACCATTTGCTCAAAGCTAAAGGGTCGTGTTGCCGGATCGCCTTTGGCATTCATCGACAATTGGACGGCGGTCGGACCCATGCTGCCGGCGACAAATCGCGGCTTCGAAGGATCGCGTTTCAAATGAGCTTCGACCGCCGCTCGCGCGACTTCGGCACCTGCTTTCGATATTTCGTAAGCTAGATCCGACATCTTCGTTTCGGCTAAGCCGATGAGGCTGGCGTTGAACGTATTGGTCTCGATAATATCCGAACCAGCTTCGAGGTATTCTGCATGAATACCTTGAATGATCTTGGGTTGGGTGAGTACCAAGAGGTCGGTCGCTTTGGAAAGGTCGGCGGGATGATCTTTGAAGCGTTCACCGCGAATCGCCGATTCCTCAAGTTTTTTCTGGAAGATGAGGGCCCCCATCGAACCATCCAGCAATAAAACCCGCTGTTCCATCAGCTCGCGTAGAAGTCCTTCTGAATCTGATTGAGCCCTAGTGGCCATGCGCATTCCTATGAGACAGGTAGTCTGAATTTCAAAGAGGTCTAGTTTACTCGGAACGCCGGTTTTTAGGATAGTAAATCCGCACATCGGGGTGCGTTGTGTACATCCGCCAGATGGTTCCATCGTGAACCACCATACCGCTACCTGCTCCCGGCAACTTCGGATTCACCGGTAAGACCGGATTGCCAGAGTACTTTTTCCATGTCACCAGATCATCCGAGACGGCCAGACAAGTGCTCCATTCTCCCCATTGTGGCAATGCGCTGGCGTGGTAGTACGCATAATAGCGACCATCGAGCTTGATAATCTGATCGACGGCAACGGCGTAAAGGTCGTATGCCGACGGACCAAGGCCAATCACAGGCTCGTCGCAGACGTTGGTCCAGACCTTCATGTCTTTGGACGTAGCGGCGTAAACAGCCAAGTCTTTGCGTTCGTAAAAAAGCCACCATCTGTCGTTCTCATACCATGCGGTGGGGGTACCGCGAGGCCCCACCGAAATCGGTTGGCCGTTGGCCTGTCGAATATCTAAGTCGCCTTGCTCGTCCCAGTGCACGCGATCTTTCGAGGTCAGCAAGTGCGCTACGTCATCGGCCCCCTCTGCGAACATGTAATATGTATCGTCAAGTTTGACAACACACGCGTCTTCGATCCACCCTTTGGTATTCAGCGGATTGCTAGGCCAACGCTTCCAATTCAAACCGTCGGATGAGGTCGCATAGCCTAGGAAGCGGTCCTTCGACAAACTATCGTTGTAGCCAGTAAACCAAAGATGCCATTGGTCATCTTCTCGCATAATCCAGCCGCGCTCGCGAACACGACTGTCCCAATCGTTCGGTCCTTCTCCTGCTAAGAGCGGCTTCTCGGAAGCGAGTCCGAATTCCGTGAGTTGGCGTGGAAACTCGATCGTGTCCGTTGGTCGAGCCAGCACGGATTTGGGATCTTCTGCTTCCAAAACGGCGGGGCAAACGCACAGACAAGCGATCGCAAATTTTGGAAACAATATTCTAAACTTAACCTGACGTACGAATGAGCGCATGGATGTCGAAGTCGATTGAACAAGCCTAGTACGATTTGAAATTATCCTCGATAAGATTTTTTTCTTCTTCATGATTGTACCGACGGCAGAATCGACATAACTGTTTCAGACACCCAAAATACGAATCGCGTTCATTGAATTTTGATTGTTTTAACGAGTCGCAGCCGTAATGTCGCTGGAATTGTCCCATATTCGGAAGGTCAAAAAACCCTTCCCATTTAGGCGCTTTTTTATTACATTATTCTCAATGACGTTAGTTTCACAATCCGTTCTAGGACTTTATCAAGCCGAACTGGCTCGAGAATCGATCCGTGAATCGACATGGGAAGCTTGCGCATTCTCGCAACGCGATCCGTTCAAATCGACGCCGAATGAAGACGCTTGCATGGTGATTCCTTGCGGTGACGATTCGGTGGTACTGGCAGTCGCCGATGGTTGCGGAGGAATGCGCGGCGGAGCTCAAGCATCCCAACTTGCTTTGCAATGCTTGGAGCAATCGGTCAAAGAATCTGTAGGAAAGGCCGGTATCGTTCGAAGTTCTATCTTGGATGGAATCGATCGAGCGAACGAAGAGATTCAATCGCTGAAGCTCGGTGCCGCCTGCACAATCGCCGTTGTTGAAATACATCAAGGAGTCATGCGACCCTATCACGTCGGAGACTCGGTGATCCTGGTCACCACCAATCGTGGCCGCGTTCGGTATGAGTCGCTATGTCATTCGCCAATTGGCTATGCAGTCGAATCCGGGTTATTGGCTGTAGAGCACGCGATTCACCACGAGGATCGTCATCTCATTTCCAACTATGTTGGTAGTCCCGACATGCGAATCGAAATCGGGCCGGCACTGCAACTCTTGAAAAGTGATCGCATTTTAATCGCCAGCGACGGCTTGTTCGACAATCTTTCGAGCAACGAAATCGTCGAGCGTTTGCGTAAAGGCCAGCTGTCGGAAAGCGTTGAGCAACTGACCGAATTAGCAACGCAGCGGATGAACACCCCGCACGTTTCGGCGCCGTCGAAACCCGACGATTTGACCTTAGTCGCGTTTCGAAACCGATAGTCATTTCTAGCCAAGCAAAGTTTATGCGATTAGGCGGCTGGCTTACGTTTTTGCTTGAAATCGGATATCAGCCAGTTGCGAATCTTTTCAAGCTCATTGTTCCACGATTTCGCTAATCGCTTTTTGCAAAAGACGTGAAACAAGGCGTCGACTGTTTCCGATAGACTTCGGATCGATTCGATTCGAGACTCGAATATGACTCGCCCCTCGGCCTCGTCATCTTTTTGGATTTTGGCACCGCTGACGCCGAACGATTCGGCGCTGAGTACCAAATCAAATTGCTGGCCAAACCGATTCAGAATCATGCCTGTCTTTCGAGGGATTTTTCCGGATCGGATCGCATGACCTGCTTCGGGAAGTTTAACCGGACTTTCGGATGTAATCGTTTCTTTTCCAAAAGCACCAAAGGGGCACTCGAGGCTCAATGTTTTGGCCAACATGGCTGTAACTTCCGAATTATCCTCTAACTTCAAGGTGTCCGATTCATTTTCAAGATGCCACCACAACCACATCATGAATTCATTGCCGAGAAAATCATAGTTGGCGGCGTCTGAATTCAACCACGCATACTCGTTCCCTTCTTGGTCCGGATGAAAGGCTGCCGGACTTGAATTTTCGAGCAGCGATCGACACTTGTGTTTATCGGCCCAAGCAGTTGCAATCGATCCCGCAGTCAGTCGGCTTAATTCCACATCAAACGCTTTTGAAAACAAGTCAGCGCCGTGTCCGATGGCCGATTCGCTTGATCCGCCGAAGTAAAACATTTCGTTGCTGAAATCCCAGAGGATCGGAAACTGGTTCATTTTGTGGTACTTGCCGCTGCTTGCTTCGACAGCGCATCGCTGCTCGACAAAGTCTTTGGCTTCTTGTCGCTGAACTTTCGTTGGACGACCGGTTCGGCTTTCTGCTATGGCGGCCGCTAGCTCGATCTGCAACCAAGCTTTCTTCATCGCCGACGGTACTTGATTGGTATCGATGCGAATCGCGCAATGCAGAGCGTCGCCGATGAGGTTCTTTTCCAAATCAAAATCGGTATCGAGAAGATGGGAACCGGCAAGAAATCCGACATGAATATTGTCTTCGGAAGAAGTCTGGAATTTTCCGATCGCATGGTTTTGGAGGATTTCGATTTGGTCGTCACCGAATTGTTTCGGTACTTTTCCAGTGACTTTAAATCGTTCAAAAGAGACGCTTCCAGAAAGAAATGCCATTGTTGCTCCTGCGGGTAAAGCCGATCTTGAACCATCGAGTCTGATTGGATCGAGAAATCCAACGGTCCAAGTATTTCGTCCAGATGCGGTGAAGTGCTTGCAAAACTCTTCGACCACTTACCGACTTTGCGCAACCGGTATTCTCCAACCTTTTATCGGTTGATGGTTCCGTACTCGCGGCAATAACTCTATTTCGGATCGTCCGACGGGGGCGTGAATCGCGGTGCGTTGGTCGTCGCGTCCGTCTGCTCCTCTTCGGTGTAGGTCGGGCGAGGTGGTGGCGAATCGACTTGCCCTAGCCCATGAAATTCACGTTGGAATTCGTTCATGTTCTTTCGCAGCTCGCGATACGTTCCACCTAAAGAACGAGCGACCTCGGGCAACTTCGATCCGAATAACATCAGAGCGATTATGCCAAAGAGCATCATTTCGGAGTAACCGAGACCTGGCATTGCAGTTCCTCTTCTTCCTAGCGTGCTTGGATTGCCAACTAGGCGATCGGATCTTGCTTGGGTGGATCAGAGGAGTCATCGTGATCATCCTTCATCCCTCTTTTGAACTCGTTGGCGCTGCGCCCGAGATTTCTCATGAGCGACGGAAGCTTAGCGCTGCCAAAGAGCAGCATCGCAATAACCAAGAAGATGAGTAGTTCGTGTGTACCTAATCCAAACATAGTGAAATCTTCGCTTGCTGAAGGATGGAAACCATCGACCACAAGATTGCGGCGATCGACCTAGGGGGCAACAAGCGGCGAATGCCAAGCCGACTACAACGCCTTTCAAGGGCGAGCATCACCGGAAACCAACTCGTATACCCTTTATTGTATTGTGCCGCCAAACGATGTCAAATGACTCTTTTCCCACCGACCAGAGTTTCCAAATGAGCCGACCTGCCCACCTTTTTTCCTTGAGTTTCGTTGCATTCGCGGTTTCCAACCCAGTTTGTCTCCCTTCCTTGGCCGACGGGCCCATCGACAACCAAGATGCTCAAGTCCGACGAATTCCGCCTGCTGGCATCGAATTGCCGGTCGAAGTCCGAGCGGATTTGCTCCGCTCGGTGAACGAAATCGAGGAACAGATTCCCAAGTTCGATGCTGATTCAGCGACTCGTCAAGCTTCCAAAGTATTCGATGCCTGGAACGACGTTCGCGTTATCACTCGAGCCGTCCGGTTGACCATCGAAGGGGAGCAGTTCAACAAAGAGCCGGAGATCGATCAAGCTCGAAAACTACTGCAATCGGCTCGTAATCGCGTCTTGGAGCTAACATCGCCAGCCGCCCAAATAGCCGGTTTCGTTCCTTCTTGGCTGAAAGAAAGTGGGCGCATGATCGCGGGATATCGTTCGCGACTCGATGACTCGATCCAGCCGTTCGGAATCATCGTCCCCGAGAATGTCGTCGCTGATCCGAAGAAACTGCGTCGACTCGATATCTGGCTGCACGGTCGCGATGAAAATGTGAGCGAAGTGTCTTTTCTTTATCGTCGATCGACTCAAGACAGTCCGTATCTCCCTGATGATACGTTCGTGCTACAACCGTGGGGCCGTTACTCGAACGCGTTTCGCTTTGCGGGCGAAGTCGATGTCTTCGAAGCGCTGGCCGAAGTTCAACGTCGCTACGCGATCGATCCCGATCGAATTAGTATTCGCGGATTTTCGATGGGTGGAGCCGGTTGTTGGAATTTGGCTGTCCATCATCCCGATCGCTTCTTCGCCGCCAATCCTGGAGCGGGCTTCTGCGAGACCGAACGCTTCTTGACGGGTTTTCAAAGCGAAACATTAACGCCCACGCCTGCTCAGCGTCGTTTGTGGAATCTTTACGACTGCCCACCGGTCGTTCGCAATCTGATCAACCTTCCGACGATCGCTTATAGCGGCGGTATCGATCGTCAAAAAGAAGCTGCCGACATTATGACCGAAGCGGCAACAAAGGCCGGCTTTCATATCCCATACGTCATTCATCAAGAATCAGCCCACGCCATTCATCCTGATGCAAAAATTGAAATCGAAAAGAGTATGAGCCAACTGGCGATCGCCGGTCGCGTTGCATTTCCAAAATCGGTGTCTTGGTCGACGTTTACATTGCAGCAGCCCGGTGCCTATTGGGTAAACATGTCGGCCTTAAATGAGCATTGGACGAAGGCCGCGATCGAAGCAAGTTTTTCAGACGATCTTCGCACGCTCGATATCAAGACCGACAACGTCCGAAGTTTTGAAGTCAACGTGGCAGCGGGAGCTTTTGATAAGACATTTCTTGCTGATATGAAAACCATTCAGCTTATCATCGATGGACAGAATACCGGTGAGCTTGCACCTAGCCAAGATGGATCGCTAAAAACAGCTTTCGATCGCAACGATGCGACATGGAGCCTTTCGACAACGCTCGCTGCCGATCCGCTCACCGTTCAGACAAAGACTCTTTATAAACGCTCAGGACTTCAGGGACCAATCGACGATGCTTTTCTCGATCGATTTCTGATCGTCCGTCCAACAGGATCTTCGGATAACGTCGCTATCGATGCTTGGGTCGAACGTGAACTCGAGCATGCGATCGATCATTGGCGATTGCAATTTCGAGGCGATGCTCGGGTAAAACTGGACGTCGAAGTCACTCAAGCCGATCTCGATGATTCGAATGTCATTTGCTTCGGGACGCCGAATAGCAACCGGCTGATCGCAAAACTGATCGATAAGCTCCCGCTTCGATGGTCGAAAGCCGAAGTTGGCTTTGGGAAACAGCAATTCGATGCGTCGAAGGTTGTGCCGCTCTTGATTTACCCGAACCCTCTGGCACCGCATCGATATGTGGTTTTCAACAGTGGATTTACCTATCGAGAATACGATTATCTCAATAATGCTCGACAAACGCCTAAATTACCTGACTGGGCGATGATCGATGCGACCACTCCGACGACTACTCGAGCCGCTGGGCAAGTTATCTCCGAAGGTTTTTTTGACGAAAAGTGGCTCCCGTAACGATTACGCTACATTGATAGGGAACTATTAGCCGCCAAGCGGGTTAGTAACCCTTGTGCACTTTCGTAGCGGTACGGCGCGATCCGTCCGGTGATTTGAAGCTCGAGCGCCGTCGGCTCATGCAATAGTCGGAGATAAACCACATGTTGAAATCGTCATGCCTGATTGCCATCTCATTCGTTTTTGGCGCGACTGTTTTCGCTCAAGACGACCAACCGACACATCGAGAGACCGAACCGATCAAGATCGATTTAGGAGTCGATGGCAAGATCGAAACGATGGCGATGAATTCCGATGGAAATCTACTATTGGGCGTTTCTTGGTCTGCCGACGGGAAGTCAACGAGTAAATCGGCAAGCATGCCGTCACGACCCAACCGAAAATCGCCGAGTGACAATCCGTTGCTGGTCGAAGGCGGCCCGCGAAGTTACGCCATCCGTATCATTTCGCCGACGGGTCAACTGGTAAATTCTTGGGATACACAAGGCCTGCGTCCATCGATGATTCATGCTTGCGAGGATGGCGAAGTCTATTTTTCAGGATCCGGAAAGATCGTGAGATTGAACTCGAAAGGTGAGTTGATTCACTCGATCGCTTTTGATGAAATCCTCGATGGCTTATATGCCAAAGCCCATGCGTCTGGCGTTACGGCCGACAATCAATACTTCTTTATCGCTTTTGGTGAAGGGTTTAGTATGCGAGCGACCGAAGATATTGTGCGGCTCAATCGGGACCTTTCCGAAGCGAAAGTGATGACACGACAACAATTCGGCTGTTGCTCGCATATCGATCTCGATGTCAAAGAAGGCAAGCTCTACGTTGCCGAAAATTCACGACACCGCGTCAATCGATTCTCGCTCGATGGCGAGAAAATCGATACGTGGGGAGCGCGCGATCGAACGCGCATCGAAGGTTTTGCAGCCTGTTGTAATCCAGTCAATTTCGATTGGGGGCCCGACGGAGATTTATACACGGCCGAATCGGGGATCGGTCGCGTCAAACGCTACTCGGCAGATGGTATGTACTTGGGATTGGTCGGCTATGTCGATACAACGAAATTCGATAACGGCAGTATGCTGGCAGCCATGTCATGCTACATTCCGGTCGAGGTCGCGAAGGACGGCAAGCGCATCTACATTATGGACATTCGAGCTAACTTTATTCGTGTGCTGGAACAGTAGATGAAATGTATTGCCGCCATTGCATTCGGATTACTCTCACTTTGCGGAGTTTTTTTTGGTACGGGTTCTGTTCAAGCCGCCGAGAAAGAAGCATGGAAGTTGGTGGTCATGGACCCAATGGCTGCACCTTTATCTTGCGCGTGTGTTGCAGGGGTCGGACAGCGACGCTATGAGCTGCTCGGCGCATATCTAAAACAAGAAATGGGACTTCCTGTCGAAATCACTTTTGACGAAAGCCTCGTCTTGGCTCGCTCGCGTATGACGTCGGGTGCCGATTTGGTGATCGGTAAACGATCGGTCGTCGAATTTGATGCTCGCCGGATGGGGATCCAACTTACACCCATCGCTACCCTAACAGACCGTAAAGGCCTCGATAATCTAGCTGGGCTGGTGGTTGTTCGACATGACGACAATGCAAAATCGCTTGAAGATTTGAAAGGGTCTGTAATCGCCTTGGGACCCGAAGATAGCGATGAAGTCCATCAAGCTGCCCTCGAACTTTTTCGTCGACATGGTGCGATGGTAGATTGGAAATTCAAAACGTTCGCGAGCATTGACGCGGCCGTTTATGCAGTGGCCGATGGCGAAGCGAAAGGTGCACTGGTGAGCGATTTTCTACCTCCGCTCTTAGAAGGGTGTGGAAAAATAGCCAAAGATTCGCTGCGAGTGATCGCCGCGACCGATCCGGTTCCATTCGTCACCCTCTTCGCTTTGTCCCATGTTTCCGACGGCGAAGTCTCGGATTTGCGGCGAACATTGCAACAGGTCTCGAAAGAATCCGCACTGCTGACAGCTCTCGAATCGAAAGATGGTTTTGTGATGAGCGAGCCGTCTCTCACAACAACGCAATGGACCGATTGGCGAGGTCCACTGCGAGCGGGATTTAGTCCTGATGTACCGCAAAAATTGTCAAACAATCGAATCTTGTGGACGGCTGACGCGACCGGACCGGCTATGGCTGGGATCGCCGCGACTGAAAAATTTGTTGTCGTGGCCGATAAAAGCAAGGATCTTACCTCCGATATATTTCGCTGCTTGGATGCATCCACTGGTGAATCGATTTGGACGATTGAATACCCAGCCGATCGCGAATTAGAATATACGAATGCTCCGCGAGCCAATCCGTTGATCGCCGACGACCTTGTCTATTTGTCGGGTGCATTGGGCGACATTCACTGCGCGGAGTTATCGACCGGCAAGATCGTGTGGAAGGCGAATCTTTTGGAACGTTTTGGTGCCCAGCCGCTCAATTGGGGACAATGTTCACCACCGCTTTTGGTCGATGGACGCTTGATTGTCAATCCAGGTGCTAAGCAAGCATCTCTTGCCGCCCTCGATGCCAAGACTGGAATTACGCTTTGGCAAACGCCAGGGCATGCGGCAGCTTATGGGGCCTTTATCGAAGCTACACTCGGAGGTCGTCGGCAGATTGTCGGTTATGATTCGTCGAGTCTCGGTGGCTGGGATCCTGGCAATGGAGCGCGCCTCTGGACACTCGTTCCGCCAGGTGCGAGCGATTTTAACGTGACGACGCCAATCGTCGTCGATGGCAAGATTTTATTGGCTACCGAGAACAATGCGACGCGATTGTATGCCATGGATGACAAAGGTTGCATTGTCCCAGAACCGATTTCAGAGAATCAAGATTTTGCTCCCGATACGTGTACGCCGGTAGTAACGGACAGTTGTGCTTTCGGTAACGCGTATGGCGAGTTTTTTTGTCTTGACGTTCGCCACGGTTTAAAAACGCATTGGTCTGTGAAGGATGAGATGTTTTACGATCATGCCAATCTTATTTCCGGCAAAGATCGAGTGCTGGTCTGGACAACGACCTGCGATCTGCTACTGCTGCGAGCCTCCAGCGAGCGCTATGAAGTTGTTTCTCATATTCGACCTTTCCCTGAAGATTCAGCGGAATCGATGTCGCATCCGGCGATTATCAAGAACCGCCTTTTTTTGCGTGACCAAACGCGAATCATATGTTTATCATTAGAGTGACCCAAACCTTTATTAAAGGAGTCTTACCATGACATCCGCAAATCGTAGTTCTCGCCGTCGTTTTCTAGTTCAAGCAACCGCTCACGTATCGGCGATCGGAATCGCGGGTGAGTTCGTCGGTGGATTCGTTGTTCATGCAGGAGAGCCCGTTGTTCCATCGCAACCAGACTCGACATCGAAATTTACGCCTGCCATGCACTTCACTGTTCAAGGCAAGCATGTGATGGCGATGGCGGTTGGCCCAAACGATCAAATCTACGTGGGCGTCGATCGTCAAGTAAAAGTATTCGATCGCGACGGCAGTCCTTTGCAGACGCTCGACTTCAAACGATTGCCGCGTGGCTTAGCAGTCGACGAAGTCGGGACCGTCTATGTCGCGATGGCTCGAGGTATTGAAGTTGTAGGTGTGGCGAACGAACGCAAGCAATGGTCGCTTCCCGAGGGCGACGTATGGCTCAATAGCGTAGCACTCAACGGCAACGAAGTCTGCGTGGCCGATTCGGCAAACAAAGTAATTTGGCGATTCGATCAATCGGGTTCTCGCTTGGGGCACTATGTTCCAGCAACAGGAAACGCCACGCGAGCCTCCGAGTTTTTTGCGATGAGCGCCTCGAAGGGTCGCTTGCATGTTGCCGATCCGCGACGGCATCAAGTTTCCACCTTCGATGACGGAGGACAACGCGAACGAAGTTGGGGTGTGGCATCGCGCGATCTGGCTGGATTCAGCGGCTGCTGCAATCCAGTTTCATTGGCGGTGCGTGACGATGGAAGCATCGTAACGGCGGAACGCGGCATCCCTCGCGTGAAATTATTTTCGGGAAGCGGAGAGTTTCTGGCGATGATTGCTGGACCAGAAAATTTCAAATCGACGATGGAAAAATCGATCGTCGATTCTGTTGTCGAGTCAACAGCAGACGCAGATTGCTCGACCGGTGGCCTGATTGTTGCCGTCGATGCCGCACGCAGGACGCTAGTACTTGATCCAACTACGCGAAAAATTCAAGTGTTCGCGTAACAGAAATTAGATCGCGAGGACGCTTGAATTACGTTGCAATTTTTCGCGTTTTTTGAATATCGGTTTTCAATTGCTCGACCAGTTCGTCGGTGCTCGAAAATTGGATGATGCCGCGAATCCGTTCCAGCAATTCAACTTCGAACTCCTTTCCGTAAAGATCGCCACTGAAATCGAGCAAGTGGACTTCGACTTTGCTTGTCGCATCCTTGAATGTTGGGTTTGGTCCAATGCTTAAAGCGGCGAGAATGGTTTGTCCTTCGACAAAGGCGCGACCGGCATAGACGCCGTGCGGTGGAATCAACACGGGAACTTGCTCAAGGTTCGCTGTCGGGAAGCCGATGGTTCGACCTCGAGCTGCACCATGGCCAACGATTCCATGAAGTCGATACGGTTCAACCAATAGTCGATTCGCCGCCAACATATCACCTTGGGCGATCAAGGCCCGAATTCGAGAGCTCGAAATCCACTCGCCGTCTTCCGCCTGCCCGCTTGCAATCGAGAGTTGAACCGAGTTCTGCTGGCAGAGTTCATTAAGCAGATCGATATCGCCGAGTCGATCTTTCCCGAAACGGAAATTGGGCCCTTCTACCATGCCAGCGACAGCGAGTTTTTGAACCAACACCTCTTCAAAAAAAGCATCCGCAGATAACTCGAGCAACAGTTCCGTTGTCCGGCATATACAGACGACATCGATACCCAATTGGAACAGAATTTCCGCTCGGCGATCCATCCAAGTAAGCGATGGAGGAGCCGAGTCGGGCCGCAAAAGTTGAGCTGGCGGCGGATCGAAGGTCAGGACAACTGCAGGCCCTGAAATTTGATCGGCCATTCTCCGAAGCCTGGAAACAAGTTCGCGATGTCCACGATGAACCCCGTCGAAGTTGCCAATCGTAATTGCCCCGCCCTTGGCGGCTGGCGGTACGTTCTCGATTCCGGTAACAAATAGTCCCATTAATTCCTTATGCGACCCGCTCGAACGAACGGATCCTTTCCCGTTTCATAGCGCAAAGGTCGACCCAAAGAGCTTAGTTTACATGCTTTTTCCAATCGGTGCGGATAGTATCACTTCCTAGCCTTTTCCGAGGTGAAGCTCGATTGGTCAAATATTTGTAGCCGACAAGGACTACTCTCAAGAGTCGCAATAGCTACACTTGGGGATAGTTTGAAAGCGAAGTTCGGCAAAATCCGACTTCGACTAGCAGTTCATTTCCGTTTGAGGAGTTTAGTTTTACGTGACAACCCAAATTTTGGCGGCTCGCGCTGGCGATATTACACCCGAGATGAAGTACGTCGCAGAACGCGAACATCTTCCGGTCGAGACCATTCGAGACGAAGTTGCGATTGGTCGGATGGTGATTCCAGCCAATAAAATCCATCTTCAAGGCTCCCTCGAACCGATGGCGATCGGAATCGCTGCCACGTGCAAGATCAACGCCAATATCGGTAATTCGGCAGTCACCAGCAACATCGAAGAAGAACTCGAAAAACTTCACACCTCGGTCAAGTTCGGTGCCGATACGGTGATGGACTTGTCGACCGGTAAAGATATCGACAATATTCGTCAAGAAATCATCAATGCCTCGCCGGTTCCGATCGGGACCGTTCCAATCTACCAGATGCTTGAAGAGCTTGGCGGCAACATTGAAGACATGCGGCCCCAGCATTTTTTGGATATGGTCGAGCATCAAGCCAAGCAAGGGGTCGATTATATGACGATCCACTGCGGAGTCTTGCTCGAACACTTGCACTTAACCGTCAATCGCGTCACCGGCATCGTTAGCCGCGGCGGTTCGTTGATCGCCAAGTGGATGATGACCCATCAAAAGCAGAATCCACTTTACGAACATTTTGACGATCTTTGCGACATCATGCGGCAGTATGACGTGACGTGGAGTCTCGGTGACGGCTTGCGTCCAGGTTCAATCGCCGACGCCAGCGATAAAGCTCAGTTCGCAGAGCTCGACACGCTTGGTACACTTTGTACTCGCGGATGGGAACGCGGCACACAAGTCATGGTCGAAGGTCCAGGCCACATCCCAATGGACCAGATCGACATGAACATTAAAAAGCAGATCGAAGTCTGCCACGGTGCTCCGTTTTATGTCCTCGGACCATTGGTGACCGACATCGCCCCTGGTTACGATCACATCACAAGTGCCATCGGCGCGGCGTTGGCTGGATGGAGCGGAGCGGCTATGCTTTGCTATGTGACACCGAAAGAGCATCTTGGATTGCCAAACAACGAAGATGTCAAGCAAGGTGTGATCGCTTATAAGATCGCAGCTCATGCGGCAGACCTAGCTCGCAAGCGACCCGGTGCACAAGATCGCGATGACGCCCTTTCCCGAGCTCGATTCGGTTTCGATTGGAACGAACAATTCCGATTGTCGCTCGATCCAGAAACCGCCAAAGCGTATCATGATGAAACGCTTCCGCAGGATACTTTTAAGAGCGCCCATTTTTGCAGTATGTGCGGGCCAAAGTATTGTTCGATGCGCATCACCGAGGACATCCGCAAGATGGCCAAAGAAAAAACCCTCGTCGCGCTTCAATCCACTTGAGCTGATGCTAGTTGAGCCGACGGCGCTAGCCGCGGGCTTTGCAATCCTCGTCAGCGTGAATGCCTGCGGCTAGCGCCGTCGGCTCACTTTCGAAAATATTGATAAAGCCACATCGGGACCGTAGCTCAATGGTTAGAGCAGGGGACTCATAATCCCTTGGTTGTCGGTTCGACTCCGGCCGGTCCTACTCCCCTCAAACCCTCGGTTTTCAAAGGGTTTTCCTTGAGAATCGAGGGTTTTTTCCTGCTTCGACTCGCCGATGGAAACATGGCTCGAAAGGCGTGGTTTCGCACCTTGTCGAATGGAAAAGCGTCCTGACTGCTGACCTATTTGCAACCCTGTCTCCGTCCCTGTGGCGCGAATGTGTTGAGGCTGCTGAAATGCCGATCGCAATCGGGAAACGGCGTCGGCTTCCGCGCCGGGAAATAGGTGCCCGTAACGGTCGATAGTTAGCTTGATGTCTGAGTGGCGCATAATGGTTTGCACGGTCTTAATATCGGCACCGCTTCGAATCAACCAAGACGCTGTCGTGTGCCGCAAGGAATGAAAATCGAGCGTCTCATTCTCGCTGTCGATCGGCTTTAGAAAGTCGCTCGCGTCGGATTCAATGCGTTCTTGAGGATCGGCAATCGAATTCAACCAAACTGCCCTAGCCGCGCTTAGGTCGGCTCGTAGCATCTCGGCAACGTCATAGGTCACCGGCATGTTGAAAATGTTCGCTCCCGGTAGCTTCTTGGCGACGAAATGCTGTAGCTCAGCGGCTAGCTCAGGTTGTATGTACTGCCGGGCAGGCTTGCCGTTTTTTGTCCGTCTAGCGTCGGCAAGTACGAACGGGGAAGCGGTCTTCAAATGAAATTTCCCGCGAGTGAGTGATCGAAGCTCGTTCGACCGCAAACCCGTCTGGATGGCGGTTGCGTACAACAGCGCTCGCTCCAATCCAATCATCCCGTGGCTTTCATCGCTCTGCCGAGTGATCGAGTCCAGCCAGTGCCATTCATCGTGAGATAGAAACCTGCGGACGACTCGCCGATCATCCTCGACCGACGGAATGGTTACCGTAGCCAACGGATCACTTGCGAGCTTACCGTGCCGAACAAGCCACCGCGTAAACCCTTTGATCGCTTGAAGGCTTGCCCCGATCGTCCGCGATGAACGTCCCTCAGCTCGCTTTTTCGCAGCGAAACGATTTACGCCATCTGCTTCTACATCCCGTAACAAAATGAACCCGGCATCACCGGCGATCGCTTCAATCTTGTTTTTCGTCCGGGTCGAGTGTTCTTCCGTTCCGCCCTTAGCGCTCATCGCCGAAAAGTAGTCGACCAGATGCGTTTTGATCGGTTTCGCGAGGTGGGTCGCTAAATCATCCAGTCGTGGATCGATAACGCGCTCGCGCCTGAGAGCCGCGTCGGCTTCAAATTTGTTCGCGATCCGTTGGGCCGCTGCTTTGTCGGTTGTTCCGCTGCTTTTGAGTCGTCGCTCACCCTTATGATCGAACCACTGAATAAAGTAATTCTTCCGACCAGATTTCTTGAAGAGTGTCGCCATGAAACCGATTCCGTATTAGAAAGTCAAAGTTTAAAACAATTCTCAGTTCGGCGGGTGCGTCCATGCGAGCCCCATGATTAAAGGCTTATTTCGAAGTCGTTGAAGGCGAAAATTATCGCCCTATTCTGCGAATCATTCGAACTCCTTTCAGAGCTTCGCTAAGCATTCGTCGCTTTTCACAGTCACTTGGTAGTGGCCCCGCGATCGAGTACCTCACGACTGCACCAAGAGATCGAGCCAGTTCCACCTCAGCGTAGCCGACACCCATAGCTTGCCAGTTGTTCACGAGCGACTGATCTTCGGTCGTCCGATCCGTAACCAACACGGCGTGGAGGTGTGGTTGCCAAGCTTTAGACTCGTTCACCAAATGCAGGCACCCGATTCCACGGCGAATACAAGCTAGGCCATCCTGTTTTGCTCTGAACCGCTGCTGGCTGCGTGCCTTGCCAAGCTTACTCCATCGTAGAAAAAGTTCGTTTGTTTCGGCGGTCCAATCTCCCTTGGCAGGAATCGTGAGATGGGCAAACCATGCCTGTCCGTCCTCACGGAGCGCGTCTTCTAGCCATCGGTAACACGTCCGTTGCCGCCGCCTAACCCAGTACTCTCTGCATTCCTCACATTCCCAGCGTAGACTGCATTGGCACCTCTGCGGTGTAGTGACTGAAGTACCGTATTGACGAGTAGGACAAAGCGACGGTCTAGGCAGGGCCGGTATTGGCTGCCTAGTCATCGCGCCCCCAATCCATCGATGCAAGGTGCTCGGAAACGCTCGCTTTGATCGCTGAGAGCTTTGTTGCGTCTCTTTTTTCTTCGGCCAACTCGCTGTTGAATGCGTCGATATCGAGCACGCTTTCAATCGTCTCTTTTAGACTTGCTTGCATTCGTGACGGTTCGACCGCTTCTAATTCATACACCGCGTCCGATCCGTACTTGCGACGATAGGCCGGGTACTGACTGCTTGTCTTTTTCGCAGTCATCATGTTCGGCGAAAGTTGCCATTGGCTTACTTGTCCGAACGTCAGCAACGCCTTGATGCAATGGATTTCATCAATCTGAAAGTCATCGCGTATCGATCGTGCGAACGATTCGCAAATCGAGTCTCCATCGGGATCAAGATCGCTCGCGACAAGCAAAATCAATCGATCCTTGCCGCTGGCCTCGTATCGCTCTGCAATCGCCCTACGCGGGTCAAGAGAACAATATCCGCGTCCGATCGTCAACGGTAGCGTGTACTGATTGGCAATCGGCGCGATGATGCCTTGGACAGTCAGTTTTTCCGCAACCATTTCAATATGATCCGGTTGCGACTGCAGCAAGTCGCGACGGTAGCCGCGTAGGAACCAATTCGATTGACGGTCGATGAATTGGGCCGCGTCGGCACAATACCGGGTTCCGGTGACTGGCCTGGTTTCATCGGCAATCGCCGACCAAGGAACGCTTCCCACTAGCCGCGCCCGCGCGAGTAAGTTGCAAAGGTCTTGGTACGATTTACGATCATTTCGATAGGTGGAATGCGGTTTTGAAAGATGCCTCAGAGGAGGAAAATTCAGCAATCGATAATGCACCTGCCGAACGGTCAACGGCCAAAACGCTTTCAGCGCTTCAATCGCGGCTATCGCGGCGAATAGCATCGGCTCCTTCGCTCGGCTGATACTCGACCGCGCCGAACGGTTTTTAAGTTCGATTCCGCACAGTTCGACGTCGCGTTGCTCGCGCTCCGTTATCAATTGTCGATAAGCAACGTCCGGGTTGATCGAGAGCATCGATTCCCGCATCCGCACCGCAGCCGACTTGATACGTTGACGGTTGAAGCTTCCGAGAAGGCGTTTCCATTCGATACCGTCGACGTCCCCGCGTCGAATGCTCAGCCGCCTAATGGGCACACCGATTAGCCCTACGATCTTAGCCGCCGCGTAACGTCGATGCCCCGAAATGATGAAGCCATCCGTTGAAACTGCGATCGGCTCTCGAATCCCATGCTTGCGGATATCGATTGCGAGCATGTTTATTTCATGTTCGCCAGTATTAATCGCGCCATAGATTTCGTCATTCTCGGGCGATGGTTGAATCGTCGATAGCGATACCACTTCGATCGTTGTATCATTCGGATTAGATAGTTTGTTGCCCTCGGATCGGTTGCCGCCGTCCAGGGCTTTTTTTGTTTTCGTAGTCACAGTGTTAGCCCCTTCTCTGAGAAACGGGACTAGTCGGGTTTTTCGATCGCTGCGCGTCGATGTACTCGCGTAGGTCATCGAGGGAATACCTTCTTGCTCGCCCAATGCGAATCGAGGGTATCGTCCGCATGTTGGCTAAAGTCCACAGCGTCCGGGTCGATATGCCCATCATGCGGGCCGCTTCGCGTGCGTCGACTAAAAGCGGCTCTTGCGCTCTAGATAAAGTCATTGTGCAAAAACTCCTAGGTAATTCGCGGCTCACAAAGTGTGGGCCGCATACCTAGGGCTAGGCGTTCGATCGGTTTCTATCGAACGGTTGATGATTCGCACGAAGTCGCAATGATTCTGTTGGTTTCGCACGGTCAAGAATTTTTTCTACCTATTCGATAGAATCATCGAACGATCGAACGGCTATTCTGCCTCTTCCCGAGGACGATCGGGGTCAACACCGTAGTTTTGCATCATGCCGATGATACTCTCTCCAGAGCACTGCTTGAGCACAATAAGAAGCTTACTTCGGTCGTTTTTCGCATCTCGTTGATACTCTTTCTGACCTTCATTCGGATACCATTTTTCCAAGAACAATTTTGAGGTACTGGTAGAAACACCTGCCTTTCTAGCTAGTTCATTGATGGTGATCGGTTCATTATTGCTGATTCCTCCCTGCTCATATAGATGATGTAGAACGAATGCTGATTCAAGTTTCCGTTGCGCGTCACCTGGCGATGTAGCTTTTTTAACTTTTGCCGGCGTTCTTTTAGGATCTAGACTAGTCTGGCTTTTTGGTTTCGGTTCGCCGTCTCTCCAGCCGTAGAATCGTGTTTCGTGCAGGTGGTTTGAAAAGCGGACTTCCCAATCGTCCAACGACTTCCCGAGGGGACCGTAGAGGCCGATAGTCATGAACTTTAAAGAAAGATCCTTGTAGAGATCTGCAATCCGTTGCTTCGCAGCTTCCGCCCGCTTCGTGTGAAACAGATACTCGCTTTCCAGAGCGATTTTTGCATGGATTTCCCATTCCCGAAACGCATCATCCCACGTCGGCCATTTCCAATCGGGTAATTCGTTGCGTACATCGAGCGGTACGTTATCCATCGTTGAAGAGTCCTACTTGCACAACGGGCCGCTCGCCGATGCAGTACGCTAGGACAACGTCCTGCATCGGCTTGCATTCGCGGGTAATTAAGCCGCTACCCTTCTCTTTTAAAAACGCCTCGGAACCATACGCTACCGTATGTTCTGGCGTTCCCAATTCTACCAAATCGATGGTTCGCCAATTTAAACTGGCTCAAGGAATTAACGCGAATGGATCGCCAGTTGGCGCGCCGGGGGCCTCCCAGGTTAATACTTCCCCTAGTCCCCAGCGATATGGACCAAGTTGCTGGAGTCGACTCTCTTTTGAAGCAAGCTTCCTATCGGACAATCGCTTAACACCTTCCGGTTCCCACGATTGTCTTAATCTTCGCTCGCGTTGTTGACCGAGTTTGGTTGCGTTCGCTTGGACTGCTTATTCGCACGAGAATCAACCTACGATCCGGTCACCCTCTCGGTTCCCACTAATCTTCTATGAGGACGCACCTCGGATTAGCTTCATCACCGCAAGGGAATGAACTATTAGCAACCAACCGCCGACGAACTTCAAAACCTTCAAGGGTAATCGCCCGGATGAGGTCAGGTTTCAAGACGTTGGCGGCTCATCCTGCGCATTTCCGTTCGGAGCTTCCTCGCTTTCTTCGCCATCGCGCGTCGAAAGACCTGTAGCCCCATATCTAACGACATCAGCTCATCAGTCAACTCAGCCTCGGTGTCCACTGTGGCCGGATCATTGTTGGTCGCTAGTTGCGTTAACGCGTCGTTGATCTTTCGCATTCTCGAAAATGATCGCAGTATTTTCTCGTCCGATTCATCTCCTGGCATTTTGTTGTTCTCCCACCAATTCGTAGGTTCGTTCGCTTTGTAAAAATAGTCCAGTCGTAAGGACACGTGTCGCGCCGATAGGTGCTCTGTTTTCGTAAAGATCTTGGCAGACGTAGCGATCCTTATCGCTTTTCCCTTGTCGGATTTGCGACCCCTCGCCACTCGTTGCGACGATTTCGTTACACTAGCTTGGTATTGGAGCAGGAACTTTCGAGTAGCTCCGCATTCACTGCTACCCGTTAAAGAAAATTCCAATCCATGTTTGAACAAGCCTTCAAAAATATCGATGACGTGCTCTGGAAAGAGGCCGGTTGCACCACCGAGCTCGACTACACCGAGCAAACGTCTTGGCTGCTGTTCCTGAAATACCTCGACGGGTTGGAACAGGACAAGGCCGACGAAGCGGCGCTCGAGGGGAAGAAGTACGCTTACATCCTCGACAAGCCGTACCGTTGGGAAGCGTGGGCCGCGGCCAAGGGAAAGGACGGCAAGATCGACCACAACCAGGCGCAGACCGGCGACGACCTTTTGGCCTTCGTCAACGGAAAGCTCTTCCCGTATCTGCACGGCTTCAAGCAGAGGGCCAGCGGGCCCGACACGATCGAATACAAGATCGGCGCGATTTTCGGCGAGATCAAGAACCGGATTCAGTCGGGCTACAACCTGCGGGAGATCATCGACCACATTGACGAACTGCGGTTCCGTTCGCAGACCGAGAAGCACGAGCTATCGCATTTGTACGAAGCCAAAATCAAGAACATGGGCAACGCTGGACGCAACGGCGGCGAGTATTACACGCCTCGACCGCTGATTCGCGCCATGATCCAAGTGATCAAACCGAAAATCGGTGAAAGCGTCCGCGACGATGCTTGCGGATCGGCAGGTTTCTTGTGTGAATCGTTCGATTACATGAAGAACAAAAAAGGATTGACGACGAAGGAACTGAAAACGCTCCAGGAAAAGAGCTTTTACGGACAAGAGAAAAAATCGCTGGCCTACGTCATTGCGATCATGAACATGATCCTTCACGGCATTGACGCACCCAATATTGTGCATGCCAACAGCCTTACGGAAAACCTAGCGGACATTCAGGAGAAGGACCGCTGCGACGTGGTGCTAGCCAATCCGCCTTTCGGTGGCAAGGAACGCAAAGAAGTCCAGCAGAATTTCCCCATCCGCACAGGCGAGACCGCCTACCTTTTTCTGCAACGGTTCATCAAGGTTCTGAAGGCGGGTGGGCGCGGTGGAGTAGTCATCAAGAATACGTTCCTGTCGAACACCGACAACGCCTCGGTGAGTCTGCGGAAGCTGCTGCTGGATAGCTGCAACTTGCACACTGTGCTCGACTGCCCCGGCGGCACGTTCCAGGGAGCGGGCGTGAAGACCGTCGTGCTGTTCTTCGAGAAAGGCGCGCCGACCCGTAAGGTCTGGTACTACCAACTCGACCCCGGTCGCAACATGGGCAAGACCAATCCACTCAACGACGACGACCTCGCCGAGTTCATCGAGTTGCAAAAGAAGTTCGCCGACTCGGACAAGTCGTGGACCGTGGACGCGAAGGACATCGACCCGACGACGTTCGACCTTTCGGTAAAGAACCCCAGCGGCGGCGAGGCCGTGGTCCATCGCAGCCCCGAAGAAATCATGGACGAAATCGCGGCTCTGGATGCTGAGAGCGCCGAAGTCCTGCAAAACATCCGAGGTCTGCTATGACCACAAAGGCATTAGAGAGAAAGCTCGGCGAACTCTTCTCGTTCAAGAACGGACGCGGATTCGGCAAGGACGAATGGGCCGCGACCGGTTTGCCAATTATTCGTATCCAGAATCTCAATAGTCCCGAAGCGCTGTTCAATCACTTCAGCGGCGAATACAGTCTGGACATCCTTGTCGAAAGAGGTGACTTGCTTTTTTCATGGTCCGGCACTGTCGGTTCTTCGTTTGGCCCGCACATTTGGGACCGAGAACCCGGACTCCTCAATCAGCACATTTTCAAGATCTCAATTCGCGCTGAAGTTGAACCACGCTACGCCTATTTCGCATTGAAACAAATCACGGCCGCCATCGAAGAAGCGGTAAGCGGCGCGGTGGGCCTCGTTCACATCACGAAGGAAAAGCTGACGGCGTTCACGATTCCCGTTCCTCCGCTATCCGAACAGCGGCGGATTGTGGGGATTCTCGACGAAGCGTTTGAGGGCCTCGCCACCGCCAAAGCCAACGCCGAAAAGAACCTCCAAAACGCCCGTGCTCTGTTTGAAAGCCACCTCAACGCCGTCTTCACCCAACGTGGTGACGGCTGGGTGGAAACGACCCTGGGAGAGATGGCAACTTTCAGAAACGGCATCAACTTCACAAAGTCGAGTCGCGGGCAATCTGTGAAGATCGTCGGGGTAAAGGATTTTCAGAAGCACTTCTGGGCTCCGATGGAAGGGCTCGACACCGTCACCACGGAAGGCACACTTCCTGATTCCGATACGCTCAAAGAGGGTGATCTTCTCTTCGTCCGCTCGAATGGCAACATGGAATTGATCGGCCGCTCTATTCTGGTTGGACCGATCGTAGACAAGGTGACGCATTCCGGTTTCACCATCAGAGCACGGTTCAGTCGGAGTGGCGTGTTGCCCAAATACGTCTGCCGCTTTTTGAAGTCGAATACTGCACGACGAAAGATGATCGACAGCGGAATCGGCACCAACATCAAGAGTCTGAATCAGACGACGCTTTCAGTGCTTGTTGTACCTGTTCCACCTGTCGCCGAGCAGACGCGAATCGCCGTGCAATTTGAAACGATTGAAGCAGAAACCCAAGGCCTTGAATCCATCTACCAGTGCAAACTCGCCGCGCTCGACGAGTTGAAGAAATCGCTGCTGCACCGCGCCTTCAGCGGAGAACTTTGAAATGAATCTGTCATCTCGATTCGACGAAGCCCTTCACTACGCAGTGCTGATTCATGCCGGGCAGAAGCGCAAGGGGACGGAGATCCCGTACATCGCGCACCTACTCGGCGTCGTGAGCATCGCGCTGGAGTATGGGGCTAATGAGGACGAAGCGATAGGCGCGCTGCTGCATGATGCCGGTGAGGATGCTGGCGGAGATGGGCGCATTGAAGATATTCGATTGCGATTCGGCAATGCAGTGGCCGACATCGTGCAAGGTTGCACCGACGCGGTGATAATCCCCAAGCCGCCGTGGCAGAAACGGAAAGAGGATTATATTGCCCACGTTGCAACGGTTTCGCCATCGGTGGTGCTGGTATCCGCGTCCGACAAACTGCACAACGCCCGCGCCATACTATCGGACTACCGTGACTTGGGCGATGCTCTTTGGACTCGCTTCAACGGCGGTAAGGACGGAACGCTTTGGTATTACCGATCCCTCATCGCTGCGTTCCGAATGGTCCATAATTCCCGACTTATCGACGAACTCGATCGAGTCGTCGCCGAATTGGACCGACTGGTGACCGCATCATGATCGACGCCCAACGAACTATTCAACGCTGCCCGAAACGAGAATCACGATGAAAGCCACTGAAGCCAAACTACTTGATTTCCTCAAGAAGTCGCCGCAGTTCGTTATCCCAATTTATCAACGTACGTATTCATGGACAGAGAAGGAATGTCTTCAACTCTGGGACGATATTATTCGAACCGGCGCTAACGATCGAATTTCGGTACATTTCGTCGGATCGATCGTTTACATCGAAAAGGCCGATTCTACGGTGACGACTTGGGAGCCGCTTTTGGTTATCGATGGTCAACAACGCTTGACCTCGGTGACACTTCTCATTGCCGCTCTGGCGAAGTCTCTCGGTGCGAATGAACCGGTAGATGGGTTTTCTGCCAACTTTTTACGTGGATACTACTTGCAAAACCCGCTGGAAAAGGGAGAGCGCAAGTTCAAACTGTTGCTTTCGCAAACCGACAAGGAAACACTAACCGCTATCGTTGACTGCCGGGATCAACCAAACGCGAATTCGGTTCGGATAACGGAAAATTTTCAGCTCTTTGAAGGACTTCTCAAGGAACGCGGAAACGATTTGGCGACTGTATGCAAGGGTCTTGCAAAGCTCATGATGGTCGACATTAAACTCAAGCGAGGTGAAGACAATCCTCAGCTTATCTTTGAGAGCATGAATTCGACCGGCAAACGACTTAGTCAAGCTGATCTCATTCGTAACTACATTCTCATGGGGCTTGAATCAGAACTACAAACGCAGCTCTACGAACTTTATTGGCGACCCATGGAAGTCGAATTCGGTCAGGAAGCGTACGGCACGCATTTCGACTCCTTTATGCGTCACTACCTGACGGTTAAAACGGGCGAAATTCCTCGCTTGGACGAAGTCTACGAAGAGTTCAAAGTCCATGCGAATCCGCTGGTCGCTACGACGTCGGGAGTGGAAGCATTAGTAAAGGATATTCGTGGATTTTCTCGTCACTTCTGCGCCATGGGGCTGGGTGTAGAACCCGATACCGAGTTGAAGGACGCATTTCATGATCTTCGTGAACTCAAAGTGGACGTTGCATACCCGTTTCTGCTGGAGCTTTACCACGATTACAAGAATGGTCAGCTCTCCAAGGTCGATTTGCTGGCATGTGTCCGACTGATTGAATCCTACGTATTCCGCCGAGCAATCTGCGCGATACCTACGAACTCGATGAACAAGACCTTCGCTACTTTTACCAAGGCGGTGGATAAAGAACGGTATCTTGAAAGCGTCCAAGCTCAGTTTTTGTTGCTGCCGTCGTATCGGAGATTTCCGACGGACGACGAGTTTCACCGCCACATACAGACTCGCGATCTCTATCACTTTCGAAGCCGCAGCTATTGGCTACGCAGACTTGAAAACCAAGGTCGCAAGGAACGGGTGCCAGTAGACGAATACACCATTGAACACATCATGCCACAGAATGAAAACCTATCCTCAGATTGGCGGGACTCACTCGGTGAAGATTGGAAAGGGGTCCAAAAAATGTGGTTACATACGCTTGGCAATCTGACTCTCACGGCCTACAACCCCGACTTTAGCGATCGTCCGTTTCTTGAAAAACGCGATATGAAAGCCGCTCCAGAAAAAGGTCTCAGGCAAAGTCCGCTCAAGCTCAACCAGGGCTTTAGTACTATTGAAATTTGGAATGAAGACGCGATCAAAGTACGCGCAATTAAACTCGCAACTGAAGCAGTTTCGGTATGGACTTCTCCATCGATGACGGGTGAAGTCCTCGACACATATCGCCGCAGACCTCGGGCCGGAACTGAATACACGATCGAAAACCATCCGAACCTGCTTTTACCGACAATTTGTCCCGTTTTCGAAGCATTTCGCAATGCCGTGCTTGGCCTCGATCCCTGTGTGACCGAAGAATTTCTAAAACTTTATGTGGCATACAAAGCCGAAACAAATTTCGTTGATGTTGTTCCTCAGGTCACGCGATTGCGACTCTCGCTAAATATGCCATTCGCTGACGTGAATGATCCCAAGGGACTTTGTAAGGATGTCACCGGGAAAGGAAGATGGGGAAACGGCAATGTGGAAGTCGGTTTAAGTAAAGTGGAAGATTTGCCATACGTTATTGGATTGGTCCGGCAATCGCTCGAACTGCAAATGGGTAACGGTGGTGACGCATGAATGAAGCCGAAACCCGCGCAGAACACATCGACCCCGCGCTGGCGAAGGCTGGCTGGGGCGTCGTCGAAGGGAGCCGCGTTCGGCGAGAGTATTCGATTGCTCCAGGACGACTCGAAGGTTTCGGCCGGCGCGGTAAGTCACTCACCGCCGACTACGTGTTGGAGTATCGCAACACGAAACTCGCCGTCGTCGAAGCGAAAGCCTGGGACGAAGCTTTGACCGAAGGGGTCGGCCAAGCAAAGAACTACGCTGAGAAGCTTGCCATTCGCATCGCCTACTCGACCAACGGACAAGGCATCTATGGCATCGACATGCAGGAGGGAACTGAAGGAGATTTGCCCCGGTATCCGACTCCCGATGAACTCTGGAACGTCTCCTTTGCCGAACACAACGCATGGCGCGACCGCTTCGCCGCTATCCCGTTTGAAGACCGGGGAGGCTACTTCCAAAGCCGCTACTATCAGGACATCGCCATCGAGCGAGTGCTGGAATCCATCGCCGCCGGGAACCAGCGGATTCTTCTCACGCTGGCGACCGGGACGGGAAAGACGTTCATCGCGTTTCAACTCGCCTGGAAACTGTTCCAAAGCCGCTGGAACCTGAGCCGCGAACCGTCACGCCGTCCGCGCATTCTGTTCCTGGCTGACCGCAACATCCTCGCCAACCAAGCCTTCAACTCTTTCTCGGCATTCCCTGAAGACGCGATGGTGCGCATCGAACCGGGTGACATCAAGAAGAAAGGGAAAGTTCCAAAGAACGGCAGCCTGTTCTTCACGATCTTTCAGACGTTCATGGCATCGGGTGGAACGAGCAGTAAGACTGCCGACATTGCCGGTCCAGGATATGGAAGTTTGCTTGCTGCCGAGAGTCCAGGATTTTACTTCGGCGAATACCCTCCTGATTTCTTCGACTTCATCGTCATCGACGAATGCCATCGTGGCGGCGCGAACGACGAAAGCACCTGGCGCGGGATTCTCGACTATTTTTCCCCGGCCGTGCAACTCGGTTTGACCGCCACTCCAAAACGCAAGGACAACGTCGACACCTACGCCTACTTTGGCGAGCCAGTCTACATCTACTCGCTGAAGGACGGCATCAACGACGGTTTTCTGACGCCGTTCAAGGTGAAGCAAATCCAGACCACACTGGACGAGTACGTCTACACAACTGACGACAAACTGATCGAAGGGGAAGTCGAGCAAGGAAAACGCTACGAAGAGAAGGACTTCAACAAGATCATCGAGATCAAGGAACGCGAAGCGTATCGAGTGAAGCTGTTCATGGAAATGATCGACCAGCGGCAAAAGACGCTCGTCTTTTGTGCCACGCAACTTCACGCTCTCGCAGTGCGCGACCTCATCAACCAGATGAAGACGAGCACGGAACCGAACTACTGTGTTCGTGTCACCGCCGATGATGGAGCCTTGGGCGAGCAACACCTGCGGGACTTTCAGGATAACGAGAAGAGCATCCCAACGATTCTGACGACCTCGCAAAAGCTCTCGACCGGAGTCGATGCCCGCAACGTGCGGAACATCGTCTTGATGCGGTCGATCAATTCCATCATCGAGTTCAAGCAAATCGTCGGACGCGGCACGCGACTCTACGACGGCAAGGACTACTTCACGATCTATGACTTTGTGAAGGCTCATCACCACTTCGCTGACCCGGAATGGGACGGCGAGCCGCTCCCTGATGATCCGTGCGAGAAGTGTGGACAGAATCCGTGCGGCTGTGTTAAGGAGCCGCCGAAACCGTGTGCCGACTGCGGACATAGTCCCTGCGTCTACGTTCCGGAACCGTGCTCGCAATGCGGCAAGCAGCCGTGCGAGTGCCCACCGGAGCCGTGCCCCGAATGCGGCAAGCTGCGGTGCAAATGCAATCGCAAACGCATCACTAAGATCAAGCTCGCCGATGGCAAGGAACGGACCATCCAACACATGATGGCGACGAGTTTCTGGCATCCTGACGGCACTCCAATGTCGGCGGCGCAGTTCATGGAAAACCTCTACGGCAAGTTCCCTGAGTTCTTTCACAACGAAGCCGACTTGCGAACTCTGTGGAGTTCACCCGACACACGGGCCAAGTTGCTGGAAGGGCTGGCCGAAAAGGGATTCGGCGGGGAACAGATGGCCGAAATGCAACGGATCATCGACGCCGAAAAGAGCGACCTCTTCGACGTGTTGGCGCATGTTGCGTTCGCTCTGACGCCGCTCACCCGCGAAGAACGAGCCGCCAGAGCAAAGCTCGAAATCAACACACATTTCGACAACAAGCAGCAAGCGTTTCTCGGATTCGTGTTGGCTCAGTACGTCAAAGAAGGTGTAGGTGAACTCAATTCTGAGAAGCTCAGCCCGCTCTTGAAACTGAAATACAACAACGCCATCGCCGATGCCATCGCCGACCTGGGCCGACCAGAAGTGATCGGCACGATCTTCGCAAGCTTCCAAAAATTCTTATACCGGAAGCAACCCGCGGATTAGCTGCACCTTCTCAGATATACCCGGTACACGAGTTGTGGCGTCGATTTCATGCTCCCCCAGATAACCACAATATTGAGATCGACACAAAGCTTTCGGCAAGAATGTTTTTAGATTTCACGCCATTATGGAGAGCCTACTCGTTTTCCTTGGGCAGCTCCGTCGGTGGAGCTGCTGGGCTGGTCCCCACGGATTGACTCCCCTTTATTTGCTTCAGGAGTCGTCTTGCCGCCTCCCGCAAGTCCTGGTCCGACTGACCCGCCACCTTCACCAGAACCAGCCGGGGTTTTTCCGCCGCTGGTTCCTGGCTTTTGCTGTTGTCCATCTAATCCTCCCTTCTCTCTCCTGGTCCTTTCGGAATCCAATTTGAATAACACTTTTGCTCTTCAAGTCGAAGATAGCCAACTGATCGTGCTTCTTGCCTAACGCTTCGGCTTCGGCACATAGAACTCTCTACGGAGAAGCTTATGCGAAGATATCGCAGGAGTAACGACACAACGGGCTCGGTTTTGAGCCTATATTATTGGAGGAAAAAAGGCTATGGCTATGACAAAAAACATCGATGGTACTGAGGTAACATTCTACATGGACCGGGACGGGTGTCTGCTTAAACGACGCGGAAAGACGACCGGATGGATGATATGGTCATCCGCCCGCAAGGACTGGGTCGACTACGATCCGGACGAAGATCCAGCGACGATGACGAGCCCGATAGATGAGGCGACGGCTGAGCGTTGGATGCAAGATCCGACTTACCGATGCGGGCCGGTCTTGGAAACGTGAAAGTCTATTCGCCAAGCATTCCGATCAAGGGGTTGTCGAACACGCCCGAACTCGAAAAGCCCTGGGCGGATTCATGGTCTCAGTACGGCTGGGATCCACTGCGGCGTTTTCGTGGACATAAACATGTTGGTCCAAGACTGACGGCAAGGATTTTAATCGAACGCAATCAACCACCCTCCGGTCGATCGAAAGTTTTTTAGGTTGCGTTAGATCATTTCGCGTCGGCATCGCCGAGGAGACCGTCGATCGCTTCGAAGATCGCTTGCCGTTGGGCTTCGTCGGCTTGCTGGTAGATGTCGATGATCTGACGCAATTGAGCGTCGAAAAACTCAATGTTTTTCGGGTCTGTTGATTCTGACTGCTGACCTATTTGCAACCCTGTACGATCATTCCCTGGTTTTTCATTGGTCGGCTCGGGACTCATAATCCCTTGGTTGTCGGTTCGACTCCGGCCGGTCCTACTTTCTTTTCGATTAGATTATCGAGGTGCCTTAGCCGTTCGGGCGATGTTGGGCAGTTTTGGGTACAATCAAGGCGTTGTTTTGAATCTTGATGGGAGTGATGAGATGAATGGGAAGAATGACAGACTGCTAGATAAGTCAAATCAGGGCCACCATAATTCTCATGATTCCCATTCCTCCCATCAGAATTCGCGCCCTATCATCCCACCGCGCGGCGATTACCAAACCCTTCTATCCTTCCAAAAAGCCGAAGTCGTCTACGACATCACGTTTCGCTTTGCCAACAAATACTTTTCCCGAGGTGATCGCACGATCGATCAGATGATTCAGTCGGCTCGATCGTGCAAGCAGAACATTCTGGAAGGAAGTAAAGCGGGTACGGCGTCAAAAGAAATGGAGATCAAACTAACCAATGTCGGTCGTGCCAGCTTGGAAGAACTGTTGGCTGACTATCGTGATTTTCTTCGGGTACGAGACATGCCACAATGGGACAAAGTTTCGCGGGAAGCAAGATTTGTTCGGGAGTTGGGCAGACAGACACCGCAGACATATGAACTGTATCGTGATTTCGTCGATACTCGCACTGCCGAAGTGATTGCGAACATCGTGATCTGCCTGATTCATCAGACGAACTATCTAATCGATCAGCAATTGAAGACGCTAGAAAAGGAATTCATCGAACAAGGTGGCCTGCGCGAACGAATGACTAAGGCGCGGATCAATTATAGAAATAAGCCGAAATAGTGAACTTTGGCGAGATGGATTGGAATTTATTCGAATACAGATGGGATTTATGGGAAGAATGGGAATGATGTGATTAACGCTGTTCAAAGCTTTTAGTATCCATCATTACTCTCATTCTTCCCATCATTCCCATTGTCTTTTATTCCCATTGTTATCTGCAAGTTTGTCTTAGAAAGCTCGACGAGATTCAGGCGGTTCGAAGGAGACGGCGGCGGGAATCGACGCTGTTGGTTCCATCGGTTTCGGATCGAATGGTTTGGCAATAGCCGCTTTGGGTTTTGCGATTATCGTAGCCTCGACGGTTTTTTTCTGCTTCGACTTGCCTGGTGTTGGACGGGCAATAAGGTCTTCTTGCAATCGAGCCCGATCGGCGTTGGAAGCGGCAAGTTCCTTTCGAATGGCTTCGATGCGTTCGGCATCTTCATGATGCGCTTTTTCAGCTTTCTCAATATTCAATTGCATTTCAGTCAGACTTGTTTGAAGTGTCTCGATGGATCTGTTTTGTTCTTCGATGGCTCGATTGGAATCGTCCAATTCGGCTTTCTTTTCGGCGGCTAGCTCTTGTCGAAGACTTGCCAATGCGTCGATGCGAGCTTTCTTCGATTCGATCAGCTCGTTGCTTAGCTTCGAAACCTCGTCGGCTTTGGAGCGTTGAGCTTCGGCTAGCTGGTCGGACAATACCGATAGCTGGTTGCGAGACTCGGCTCTCGCATTGGCCAGCTCGGATCTCAGATTGGATAGCTCTAAGTCTCGCTCGTGCGAATCTTTCTCCGTCATTTTTTGGAGTCGGTCGAATTCGATTTGTCGATCGGCATCTTTCTTGGATAGCCCCTCGTTCATGCGCACCAACTGATCGATTCTGCCGACGACATCCGACTGGGTTGAGGAAATAGACTTGATGAGACTATCGCGTTCTTGGAGTTGTTTTTTGAGGATCTCAATCTCAATTTTTTGCGACATGGGCGACGTTAAAACTCCGTCTACCATCATCAAACTACTGGCTCGCGAGTGCGCATTCGACATATTGGGCTGTTCGTTTTCGGATTGACCCATCGGACGATTCGTCGATTCGTTCGGTTTTACATCTTCGATATTCGAATTTGCATCGTTTACAATCGGCTTCGCTTCGGTCGGTGGAACCGGAACTACAATCTTTTCAACGGTAATCGTTACGAATGGTGGTAAGCCAAGTCGACGGCGACATTCATTGCAATTCAGAATTTCATCGGGAAGGTTACGGATGTCGACAGGCTGGCCAGGCTGCGGAATGTAATGTACGGGTGGCTTCATCGTAGGAGCGGTCTTCGAGGCCTCTTCAGCCGGTTGCTGGGCATGTGATGCGGCGGCGATCATAAGGAGGGAAGCCGACGCGAATGCTACTTTGCAGGATATGAAAAAGAGCCGATAGGAAGTAGCGGATCGGGGTGTGAAAAGCATGAGAGAGACTCGTTCGGTTCAGCGGACGTTTCGGTCAAAACATGCTAGCCAGTATAGTCCTATCGACTTCGAAAATCGAAATGGTTTCGAACGGGGCTAGGCTCAATACCGTCGAATCCCCCGCATTTTAACGCTATTTCCGTTACAAACCGATTAATTAGGAAGCTCATCCAGTCCGATCGGGCGGTCATGGGAATTCGAATGGCGTTCGGATTCTAGGAACGCTTCTAGGATCAAATGAGCGGCGACACGATCGATGCGCTGCTTCTTTTTCTTTCGGGTCAGCTCGGCTTCGGCTAATAATTTGTTAGCCAAGATGCTTGTGAAGCGTTCATCGAAGAATCGGACAGGCAAATTGGTGTAGCTTGTCAGCCACACGGCGAACTCTTGGACTTCCTTCGACTTTTGGCTTTCCTTGCCATCGCAATGAATCGGTAGTCCCAAGACCCACCCGACGATCGATTCTCGTTCGGCAAGCGATTGGAAGTAGTCTCGATCCAACCGTTCGTTCCGTCGAGTATAGGTGTCGAGCGGTCCTGTCCATGTTCGGCTTGGATCGCACACCGCGATGCCGATACGAACGGTACCGTAGTCGACGCCAGCTAAGCGTCCGGTATCGGGCCACGGATCGGCGGGGATGTTACTGGACACCTATTTCTCGATCGGCACTTAGAGATACTGTCGATGACCAAGTTCCGTCAGTTGCTTAACAACTTCTCGAACTCGTTCTTCTTCGGATTTAGGGGCGACTAACGTTGCATCCGGAGTATGGACAACGATCGTATCGTGCATTCCGATCGTGACCACCAAGTGTTCTTCGTCGGTGCGAACGATCATGCCCGACGAATCGATTGGGATATAGGGGCCTTCGACAGCGTTTCCATTTCCATCTGGTTTGATCAGGCGCGCGATCGCTTGCCAGCTCCCGACATCGTCCCAAGCAAATGGCGCTTCGATGACGGCGATCTCTGGATAACGCTCCATGACCGCGAAATCGATCGACTTGCTCTGAATCTTTTCGAAATGTTCTTTGAAGACATCTTGAAACGTCAGCGTTCCGATTCCCTTGGCAATGTTTTGAATATGCTCATGCATTTCGGGTTCGAACTTTTTAAGTGCGGCCAAAATGGTCGAGGCCTTCCACATGAAGATTCCGCTATTCCAATAAAAACTGCCAGCCGCGAGATACTCCTCGGCGGTTACGCGGTCTGGCTTTTCTCGAAAGCGTTCGACAACGAAGGTAGACGAACCGGCGGTTGATGGGATGGGTGCGCCGCGTTGAATATATCCGAACGATTCAGATGGATAGGTCGGTCGAATACCAAAGGTCACGATCAACTCGGGACGCTGTTGGATCAGACTTAGTCCAGCTTTGATCGATCGATGAAATTCGGCTCGCGGTTCGATCACGTGATCCGATGGCATCACGACCATCACGGCGTCGGGGTCGGCTGCATGAACTAAGGAAGCAGCGACACCGATGCACGGAGCCGTATCGCGCTTGCAGGGCTCGCCGATAATGTGCTCTTGGGGAAGCGACGGCAATTGTTCGAGGACCGCTTCTGAAAGCTGCTCGTTGGTCAAGACGAGAACATGTTCGCTTGAGACGAGTCCCTGCATTCGGTCGAAGGTGGATTGGAGCATGGTGCGGCTAGCACCCATCTTCAACAACTGTTTCGGTTTCGATTGTCGGCTGGCTGGCCAAAATCGCGTGCCAGAACCGCCAGCCATAATTACTGCATGAAGCATCTCAATCGACTTTCTGGAAAAACAATAGCGAGGGGCTATCTGAAATAGGTTTCGGCAGCAACATGAAGCCCCGGTATGATTTTCTTAGCGACGGCTTCCGCGTTCAAGGCCCAATTGGGATGAATTTCAATTACAGTCGATGTTTCCAATGTCGCGCCGGCCGCTTCGAGCCAACTTCGATGCAAATTGGAAATCGCTCGCTTGGTCAATGAAGGCGTTTCGTTAGCGGCACCTTCGGCGTTCTTAACAGGTGCGAACACGCGGGCTGCATCGGCTTCGACGACCAACGCTTTTTCCGCGAGCGGCAGCAGATCGAAAATGAAACGCTCGAATTTCGTCGCATTCGGTTGTTTCGGCTCAACGCTTTCCCCTTTTTCATCGATCGTCGCGACTGATTTATGGGCTCGATGAAACGGTAGTCCTTGTACGCTATGCTGTACACGATCGAGGAAACGATGTTTGAATAGATGAACAGCGATATTCCCCGCCCAGAGTTTTAGGGAACCGTCTGGATTGAGTTGTTTGCCGGCGCTTTCAGGCAAGTCGCTATACTCGATAATCTGGACACGACCATCGATACTGACGACGTTGCCGACTCGATCGACGGGCGTTTGCTTGCGTACGACCTGAGTCGTCATTTCTGAGTTGGCTTGAATGTGATGGCCAATCAAGATCGGATCGCATATCTCGACGAGCGGGTTGTCGACCTGTCCGTAGAAAAAATGCTCGATGCCGAGATCTGCCGCGTCGTCCAAGCAGCCATGGATCGACATGGCTTGCAGCAATCCGCCATGACCGTCGGGACTGAGCGCGATATCGCCAGGATTGCTGAGCAGGATCTTGCCTGTTTTGATGTCGACCGCTGGCATGGTTCCTTGGCAAAAAATCCGCAACTGATCGCTACCCAGGCCGAAGCTATCGTTCTCGCTAAAGAACAAACGAGTCCGAACATCGGTTGCGGGGCTTGTCATAATGTAAAGCGGGATTGAAACGTGATACTCCTTCATCACCGCTCGCAAGCGATCGACGTGGAATTCGAAGAGCGAACGATTCGAGAGCGGGCCGATACGAAACATGCCTTTGGGTAGATCGAAGCCGAGCCTTGTCCCTTGCCCGCCAGCCACAAGAATCATCGCAATCTTACCAGCTCTGAGCGACTTCTCACCGATCGCCTTGGCTTTGGCTTGCAGGTCGTTCAGTTGGAACGAGCCAGGAGCATGTGTCGATCGAATGGCCGGCGGCGGTTCAGCGCGAGCAGCCAAGCTAGCCCAATCGGGCGATTCGTCGTTACCTTCTTTCAGGCGATTCAACTGCGTGAAATCGATCGATCGCAGTTGTGCTTTGAGGCTCTTTTGTTGAGCTGGATTCAGCTTATCCCAGAACGCTATTAAATGGAGCTGGTCGAAACGCTTGAGTTCCGCAAGCAGTTTATCGTCGAGCATTAATCAAGTGTCCTAATGTACGTAGAAACGTATTTACGCCTCGATCTCCGCCGGTGCGAAGACCATGAAATCTTGTTCCAGTCCTGTCCATTGCGGCAAACTACATTGCGTGGCTTGCCAACCAGCATGCATCAACGTTCCTCGCGAGCCAGATGGTACGGGGCCAACGAATCGCCAGCGAGCTGCCGAGGGTTCTTTAGGGAATTCAATCGTCTCACCTTCCGGAGTCGAGACGAGTTTCTCGATGGCGAAGAGTCGCTTCAAAGTCTTGGCGGTATCGCAAAGCACATTGCGAGCAGCCGCACCGACTTGCGCATCGGTGTACTCTTCCAACGGTTCCTGTACAAGATCAAGAAAGCGCGCTTCACGCTGCAACGTGCTGATAAGCGTCAGCGCATCGCTTCGTCGTCCACTCGACAATTTCACTTCGACACGACCAGTTGGTTCGGCGGAGGTTTTTGCTTCAGTGGCCGACAGATTCGAAGACGAATCCGATAAGGCCACTCGGATTCGTTGAGCCGTTTGTCGATTGAAAAGGGTTGCGAAAAACGCTCGAAATGCAAGGCCGACAGACATAATCAGTGTTCTTTACTCCTCGGATGTTTCTGTTTCTTTAGCCGCCGCCTTTTTAGTCGCAGCCTTTTTCACCGGGGTTTTCTTGGCAGCTTTCTTTTTGGTCGCAGTCGGTTTGTCATCGCTCGACTTTGTCGCCGCCGCTTTTTTCTTCGGAGCTGCCTTCTTCTTGGTGCTAGCCGCTTTCTTCTTGGATGCTTTCTTTTTCTTACCGCCACCTTCCAATGCTCGGGCCGCTAAAAGTTGCAACGCTTGTTCGAAGGTGATCGACTCGGGGGCCATCTCTTTGGGAAGCGAAGCATTGGTTTCACCGTCGGCTAAGTAGGGACCATACTTCCCTTCGAGAAGCGTGACCGGTTTGCCAGTGACGGGTGATTCGTCGAAAGTTTTGAGCGGCGGTTTTGCTTGGCCTCGACCGCGAAATGTTTTTGGTTGAGCGAGTAGATGCAGCGCTTCTTCAAAAGTGATTTCATAAACGTCTAACGTTTTGGGGACGGAACGAAATTCTTTTTCCTTTTGGATGTAGGGACCGAAGCGACCGATCTTGGCCCACACCTTGTGACCGTCTTCGGGATGAAGCCCCAGTTCGCGCGGTACGGAAAGGTATTTGAGAGCCATCGGCAAATCGACGGTTTGCGGTTCAACGCCTTTGGGAATCGAAGCAATTCTTTTGTCTTCGTAGTCTGGGTCTCCTAACTGAACGTAGGGACCATACCGACCGACCTTCACGAAGATATTCATACCGGTTGTCGGATCGATCGCTAATGGCTTATCGCCCGCCGCTTGCTTTTCCAACAGATCGATAGCCGATTCCAAATTGATCTCATCCGGAGCCATACTTTCGGGTATCGATGCCTTGCGACTGCCTTGTTCGAGGAACGGACCGAATTTACCTACTCGGACAATAATCGGCTCGCGGAAATCGCCGGTCGTTGGCGTACCAATCGGATAGGAACATGCTTGCCGAGCATCGATTTCGCCGACCTTGCTTTCTAAAAGTGGCTTAAGTCCCGAGGGCAAGTCATCATCGGCGTCTGGACCACCGTGGTAGAAGCCGCGTAGATACTTCAAGTTCTCGCGCTCATTCCGGCTGATCTCATCGAGATGATCTTCCATCTCGGCGGTGAATTTATAGTCGACCAAGTTTCCGAAATGCTGCTCTAACAATCGAATGACGGCAAAGGCCGTCCAGCTCGGTACGAGCGCGTTCCCTTTTTTAAAGACATACTCGCGGCTTTGAATGGTTTCAATAATCGATGCATAGGTACTCGGACGACCAATGCCGCGTTCTTCCAAACCTTGAGTCAGTGAAGCTTCGGTGAATCTCGCAGGCGGTTGCGTCGTATGGGAGATCGCATCGAGCGAACGGACCTTGAGGGCTTCGTTGACTTCGAGCGAAGGGAGCAAGCGCTCGCGGCCAGCAAGCTCTGCTTCGGGGTCGTCGCTTCCCTCGACATAGGCTCTTAAAAAACCTTCGAACTCGATCGATGTGCCTGAAGCTTGAAAGGTTGCTCCATCGCCTTCGATCGTAACGATGACGCTTTTCTTTCTCGCGTCGGCCATCTGCGAGGCGATGGTTCGTTTCCAAATCAAATCAAAGAGTCGAAACTCGTCGTGGTTCAACTGATTGCGAATCGCTTCGGGGAGCTGAAACGGATGGCCTGCGGGTCGAATGGCTTCGTGAGCTTCCTGAGCATTCTTGACCTTGGTTTGATATTGCCGTTCGGTTGGATGTAGAAAATTCTTTCCGTATTGGCTACTTACTAATTGGCGGGCCGCTTCGATGGCTACTTTGGCCAAGGTCGTCGAATCGGTACGCATATAAGTGATGTAACCGTTTTCATACAGATTTTGGGCCGTCCGCATCGTTTGCTTGGCGGTAAAACCCAATTTTCGGTTAGCCTCTTGCTGGAGCGTGCTGGTCGTAAAGGGTGGTTTTGGACGCTCGACGAATGGCTTGATTTCGACGTTCGCGACGCGAAATTGAGCATTTCGTAGTTTGGCTCGAAGTGCCTCAGCTTGTTCAGCGTTGAGCCATCGGAATTTGTCGTCTTTGAGCTTCCCGGTCGCCGAATCAAAATCTTTTCCTGATGGAATGCGATCGCCATCGACGGCTACCAAGCTTGCCTTGAAGGTAACTTGGTCATTTTTAGCGAACACGGCATCGAGATCGAAGTAGGTGGCTGAATGAAAGGCCATCCGTTCGCGTTCTCGTTGGACGATCAAGCGGACGGCGACGCTTTGTACGCGACCGGCCGACAAACCGTACGAAATTTTCTTCCACAGCAACTGTGAAACATCGTATCCATAGAGTCGATCGAGAATCCGCCGAGTTTCTTGGGCTTTGACCATCCCTTCGTCGATTTGACGAGTATTTTCGAGGGCTTCCTGAATGGCTTCGTGGGTAATTTCGTGGAAAACGAGGCGATGAACGGGGACTTTGGGTTTCAAGACTTGATGAAGATGCCACGAAATGGCCTCTCCTTCCCGATCCTCGTCGGTCGCCAGGTAGAGGGCTTTGGCTTTTTTCAGGGCATCCTTCAGATGGGAAACTTGCTTTTTCTTTTCCGAAGGAATGATGTAAACAGGGGTGAAATCGTCGTCGACATTTACCCCCAAGTAGGCCCACGGCTCGCTCTTAAACTCGGCTGGGATCGACTTTTTCCCTTCGGGCAAATCGCGAATATGGCCAATCGAGGCTTCGACCTGATAATTGCTTCCAAGGAACTTAGCAATTGTCTTGGCCTTGGCTGGCGATTCAACAATAACGAGGGATTTTTGGGAACTGCCGCTCATGTGCTCAACCGTTTTTCGCTTAAAAACAGTCTCTGAAACTGTTTTTTCATAGGCTCGAGGGACCTAAAACATTTTTGGAAATTAACGCCCACATCCGAAAAACGCTAGGGGGAGGGGGCGATCTGGGCGGATAATAAACGAACAATTCTTGAAGTTTCAGAGCAAACCTAGCAGATTCCAGGCACTTTTGGACTATCCATCGAGCTGCAAATTGGGGAACAATGGTGATTGATAGCGATTCCGTTTCGGGTTGATCGAGGTTCGGTAGTTATTCTGCTGCCGTTGCGTTTCGCCCTCGACTCTTTACAATCGCGCGACGATTTTTTCAAGCAATACTCCTATCGAGGATGATCCTAGGATGTCTAGCCCCTTCGACTTTTTTCGCAAAAACCAACGAGCCTGGATGGCGGCCCTCGTCGTCGTTTCGATCGTTGCGTTTGTTATTATCCCGAACGTAGATGACAATCTTCGCCCCGGCGGACAGACCCGACGAAATTCGCAGACGATGGTGAGCTGGAAAGGTGGGCATATCGACGCCGATGGTCTGCAGAAGCTCCAAGTCGTTCAGAATCAAACCTATCGCGTCTTCGCTCAGATGGCGACCGAGGTTTTGCAAGCGGGCGGAACTCCCAACGTCCCTGGCTTCTCGTTTGGCCAAGGCGGAATGGAAATTGGGCTCGAACGACCTGGCGACGCACAGTCCATATTGCAAGTCCGATTGCTGGCCGAAGCGGCTAAACAGCGGGGTGTGATTGTCGATGACAAAACCGTCGATCAATTCATCCTTAATTTTTCGGACAAACGTATTCCGCAAAAGAGGTTTGCTGAAATCATTCGCGAGAACGGTGGCGAATCGTTGAACAAGTTCGATATGTATAACTATCTTCGCGACGAAATCGCCAAGCAGATTATGGTTCAGTTGGGCTATTCGGCACTTGCCTTCACCAATCAATCGATCGTAACGCCTAGCAAGAATTGGTTGAACTTTCAGAAGTTCCAACAGCGAGCCAAGATCGAGGCTTACCCTGTTTTCGTCGATCAATACTTAGCAAAAGTAACAGCCAAACCGTCCGAGCAAGAACTGCGAACACTCTACAACGAAGGCAAGGATCGGATCGTTCCACCCAATAGCCCCGAGCCCGGCTTCCGCCGTCCCTACCGAGCCAACCTCGAGTTTGTTCTTGCCGACCTCGCCGTCTTTCTCAAGGAAGAAGAAGCGAAAATCTCCGACGATCTTCTGAAGGAGACCTATGACAAGCGAGTCGCCGAGGGTGGATTCAAAGTACCGGTCGAAGAGTTCAAACCGACTGAACCCGACAAACCGACAACCGACAAACCAACAACCGACGAATCAAAAGCCGACGAATCGGCCAAAGACGCTGAAGTAAAGCCGGTCGACCCACCCGCAACGACCGAGCCCGAGGCTACCAAAGAACCAGCTCCTTCCGATGCATCGTTCAACGGATCCAAAACGAATGCGGCGGTGCGACTGATTGCATTTCAGGACGAGCCGGCCGAAAAAGCTGCAGCCGATGCCGATGCCAAGCCAGAACCGCCCGCTGAAGTAACCGTCAAGAACGAAGCGGCACCGAAAGCCGAAGTGGCTACACAAGCCGAGACGGAAAACATCCCAGTTGCGACCACTACATCGCCGATCGAAGTAGGTGCCGAACCAAAGGAAGCCGAAAAGCCGATGCGGGTAAAGAGTTTTGATGAAGTGCGTGAGGAGATTCGTCGCGAACTTTCTTCGGAACCGGCACATCAAAAAATGCAAGCTGCGACTTCGGCCGTCCGAGAAGCGATGGAAGCCTACAACAATCAGTTGCAGCTCTTCAAATCGGGCGACCCAAAGAATCCCGACACGATCGAACCGCCGCCGCTTTCGCTGCCGGAACTCGCCGATAAATATGGTTTGAGCTATGGCAAGACTGGGATGGTCGATCCGTTCACCGCCCAGTCGCTGTCGATCGGACGAAGTTTCGTTCGAACGGGTAGTGGGCAGTTCGGATTTGCAAGTTTTGCAGAATTCGCCATCAGCAATCGACTGAAATTGTTTCAAGCCTCCTCGTCATTTCAAATCAATCAGTCAGAATTTGTATTCTGGAAAATCGAAGAAGCCGGTACTCGGATCCCAGCATTTGACGAAGTGCGTGACGAAGTCGCTGCTGCTTGGAATCTAGCCGAAGCTCGAAAGCTTGCAACGAAAGCGGCCGAAGAGTTGGCTGGCTCGATCAACACCTCGACCGACGCCGATCCGTGGGCCCGAATCCTTGATGCGAATTTACGAGAGTTTGTCACAAGGCCGCCAACCTTTACTTGGTTGCGACCGATACTGTCGGCCAATGACGGAATTCAGTTGTCGATGATCGAAGGGATCGATCAGGCAGGGCAGGTTTTTATGGAAAAGGCATTCACAACGCCGCTTGGAAAGTCTGCGATTGCAATGGACGACTCGCAACAGAAATGCTTTGTGATTCGCGTATTGGAGCGAACTCCGAGCGATGAACAGCTTCGTGCGGAATTTGAAAAAGCTCCACTGAGCGGCGGTGTCCGGTCGCTCGCAATGCAGCAAACGTCGCTCAGCGCCAGTCGATGGTTCGAAAGCGTTCTCAAGGATATGGCGATCGACACTAGCAATTTGACGACGGTTGAGGAATCGACCCAGGAATAGCTTTTTCTCGAAAAAATGATTGCGAATCTGCGGCTTTTTCGGTTACGATCATGATTGAAGTAACCGGAGAAATAAATGGTTGGATTCCGCCCATCGCGACAGGCCTTTACGCTAGTTGAATTGCTGGTAGTCATTGTGATTATCGGGGTACTTGCTGGTTTGTTGCTACCAGCAATCCAACAAGCCCGCGAAGCGGCGAGAAGGATGCACTGTTCGAGTAACCTCCGTCAGCTTGGCATAGCCCTGGCTGGTTACGAATCGACGCAACGCTTCCTTGTACCGATGCGAGAGGGTCCTCAAACCAATCGCAATGGTATCTGGATTGGTAGCCGAGTCAGCGGCATGGTTGAACTGGCTCCGTATATGGAGATGACCGGTCTGTATCTGCAATACAAGCAAGGTTTTCAATCGAATCGGGCTCCCTTTCTAACGTTTTCAGCCGACGGCGAGCCTTGGTGGCAAGGTGGTGACTACACGCCTTGGCGAACGCAAATCTCTGTCCTGCGTTGTCCTTCCGACCCGGGCCGAATGATGCCCGGCAACAGCAATTCGATGGGGCGATCGAACTACATGTTTTGTTACGGTGATTCACAGCGCGGACCGGAACTTGCGCCATGGGAAGCGATCAGCGAAACAACGCGCGGCGTTTTTCAGCAGTTCGTCGGTCGCCTGATGACAGCGTGTACCGACGGCACTTCCAATACAATTGCGTTCGGAGAAGCCACCACCGCGTCGGGGGTGATTGCTGGGACAAGAACCACTGGCGCGACGATTCGCGGCTATCAAGCGACGAGTCTATCCGAAACCGCGCCTGGTCGCGGTGTCCTGCCGTCGGATTGTATCGCAACTGCCCATCAAGGTCGTTATCGTCCTAGTCAATCGCCGATCGCAAAACGCGGGCTCCATTGGGGCGATGGTTTAAATGATTCGAACGCCTTCAATACGGTCCTACCGCCCAATAGTCCGTCGTGTATTATCGGAACACACGATGGTCCAGGAATACAGTCAGCCGGGAGTTATCACATCGGCGGAGCTCATGTGCTGATGCTCGACAACGCAATACGATTTGTCAGCAACAGTATCGACTCAGGTCCGGCAGATGCACTCTCGCCGGGAGCTTATCGAGTCAACGGGCCACTGCAGTACACCATCGACTGGTCCGCCGATAGTCCGCACGGCATTTGGGGATCGCTCGGTTCTCAATCCGGTGGCGAATCCATTTCCGACGGTTCGTAGTTGATGGGACGTAAAGACGATCCGCCATACATCGCTTTTTTTTGACTTAAATTTTGACAACTGTTGCACCAACTGTTGCACCTGCTACCGTCCAAACGAGTCATAACGTGTCATTTACTGGCAAGAAACCAGCCGTTATCCAGTTTTCTGAAATCGGGTCAAAAGACGAAAAAACCCTGGAAATCATTGGGAAAACCAGGGTTTTTACGAGGGTGGATGACGGGACTCGAACCCGCGACATTCGGAATCACAATCCGATGCTCTAACCAACTGAGCTACAACCACCATCAATTTTAGTTCGCCTAGTTTATCTCGACTTGATTCTATCGTCAACGCGAACCGGTCGGCTTACAGAACAACGGGTTGGATTGAGTGGCGTAAGCTTCCAGCTTGCGTCACTTGCTTTGCGCTGAACTCTTAGGTCGGAAAGTTATGATTTTCTCGGGGTGTGTTTCTATGAAAGGGCCTTCTAACAGATCGATGCAGTAGGGCACCGCGGGCATGACGGCGTCCAGGCATTCTGAAATGGCTTTCGGTTGTCCCGGTAGATTGATGATCAAACTTTGACCGCGAATGCCGGCGGTTTGTCTGGATAGAATTGCTGTCGGGACTTTGGTAAGCGATGCCGCTCGCATCGATTCGCCGAAGCCAGGCATGATTTTGTCGCAGACGGCCTCGGTTGCTTCGGGAGTAATATCGCGATTGGCTGGTCCTGTTCCACCGGTTGTTACAACCAAGCAACATGCTTCACGATCACACAACTCGATGAGTGTCTTCTCGATAAGTTCTCTTTCATCCGGAACAACTCTCGCAATCGGCTTCCAATCGCAATCGAGAACTTCCGAAAAGTAAGCGAGAATCGCTGGCCCGCCTCGATCTTCGTATTCACCGCGACTGGCTCGATCCGAGACCGTTACGATTCCGATCCTGATGGGCTTGGTTGTCATAGCAGCCGAAAATGGGAATGAGAGTGACTGTGATGGGGAGAACGGAGAAAGGCAATGCGTGACGTGCGACCAAGCGACTCAAGACGAAAAAAAGGACGGTCTAGAGTAGACCGCCCTTGGATGGCAAAGGCAAGTGACTAACGACAAAGGCAAGTCACGAGCCTTGTCGAACTAACGACCGATGTTCAACGAGAATCCGCCGCCGCCGCCGTAAGATCCGTTTCGAGGAAAGCCTCCCATTCCGTATCCACCAAACGGGGCGTTAAAACTCGATCCATACCCAGGACCGTAGCCGGATCCATAGTACGATAGACCCGAATAGCCACCCGAATAAAGCGGATAGCCGACGTTGCCACTATAGGTTGGATAGCGGTAAGCGTTGTAATTCGGCACGCCATAGTAGGCGACTTGCGGACGATAGCTCGAACAGTGATTGTGACCATGACTATAATGGTCTGCCTGGGCCAAATTTCCTTGTGCCATCCACGATGCCATGGATGCGATTGCGACGAAACTTAATTTACGGAACATGTTCTCCGCTCCTTTTGCTGAGACAAAATTCACCTCGATCGACCGACACGCGGGATGCTCGATCATCGAGTCAATTCTAGGTTTTACGCGTGCAAGTTTCTATATCTACACTTCTCGTGCCAATCGGGCTTTGGGAGACGATTTAAGCGGGAGCAATTCCATTTCGGTATGGTTTTCGCCTAATTTTGCTAGCCATGTTGGATTAACAAAGCGTACGCAACGTTCGGATTGGGAGGATTAGGGAAGAAACGCGGGATTGCGAACAGCCCGATTTGTCATCTTCGCGACACATTCAATTCAAATTGATTACATTACGGTTTTGTTCCGCAAATACATTCTGCGCCTACACGGAGATTCCATCCCATGTTTTCGCCATCCTCCGTTGAACCGTCCCAAAGCTTAACTAACTCCGCGACCACGAAGCCGAGTCGTCGATCGATCTTGAAGGCAACCGCAACCGCTTCGATACTTTGGACGTGCACGCCCTTCGTGCATGCTCAGAGCAAAACCTCGAGTAAGACCATCGTGGGCCAGGGGGAGTATACCTTTGAATTGATCCATCAATGTGTCTCACTACCAGCTCCGTTTCATTGGCAGATAACCCATAACGTGGCGGTCGACCGCGAAGATAATTTATATGTCATCCACGAAGGAAACAAGGAACTCAAAGAGCACCCATCGATCTTTGTATTTGATGCCGCCGGAAAGTATATCCGTTCTTTTGCGCAGCAGTTTCAGGGCGGCGGGCATGGCTTAGAAGTGCGGCTCGAGAACGGCGAAGAATTTCTTTACGTCACCGGTTATCAAGACGTCAAAATGTTTGCCAAGCTCACGCTCAAAGGCGATATCGTTTGGGAAAGGCGGGTGCCAATCGAGAGCCGAGTCTACCATCCTGACGAACTGAAAGAGCCGAAGAATGTCTTTGCCCGCGATCGATTTCAGCCGACCAATTTTGCCTTTCTAGATGACGGTGGATTTCTGCTTGCCGACGGGTACGGTGCCTGGAAAATCCATCGCTACGATAAAGATGCTCGATGGTTGAGTTGCTTCGGTGGGGCTGGTGCTGGCCAAGGAACGTTTAATACGCCGCATGGTCTCTGGATCGATAAGCGTGATCCGAAAAACCAAAAGATCATCGTTGCCGATCGAGCTCACCATATTCTGCAAATCTTCGATTTGAACGGCGTCTATCTCGATACCTTAACCGGTTTTGGATTACCGGCCAACGTCGACTCGCAAGGTGAACTGATTCTGGTTCCAGAATTGGTTGCCCGCGTTACGCTCCTCGGAAAGGACAATCAAGTTGTGGCGCATTTCGGAGAAGACGTCGCGAGAATATCCGCTGACAAGAAGAAAGCCATTCGTGGCGACGAAACTCAGTGGCAGGATGGCAAGTTCGTTCATCCTCACGATGCCTGTTTCGATAGTCAAGGAAATATCTTTGTCGCTGAATGGGTTTCCACCGGACGTATTTCGAAGCTTCGAAAAGTTTAGTTTTCGCAAACAAACTCGTCACCTGTTCTATCATCGTATTCGCTGGACGACCGCAATCAAACTATTTCGCTTGTTTGAATTCGATCGACAGCGCTGCGAAAAATGTAAAGCGTGAGCAATGCGGCCAAGGCGAAGCTGGCTCCGATCATCAGCGACAATGTAGGCCCAGAATAGTCCCATGCGACTCCGGCCAGCAAGCTCGCCGCAAGCATGGTTACACCGGTCGCGGCATAATAAAGTCCCATCGCAGTCCCACGCCGATTTCGTGGTGCATGGTCAGCGATCAATGCTTTGCCAATGCCATCGGTCAGTGCCATATAGACGCCATAGAAGGCCATCAACGGCCATGCTGCCCAAGCATGTTGAACCGGTAACCAAGCAAAGCAAGCGTAGACGAGGGCGTAAATCAACCACCCTGATGCGATGATCCGCCATCGACCTATCCTGTCGCTCAAGGCACCTAAAGGATACGACAAGACAGAGTAGGCAACGTTGTAAACAGCATACGCCAATACAACCGCGATGGGCGAATAGCCAAGATCGAGAACGCGAAGAAGCAAAAACGTGTCGCTGCTATTGGCGAGTGAAAACACCACGAGAAGCAACAAGACAAGCCAATACGGTTTAGGTAGCCCCAGCCAACTCGCCACGGCTGTTGCGGTCGATGTGAGCGGCACGGCGCTAGCCGCCGGTTCCTCAGGTTCCTCAGGTTCCGCAGGTTCCTCAGGTTCTCGCACAAAGAAAGTTAAGACGAGCGATGCGAGGCCAAGAAATGCCGCGACGCCGAAGATGACTCGGTAGACCCAGGCCGGTGTTTCAACTTGCGCTAGAAGCTCAGGCGATGCCGATGGCTGTGGAGTACCTGTTAACCACCAAAGCACCATCGCGGAAATCAACACGCCCAGGAGCGCTCCGGCGGTATCGAAGGCTCGATGCAATCCGAATGCCCGTCCGCGTTGATCTTCGGTTACGGCGTCGGATATCAAAGCGTCGCGTGGGGCGCCGCGTATTCCCTTGCCAAATCGATCGAGCATCCGGCCACCGATCACCATTGGAAAAGCCGTTGCAGCGGCGATGATCGCTTTGCCGAGTACTGGTAAGCCATAGCCCCAACGAATCCAAATCGTCCGTCTGCCCCGCGACTTCATAAGGTCGCTGCGAATCCCGGCAAACGCCGAGAGCAAGGCAACCAACAAAACAGCGGCACCCTCCATGGCTCCGAGTTGCATCTTGGAGGCACCTACGATGCCGACGAGAAACAGAGGCAAAAGCGGATAGACCATTTCGCTCGACACGTCGGCGAAGAACGATACCCAACTGAGAATCCAGACCGGTTTCGGAAGTTTTGAATGGGGGGGCATCATGGGAAAACTAGTCAAGCAAGGGCGCCTTTCGGAACGGCTATTTCACGTTGGCTTGTTCTTGAATCCAGCGTTCCAATTCTTCCCAATCGACTGGTGGAAGATTGGACAGGTCGGGGCGAAGGCAAACCGCGTCGCGAATATAGACGTGGTGAATCTCGTTTTGCTTTTTTGGGGTGTTCCAATGAAGCAAAATTCGAATGCATTTTCCGAGTGAGCCTGGAACGCCGACTTCGTAACCGCACAACAGCGGGACCTCCAGCCATCCGAACTGTCGGGCCGCTAGGGCGGGGAATTCGGCGTTCAGGTCATTGGTAATTGTGAATATCGCACTTCCAACATCTTTCGAATCGATTTCATTGCGACGAATCATCAAAGCGAGCAACTGCCGAGTCGCTTGGAGGATCGACTCTCGGTTGTTGCTTTCGACGGTGGTCGCTCCTCGAACACCGCGGCAGAAAATTTCCATAATGACCTAAATTCACGACAGGGCTAACTGAACCACCATTAAAAGGAGATACTATAGACTGAAAATTGAGTGTCTTCGAGGTTCCTTTTCAACTCCCTTGCAACTTGATGAATATTGCGGCAAATAATTCCAATTCGAATAACGACGAAATCGTCACGGCAGCCACGTTTTCCGTACTGATCGTCGATAATGACCCCGCCCATGCCCGAGCGATGACGGAAAGTCTCGAACGGGTGGGCTATCGGTGTACCGTGGCTACCAGCGGTCCGGAAGGGAAAAAATCGCTCGAACAGAACACCTACGATATCGTGATTACCGACATGGTCATGAACGATTTCGATGGAATGCAAATGCTCGGACTCGCCAAGCAGCTCTTGCCCGACTGCGAAGTCATCATGGTGACCGGTCACGCAACGGTCATGAAGGCGGTCGAAGCCATGCGGCAAGGCGCTTTCAATTTTCTGGAAAAGCCGATTACTCCGAGCCAACTTCGCACAATCACCGAAAAAGCCTCCCAAGCCGTCGCGCTTCGCCAGACCAACGTCGAACTCCGTCGCCGACTCGACGAAAAATTTGGCTTTGAAGGACTGATCTATTCCAGCCAGAACATGCAGCACTTGATCGATCGATTGAAGCGTGTCGCTCCGACCGACGCCACCGTTTTGATCACCGGCGAGAGTGGGACTGGCAAAGAAATGGTTGCCAAAGCGATTCATCAGAATAGTCCACGCAAGAACAAGCGACTGGTTGCAATCAATACGCGAGCGGTGTCCGAAAATCTCGTCGAGAGCGAACTTTTTGGTCACGTCCGCGGCGCGTATACCGATGCCGTAACCGATCGCGAAGGTGCATTTCAGTATGCTGACGGTGGGACGCTTTTTCTGGATGAAGTCGGCGACATGCCGATGAGCACACAGATCAAGCTCTTGCGCGTTCTCGAAGAGCATTCGATCACACGCGTTGGCGACAACAAGTCGATCAAAGTCAACGTTCGATTGATTTCAGCGACCAATCGACCGCTGGAAGATATGATTCGCGACGGGCTGTTTCGAAACGATCTCTACTTCCGCTTGAAGGTCATCACGATCCATTTACCAAGCCTACGTGAACGTCGCGACGATATCGTCCCACTGATGGACCACTTTCGCAAAGTATTCATTCGACGTCACAATCGACCGCCTTCGAATTTTGCGCCAACCGTCACTCGCAAATTTTATTCCTACGATTGGCCCGGCAATATTCGCCAATTGCGTAACTTTGTCGAAACGATGGTCGTCCTCGACACCGATGGTCGATTGGATCTCGATGATCTTCCGCCCGAGCTGCTCGATTCGCCGTCGGTACTCGGCGGTGAAACCACCAACAATACGTTGCTCGATATGTCCGAACATCCCGACGCCCAAGCTTCGCTCGATGTTGATTTGTCGAACAACCAAATGCCGGAGCTCATTGGAAAGTCGATGGAAAACATCGAGCGATGGGCGATCACAGAAACGCTGAAAATGACGGCTGGCAATCGCGATGAAGCTGCTAAAATTCTCGATATAGGCGCCCGAACACTCTATCGAAAACTCGACAAGTATAAACAAGATGAGACTTGAGGGGACAGCCGAACGCAGAGCCACCGCGACTTAGACACGACTTAGATTTCGACCCGATTTGAAAAGCCTTTCATGCCTACCATTCAAACATTACCAACGAGCCTCATTAATAAGATTGCGGCTGGCGAAGTAATCGAACGACCGGCGAGCGTCGTCAAGGAAATGCTGGAAAACAGCATCGATGCTGGGGCCCGTCGCATCGAATTGACCGTCGAAGGAGGTGGCACCGAATTGATGCGCATTTCCGACGATGGTTGCGGGATCGATAAGGAACAGTTGTTGTTGGCGATCGCTCCGCACGCGACCAGCAAGCTCTTCGATGCCGACGATCTTTTTGATATTCAGACGCTTGGCTTTCGCGGTGAAGCTCTCGCATCGGTCGCGGAAATTTCCCACCTTACCCTTCGTTCGCGGACGGCTGAAATGGAAGGCGGGGCAGAGCTAGCGGTTCGTGGAGGTCAATTCGAATCCCCAAAGGAATGCGCAGCCCCGATTGGAACTACGATCGAAGTCCGGCATCTTTTTTTCAACACGCCCGTTCGACTGAAATTCCTCAAGTCCTCGCAAACCGAAATGGGGCATACGATCGAAGCCTTTACGCGGATTGCTTTGGCTCATCCTCGTGTCCACATGGTCTTGATCAGCAACAATCGAACGTTGCATGACCTTCCAGCTACCGAAAATTGGTCCGAAAGGATCGAAACCTTTTTTGGAAGCGAAGTATCGGACCAACTCATTCGAATCGACAGCCGCGAAGGCGGCGTCCGATTGCATGGCTTTGCCGTCGATCCGTCGGTTTCGCGAAGCAACAATCGAATGCAATATCTTTTCTTGAATGGTCGCTTCATTCGAGACCGTTCGCTTCAACATGCCCTCAGCGAAGCCTATCGCGGACTCTTGATGGTCGGTCGCTTTCCGATTTGCTTCCTGCATCTCGAAATCCCGGCCAATCAAGTCGACGTCAATGTTCATCCGACAAAGAGCGAAGTCCGATTCCTGGATGGCGGTGAAATCTACCGTCGCCTACTCCAAGCGTTGCGATCCAAGTTTCTGAGCACAGATTTAACAGCCAAAGTTCAGAACGAAAGCGATGATTTTCAGCGGAATGCGCCAACCTCGATCGGTAGCTTTGGTGCCCTTCCCGTGGCGGGCCGCTCGACATGGTCGGCTCACCCGAGCAGCCCGATGTCGCCGCCTGCACGAGCCGAACCGAAAGAATCTTTGATGCATTGGGGACACGGACAAGGGCACCCAGTCCAACTTGACTCGACAGGCCGCATGCCCGAATTCCGTCCGTTTGCCGATACCTTTCAATCGAACAGCTTCCAGTCGGGCGATGCGACATCGCCTTCTCCTGCACCTTGGCTTGAAAACCAAGACACACAAGCGACTACCGAAAGTCAAGCGGAGCCTCCAGCCGACGATCGTTCAAATTCAGCGGCGACGGACGCATTCGACTATCGTCGCGACGAGGCCTCTGGACTTCAAGCAAGTCACCTCGGATTTCAAATTCACAACCGATACTTGGTCACTCAAGACGATGCTGGAATGGTCGTCATCGACCAGCATGCGCTTCACGAACGGATTTTATACGAACAGATTCGAGATCGCGTTTTGTCGCGAACGATAGAGAGCCAACGCTTGTTGATTCCCGAGCCAATTACCTTGACGGCCGCTGAAGCGGGTGCGGCTCTGGATGCTCGCGAAGCGCTGAAACAAATCGGCATCGAAATCGAACCCTTTGGTGGCGATACGATATTGGTTACCGCCTATCCGGCGATTCTAGCCAACGTTTCTCCGGCTGAAATGGTTCGCCAAGTACTCGAACCGCTTATGGAAGCCGGCAAGCAACCCGAGGCTCGGGTGTTGCTCGACTCGATGATGAACATGATGTCGTGCAAAGCCGCCATTAAGGCCGGCGATAAACTTTCATCCGATGAAATCACTGCCCTTTTAGAGCAGCGACATCTCTTTGCCGATACGCATCATTGCCCTCACGGTCGCCCAACGGCACTCTTTTTTAGCCGAGAACAACTCGATAAAATGTTTAAGAGAACCTAGGCAAGCTAGAAGAATACCCCAATTTGCGAATTGGACAAAGTACTAGATTTCACTATGATGTAATCAACGAGGTACTCAAAATATGCATGAAATCTTGAAGCAAATCGCGGTTGCTCGACGAAGGATGGTCGCCTCCATCTTTATTCAATCGCTCACTCAGGCATGGATCGTTGTCTTCTCGATCGCCTTAGTTCCGCTGGTAATCCCCAAACTTTGGGCATTGCCGGTCGATGCGAATCGGTGGGTAACAATGTGTCTGGCGATCGCACTCGGTATTGGAATACTATGGTCAATCGCCTTTACGATCCTGCGATGGCCATCGACCGTCCAGGTTGCCACGGAGGTCGATCTTCGACTCAAATTGCGTGAGCGGCTGAGCAGCACATTACAGCTTGACGAAAACACCAAGCATTCCGCCGCCGGTCAAGCTTTGCTCGAAGATGCCCAGCGAATCGCCAGTCGAATCGATACTCGCGATGCCTTTCCCGTACAGCTCGACAAGCAACTCCTTTGGGGACTCGTGCCCGTCTTGTTGTTATCGGCAACATTTCTCATTCCGAATGCGAAGTCCGTTGAAGAAATAGTCGTAGGACCAAGCCCCGAGTCGATTACGCAGATCAAGAATTCGACGCAAGATCTGATGGAGTTGGTGCGCAAACAGAAAGAGAAAGCCGACGAAGAGGGACTCGACGAAGCGTCCGATTTTTTCAAGCAGCTTCAAAAAAATGTTGAAGACTTGCAAAAGTCCAACACGAAGGACACCAAAAAAATTCTTTCCGACATCAACCAACTCAAAGAAGCAATGCAAAAGCGTCGCGACGAGTTAGGCTCTGCGGAAAGTTTGAAGAAGAATCTGGCCAATCTTAAATCGCTCGATAAAGGACCAGCCGAGAAAATGTCCGACGCGATCAAGGATGGCGAGTTCAAAGAGGCGAGCGACGAACTGCAAAAGATGATGGACGATCTTGAAATGGGCCGATTGTCTGCCGAGCAGAAAGCTCAGCTTGGCAAACAGATGGATCAGATGGCGGCGGCTCTTGAAGAAGCGGCTGCGGAACATGAACAGGCCAAGGACGCGATCAAGAAGCAAATCGGCGAAGCCGAACAAGCCGGTGATCTACAAAAGGCCGCCGAGCTACGTAACCAGCTAGCCGAAAAGCAAGCTCAAGATGACAGCATGGCGGAGATGGCCAATATGGCGGCTCAGATGAAAGCCGCCAAAGACGCGATCGAGAAAGGCGATCAGGCTGCTGCTAAGAAAGCTTTGCAAAACATGAAAGATCAAATGGAAAAGATGGGAACCGAGGCGAAACAGCTTCAAGATCTCGACAAACTCATCGACGGAGCCAACGAATGCAAAAAATGTGCAAATGGACAAGGCGAAGGAGGAAATGGGAATAATCCTCAATGGGGACCAGGGCGAGGCCAAGGGACAGGAGCCGGCGAGCGGCCCGAAGAGGAAACCGAGACTCGGCATATCGAATCGCAAGTCCAAACCGATATGCAGCAAGGTGAAACGGTTTATGGCGGTAAAGCTGGCGGGGCAAATCGAAAAGGCGTTAGTCGCGAAGAGATGAAACAAGCAATCTTGTCGACCGAGGTCGAGGACGCCGAAGCGCTGGAAAACATCCCGCTCCCTAAAAAGCAACGCGACCATTCGCGAGAATATTTTGACAGCCTTCGTAAGTAACCGATTCACGATCGGTTCATGAACCGATGGCTATAAAAAGCAGTGCTGCTGCTACCGCGCCTAGAATTGGACCGGCGACAGGAATCCAAGCATAGGACCAATCGCTATCGCGTTTACCAGAAATCGGAAGCAAGGCATGGGCAATTCGCGGACCGAGGTCACGCGCCGGGTTAATGGCGTAGCCGGTGGTTCCTCCGAGTGAAAGGCCGATTCCAAATACAATCAACGCGACCGGTAAGAGTCCAAGCGTCCCCATGCCGAGCATGGCAGGTTTGCTCGGATCGGTTCCAGTTATATTCGCGATCGTCGGATTCTGAATAAGTAAAATTGGGAGTATCAGAACAAAAGTCCCGATGGCTTCGCAGAAAAGCGATTGCAATGAGCCTCGAATATTCGGCGCGGTACAAAAGCACGCCAGTTTGGCATCGGCATCTTCGGTCACGTTGAAGTGATTGCGGTAAAAGCAGTAGACGAGTCCACCGCCGACAATTGCACCCGCCATCTGCGCGAGGATGTAACCGGCGATGAGGTTGCTTTCCATTTTTCCGGCGATCGCCATCGCAACCGTGACGGCAGGATTAAGGTGTGCTCCACTCGCTTCTGCACTGCACAAAGCACCGACGAATACGGCGATCGCCCAACCGGTAGCGATGACGATCCAGCCCGCTTGATTTCCTTTTGTTTTATCCAAGACAACGTTGGCAACCACTCCATTTCCAAGTAATACCAAGATCATCGTTCCAAGAAATTCAGCAGCCACAGCACTCATCGGATAGTTCCTTTTTCTTAACGCAAATTGGGGCGGTCACCATCGTCGTTGAAATGAGATGGGGCGGGGACTATGTTATAGCGAATTCGGAACGCTCGTAGCGTAGCTAAATAATCGAGTTCGAGTACCGCCGTTTCCACGAACGAGGCTGGGCATGTATGATCGTATTACGTAGTTTAGTCACGTTTTGTCGCCGTCGCAGATTGGAAAGGGGTGCCAAGAAATGAACGGTATTCTTGACGAGTTCGAAGCGTTCTGCCGAAAAGGCGAATTTCAGGCTATTGAAAATTGGCTTACGCGCGTCGCGGAATCGCAGCGGCGGACTCTCTTTTTCAAACTCCTCACGATCGAGCATTTGTATCGGAATCAATCGGGGCAGGCCAAAACTGAGAACGACTATTGCCAACGCTTTCCCGAATACGTCGGCCCTATAAACGATGTTTTCAATCGTTTTAAGGACAAAGGTTTTCCGAAAGAAGACCTCGTGACGATCCTATCGCCTCAAGATAAAGAGGAACCTCCGAACGAAAAGAATAGTGCCAACGAACTTCCGAAATCGATCGGACGATATCGCGTTGAGAAAATCGTCGGGCATGGCGGATTCGGTCTCGTCTATCTTGCTTTCGACGACGATTTGCGACGGTTAGTAGCGATCAAAGTACCCCACGCGGAGTTGGTCGTTAAAGCCTCGCAGGTTGACGCTTACCTGACCGAAGCCCGCACGGTCGCGAATATCGACCATCCCCATATTGTTCCAGTATACGACGTCGGAAGTACTGACCGCTTTCCTTGTTTTATCGTCTCTAAGTATATCGACGGTACCGACCTAGCAACGAAACTTAAGCAGTCTCGACTTTCAATCCACGAAACAGTGCAGCTCATCGTAACCGTTGCCGAAGCGTTACATCATGCACACAAACAAGGACTCGTGCATCGCGACGTTAAACCGGCGAATATTCTTCTCGATCAGTCTGGCAATCCCTATGTCGTCGACTTCGGGCTTGCTTTGCGAGAACAGGATATCGGAAAAGGGGCGAGATTTGCCGGGACACCTGCTTACATGTCGCCCGAACAAGCCCGCGGTGAAGGGCATCGCGTCGACGGACGCAGCGACATCTTTAGCCTTGGCGTCGTCATCTACGAAATGCTCACCGGTCGGCGTCCCTTCAAAGCGGATTCACAACAGGAACTTCTCGAACAAATTTCGAGCTTCGAGCCGCGTCCGCCTCGACAGTACGACGATAGTATTCCGAAAGAACTCGATCGCATTTGCCTAAAAGCCATGTCGAAGCGGGCTTCGTAGCGGTATTCAACCGCCAATGATTTAGCCGAAGATCTCCGATGCTTTTTGACCGAAGTGCCACCTGAGGTACGTTCCAAAACGGTCGGACAACTATCGAGCGAAACAAAAGTCTTAACGCCGATCCAAACTCCGACGAACACTCCCAACTCTGACCGCCAGCCGATTAAGATTGTCCCGAAAGGCTTGCGATCTTTTGATGCGAATGATGCCGATTTCTTTCTGGAGTTGTTGCCAGGGCCTCGCGATCGAGACGGACTACCCGCCAGCATCCGCTTCTGGAAAATCGCTATCGAAGAAACCGATTCCGATAAAACATTTTCTGTCGGCCTGCTCTACGGTCCCTCAGGCTGCGGCAAGTCATCCTTAGTCAAAGCAGGTTTGCTGCCTCATTTATCCGGAAAAGTGATCGCCGTCTTCATTGAAGCGACCGCCGAACAAACCGAATTGCGATTGCTGAACGCTCTACGAAAAAGCTGTCCAAATTTATCCGCCAATCTATCGCTTCAAGAATCGATGCAGTCACTCCGTCGCGCACAGAACCGAAAAGTTGTCATCATCATCGACCAGTTTGAACAGTGGCTACATTCGCATCGAGTGGATTCCGATGCCGAGCTCGTCAAAGCTTTGATGCAATGCGACGGTTCCCATCTACAAGCCATCATCATGGTCCGCGATGATTTTGCCATGGCTGCCGCGCGGTTTATGAATGCGATCGACATACCGATCATTCAAGGAGAGAACTTCGAGACCGTCGATCTTTTTGACATTAAGCACGCGACGAAAGTGCTCACACGATTTGGACAAGCTTTCGGAAGACTCCCCGAAGGCACCAGCGACCTTTCGACCGACGAAAAGTCCTTTATTCATGAAGTCGTCGAAGGCTTGGCCGAAGAAGGCAAAGTCGTTTCTGTACGATTGTCGTTATTTGCCGAAATGATCAAGAACAAGCCATGGACTTTGGAGACCTTGCGGAAAATCGGTGGTACGAAAGGGATCGGTGTAAGCTTCCTTCAAGAAATATTTGACTCGAAGCAATCCAACCCTCGACATCGTTTGCACATCGTCGCCGCTCGCGGAGTATTACAGGCGTTAATGCCTGAATTAGGGACGGACATCAAAGGTCACATGCGATCGCACGTCGATTTATTGGAAGCGTCTGGTTATCAAAATCGTCCCGCGGAATTCGCCGATTTGTTACGCATCCTCGATAGCGAACTGCGACTGATCACGCCGACGGATGCTGAGGGCATTGAAAGCCAGGAGCCTGTGACGTCTGGCTCGCCTCGCCCCGGTACTCCGGGGAGAGGGGTTGGGGGTGAGGGGCCAGCGTTGCTTGGAAGTTCGCCCCCTCAACCCAACCTTATCCCTACGGACTACGGTGGGGATCGGGAGAATGTATCTTTTTCTACAACACTCCGTTTCTTCCAGCTAACCCACGACTATCTCGTTCCATCGTTACGCGATTGGCTAACACGCAAACAACGCGAAACTCGCGCCGGCCGAGCGGAATTAAAACTCACCGAGCGATCGTCGCAGTGGAATGCGAAGCCCGAGAATCGCTATTTGCCATCCGTGTTCGAATGGCTCAGCATCCAACGGTTAACTGCTCCCAAGCGATGGACCGTCGCTCAACGGACGATGATGACCAAAGCCAATCGAGTTTACTTCATGCGCTCGGTGATAACGGCCGCCATGACCTGTTTGTTGATCGCAACCGGATTCGGCATCTTGAAACAAACCGAACGGCAGCGAAATCAAGTCGAAGCGACTCGTTTAGTCGAAGGGCTTTTGAAGGCCGACACAGCACAGGTCAGTACTAGCATCTCCGATCTAAAGGCCTTTCGAACTTGGTCCGTTCCACAATTGAAGCAGGCCTTTGCTGTATCAGACGAAGATTCGAATGCCAAATTGCATGCCGCCTTGGCTTTGCTGTCAGAAGGCAAAACTGCGGATTCGGATGTGATTCCATTTCTCAGAGAACGATTGCTCGTCGTCACACCCATTCAGTTAGGACCCGTGCGATCACTGTTAGCATCTCATAAATCAGATCTCGTACCGGCCTATTGGCAAACCGCCATGAACGAGCAAGAACCAGCTCCGCGACGATTCCATGCCGCCGTCGCATTAGCAGGCTTTGAACCCGAACATACAAATTGGAACAACGCGACTTTCACAAAGTTCGTCGTCGGACAACTGGTTGCCGTCAATCCGGTTTATGCCGGGCAATATCAAGAATTGTTTCGTCCAGTAGCACAAAAACTATTACCCGAACTGTCTTCGATTTTCAAAGATTCTGCTCAAAGCGAACTATCGCGTTCGTTGGCCACTTCATTCTTAGAGGACGATGCGGCGAAAGATCCAAAAGCACTCACCGATCTTATTCTTGCCGCCGATGCAAAGTCCGATAAGGTGTTGTTTCCGGTGCTGCTAAAGCATCGACAAGCAGCCATCCAAAACCTCGATGCCGTACTCGATCGTCGTCTCGATCACGATTGGCATGACAAGCCTCTCGATCCATCATGGACCGCTCCGACGGCCTCCCAGCGCGCTCAAATCGAAGCGGCACACGGTCTGATCGCCGATCGATTCGCCTTTTGTCAGGACATGCCATTAGAAGATTTTTTAACACTCGCCGAATCCCTACGGTCAAGCGGCTATCGACCCACCCGAGTCCGACCATACAATGTCGACATCCGTAAAACAGTCGCGATTCAAGAAACCACACTCCCCTCGCCCTGTACTCGGGGAGAGGGGCTGGGGGTGAGGGGCAGCGTCGCCGAGCAATCCAGCCCCCTCAGCCCCCAATCTTCGCCTAATGAAATCGTGAGCGGCATGGCGCTAGCCGCCGGTTCCGCTGTTCGGCATTTCGAGAAAATCGCAGTATATTCCGAACCCGTGGCTAGCGCCATCGGCTCACATTCGGAAACTTTCATCACGCCACCGCAGCCCGCTCACGATAAAGACGGGGCAAAGGGGAACACGGAGTTTAATCACGGCGAATTGCTCTCACCTCATTACGTTTCGTTCGCGGAGCGAACGACGATAATGGTCTCCGCTATTTGGACGCGAGATACCCGACAATGGCGACTCGAAACCAATCGATTAAAATCCGATTTACCAACCTTGGATTCACTTGCAACCAAAGACTTCGGCGTGATGCTGCGCGCAGGAGGTGTCGGCGAGATCGTCGCCGCGTTTTTGAGCGGGTTGTTCCGACGGCAAGGACCTACCTTGTGGCTTGCCGATATTGCGTACCTACCTGATAACTACGCAAATAGAAATTCCAACAAGATCGTAAGCGATAGCGAGCCTCGCTTCATCGCCCTCTGGTCCGATCCTATCATTAACCCAGAACAACGCCGCGCCGTAGTCGATGTTAGCGAACAAGAATTGGCATCGATCGCTGACGATCTCATCATGCAAGGCTTCCGATCACAAATCACAATCACGGTCCGAACGGACGCCAACGGTCAAAGAAACTATTCCAGCATCTGGTCAAATCAAAGCCCCACATCTGAAATCGAGGTCCGAACGGACGCCAACGGTTTACGAAATTTTTCCAGCATCTGGTCAAATCAAGGCCCCGAATCTGAATTCATAGCGGCATATGCCGGCTTTGAAATGATTCACCAACCGCAATGGGACCTGGCCGTGGCTCCGGAAGCACTACTCGCAGATCCGCTCGAACCGTTTCGACAACAGTTGGCGGCTTTGAATTTTCTCTCAACCGAAAAGCAGGATGATCCGGTGGAGCGACGAAAAAGGGCAATGGCAAATTATAGGCTTGGGAATTGGGAAGCCTCTCTCGAAGACTTCAAGTTTCTGATCGGCAAGAAGCCAACTGCCGCGTCAGATTCACGGTTTCGCATCCTGACTCAATACCGGCTTGCCAGACAAGACGAGGCTCAGTCTTCGTTAGATAAGTACATCGAGGATAATAAGGTCAGAGGGATGAGAGCCTATGTGCAAATGCAAATCGCTGCATTATTAGGCGACGCGGATAACGCGCTCACGTTGTTCGAGTCGGCCGTTCTAGAATTCAAAGCAAATGAGGCTGAACTTTTCAACGTGCTTCTGGGTGCGGCAAGTACGGTAACGGATCTCGAAGCAACGTATCCCGAGCAGTCCAAGAAACTATCCGAACGAACGATCGAAACGTTGCAGCAGTTTGTCCAAGACGGTTATCGAGATGTCCAAAAACTTAAAACATCGCCAGAATTAAAAAGCATTCATCGGGATCCCCGGTTTATCGAAATCATTCAGCAGATCGAACCAGTAGCCCGCTACGCCGCAGTCTGGCGAGCCGATGGCACGTATGAAAGTAAGCTAGCGTCTGGACTCCGGTTGGATATCTCGTGCGCAGAGTTTCGAAAATGGATCGAAGTTGGTTACCGGCCGGTTGCAATTGCCGTTGATTCAGATACGGCCAGTCTAAAACCTCTTGTCTCCAGTTTACTTTTCCATCGTCCTCTCGTTCCCGACGCCGAAAAAGAACAACTGGCGATCGAGCAATCCAAAGCGGCCGTGGCTCTTTTAAAAATGGGACAGTCCGACAGAGTATGGCCGCTCTTAAAACATTCCCCCGATCCGAGATTGAGAAGTTATCTAATTCATAACTTCAGCCCCTTCGGTGTCGATGCGAAATGGATCTTCGACCGTTTCGAGAAAGAGACCGATATTTCGATTCAGCGCGCGTTGCTGCTAAGTCTTGGCGAATTCGATATCGATGCGATTGCGTCCATCGCGACACTTGCGAACAACGACAATAGTTCTTCCTCCCTCTCCCTCGGTACTCCGGGGGAGAGGGTCGGGGTGAGGGGGCC
>JAWXCK010000006.1:0-43346 GCA_034408855.1 Pirellulaceae bacterium
CGCGGTCGCACCACAAACACCGCAAGCAATCGTTCCTGCGGTCAGCGCGGTCGCACCACAAACACCGCAAGCAATCGTTCCTGCGGTCAGCGCGGTCGCCGTACCAAGCGTTCAAACACCGCAGCCAGTAACGCCGCCACCGGATCAAAGCACTCCGCTTGTTTCTCGCGTTGCATCGGCTGGAAGACGCGGCAAGGCGTTCGTCAAGTCGACTCTTCAGCGATCGATACCCGGCAAGCAAGTTCTTCGCGGCTATCGTCGAATGCGATCGCTGGCCAAAGCCGGAGCCAAGCGACTTGGTAAAACTCGAATTGGTCGAGGCGTTGCATCCGCTGGTCGACGTGTAGCGAATTCGTCGATCGGTCAAGGGTTTGCGTCCTTAGTTGGAGGAACAACCGCAGCGACCGCAGCCGCCGCAGCCGGTGGAGGAGGAGGAGCCGTAGCAGCGACAGCCGCAACCGCCGGAGCAACCGTCGCTATGATCGCAGCGCCAATCGTCGCATCGGTAGCCGCAGTCGTGGCCTTCTCAATGGCCGTTCGAAACGCGACTGAAGACCTCACGGAATTCTCCCCTGAAATATCAGCCGCTAAGGCACGTGGCGAAGTCAATACGGCGATGAACCGATTAGATCGAAGCGAGCGTATCGGGCCGAAGTTAGGCCAGCTTGAAGACGCCAAGAATCGTTTCAATGACCAGACGCAAAAACTGCTTACTGACATCCTCGCACTAGGTTTGAAGTTCACGCCGATTTTTGAAGCTGGCATCAATACGCTTACGCTAATTGCTTCCACTGCTGCTACTGCTGCAAACGTCATAGAACATGGCTTAGCAGCAAAGGACGTTGGTCTCGCCTTACTCACGCCAGGCAAAGAGGACGATAAAGCCGCCGCAGAACGAGTGGCAGCCGCGACCCAGCAAACAAAAGATATAGCGTTAGGAGTCGCGGCAGCCGCCGCAGAGTTATTTGGATACCGCAATCCAGAAAAACGAGACGAAGACCTTCAACGGTTGCTCGATTTGGCCCCAGTCCCGCAAAGGCGAAAGATGAGGAATCCTTGATATGGGTTTTTCGAAGTCCAGGCTCGTTTGTGCCTTGTTTTGAGTTGAATTTCCTTGAAGTCGAAAAACCCCAATGAAAAGCCGTGCAAAAATAGGCCGCCAAGGACTTGAACCGAAAACCCAAAAGTATTTGAAATCTCCGGCCAGGCGAGAGGTTCGATAAACCATGACACAATTGACGCACATTTACCGAGGTGCTCGCAAACGACGTTTTAACGTGGTTGCAGGCGATGGTTTACGGGTGGTGCCGTTGCAGTGGTCGATGGATTCGATGGTTGATGAGATATCATTCCCATGATTCCCATTAGTCCCATCATTCGTTGCAGTGGTCGATGGATTCGATGGTTGATGAGATATCAAACGTAACAGCAACAAAAACCGCAAGCAGTCGATACAATTGCCGTTTTCGAGCAATCGCACCCGCACAGTAAGGAAACACAATGTCGCCCGCCGCAAAACCAATCGATGAATCGACCTACTCAGGCAGGTTTGCCGCCAGGCTTCGTATGCTTCGCGAAAAGACCGGGATGAGTGGTCAGCAAATGGCTGAAGCGATTACGGATAACGGATTCAACACCCCAACAAGAACATACTACGGCTGGGAGTCACGCGGGCGAGATGCACCCCTTGATTCCTATCCTGCAATCGCTAAGGCAATGGGCGTTTCGGTGAGAGCGTTGATACCTGCAAAATAGTATTGCCCAAAAACGCTACAACGCCTATTGCCCAAAACAGCTACCGGCTATACAATCAAAATGTCACGCAAGAAAACCTAACCTACAAACCCGACTTAGCTATCTCAGGCGTGACAATTTGAGAGGCTAGGCCGGGTTTTTTAATGTCCAGCCACGAAAAAAGCTCAGCGACGCGTTCGGACGTCCTGAGCAGTGGCCCAAACTTTTGAGGAGTTTGAACATGTCTAGTTTATCTTTTACCGACTCGAATGACAGCCCCGTTGATTCGGAGCGTGGACCTTCTGAGTCAGTCACCCCGTCAAGGATCCGCACCGACGTTTGGATTGTCGATGACGATGGCGAGCTAACGATCGTTTGCAGACGATTTCCACACAAGAAAGCCGCACGCTGGGCGATGGAGTGGGCAGAGACCGACCGACAAGCAGGTTGCTTGCTATGGCCTTCAGGCGTTCCATTGCCGGTGAACTTGACGAAAGGCGGTGAATCATGAAGTTTGATTTGTGGATATTTCAAAGTGATGGCGTTAGTCGCGTTTCTTCGCGGAATCTTTCTTTGCGGGCGATTTCCCATGCTTTGAAGAAGATTGACGAGGAGGGGGCAGGCGCGGCTCTTCCTCTGGTTGCGCCTTCATGCTATCGCCAGCGGATTCCGTTTTTTTGGCCGACTTTGCGAGCGATGCCGCCAATCGTACCGAAGGCCGCAACGAAAGGCGGTGAATCATGACCACCATAGAGAACGCCCTTGAATCAATCGAGCAGGCACGCCAAGAGATTCTCTTGATCGATCCAACCCCGAAAGAGAAGGCGAAGCTAGACGCCGCATACGCGAGTCTGAAGCGATCCGCCGAGCTGCTTGAGCAGTTGGCTTATGACTTTGGTGTTTTTGACTCGGAAATAGGAGCTGAATGAATGTCAACAGTCTATAAACGTGACAAGTCCGACAAGAAATCGCGATGGTATATCGCTTGGTTCGATCATACCGGCAAACGTCGCTTCAAATGCTCGGGTACGACCGACAAGTCCGCAGCCATTCGTATCGCCAACAAGCTCGAAAGCGAAGTAGCCTTGCGTCGCGAGAACGTCATCAATCCCAAGCTGGATGAACTTTCACAAATGGCCGCTAAGCCGCTCAAAGTCCATCTTGATGATTACTCCGCATCGCTTTCGGCTAAGCGACGTTCGGAAAATCACATCGATTCAACTCGGTCGACGATCGAACGGATAGCTGAGCAAGTTGGGATTTCCTCACTCGGGACGATTGACGCAGACAAAGTGAATCGGTATGCAGCGACGATGCACGCTGAAGGTAAGGCCGCAAGAACCATCGCTTCGCATCTTCAAGCGATCAAAGGGTTCACGAAATGGGCGGTGAGGTCAGGAAAGCTTGCCAGCGACCCATTGGCAACCGTTTCGAAACCATCGGTCGAGGATGATCGGCGGCTAGTGCGACGATTCCTATCTCACGACGAATGGAATTGGCTGGATTCGATTACGCGACAATCAGCCGAGCGATTTGGCATGACCGGACTCGAGAGAGCTCTACTTTATGCGACGGCGATTCAGACCGGCTTACGATCGAACGAGCTAAGATCATTGACACGTGGCAAGCTTCATTTGACGGGAGAGACGCCTTTCATCCTTGCCGACGCCGCGCGAACAAAAAACGGAAAGCCAGCCAGGCAATACATCCAACCAGAGTTAGCAGCGGAGTTTTCGCAGCGTACCGGAAAAAAACTTGGTGGTGCAGTCGTCTTTTCGATGCCGTCTAAATTCGACGTCGCTGACATGCTTCGAGCCGACCTAGACGCCGCTCGTTCTGCTTGGCTGGATACCTTCCAAAACGCCCAGGAACGCATCGAACGGGACGCGAGCGACTTTCTACGCTCGATCGACTCGGAAGCCGCGAGAATCGATTTTCACGCATTGAGGCATACGACCGCCAGTTGGCTTATTCGCTCGGGAGCCGATATCAAGACCGTTCAGACGATAATGAGGCACTCGGATATCAAGTTGACCCTCGACCGCTACGGCCACTTATTCCCGGGTGCCGAGTCCGATGCCGTTTCTCGGATGAGGTCAGCTTTCACTCAGCAGCCGAAACGAGCTACGGGAACATCGGACAAAACTGCATGTCAACACTCACGACAACAGTTAGGACGCGTCGCAGTGCGAAACCTTGCGAAACCTGACAACAAAAGTGTTGTCATTCCACCTGGAGATTCGAGAGAACCGACCTTTGCAAAACCAACGAATTCCGCAGAAAAACAAGGGTTTGAAGGTAGCAGACCCAGCAGGACTCGAACCTGCGACCTACGGATTAGAAATCCGTTGCTCTATCCAACTGAGCTATGAGTCCGTTAATGGCGTTTCGGCTATGATTCTACTTCGGTTGCGGCTTTACGGAACGCCAAACCAATCAGGCTAGATCATATAGTGAAAATCGTCGTTGTCGTTATTGCTATTCGGTTTCTGTGTGCAAATCTCGCAGCGCTTGGGGCCGAGCAAAGTATAGACGTATCGTACGGCATCGATAGTGCTTGACCAGATCTCGGCGGACTCGAGAAAGACCCGCTGTTGGCCTAGTTTTTCGATAACACCGACGTTTTCTAGCGCCTTGCGCATCCCTTCATGTACCCCGCTTAACAATACGGTGATGGCGCGCCGATGCATCAAAGCGATAAAATCATCGAGTAGTTTCAAGCAGACCGCATCTGGGTTTCTTGCTCGCTTCAATCGAATCAAGATAACTCGAGTATCGGGCGTCAGGTGCGCTACGATACTATCAAAAGCATTCTCTAGATCGGTCGACGAGCCGAAGAACATTTCGCCTTCGAAATTATAGATGCGATACAATCGGCAACGTTGGTCTTCGGACCGGATCTCGCGAACGACACGATTCTCGCCTACCGTCAATTCGCTCACATAGAGCTTGGCGGCTCGCGGAACATACATAAAGAACGATAAAACGACGCCGATCAGTACGCAAAACTCGATTGAAATAAAGACTGCCGAAAATGCGGTCGCAAAAACAATAACCGCATCAAATCGAGTCGCTCGAACGTAGTAGAGCAAACCTCGATAATCGACCATTCGAAAAGCCGTCAACACGAGTACACCGGCTAGGGCCGGCTTCGGGATGTAGCCAGCATAGGGTGCCAAGGCTACGACGGTAACGGCGACCATGATCGCAGAAATAACTCCGGACCACTGCGTTGCTCCGCCGGATTGATGATTGATATGCGATCGCGTCAGCGAACCGGAACCGGGGAAACATTGGAAGAAACTTCCGCATAGATTGGCCAAGCCTTCGCTCAAGCATTGTTGATTCATGTCCAGTCTCTGACCGGACTTAGCGGCCAAGGATTTTGCCATCGCAATGGCTTCCAACAGTCCGAGGAACGCAATGGCCGTTGCGCTCCCTGCTAATTCGCTTGCCATTTCAAAATCGATCGTAGGCAGCATGAAGCTCGGCAAGTGTCGAGGAACCGCTTCGACGAGTTTAACTCCGGCTGGCCCTGACCATCCCAAGGCGGATACCGCAAAACCCATGATTGCGATGCCGAGCAAGAATTCGGGTAAGCCAAGTTTAAAGCGTCGATTGACTTCTCTCAGCATTAGTATGACAACGATGGTTCCTAAAGCGACTAGCAAGGTATACGCATGAATGGGGCCACCTTCTGTCGCCGTTAGATAAAATCGCTTTAAAAAGTGATCATGAGGACTGCCTCGCGAGGTCCAGCCGACGACGTGCTTGAGTTGATCCATGACGAGCAATACCGATGCTCCGGCGGTAAACCCGACGATGACGGCATGAGAAATGAATCGCGAGAAATCGCCGAGTCGCAACAGCGTAATGCCGGTCTGAATGATCCCGATCATCAACGACATCATGATCGCGGCGGCTGGTCGAGATTCCTCTGGAATCGACGCCAACGCGCTCAGCATAGCGATCGAGATGACGTTGGTTGGCCCGTTGATTAAATGCTTTGACGAATCAAAGAGCGCACCGACCGCTGTCATGACGATCGCGGTATATAGCCCGTACTGGACCGGCAATTCGATAATGCTGGCGTACGCCATGGATTGCGGAACCGCGATAGCGGCAACGGTGCAACCGGCGAATGCATCGCGTTTGAAGGTTGCGAGCGAATAGGTTCGAAGTGCCCCCAGCGCTGGAACGTATTGGAATAGCTTTTCCTTGAAATCGCTCATGCGGAATAGTGTAACACGGCCCTTTGAAATTGGCAGTGCTCACAATTCGCTGAAGATGCGTCGAGACGCTTTGGGATTTGAAGGCTACTCGAACGCAAACGCTTTGATATTCGTAGGTTGCTTGCGGCCGGTTTGCCTATCGATCGAAGCCTTTTTAACGTCGATGGCAACTCCACCGCTGACGATCGCCGCAACGCGTCCATTAGAGGTCTTGTGCCAAGCGGCAACCGAGGGAATCCATTGAATCGGTTCGCTTGCATGTGGTTGAATCGACCTGTCCATCAACATCGAGAGTGGCTCGCCTCGTCCAGCTTGAACTTCTTCGCGAATAAGACGCAGCGCGACACTTAAGTCAAAGATGTGTCGCAAACGTCCATAGGCTGGATACATCGCCTGAAGGTCATTGAATTGCTCGGTAAAGCCAGTGGCAAATGCGTCGGCTGCAGGATCTTGACTGTCAGCTTCGCGACGAGCACCGGTATGATCCATCCATTGCTTTTGACTCATCACACGAACAGTCGGCGACTCAATCGAATAGACAGTCTCGGAGTCGTTGACCCCGATCTGAATATCGTCGCGAAGGGCGAACCACCAACGAATCAATCCAGAACTTTGGATCGCGCCGCGTTTGTCGGCTTCTTCCCAATACGAACGTAGTTTCGCCGGTCCATTTTCGAGTCCAAGTCCGATGCGCTTCATGTGTTCATCGGCTACCAAGAGCGCGACGCCTGTCGGCGAGTCTTTTGGCAAACCGAAAACCGTCGCTTGCTGATCGCCAAGTGTCTCGGTTAGTCGATCACAAAACTTTGCGTGATTCTGCGTCAACGATTTCTTGGCGATTGGAGAGGCAACGAAGTCGCTAGCAGCTTTGAGTCGTTCCGGGACTGGGTCGATCGAAACACCCATTGGGCCACGTCCATTGAGAACAGCCGGGGCAATGGAAAGCAGGTCTTCTAAAAGCACCGGCGGCAAGCCTGTCGATCGCCCGACGAGATTTCCTTTTCGGTCCAGCACCAAATCGCCCGCTGGTCCGCCGAGATACCAATCGCCCGTCTCAGGGTTGCGAGCCACATAGTCGATTCTAGTTAGGCCACCCAATAGTTCCATCGACGGCGACGCCATGACATTTTGCGCACGCTTTTCGTTCAAAGTATTTTCAAGATCGACCAGCGAAACCCAACGAATGGTTTCGCTCGTTTGGAGTGCTCCCAGTTGAGGAACCTCGAAGAATTTGTCTGGCTTTACCGTATTGGCTGCTGAAGGCACTCGAAGGCTAACCGAAGTTTTTTGGCGATGGAGCTTGCCATTCGGGTCGATCCAAACACCGTTCGGATAACGTTCGATCGTGTTCTCACCTAAATCCCAATCGCCACTGGGTACCATCGTATTAATAATCTGGATCAAACTATCGAAGTCCGCCATACCGCCGCCGCCGCCCTGGCCTTGGCTCATTGGACGCGCCGCGTTTAGGTCGATGGGTGTCGACGGTTTCGGACGAGCACCTGGACTATCCGAATCGGATTGCCCGAGACAGATTGCTTGGCTAAAGCAAACCAAAAAAATACAGACTAAGCTGTACCCGTTCAGATGGACTCGTTTCACTATCGTTCTCCAAAACATATCAAAGCAACTCGGTTCTAAGGCTATGGCCATTCTAGTCGCAAAAACTAATAACTCGAGGGAAACGTCGCATCGAAACCGATTATCGTGAAAAACGAGCTGAGTTACTGCGTGTACCTAAAGATAGGGCTACGAACCCAGCAAAGTCCGTACCGAAGCGGACCTCGACGTGAAACTCAACCGTTTTCCCAGGATTTGTCCGTTCGCCTGAAATTCCTATCCGTATTATACTATCGGGTCGCAATGTTCGATTTTCCCGCAAATGTAGCGGCTTCGAACATGGCATACGAATGTTGCGCCGTCGGGAACACCATTCGATCCCGCCGAATCCATCCTGCCTCGAAAAGTCGGTTTGTCCCATGCCGCTTTGGTTTTGCTTCCGAAATCTTGTTCTGAGCTATCCAGCGATGATCGCTAATGGGGTAATTTCGACACATCTCGCTGAACGCCACCATCTGGTTCCGAGGCTCTGCCTCGGAACCCATTATAAAGCAGGCTCTGCCTGCAGACATGGCAATGGTTCGAGAGTGGCGACAAACGGCACACGAGGCGGAGCCTCCGAAACAGTGCGTTCCCAGGCGAGAGCCTGGGAACGAGCGTTTTCGCGGTGGCGATCAGCGAGAAGTGTCGTAATTTCGCTCCTTTTGTACACTGCGTTCGCAGCGGTTTTCGGCACGTCGCTTCTGGCGATCGAGAAGAGCGACGAAGGCGTTGCCTTTTTCGAAAGCAAGGTTCGCCCGATTCTCGTCGAACATTGTTATGAGTGCCATAGTCTGGAAGCGGGTGAAGCCAACGGTGAATTGCGAGTGGACAGCCGCGATGCGATGCTCAAAGGTGGAACGCGAGGCACGGTGATTCGCGCTTCGACGCCCGATCGCAGTCTCTTGATTCAAGCGATTGAGTACCACGACGCGGAGATCAAAATGCCGCCCGAGGGGCGAATCCCCGAACAGCAAATCTCGATCCTTCGCAAGTGGATCGAGATGGGAGCCCCTGATCCTCGTGACGATGATTCATCGCCAACAGTCGCGAATTCGATCGCCGATAAGCTTGCCAAGGCCAGCGGTCACTGGGCCTATTTGCCTCCCAAGTCTATTTCTCCTGACCGTTTGTCCGGTGTCACCGAAGATTGGATTCGCGATCCGATCGACGCGATCGTCGTTGCCATCCAAGCGGAAAATGAATTAAAGCATTCACCGGACGCAGATCGACGGACTCTGATTCGCCGACTTTACTACGATCTGCTCGGGCTGCCGCCATCGATCGAGGAAATCGCTCAATGGAGCAAAACAAAAGATAGCGACTGGTACGAAAAACTTGTTCAATCCTTGTTAGAGTCACCGCACTTTGGCGAGCGGTTGGCGAGGCGTTGGATGGATGTCACTAGGTACGCCGACAACAAAGGGTACGTCTTCAAGGAAGAACGTGAATACCCGAATGCGTATCGATATCGAGACTGGCTCGTCCGTTCGTTTAACGAAGATCTAGCCTATGAAGATTTTTTGCGATACCAGTTGATTGGAGATCGACTCGATCCCGAGAACAAAGCAGGTCATCTTGACGCGATGGGAATGCTGACACTCGGTCGACGGTTTTTGCAAAACAAGAACGACATCATCGATGACCGAATCGACGTGGTGAGCCGAGGTCTGTTAGGAATAACCGCCTCGTGCGCTCGATGCCACGATCATAAATTCGATCCGGTAACTACGGCGGACTACTATTCACTCCATGGAATGTTCAGCGACACCGACGAACCAGGCGATGGGCCGTCAAGTATGCGTTTGGTCGATAAGTCCGAACCGTCCAAGACGTATGTTTTTTTGCGAGGCAATCCTGGTACTCCTGGCCCAGAGGTTGCGAGGCGCTTCTTCGATTTTCTCGAATCGGATGGTGCCCATCGCCCCTTGAAAACAGGTAGCGGTCGTCTCGAAATGGCCGAGGCGATTGTCGAGCCGAAGAATCCTTTAACCGCCCGAGTCTACGTGAACCGAGTTTGGGGCTGGCTAACCGGACGTCCGTTGGTCGACACGCCAAGCGACTTTGGATTGCGTTGCGATCCACCAATCTACCAAGAAATTCTCGATGATTTATCGGTCCGATTTGTTGAAAACGGTTGGAGCACGAAGAAATTAGTTCAGCGAATTGTTTTGTCTTCAACCTATCGGCAGAGCAGTCTCTCTAAGGCAAAGTTGTTCGAAAGGGATCCTGAGAACCAATTACTTTGGCGCGCCAATCGAAAACGAATGGATTTCGAATCGTATCGAGATGCCGTGCTTATGGTCACGGGAAATCTCGATGTGGCGATCGGAGGCAAAAGCGAAGTCATTCATATTGCTCCCTTTTCGAAACGCCGGACAGTCTATGCGTATATCGATCGCCAAAATCTTCCTCAGTTCTTTCGATCGTTCGACTTTGCTTCTCCCGATGCCCATGTTCCTCAACGCGCTCAGACAACCGTGCCGCAGCAAAGCTTGACACTTATGAATAGCGAAATGATGGCTGCACCAGTAAAACCGTTGGCTGAATCGATCGAATGGTCTGGCAAGCAAATGCCGTCGGGCTTCGATGAAAAGAAGATCGCGGCGAAACAAGTTGGTCTCATTTTCCGAAAGCTATTGGCTCGCGAACCTTCGACGGACGAGACGACACGCTTTGCGAAGTTTATGCAACAAGCCGACACGAGCCAAGTAACTTCGGCGGAGAACTGTTGGAGTTATGGCTATGGTAAACTCGACCTACAAGCCAACCAGATTGCTTCATTCGAACGACTTCCACGATTCGAAAACGGATCGTGGTCGGGAATGAAAGGACCACCAGATAGTGAACTTGGCTGGACAACGGTGAGCGAAAAGGGCGGTCATCCCGGTAAATCGCTCGACTACTGTTGCGTTCGGCGCTGGACGGCACCAAGAAATGGCAGGCTGGCTATACGCGGCACGATCGAACATGCATCGGAAGAAGGAGACGGAGTTCGGGCTTCGATATTTCACAATCTAGAACAAGCTATGGGTACTTGGACAGCAAAACACGGAAAGGCGAGTACAACGGTTAAATCGTTGGAAGTCAAGGAAGCTGACATCGTCGATTTTGTCGTCGATTGCATTGAGAACGAAGGCTTCGATACGTTTACTTGGCCGGTTGTTTTAAGCTTTGAGGATTCGCCAGAAAAATACGATTCAAAAGAAGATTTTTCGAGTATGCAACCGACGTTATCTACGCCAATCCAGCAAGCGATTCAAGCGTTGCTGATGACGAACGAATTTTGCTTTGTGGACTAAAGGATGCGGACTGATTTATGTTGAATTCACGCCGAGAACTTTTGCAACGTTGCGGGATTGGTTTTGGAGCATTAGCCCTTCCTGGCCTTTTGAATAGCGACAGTTTCGCGGGTCCCAAAAACCCTAATCCGTTGCTGCCGAAGGAACCGCACTTTCCTGCTCGCGCCAAGCATATCATTCATATCTTTGCCAATGGCGGGCCATCGCAAGTCGATACGTGGGACCCGAAACCTGCCATCGAGAAATTTGCGGGTCAGGAAATTCCTGGCGGATCGCCAAAGACCGAACGTAAAACTGGGAATCTCTATCCGACGCCCTTTAAGTTCGCCAAGTACGGTCAAAGCGGGATCGACGCTAGCGAACTGTTCGAAAAGACCGCCTCGGCACATGCGGATGATCTTTGCGTCGTGCGGTCGATGTATGCCGATGTGCCAAATCATGAACCGTCGCTGCTGTTGATGAATACAGGTGAAGCGAGGCTCGTTCGTCCTAGCGTTGGCTCTTGGTTGACGTACGGACTAGGAACGGAGAATCAGAACTTACCTGCGTTTATCGCGATGTGCCCAGGCGGCTATCCGATTCAAGAATCGCAAAATTGGCAATCGGGTTTTCTTCCGGGAATTTATCAAGGAACGTATATCGATTCCAAGCATGAATCGCCGGATAAACTCATCGAGTATGTCACCAACCGCAAGATGACGCCGTCAGCACAACGAATGCAACTCGATCTCGTTCAGTCGATGAACCAATCGCATCGAAAAACGCGTGAAGAGGACATGATGATCGATTCTCGAATTCAATCGTTGGAACTCGCCTTTCGAATGCAAAGCGAAGCACTCGATGTCTTCGATGTATCCAAAGAGTCGAAGAGCACTCTCGATATGTACGGTCCGGGGGTTCAGGCCCGACAAATGCTTTTCGCAAGAAGGCTTATCGAACGCGGGGTTCGCATGGTTCAGCTTTGGCATGGTGAAGGTCAACCCTGGGATAGTCACGATCATATCGAGCGCAATCATAAAAGACTTGCGGCGGAAAGCGACCAAGGAATCGCAGCCTTGCTTACCGATCTCAAACAGCGAGGGATGCTCGACGATACGCTCGTTATCTGGGGCGGTGAATTTGGTCGAACGCCAACAGTCGAACTTCCAAAGAAAGATTCCAATCAAGGAACCCTCAGCGGCCGCGATCATAACCATTACGGTTTTACGATGTGGCTGGCCGGCGGCGGTATCAAAGGTGGGCAGATGTACGGAGCGACGGACGAATTCGGTTTCAAAGCTGTCGAAAATCGGGTACACGTTCACGATCTCCATGCAACGATGTTACATCTTATGGGGTTCGATCACACTCGATTGACCTATCATTATGCCGGCCGAGATTTCCGACTCACCGACGTTCATGGTCGCGTCATTCAAGAATGGCTCGCGTAGTCGACATTGCAATGGTGATACACGCTTAAGCCGTTAACTTTTATAGCGGCACGGCGCGAGCCGTCCGGTGAGTTGCGAAACATTTGCGGGCGGGACGCCCGCGCACCAAAACTAGTTTTCGTTGCCGGAGAAGCCTCCTCCTTGCGGGGTCCTTGACATCTATCGCCGACTGGTTACGATAACAAAATGTAGCCATTGCTACAATTTTATAGCGACGTCAGAACCGCGTGGCGTTTTGATATGCGCTGGTCCATTGCCGGATAGAATTAGGTTAGAAGATGCGTTTATTGTATTTCGTCGCGGTGTTGTTGGTCGGGTTAACGGGATGTCCCAGTGCCAGTAACCATGGGAGCCAAGTCAGCCTGAAAACAGGCAAATCGAACTCCAAGATTCAGGTTGTCGCCACCGTTGGAATGGTTGCCGATTTAGTGAAGCAAGTCGGTGGTGATCGAGTCGATGTCGTTCAAATCATGGGTGCAGGAGTCGATCCACATCTTTATAAAGCGACTCGCGATGACGTCCTGGCGATCATGCAAGGAGACGTCGTTTTCTTCAGTGGACTGATGCTTGAGGGAAAAATGATCGACACGCTTGAAAGTCTCGGAAAGAAAAAGAAAGTCGTTGCAATCACGGATGCCCTTGACAAAGGACTTCTTTTAGAACCCGAGGAGTTTGAAGGGCACGCGGACCCGCATATTTGGATGGATGTTTTGGCGTGGTCTAAATGCCTGCCGCTCATCGCTAAGACGCTTGAAGAATACGATCCTGAACATGTCGACGAGTATCGAGCATCAGCAGAGAGCTATGCAGCGGAACTTGAAAAGTTGCATAAGTATGGAGTTAAAAGTATTGCATCGATACCCGCTGAACGACGGGTGCTGATTACTTCGCACGACGCCTTCAACTACTTTGGTAGAGCCTACGGGCTTGAAGTCTTGGGCGTTCAGGGGATATCAACAGAATCCGAAGCGGGCTTACAACGGATCAACGAATTTGTCGATCTAATCGTCGCTCGAAAAGTGAACGCGGTATTTATCGAAAGCAGTGTATCTCCCAAGAACATACAATCGCTCGTCGAGGGAGCGCGATCGAAAGGCCATACGATTCAAATAGGCGGCGAACTGTTTTCGGATGCGATGGGTAGTCCAGGAACATTTGAAGGGACCTATTTTGGGATGCTCGACTACAACATTACAACAGTCACACGAGCTCTGGGCGGGACGGCTCCGGAGGCTGGTTTTTCTAGTAAGTTGACGCATGAGGGTGCGACATCAGGAACGAATCCGTGAGCGAAACTCCGCTATCAATTTACGACTTGACGGTCGCCTACCATCGCAAGCCGGTTATTTGGGATGTCGCCTTTGACGTGCCACCCGGAAAGCTTGTCGGGGTCGTTGGTCCCAACGGGGCAGGTAAAAGCACTCTATTAAAAGCCTGCATGGATCTCATCCCGTCTTCGTCGGGGCGCGTTCAGGTGTTTGGTAGAACGTATCGTGAAAACCAGCATCGCGTCGGCTATGTTCCTCAACGCGAAAGCGTTGACTGGGATTTTCCGGTGAGCGCAGTCGATGTCGTAACGATGGGGCTGTATCGTGAAATCGGTTGGTGTCGCCGTGTGCAGCGTAAACACAAAGAAGCCGCGCGTGAAGCGTTGCATCGCGTTGGCATTGCCGAGTTGGCCGATCGGCAAATCAGTCAGCTTTCAGGTGGGCAACAGCAGCGGACGTTTCTGGCAAGAGCTTTAGTGCAGAACGCCGACCTTTATCTGATGGACGAGCCGTTTGCGGCCGTGGACGCTGCGACCGAAAAGGCGATCGTTGCGATCCTCCGCGATATGCGATCCTCCGGTAAGACTGCCTTGGTCATTCACCATGACTTGCAAACTGTCGCCGAGTACTTCGATTATGTCGTGCTGCTCAACATGCGCGTTGTCGCGTTTGGTCCGACGGAAGTCGTCTTCACCAACGAGAATTTGCAAAAAACCTACGGTGGTCGTTTAACCTTGTTGGATCAAGCCACCGAAGCGATGCGGCGTCGGGACAAATCGCTATGAGATTGTTCCTGGAATCCTTCACGTGGCCTCTTGCCGTCCAGCGGACTCTCACCGATCGCTCGATCGATTGGCCGACGTGGGAACAGTGGCAGCGCATCATTTTGTTGGAAGACTACAACACTCGCGTGGTGATTCTTGCCACGACGCTCTTGGGGATGGCTTCGGGAATTGTCGGTTCTTTTACGTTGTTGCGGCGACGAGCTTTGATGGGTGACGCGCTCAGTCACGCGACACTGCCCGGAATTGGGTTAGCCTTTTTATTAGGGCCGTTCCTTGGCATTCATGGGAAGTCTTTGCCGGTGCTCTTGATAGGCGCAGCCATCAGCGGCACACTTGGCATGGTTTCCATTCTGCTGATCCGAAATTTTACTCGGATCAAAGAGGATGCGGCGCTTGGGATCGTCCTGAGCGTTTTTTTTGGAAGTGGCGTTGCCATACTGGGTATCGTGCAACAAACCAAAACTGGAGGGGCGGCAGGACTTGAGGCGTTCATCTATGGAAAGACCGCGTCGATCGTCGCCAGCGATGCGTGGCTCATCGGCGAAGCGGGGCTTGTTGCGATTGTCGTGCTTGCCATCCTTTTCAAAGAGCTGAAGCTGATTTGCTTTGATCAAGCGTTTGCGGCCGCTCGCGGTTTTCCAATTTTGGGGCTCGACTGCATCTTGATGGGGATGGTTGTTTTGGTAACGATCGTAGGGCTTCAAGCGGTTGGTTTGGTATTGATGATCGCCTTGTTGGTGATCCCTGCGGCGGCGGCTCGGTTTTGGACTTTTGATATGCGATCGATGGTCTGGATCGCCGGCTTTCTGGGTGCTATCAGCAGTATGCTGGGCGCGGGGTTAAGCGGCGTGCTTCCGAATCTTCCCTCTGGGGCCATGATCGTTCTAACCGCTGCGTCGATGTTTCTATTCAGTTTGCTTTTCGGGTCTGCGCGGGGAGTGGCGATTCGGTCGATTCGAAGGAAGCGATTGAATTCGCGTATCCATCGACAGCACGTCTTACGAGGAATATACGAGATTCTCGAAGAGCAATTGGGCTGGAACGAGACGAGGTTGAGTACCAGTCTTCCGCCGATTCCTCTGAATAAATTGCTTTCCAAGCGCAGTTGGTCCTTGCGGCGTCTCGAACATGAACTGCGCGGTTGCGAACAGAGCGGCTGGATTGTTCGAAAGCGTGCCGTCGATTCAGTAGTATTGACGGAGAGCGGGGTCCGTGAAGCTGAACGATTAACGCACGAACATCGCTTATGGGAACTTTATTTGATTAACTATGCAGATATCGCACCGAGCAAAGTCGACCGAGACGCTGATACGATCGAGCATGTGCTCGATTCATCGATGATCGATCAGTTAGAAAGCATGTTGCATCGCTCGCGTGTTCAAGCAGGGGTTGTTGCCAACCCGCACCAAGACAACCAGAATCCGACATTGCAACCAGTCGTCTTATCCACGAAAACAGGAGACTGAACGGAATGCCTGGCATTGAAAGATGGACTTGGGAAATCGATGGATGGATTGTTGTGGCGGGTGTTTTATGCGCCATCGCTTCGTCGTTACTTGGGAATTTTCTAGTACTTCGCAAGATGAGCATGCTGGGTGATGCAATCAGCCATGCTGTCTTGCCGGGCTTGGCAGCGGCTTTTCTTTTGAGCAGTAGTCGCCATAGCTTTCCAATGTTTTTGGGGGCTGTTGTGGCTGGTATTTCCACAGCCGTGTTCACTGAATGGATACGACGTTTTGGTCAAGTCGATGAAGGGGCGTCGATGGGCGTTGTCTTTACCTCCCTATTTGCGCTTGGGTTAATTATCATCGTTCAAGCCGCAGACCACGTCGATCTCGATCCAGGCTGCGTGCTGTATGGCGCAATCGAACTTACGCCATTCAACACAGTTCAAGTTGGTGGCCTCGATATCCCGCGTGTCGTTCTTTCGTTGTCTGCCGTCTTAGTATTAAATCTCGGCTTCGTCGTGCTTTTCTACAAGGAGCTCATGCTGAGTTCATTTGACCCGGCCCTCGCCGATACGACCGGCTTTCGATCGACTTGGCTTCACTACGCACTGATGACGTTGGTTGCGATCACAGCCGTTGCGAGTTTTGAAAGTGTCGGCAACATCCTCGTCGTTGCCATGTTTGTCGTACCAGCCGCCGCAGCTTCCCTATTGACCGACCGCCTTTCGATGATGATTTTCTTAAGCGGACTTATCGCCGCGCTATCGGCTGTCTTAGGCCATTGGAGCGCTATCGCGGTGCCTGGATGGTTTGGATTCAAGAGCACAACAACGGCTGGCATGATGGCCGCGATGGCCGGCATGCTTTTCTTAGTAGTTCTGGTTGTCGCTCCGAAGAATGGCATACTTGCCAAATTGATTTGGCAGCAACGACTTGCTTGGGGGATATTTGGCGATGATATTCTTGCTTTCCTGTATCGCAACGAGGAACGCAACCAGCAAAGTGCTGTTACCCAAAGCGACATCTGCGACGCGTTAAGGTCGCAAGTCTTGCCGACTCGAATAGCACTTCATTGGTACGAAGTGGTTGGAAAGTTAGCTCGGACTGGCGATACGATTGGACTCACTGACCATGGGCGTGAGCAAGCGATCGCCTTAGTTCGATCGCATCGATTGTGGGAGCAGTATCTTGTTGAACAAGCCGGGCTTTCGAGCGATCGGATTCATGGTCAAGCCGAACAGCTTGAGCATTACACCAATCGCTTTGTCCGCGAGGAACTCGATCGAGCGATGGAATTCCCGCACACCGATCCGCATGGTCGACCGATACCGACCGAATCTCCCAAAAGTGATCGTCCTTAAACGTCGGCGACGTAAGCCATCATCGAACGATACACAACTTCGATTTGGCGATTGGCTGGCGGTTCTGGTCCGTCCAAATCAGGATAGATATCGCCGGGCGAATCTTTGCCTGTGTCGAGAAACAGCCGCCAACGAATACCGCGTGTCGAATCGGGTAAATGAAACACTTTCGTTTCGGGCGTCGCATTCATCACCAGAATCATATCGCGTCCAAAGCCTTCTGGATCTTCGGCAGCGGTTGGTTTAGCTAACCAGCATACCAATGTTCCGTTGGGCTTTTCCCAATTGATCGGCTTACCCGTCGATTCAAACCAGCTTACATCAGGAACACCTCGATGGTCATGCGGACGCCCCGTCAGGAATTGCTCGCGTAACAGCGAAGGTTGATCGCGTCGGAAGCTTATCAGCGATTGTACGAATCGCAACAGTTCGGGATTCGATTCGACAAGGTTCCAATTGAACCATGAGATGTCATTGTCTTGGCAGTAGGCGTTGTTGTTGCCACGCTGCGTTCGACGGACTTCGTCACCCATGACGAGCATCGGGACGCCCTGGCTGAGCAAGAGCGTCGAAAACATGTTCTTGATTTGACGCTGACGAATCGCATCGACTTGCTTCTTGCGAGACGGACCTTCAACTCCATAGTTATCGCTCAAGTTATTGTTGTCACCGTCGCGATTCCCTTCACCATTAGATTCATTGTGCTTTTCGGTGTAGCTCACGAGATCGTTCATCGTGTAGCCGTCGTGGGAGGTAATAAAGTTGATGCTACAAAACGGAGCGCGACCAGCGTGTTCGTAGAGGTCTGATGATCCACTCAGTCGCGTCGCCATCGCGCCGACCATTCCCGGATCACCTCGCCAAAATTTTCGAACGTCATCGCGATATCGACCGTTCCATTCCGCCCAACGCAGGTCACCGAACGATCCAACTTGATAAGCACCAGCGGCGTCCCAGGCTTCGGCGATAATCTTGGTGTCCGCCAGCATCGGATCTTCCGCGATCACATCGACGACCGGTGGATTGGGCATTAGATTTCCATATCGGTCTCGCGATAAAATACTGGCAAGGTCAAATCGGAAACCATCGATATGGTAGTTGTGAACCCAGTGTCTCAAGCAGTGGAAAATCAACTCGCGACATACGGGATGGTTGCCATTGAGCGTATTCCCGCATCCGGAGTAATTCCCGTAATGAGCACCGCCGCCGGTCAGCATATAGTAGGTCTGATTTTCAAGCCCCTTCATCGACAAGACCGGTCCTCGTTCGTTCCCTTCACAGGTGTGATTGAAAACCACGTCGAGAATGACTTCGATGCCCGCTTGATGGAGTGCCTTGACCATCGTCTTAAATTCGCGGACTTGAGCCCCTGGTTCGGATGACGATGCGTAACCGCGATGAGGTGCAAAGAAAGCCAACGGATCATAACCCCAGTAGTTCGGACGCTCCTTGGTGTTTCCGTAAATGTCGCGGATCGGAAACTCGTGGACCGGCATCAGCTCGACGGCGGTTATTCCGAGGCTCTTGAGGTACGGAATCTTTTCGATGACACCTAAGTAGGATCCAGGGCATTTGACCTTGGCAGTTTTGCTTTGCGTAAAACCTCGAACGTGCATTTCATAAATAATCGACTCTGAAAGCGGGCGCCGGATATGGCGATCTCCCTCCCAATCGAAATGGTCGTCAACCACAACACACTTCGGTGGTCGAATGAGCCCGTCGGTGGATTGTTGGAAATAACCTGCCAAAGCTTTGGCATACGGATCGACGAGGCGCGCGCTGCTGTCGAACCATTGCCCTGACTCCGGATCGAATGGACCATTCGCTTGAAAATGGTAGAGCTGTCCAGCTTTGAGCCCCGGGATAAGGACGCTCCAAACGTCGCCCCATCGATCGCAATTGCGATCGAGTTCGATAACCTGAGATGGCTCACGGTCGTCAACGTTATCATAGAGCAGAATCCGCATGCCCGTCGCTGAACGACTAAAGACAGTGAACTGTACACCATGATCGCTTACGTTTGCACCGTAGGGCAAAGTGTAAGTGAATTGAAGTTCGGGTAACGGATGCCGCATGAGCATAAAGTGTACGCGTCCTTTCCAATTGCGATAGAAGTCTTTGAGGTCTTTTGACAGACAAAACATACCACCCTGGTTTGGACGGACTCCAATGAAGTTCGGAAAACAGGCACAGAATTTGGATACGGGGTTCCAAGTAGCGCGTTCGCTCAAAGACTGCTGAAAATGCATGCACGAGGCGAAATACGGCGACCTTAGCGATATTAGCTAAATATCGCATTCTTTCGTCAAACCGTGCTGGATTTCGCGGATAGTCAAGGATTAAAGAGTGTTTCGAGGCTTTTTTGGAAATCGAACCTTGGCCGAACTTGATTTTCCTGCCGTCGCGATCGCATTCAATAAATTTTTGCTCCGCGTGACCAAAGGTGTCCCAGAGCGTCTCGATACTACGATTGTCCCAGCCGTGCGAGCTGGTCGGGAGAAAGCATGCGTGCTCGATCCCATGGAGATTTGAGTGTCCATCTAACGATCAAGGAAGGTACAACAATGGCAAAATTCTATCTACAAAGTGGCTCCGCGAAGTTAATTCTCGATGCGGAAGATTCGGATCGAGCATCACTTTGGTTCGTCCATCGGGTGATGGAATCGATTAGCTCCGTCTATGACGATCCATCGCTGGGCGATTCGCAGAAACTCGATTCGGCAATTGTCGAAAGCTTGCTCGATCTAGGACCGTCGATCGCTGTCAGCGAACTCGGCTTCGATCGAGAAGATGCCGAGCAGTTAGAAACGTTTGACGTAGTGATGTATTGGCATCAACTCATGATGGCGATGTCACGATTGGATCAGCAGCTTTAATCGCATGTTTCGCATTCGAACTCAATCGCTAGTTTGCGGTTCTTGTTGATTAACTTTGGACATCCGAGCTAGCGTTTTAGCATCTGCGCGGCGACGGAACCAGTTTCGAACTTCGATACCTTTTCGAACCGTCGCGCCTCGCAATCTGGGAAGTAAACGCGGTGAGGTAACGATCCACCGCTGTTGAACCGTCGGTTCGGCACCGAGTCGACCTTTATACTCCTCGTCACCTCGAAGAAAATTGAATCGCGATTTTCCAGCTTGAATCGCATGCCGAACGCTTTCCACACTGGCCAACCAACCTGGACGATGCTCGCGTGCCTCGACATCCATGCCGACGAGATAGATCGCCAATTCATCACGCTCCCACATGCCGATGACGCCTGCCACGGGACGTCCATCTAATTCAAGATTCGCAACATAGGCGATTCCTAGCGGCCACCATTTGCTAACCATCGCGACCAAAAAATCATTAAAGCCATCGACAGCGAAACATCCGTCGATGTTGCATTCTTGCCATCGAGACTGATGAAGATCGGCTGTGATCTTCAGCATTTCAAGTGCTTCTTCTAATGACTCGGCAACTTTTAATCGGGCGCGTCCCGTATTGATATATTGTGCCAGGAAGTTGTTGTTGACCATGCGTCTCATCCGATTGCTCAGTTTCGCGAAAATCGCGTCCCAACCGCCACTCAAGTCGATTGCCCAGCAACTTTCGCTCGATTTCACTTCAACATCCAACTGCTGAACCGTTTGAAGTTGCTCTAAAAAAGCTGCCATCGCCACGTTGCCAGGCTGAACGCCGTCGAGATCAAGACAATCCCAGCGATCGTTTCCTTTTGCGAGTGAAAGCCATTGAGCAAGTTCGCGGGCCACCTGTTCCTCGAATCCAGGTGCGAACAGAATGCCTAGATTGTCGCCACAGGCTTTGCCACTTCCAGCAAGCACCAGTCGTCGGCCACGAATAGTCGAACAATCCAACGCCAACGGAAGTATGCCTTGGACGTCACTTCCATTGCGAACAACCAGAGTATACGGAATGGTTTGACTGCCCAAGCACTCCTGCCAAGCCTGCGACCAATCGAATGATCGCATTCGATTTCCATCGGATAGTCGATCCCAATCGCAGCGAAGGGCATTCAATTGCGACGAATGTTTCAGTCGTTCTATAGTCAACATATTCGCGTTCTACGTCTAGTTTTCGGGGCACGGGTGGGAAACGTCAAGCTCAGCAATCAGCCGATCGAGCGCATCAAAATTGGAAATAAAGAAACGGACTTTCGGCATCAAACCGCAATATGCACAAACAAAGCAAGCCAGCCATTACAACGGCGGTTGTCCATCGATTGGTAGGTTGGTATTGCCAAACATTCGGCGCGAACCAACAGAAAGCGATCGCCATCGCAATCGAGATTCCACCGGAACTGATCAGTAGACTGCGGCCCACGTCGCTCTCGATACCGTGAAACCCAGCAAGTCCCGCCAACCAATCGCTAGCCATCGCCAGATCGGTGGATCGGAAAAACAGCCATCCGATGAGCACGCACAAAAATGTGAGCCCCACACCCATCGGTCTTGGCAAACGATACGAGACATTATCGCGATAGATCGCGTAGCCGACCAGCAAGCATCCATGTATTGCTCCCCAAATCAAAAACGTCCAGCCAGCTCCGTGCCAGAGTCCACCTAGCAACATCACGATAAGCAAATTGCGATACGAATACAGCTTACCGGATCGATTGCCACCCAATGGGATATACAAATAGTCTCTTAGGAACGAAGACAAAGTCATATGCCAACGTCGCCAAAATTCTTGAATGTTGCTCGACTTGTAAGGTGAATCGAAATTCATGGGGAAGCTCAGTCCCATCATGTGACCTAGTCCGACAGCCATGTTCGAGTAGCCAGCGAAATCAAAATAAAGCTGGCCCGCGTATCCAACCAGGGCGAGCCACGCTCCGATGAAGGAGAGTTCGCTGCAATCGACGAGCAAGGGCGTTATCGTTCTCGCGATCGTATCGGCCACAAGCACTTTTTGGCTCAGTCCGATGACGAAGAACCAAATCCCTCGCGAGCATTGATCCCAATTGGGACGACGCGGTAAATCGCGAAGTTGGTCTTCGACATCGCTATAGCGGACGATCGGCCCGGCAATCAATTGAGGGAACATCGAAACGTAGGCCGCGAAATGCAATAAGCTCTTCGCTGTCCGAACGTTGCCTCGATAAAGGTCGATCGAATAAGTAAGCGTTTGGAAGGTATAGAAGCTGATCCCAACTGGCAAAATGATCTGAACGACCGGAATCGATGTTCCGAACCGCAGCGCATCGAGTACGTCGTTGATCGCCGTTGCTAGGAAGCCTGTGTATTTGAAATAGGCCAGCATCCCAAGATTACCTGCCACCGAAATCAACAAGAACCCTAGTCGATAGCGACGATTCGTCGAGCGCTCAATCGCATGACCAACCGCCCAATCCAATAGCGTTGAAAGCGCTAGTAGGGCTGTAAAATGCCAGTTCCACCAACCATAAAACAGATAGCTTGCTGCGACCAATAGCGTCAGCCGCAACTCTGCAAAACGTGCAAGTCCCCACCAAGCGATCAAGCAAATCGGTAAAAACAACAGAATAAATTCGTAGCTATTGAAAAGCATACTGCGGAGATCCTTGTGAATTTAGCAAATGCTCGATGAGCTTACGGGTATTGCTTTCCAACGGATGTATGCCGTCGACAAATTGCTCGGGGTCGCCGCCGAACGAGGATAGATCGCTCACGTCAGCAGCGATCGCACCGTGATGGATCGACAAAAGTCTTATCAACTGCTTGGCTTCCGCTTCGCGCGAGACGAAGTTGCTGTATTGCGATAGGTGCTCGATCATCGTCGGATGAAACGGCGTCACAAACAAATAGACTTGCGTACCGTGCTGGCGAAGCAACTTTACGGCTTCCACCAAGCGAATGGCTTCCGGTCCCGATACGCTATTAAACGCATGATAGATTTCGGTAAACTCGCGCTCGCTGTATTGCAAAGCCGATTCAAAGTCGTACGTGCCCTCGCGAATCTGCTCTTCGCGCTGACGATAGACAATCTGACCGTCAGGCTTGAAGTGCTCGACCGCTTGCGGTGTTCCACGATGTCGGAGCGTTGCTTGAAGCGAGGAAATCGAAGATCGAAGTTGTTTGAAACCGAGTAGCTCGAAAGTGCGCGAGAAATAGTCTTTCCACGTAATCGCTTCGGAAACTGTTTCTGCAAGTCGCATTTCGGTCGCAATTCGAGCGTCTATCGGAACGACTGCGGAGAGCGAGGCCGAGTCGACGCCGATGATGACGACTTTGGGAAATGCATTCCAACGTTGATGATACCATCGTACGATCGCCACAAAATCGAGCGGCCGGCCATGACTAACGCCTGCATTGAAAAACGTTCGACCAGTCTTGCTCTCTAAGTAGCTCGGTTCGATCTTCATGACGCGAGAAGATCCAAGGATAAGTCCGTCAGGTGCGGCTTCAAGCTCTTCAAGCAAATCGAGTTTCTGCGTCCGCGACGATTGGACGATGACCGGGAATACCCCAGTTCCATATTGGCCATACGGATCAATAACAAGATTGAGCAATGCCGCCGAGCCAAGCCCCAATACGGTAAGTGTCAATGTAAGTAAGCAGTAGCTGCGCGGCGTCATCGGAAAAACCTTGTAAGGAAGTTTCCGAAGCTTACGTTTTTTTGTCTTAATTTCAGCAATAACAAAAAGCGATTGGAGAAAAAGCACGCTCGTTGCTCGTTACCCAATCGTTAAAATCGATACAAGCCGACTTGTGGACGTTTCGTCCAATATAATTCAGTTACCGGTAATCGGTCGGAATCCTTGAATTCGCCCTCTCGGTGCGAGCCCTTCGATATCGACTGGGACATCGAGTCGATGTTCGCCGATATTGCCCGCTTCGTCATGGGCTTCGAGTTTCAAGTAGACGCGTCGAGGCAGCGTCGGGTCAGATGGCCAGACGTATCGACCGGTATTGCGCATACCGTTGGCGATAGTCGTCCATGGACCGGTTGGAAGCTCGCTGTACATCAGCGAAACTGGCCGTTCGCCGAAATAGGCATCTTCTGCTTTAAAATCGACGACGAGCGAATTCGCATCGGTTCCTTTGCCGTAGAGAGCGCTCTGGATTCTAGCCGAAGGTCGTTCCGTATCGACTTGAATCCAAGCATCGGCGTTATCACCGTTCTGCGGCCGATTTCCAGCCAATCCGTTGGCGCCCACAATAACCATGCGGAAGCCAAACAACCCTTCGGTTTCAACTTTAATATCAAAGGGGCTTACGCCATCGGGATCGGTTCCCCACCGCTCCCAAATGCGTCCACCGTCGGTCGTTCCCCACAGCTCGATCGACGCAACTGGTGAGGCCGCTTGTGAATCCAATTCGTAGTCCAAACTGAAAGCCCGCGAGCTGCTGTAGTACGGTTTGTCGGTTATCGCTTGGGCGGTTCCCAACGGCGGCTCGGTTCGATCGGTATCGATTGCTTGCGTTGGTTGTCCACTCCTCGATTTACGATCCGACGATTGCGATGGAATTGCCGCTCCGTCCAAAACTAAGGCACCTCCTAGATCGGGATCGAAATTGGAACTGCGACTTTCACTATCGAGTGGTTGCAACGGATACTGGCTCGTCGACGAAACAACCGATGTGCTTGGCAATGGAAGCGATTGCGTCGAACTCTGCGGCTGAGCTGGCGCACCGGCAGAATACGGCTGTCCGAAAGTCGCTGCGGCTGGCGGGAGCGGTTTCGTCGCCAACGTCGGTGTTGGATTCGGCTTTGGGTTGCTAGGAGGATTGTTGCCTGGAGCCGAATTGTTCACTGTATAGTCTTGACCGAAACGCGGGGTTGCAGCCCCGCTTGCAAATTGCAATCCGCCCATTCCCTGTGCGGTTTTCGGTAAGAGCGGTAGTCGCGTGACTTCCGATTCGTTTCCGGCAGCGTCGATAGCAATCAATCGCACGACAAGCTGCCGTGCCGAAGCTGGGATCTCCCAAACGCCGCGTCCCTTGATTTCATCATTGCTAGTTTGAGTCGTCTCAAACGGGATCGCTGTCCATCGATTGCTCTGTTCTGTCTGGTACTCTAATCGCAACGAATCGAGGCGCGGGTTGGATTCGACCAGGGTAAAGTCAGCGACCAAACGTCCTTGTGGATCGGTATCGACGCTCAGTCCAAGTTCTGGACTACGGGTATCGACCAAAACTTTTAGTGGTTGTCCGCCAGGATCATAAGCCAATCCAGCGTCGTCAATCGTTTTGATTCGGAAGAGATAGACTCCATCCTCAGTCGAGGCGAAGCGAAATTGCCTCGATTGAAGACTGTCACGTGCATAGAGTGACCAACTCGCGCCATTGTCGGTTGAAATCTCTAGTTGCACTTCGGCGGGTTGTTTCCCGGACGGGTCGACGTGAAACGGTATCGTGAACTCACGCTTCGACCAGTAAATTGCGTCAGCATACGACGGATCGCCACTTTGCGTATTTCGCGGGCTCGATTCGCGATAAGCCGGATAGCTTCCGAAGTTGGGCGGATGGGATAGGCTATCAAGTCCTTGGCCGTTCGCGGCGTCCAATGCTAGGCTGCAAGCGAGTGTTCCGGTAGCAATCGCTACGAGACTAGGAGACTTACTCGATCGTCGACGCATGGCTAAATACTGCCTTACATTAGGGGCGTCCGCTACCCATTGAGCGGCCTCGCATCGTGATCTATCGGAATAAGCTGCTCGATTCGCTACTGAATTTCCAGAGTTTCCGCTGAACGGCTAAAGTCAAAGCAATTATCTCCCTCGCGACCTTTTAGAGTATGATAGCATTCGAAAGAATCGTCTGATTCACAGCGAGCTAAAATGCTATCTGCTTTGGCGACCGTGCCTCGCCATTGAACTTGCCGTGACGTCGAATATCCCGCCCCTGCCATCCGAGAATTACAATGAACATTCGGAACTCTAAATCGGACGATCATAGACTGCGCCACGTTTTTTTTGCGCGTCGCTTGATGGAACTGCATGCCGTTTTTATTTTCGCGTTGATAACTCCAATAATATTATTCGCAACGGCGAACGGCCAGGAGTCGACGTCAAACGATTCGAAAGCTGAGTCGGTCGAAGTCGATGCTGGGCATTCCTTTCATGGCGAAGCCTTTGACGAAGGACCGCGACAAGCTGCGTATTTGATGCAAGGAATGGGAAACGTGCATTGGAAGATTACCACCAAATCTCCGATCGCTCAGCGATTCTTCGATCAAGGAGTTGCACAACTTCATGGCTTTTGGTACTTCGAAGCCGAGCGATCCTTCCGGCAAGTCGCAGCCTTTGATGCCGATTGCGCCATGGCTTATTGGGGAATGGCTCGCGCTAATACAAAGAATGAAAAACGCGCTCGAGGTTTTATTGTTCAAGCCGACCAACACAAAGAAAAGGTTAGCGAACTTGAGCGACGCTTGATTGAAGCTCTCAAGGCTAAGCTCGACGAAAAGACTGAGGGAAAATCGATCGCGAAAAAAGTTCGGATGGAGAAATATGTAAAAACGCTCGAAGAGATCGCTCTGGATTTTCCAAACGAAATCGAGCTAGCGGCCATGTTGGGACTTCAGCTCTGGGAGAACGGGAAAGAAGGTTTGCCTCTACAGAGCCGTCGAACGCTCGAAGCAACATTGAACGAGATCTTAGTTCGAAATCCTCGGCATCCGGCCCATCATTTCATTATCCATCTTTGGGACAATACTCGACGTGATCGAGCGTTGAAATCGGCAGCCGCCTGCGGGCCGGCGGCACCCGGCATCGCCCACATGTGGCACATGCCAGGCCATACCTATTCTGGATTAAATCGATACCACGACGCAGCGTGGCAGCAAGAAGCGTCCGCGCGTGTCGATCATGCTCATATGATGCGAGATCGCGTCATGCCCGATCAAATTCATAACTTTGCCCATAACAATGAATGGCTGATTCGAACGTGGATCAAAACCGGCGAAGTTCATAGAGCCATCGACTTGGCCAAGAACATGTGCGAGCTTCCTCGGCATCCGGACTACAACACGCTTGATAAAGGGAGCGCAATGTTTGGCCGCAGCCGCTTAATAAGCGTCCTTACAACCTACGGCCTCTGGGAGCAGTTCTTGGCATTGGCTGAAACGCCCTATCTTGAGCCGACCGATGATGTATCTCGACAAGACGAACGACTGGCATGGTTATCCGTTGCAGCGTTGAACGGCGGTGGTTCAAACGTAGCTGAAAAGCATCAGCAGGAATTAGTAAAGCGCTTGACCGACGCCAACGCCGAATTAGCAAAAATCACGAAAGCCCTTCAGTCGATCGATACTGCACAACCCGCCACCAAACCCAAACCGCCGTCGACAAGCAGCAAAAACTCGAAAGTTCAACACGTTCGCGCGCCTGCCCTCGACATACCGATTGAATTGGATGATAGCGAATGGAATGAAGTCGAATCGAAGGTAAAAAGCCAAAAATCTCGCGAGCTAACGTGGGACGACGCTGCGACAAAAAATTGGACTAAACCGCAGCAGGCACAAGCTAAGGAGCACAAGAAGCTCAAGACACGTATCGACAAACTCAAGACGTACGTGGCTCTATCGAACGCTTATCGAGCAGCTTCGGAGAAAAATTTTGGCGATGCAATCGCCTTTGCTCGGCAAGCTGGAACGCTGGTTCCAACGCACGAACGAATCGAATGGTATGCCCTGGATGGTCGGACGAAGACGGCTATTGCAAAATGTCGCGAGCGAATAAAGGCGAGTCCCGGCGACGCGTTGCCGCTCGCCATTGGTGCTTGGATTGCTTGGCAAGCAGAAGATCGTAAACTAGCGAAAACTTGGTTGCAAGATTTCGCGAAAATTGGATATGCTTGCGATGCTGACTTACCTCAAATCGCCAGACTTCAGCCGTTGATTCGTGAAGCAGATCTAATCGAAACGTTTGCAACAAAACCGAAAGTCCCCGATGACCTAGGCGAGCGACCGAATCTTGATTCGTTGGGTCCGGCCCGATGGTCGCCCTACCTTGCACCGACTTGGGAGCTAGTCGACTCGAACGGAAATGGATTCGTTTCCAAGCAATTGCACGGCAAGACGAAGATAGTCATTTTCTATCTTGGATTCGGATGTTTGCATTGCGTTGAACAGCTTCAGGTTTTCTCGCCTATGTTAGAAAAGTTCAAAGAATCCGAAATCGATGTGATCGCCATCAGCACCGAAAACGTCGTGAGTTTGCAATCGGCGCTGAAAGGCTACAGCCAAACAATGGATATACCGCTGATTGCTAATCCTGATCTCGATCTATTCAAGAGCTTTCGTTGCTATGACGATTTTGAAGACCAACCGTTACACGGAACTTTTGTGATCGATCGATCTGGTCGCGTCGTGTGGCAAGATATCGGTCCAGATCCGTTCATGGACGCCAAGTTTTTACTCGGAGAAGCTCGCCGGCTTGATGCGATCAACGAAATCGATCATTAGCCGATGGGCGTTAGCAGCGAGACGCCTTGCCTTGCAAGCGGGCAGAGACGATGCGGCTGACTTATTGTCTAATTGAAAGGAATCGTTTCGAGTCCCAGTACATTTTGACCAGGAGAATGTGATGACCAGACTTAGATTTTTGACCGTGATGTCGATGATAGCTGTTGTGCTTGTCGGTGCGTTGGTTGCTGACGCGCAAGAAGGAAAGAAAAATCGCGGACAAGCGATTGCTGGAAAAGAGCCACCTCATCCACCGGCAGTCGGTGCGATGGCCCCCAATTTTGAGCTGAAGAATCTCAAAGGCGATACGGTCTCGCTCAAGAAGCTGACGGCAGAGCACACTGTTGTAGTGTTGGTGTTGCGAGGATGGCCGGGATATCAATGCCCGATTTGCACGCGTCAAGTCGGCGAGTTCATTTCGAAAAAAGACGAATTCAACAAGAGCGGCGTCGAGCTCGTTTTGATCTACCCCGGTCCAGCCGATTTGCTCGCCGAACACGCCAAAGAGTTTCAAGCCAATCTCGTGTTGCCGGCTAACTATCACTACGTCACTGACCCCGACTACAAATTTACGAATGCCTGGGGACTACGTTGGGAAGCCGAACGAGAAACGGCATATCCGTCGACGTTCATCGTCGGAAAAGACGGCAAGATCAAATTTGGCGTGACGAGCACAACACACGGTGATCGCTCAAGTGCCGCAAAAGTTTTAGAAGAACTTGCCCATTTGAAGTAGCCCCAGCATCTGGTTCCCAGGCTCTGCCCTCTTCTTTATACACATCGAGATCGGTAGCCAAAGTGTTACGGCAAGCACTTTATTGCGTAGCGTTGGTGTACAGGCTTTAGCCGCAACAATGCATATCGCCGGATCGAGGCGGAAGAGTCGCCTATAGGCTATACACCAACGCAGGCTCCGCCTGCAGACATGACCATTGTTCGAGAGTGGCAACAAACGGTACATGAGGCGGAGCCTCCGACGCAGTGCGTTCCCAGGCGAGAGCCAGAGAACGAGCGAACTCGAAATGGTGGCGTTCAGCGAGAAGCCTCGACTTGCCAAAGCTTCGTTAGCAAGTCGAACATCTCGGGGTCATACCGCTTTAACTCGTCGTTTGTATACGGAAAAAAATCGTTGCGACTGAAATAGGCTTCCGTGGCTTCAGCAAAATATTCCATCGAATTAGTGATTGCATAAGCCCGTTCTTCACGAGTCCGACCTTCGGAGTCTCGACGCTCAACGCTCGCGTATTTTCCGCTCGACTTCGCGAGTTCGAAAACCGCTTGGATATCACGATTTGCGAAGCCATCTTGCAGCACGAGATTGTGATATGCATGGGCTAACTCATGCAGGGCAAAATTAGGCATCCGTCGATTTTCAGCTTCGAAATTCGCGATATTGGTAAATTCGACGCACTTGGCCATGATCGGATCGCGTCCATTTTCTTGTAGCCAAGCTTTGCTAGGATGGAACTCGGCGCCCCCTTTTTTTGCAGTATATTCGGGTGAAAAGTAGAGCGGAACTTTCTGCAACGATTCGACGACAGGTTTGGGAACAACACGAACGATCTCTTGAAGCTGCACCTTTAGCAGTTCGACGGCGCGCAGCGCGCGTTCAGCGTCTTTCTCCAATAGTTCTCGATGAATATGCAACGTCCAACCGGCAATCACGCGCGTCGCGCGAATGCTTTGGACACGATTGTCACTATTATCATCACTATTGTCTCTATTATCATGTAGCTGAACTTGATCGCTTGCGACGCCTTCGACGATGATCTTCCGATTCTCACCGACCAGTAGATTACCGCGAATGACAATATTTTGTGTGTCTGGAACTGCGTCGACGCGGATCGCAGCAATCTGGTCTTCGGATGTTCGAATTAGATTGTTGCTGATGAGATAATCTTGAGTCGGTGAATTAGTCGGTTCCTTCGAAGCTTCATTGATCGTAATGTTTGCGTTCCAGACAAAGCGTGGCTCAGGTCCGTTAGGTTTGCGTCCATTCAGATCGAATTCATTGCCAGTCACGACCAAGCCGATACAGTCGGGCGCCCACAACCCTTCTCGTCCGCTGTTGCGCACGATGTTATCGGCGAAAAGGCAGTGAGTCGAACCTCGCTCAATCGTCGCGCCTCGGGAACCATTTTCTAGAATTACATTGGAACGTCCGATCACGTTTTCGCACTGCTCCAAAAAATAGCCCCCCATTTTGGCTCGATAGATTCGATTGTCGACAATTTGGCCATTCCGACTGCGATAGAAATGGGTCCCATCGGAGCGAGATCGTTCGAAGCGACAGCCACAAACCGTAAAACCGTCGACGAAATAAAAAGCAACGTCGCCTTGGTCTTCTCGCACGCTACCAAGTTCCCCCTTTTCCTTCGAAAGATAGTCTGGGTAACGCTTGCAACAGTTCTCGACAACGACGTTTTCAACCCAAACGTCTTCGATGAATTGGTTCTCGTCGCCGAAAAATCCGATTCCGTTGCTGCTGAGATTTCGAAAGCACGTCTCGCGAATGCGAATCCGTTTTGAAGTACCTGTGAACAAAAGGCCTCGAATGTTGACCCCGTCCTTCCAGACATCATTCCGCCCCAAGATTTCGCCTCCGATGATGTTGACGTCGGTAACATTGTCTCCGTGAAACACTGCTCCATCCTGCTGGCTAGAATCGGGCAAATGAAAAGTTGCACCGCGCAAATCCAATGTCAATTTCGATGCGAGCTGCCATCCACCTTCGTTTGCCGCATACGTCATTGCAGGGAAGCGAAGCGTTTCGCCGCGTTCGGCGGCAGTGTTGATTGCTTTTTGCATTTCTTCAAAATAGGCTTCGGAACCATCGCGAACGTAGCCATCGGGTAGAAAGCTTGTCACGAGCAATTCTGCTTGGACATCGTTCATTCGACCAACGAAAAAAATAAGAGCGAAAGCCAGACATCGCAGTGAGAAACAGTTATATCTCAGCATTGGTATTTTATATTTCACTCGTCTTTTGTTTTGCTCAGGAACACACTGATCCGATAACCTGATTGAACAAGTTACGTAAACTCAGAAGCGGAAATGCAATTCGTCAAGCTAACTACTCCGATTCATAGTGTCGCTCTTATGAATTGTCGCCGATCTACTTCATCGAGTCTACGGGCTCACATCGGGCTTGCAATCAGCGCAAAATTGCTTGAACCCAAAGGCTAGGATCTTCTGCGTATCGGAGTTCGGAGCCAAGCACGATGCTTTGCGTTCCGAGTTCCTGGTCGACAACATCGCAGAAAAAACTGATCCGGTCGAACTCTAACGGCGAGTATCCAGTGAGGCATTTAGTCGGAATGTGTGCGAGCAGCGCATAACCATCTTTTGTGAACTCGCTCTGGACCAATAGGTCCGATGGGTCGATCGGAGTCGGGTGTTCTTTGGCTCGAGCAATCTCATCCATGATTCCTCTGGCGCGATCGTCGATAGAAGCGTTTGTCGTCGAATTTGGTAGCCCAGGAAAAAAATGGAAACAATGGCAAAACCGAGTCGCGCGATGTATGCCAGGACTATTGCGAGTATCGATCCAAACTCGTAACCCATCGCTAAATCCACCGCGCTCTTGAACGAATCGAGGAAGCTTGGCTTTGCCGGTCACGATCGTCTGGAAACTTAGCCCCTCTTCCGACCATCCGACGTAAACGGGGCTCTGCGAGGCACCGTGTCCCAGCGATGAAAAACTGGGTAATCGATAGCGTTCATCGAGCAACGCAAGTGTCGTAGAAAGTTGCTTGGCGGCTTTGGTTGACCGTTTCGACGAAGGCTTGTTAGCCGCCTTTTCCAATCGCTTTAGATTGACGCTGAATTCGAAGAGCAGGGTTGGATGGACGAGTGGAGTGGCTTGCATTTGAAGTTCGTCAAAAACTATTTTCGAGCGCGAGGGTGCTTCAAGGAGACCCATGCACCATCTTGCTGGCTACTTGCAACGCATTGTTGGATGAAATACATCCCCTCGACGCCATCGTGAACATTCGGATAAACCGTATGGATACGCTCGACCGATTTTCCTTGGATAACGTCGACCATAGCATCAAAGGCCGACGCGTAGATGTTGGCGAAGGCTTCGAAGAACGCTTCAGGATGACCGGCTGGAAGGCGACATGCAGCCTTGCCTGGTCCGTTCATGTACGGAGCATTGGGATCGCGCGTATAAATTCGATGAGGTTGGCCATTGGCTCGCACAATCATCGAGTTAGGCTCTTCCTGCCGCCATGCTAAAGCGCCTTTGGTTCCGTCGACTTCGATCCAAAGATCGTTTTCTCGACCGTGGCTGATTTGGCTAGCGGTAACGGTACCGAGTCCGCCATTTTGAAATTTTACGATCGCCGTTCCATAGTCATCGAGTCGTCGCCCTGGCTCGAACACTTTCAAGTGACACGAGATTTGCTCGGGCAACAGACCGGTCATAAATCGACCGAGGTTATAGGCGTGGGTTGCTATGTCTCCAAAGCAACCAGCCGCGCCGCTTTTAGCCGGGTCGGTACGCCAGGCAGCTTGCTTTTGGTCGGATTCCTCTAAACGGGTTCGAAGCCATCCTTGAATGTAGAAAGCTCGAACGGCTTGGATTTCGCCGAGCTCTCCAGACAGGATCATTTCGCGAGCTTGTCGAACTAACGGGTAACCGGTGTAGTTGTGCGTTAGGGCAAAGACGGATTTCGATTTGTCTGCCGCCACCGCAAGTTGCTCAGCTTGGGAAAGATCAAACGTCATCGGCTTGTCGCATACGACATGAAAACCAGCATCGAGGGCGGCTTTGGCAACTTCGAAATGCGTGTGATTGGGCGTTGCTACGGTAACAAAGTCGATACGTTCGCCTTCGGGGAGCTTCGCCTCTTTTTCAAGCATTTCTTGGTAGGAACCATAAGCCCTAGTTGGCGGAACATCGTAGTCTGAGGCCGACGCTTTGGAGCGTTCGGGAGTACTGCTGAAAGCCCCAGCGACGAGCGTCGCGCGATTGTCGAGACAGGCGGCAATCGAATGGACACGTCCAATAAAACTTCCCGATCCACCACCGACTAAGCCCATTTTCAGTTTGCGATTCAGCGATCCGTTTGTCATGAGAATGAGTTCCTGGCCAAGATGCGTACAAAGTTCATGAGATGTTCATGAGAGCGAAAGCGACATTTTTTACCATAGGCAACCCCAAGCCGGGTAGTCTATGGTAAAAAGATATTGCTTCGAATTGGCAAGTTTTTTCGAAACCCTCAAATTTAGGATTTAACTCAGATCATGAAATCCTGGCACACCGGTAATTCTTCGACACGACCTAGTTTATTGAGCCAATGGGGAGCGATGCTCGTTGGAGCAACATCGCTTGCGATTGTAGTCGCGATCGCGCTTGCGGCCTACCAATTCGGATTAAAATCGCGTGGCCCTGCCAATCTCCAGGAGGCCGTTTTGCATGCGACGGCCAGCCACGGCGGGACGACCGTTGCCGTCGCGACCGGTCGCGTCAGCGAGGAATCCGAAGGTATTTTTATCCTCGACTACCTGACTGGAAACCTGCAGTGCTGGGTTTTCTATCCAAGGTATCAGCGTTTTGGCGCCAAATTCGAAACGAATATTACGCAGGTTTTGCCGGCCACCAAGAATGCTGAATACCTTTTGGTAACGGGCGATTCGCAGACCACGCAATCATCTGGAAACGCTCGACCAGCCGGTTGCTTGGTTTACGTTGTCGACGTCAAATCGGGAATGTTTGCGGCCTACACACTACCGTGGAATCGATCAGCCGAGGCCGCTGGCGAGTTGCAAAAAGGGTTGATGGTGAGCGTCGGATATGATCAGTATCGCGTTCCCGTGGGTGGTGCTTCGGCAAAGAAACCGCCGACACCGCCAGCCAAAGAACCGACCAAAGAAAAAGCTCCTATTAAATAGTTTAGTTGAACACCACCAACGATTGGTATGCATTGCAAATGGCCTTGCAAGAATGGATTAGCGGACGCGTCTTTCGATTCGTTCATGGCAACAATTTAGTTTACAACACTTGCTGGGAAGACCCACGCCTCGATCGACTAGCGTTGGAACTCAAGCCGACCGATAGTGTGCTCGTCATTACATCGGCGGGGTGCAATGCGATCGACTACGCCTTGTGCAATCCCAAGGAGGTCCATGCCGTCGATATGAATCCGCGGCAAAATGCGCTGCTCCAGCTCAAGCTCTCGGCTGCCAAAAATCTCGAATACGAAGACTATTTTCAGATGTTTGGCAAAGGCCATCTGCCCAATGCCGAAGGGATTTACGCGAGCAAGCTCCGCAATGATCTGTCGCGTTGGTCACAAGCCTATTGGGATCGCTGGATCAAGTTTTTCGAAAACGAGAATCGATCGTTCTATTATCGTGGAACCAGCGGCTCATTCGCTCGAATGATCAGCGTTTACATTAATAAGGTTGCTCGAATACGCCCTGAAGTTCAAGAAATTCTCGATTCGCCGACCATCGAAGCTCAGCAAGCATTGTATGCTCGCGTCCGCGACCGCATCTGGACTCGGACAATGAAATTCGCCTTGAATCGCGACACAACGCTTAGCCTGCTCGGTGTCCCTAAAGCTCAACGTCGACAGATCGATACGCAGTACCCAGGCGGGATCGTTAAGTTCATCGAAGATTCATTGGATGCAGTCTTTTCGAAAATACCGATTCAGGATAACTATTTTTGGCGAGTCTACATCACGGGATGTTACACGCCCAACTGCTGCCCCGAATACCTTAAACCCGAAAGTTACGCGAAACTGCGAAATGGTGGGGCTGATCGAATCAGCGTTCATACCAATAGCGTACAAGGATTCCTCGAAAAACATCCGGGCACAATTTCGAGGTTCGTTCTGTTGGACCATATGGATTGGTTGAGCGATAATTATTTTGCGTTGCTCGAAAGCGAGTGGCAGTCGATCATCGACCGAGCTGCTCCTGAAACTCGAATCCTTTGGCGTTCAGGCGGCCTTCGCACCGAGTTCCTCGATCGAGTCAGCGTTACGGTCAAAGGCAAGACACGCACGCTTCCCGAGTTGCTCAAGTATCACGAGCCTCTCGCGGCGCAGCTTCACCAACTCGATCGCGTCCATACCTACGGAAGTTTCTATATCGCCGACCTCGTCGTCGACTAGTCCTCAAACAAGCGAACGTTTGCTGAGCAAATTGGGATTTGTTTTGAAAAAACCTGAAATCCCCTGATGTTTTTGCTCAGGGTACAACGCTACGAAGTGGAAACCTCGACACGACGAAATACCAAAACGGCATGATCCTCGATAACGACTATGACCAGCTCAATCGTGTGAAGTCTGTCTACCATTGGGACGACGCGAACCACGACGGTAATCGCGACCAATCGGAGATTCGTGCAGAGTTCGCATATACTCTGCGGGCTGACGGCAAGCGAACGGCGGCGATCGAACATTTCTGGCGTGAAACTGGTTCGACTAGCACTGAATTGGTGACACAAAACGAATTCGACTGGTCCTACGACGCTGTCGATCGATTGATTAGCGAAACTCTTTCGCACAACTCGGTACAAGAGTATCAACAGTATTGGCAATACGATCTTTCCGGCAATCGCACTATTCAAACCAAGGGAAGCGAGTCAACAACTTATAGTTACGACGCGAACGATCGACTGACCCTATCGACAAAGTCGGACAATTCGACGGCCATTGAAACAGAGACATACACCTACAACAAGACTCAACAAGCGACCAAAGTCAGCGTAACGCCAAACATCACGACATCGCAATCATTTACTTACACCCTTCAAGGTTCGTTAGGGTCCGTTGCAACAACCAAAGACTTCGGCGGTCAGAATACGACGTCAACGATCGTTTACGAATACGACTCGACCGGTACTCGCGTCGCGTCCGTTTTAACTGAGAATTCGGGCGTCACTCGGACTGAGTATCTAACCGATTCCCAGAATCCGACCGGCTACTCGCAAGTCATCGAAGAAACCGTTCTAAATGCAACGGGTCAGTTGATCAAGCGAACGAGTTACTCGATCGGGCACGACCAAATTTCACAAGCTGTCGAGGAATGGGTCGAAGTGGATGCTGACGATAATCCAGCCCATTGGGATTACGCCACGCATTATTTCGGTACCGACGGTCACGGCAGCGTCCGAGTACTTTACGATGCATTTGCAACCATCGCTCGCGATCGGTTGTTATTGCAGCAGCTATACAGCTACGACGCCTACGGCAATCTACTCAACTGGACCGGTCGCCCGGCGACAGTTTACTTGTACAGCGGCGAAGCATTCGATTTCGCCATCGGCCAACAATATCTACGAGCCCGCTTCTACGACCCGCACACCGGCCGTTTCACCGGTCTCGACCCATTCTTCGGCAACTCAAGCGATCCGCAAAGCTTCCACAAATACGCTTATGTACACGGCGATCCGGTAAACGGCGTTGATCCTAGCGGAGAGTTTTTGGTTGGATTTTTGCTTTCGTCAGCTCGTGCGACTGCGGCGCTCGGAGTTTATTCTTCGATAGGCGGTGCGCTTGCTGGAATGGGGATTTACTCCTACTACTTTGAATCCAATCCGTTAGTTGGAGCGATTGTCGGCGGACAAATCGGATTCGCATTATCGACTGCCTATTCGTTTGGTGGTGGTGGAAAGAACGGTCTCAAAAATCTTTCCGAAACGGTTTTAAAGGCGGGCGTCGCGGGATTTGCATCTTGGGCAGGACAAGCCATTGTCAAGCTTGGCGATCATCATCCGTGGCCAACGAACAAACAAGTACAGGTTTTCGTTGAAGCGTTTGCGTCTAGCGCCTGGTCGCAACAGTTTGGATATTACTTGAAAGAAGAAGCAAAACTTGGAAACATTCAAGAACTAGAAGCGTTGGCTGAAATTTCGGCAATTTTTGGATTTGCAACATCGACGGCATTTACATTTACCGAACTTCCCAAGTTGCTTTCTGGGGAGACGACTTGGCAGAATGCAGCAATAGATGCGATTACAAAAGGTTGGATTACGACGGTAACGACTCCCGCGTTCGATCGAGCGTTAGGACCGATTCCTGAGCCCGCGAGGACTGCAATTAAAACGTTTCTCGCAACAGGTTACTCATCTCTTCTTAAGACGTTGAAAGAAATCTCGCAACCAATCAATCGTAACGGAGACGATTAGCGTTCGCTGCGCATGCGACAGAAACGGACAAAATCCTCGCTGGTTTCAAACTCGTAGGTGACGCTTTACAGTGATTTCCGGACTATGAATATGCAAAAGGAATATGGCCTTAGATGGCTGCTAAAGGTAATTGGTCTCACAATCGTTTTAGCCGGGATAACATTGCCAGTTGGCTGGTTTCTTCTTGGCCATGAAATGAACAAGGAGTCCATGCAAGAGCTCTTTGGCATTCTTTTGAAACTCGGACTACTTCTTGTCGTGGTGACAGTGGTAATTCCGATCTTGCTTTGGAAACTTGGCGGTAAGATTGACGTAACCGAAAGTCGTGATAATCAGCCGGACGAGAATGGAAATTGAGATAGCGTTTCTGCGGTGCAGATTGCCAGGACATTCTGAAGAAATGTGTTCGAGTACTCGACATTTTCGGCGAGTCGAGTGACTGTCGCATGGGCGTGCGAGCAGTTGAGCGGAATAATTGTCGGTATGCGCTACTTGGCAGTTCGATCGTTGCTATTTGAGTGCGGCAAAGGCTACCCTTTACATCCAAAATTCGATGTCGGTGCGGACGGCGAAACAGTTGATGGCTTGGGACGCGGTTAAAAAGAGGCAGGATCGGACCATTCGAAGCTACGTCGAGTTGGGAGGAATCGGTGGTGGTTTGATTTGAACGATCGCGGGCTCTGGACGGCAAGCGGAGCAAGTCCTCTTTAAATTGGCTTCGCGTCGAGCTTGTCGAGCTACGACGCGAGCAGCTTGGAGTTTTTCGGGTACGTCGGCACCGGTTGCGAAATACATCTCGTCAGGGGTTTGGCCTTTGAATGCCGAATGTGGGATGCAACGGTTGTGTTGATCGACAAAGAAGCTAACCAACGACCGAACGGTGTCGATCGTATCAAGCGTATTGAGATAGAGCCTCGAATTTTGGAAACCTGTAACTGAAGTCGCATCACTTCTTGCTCGAGCGTTTCGATATCTGCATTATGTGCTTTGATCGATATCACCGACCTTGGTGGCTTCTTCATCCATCCACTTACTGTCGATCGCGGTACACCAATTCTCACTGCCAGGTTGGGATTCCGAGATGAATGTACGAGCTCGCGAAGCCGATGATCGTACGATCGAAGAACGCGAGTGGCGATTTCCAAAATCTTTGAGGTCGAGAAATAGAAAGAGACTCGTTACGGTCTATATTTGTCGAAAGCCAGCATGGCATCGGATCGATTGATCGCTTGGAGGATTCATGAGGCATGGTACAATTCACAGCCTTCCAAGCCGAAAACTGTTTACCAAATCCTCGATAGCATGCCACTCGGAATACGCCCTACGGTCGATTTTGCATTCAAGAAGATGTTTGGCGATCCGAATAATCGGCTTGCACTGATCAGTTTGCTCAATGCGATTCTAGAACTGCCGTCGCCGATCGCTGACGTCACGATCGAGAATCCGTTTAATTATCAAGACTATCTCGATGACAAGCTATCGATCCTCGACATCAAAGCAACCGACACAAGAGGATCGGTGTTCAACATCGAGATGCAATTATCGGTGACGACCGGATTGGTAAAGCGACTGGTATTTTACGGCTGCGAATTGTACGTCGGTCAACTGTCACAGGGGCAGGACTACACGAACCTGAAGCCAGTCTATTCGATTTGCATTTTAGACGCCCTGCTTTGGGACGAAGCGGTTTCTGGTCATCATCGATTCCGGCTGGTCGACACAGAAAATACTCGGATCCTAGAAAACTCGCTGGAGATTCACTTGCTCGAGCTGCCGAGGTATACTATTGGGGAGAGCGAGTTGGCCAGTGCATCGCCGGTGGAACGCTGGGTCTTTCTCTTGCGACACGCCCACGAATACGACGCCGATCAATTGCGAAGGCTTTTCCCAGAGATAGCATTCCAGCAAGCGATCCAGTCCATTGAAAACATAGCCTTGAAGACCGAGGACAAACTAATGTACGACACACGCGAAAAAGCCGTCCGAGATTATCAATGGCTGATCAACGGAGCCCGAAACGAAGGCCGTGAAGAAGGTCGTGAAGAGGGCATTGAACAAGGCATTGAACAAGGCATTCAGCAAGGCCGTGAAGAAGGCATGGAGAAAGGGGCACTGATCGGAACCATCAGAACGTGCCAAGCAATTCTCGGATTGGCAGAAGCGAATATCGATGACCTTCGCTCGAAGTCGCCTGAAGAATTAGAAAGTATGGCCATTCAACTTCAGTCGGCACTTCGAGGAAGATTAGCTTAACCGTAGGGTACAAAGCTACGAAGTGGAACCTTGACACGACGCAATACCAAAACGGCATGATCCTCGATAACGACTATGACCAGCTCAATCGTGTGAAGACTCTCTACCATTGGGTCGACAAGGACCGCAACGGTAAACGCGATCAATCGGAGATTCGCGCTCAATTCGAATACGCGTTGCGGGCTGACGGCAAGCGAACGGCTGCGATCGAACAATTCTGGCGTGAAACAAGCCCGACAAGCACTGAAATGGTGACGCAAAACGAATTCGATTGGTCCTACGATGCTGTCGATCGATTGATTAGCGAAACGCTTTCGCACAACTCGATACAAGAGTATAGACAGGATTGGCAATACGATCTTTCGGGAAATCGCACTAGTCAAACCAATGGAAGTGAGTCGACGACATATGTTTACGACGCGAACGATCGACTGACACTATCGACAAAGACGGTCAATGCAACGATCGTCGAAACAGAGACCTACACGTACAACAAGACTCAACAAGCGACAAAAGTCGATGTGACGCCAAACGTTACGACGTCGCAAACTTATACCTACACCCTTCAAGGTGCGTTACGATCGGTGTTAACGACCAAAGACCTAGGCGGACAGAATACAACGGCATCAACGATCGTTTACGAATACGACTCGACCGGCACTCGCGTCGCGTCTGTTTTAACTGAGAATTCCGGCGTCACACGGACTGAGTATCTAACCGATTCCCAGAATCCGACCGGCTACTCGCAAGTCATCCAAGAAACCGTTCTAAATGCAACGGGTCAGTTGATCAAGCGAACCAGTTACTCGATCGGGCACGACCAAATATCACAAGCCGGCGAGGAATGGGTCGAAGTGGATGCTGACGGAAATCCAGCCCACTGGGAATACGCCACGCATTATTTTGGTACCGACGGCCACGGCAGCGTCCGAGTCCTCTACGATGCGATGGCCACCATCGCTCGCGATCGGCTGAATTTGCAGCAGTTATACAGCTACGACGCTTACGGGAATCTCCTGAATTGGTCATCCCGGCCCGCAACTGTCTACTTGCACAACGGCGAGTCGTTCGACTTCACAATCGGCCAACAATATTTGCGTGCCCGTTTCTACGATCCCATCACTGGCCGCTTCACCGGCTTCGATTCGTTTAGTGGCAACGCAAACGATCCGCAATCGTATCACAAATATTTATACGTCCACGGCGATCCAGTAAATCTCGGCGATCCAACCGGAGAGTTCGCGCAGCTATTCCTAGCGGCCAGAAAAGCCGCAGCGGATTTAGCGACCTACGCGTCTTTGCAGGCTCAGATTGTGCAGATTCATGCGTTGTCTGCGCTTCGGATTTATTTGAACCTCGGGTTGAGCGCTGGTGGCGTTGTCGGCAAGGTGCTGAACTATAGCTGGCTTGTCGGAAGTGCTTCATCCTTTTGGACCGCGCATACGGCATTGAACGGGTTGCGCTATAAGCTATCCAACGCGAGTGAGAGCTTTGCAACTGCAGCTAATCGGCTTCAGCGACATCTTGAGTCGACTCAAACTACTGCAGACGGAAGGGAGCAAGCGAGACGGATTGCAATGGCAATCAAGTACACATATGAGAAGAATAGCCGATTCCATTTCCGGGCAATCGACCCGACTGGCCTAGTTGAGGTCTCATTGCAGAAGGGAATATTCTGTGCTGAATGGGCAACTGCATTTCGAAATGCGGCAACGTTTGAGCTCAGGAATTCAGCGACACCTGCGTTTAGCGTCGAAAGAGAATTCGCCGCGAAGGTTGGCGACGAAGATGGTCACGTGCATTCGTGGTTAAAAATCACACCACTCAATGGCGGTCAACCAATCTTTGTTGATGATGCGTTCGGAGAGAGTGGATTGTTTGTCCACAATGCTCCGCCAATACCTCGTCGATACTCCGCAGACGCAAGTCTTAACGACGTTTTTGAAGCCGGTTGGTTTCCGCCGCCAATTTATGACAGTAGTGGTCGTTGGATCGATGATTCGACGTTAAATCCGTGGATTCCGAAGTGAATAAAAACCCGTGTACCGCAACTTCTGATAGCACTATCGAGAGTAGTGATCAGTCGAAAACATTCTTTCGACGAGCGGTGATTTCGTGGCTTGTTTCATCGGGAACAGCGTGCGGCTACGGGGCTACTCGCGAGGTATTGCGTTTACAAGGTTCGTTTACGATCACGACAGCCACCGATTGGATTTTAGCTTTTGTGTGGAACGGATTCGACGCAGCAGTGTTTCTGGTTTTTGTTGGGGTGATTGCGTTTAAGTTACAAAAGTCATTCGTGAGTCTTCGAAACGTTGGGACGGTCGGATTTGTTGCGGCGATTATCTGCTATTCCATCGGCGTTCGAGAATTAGTTGGGAAAGGAGTCGAGTACGCAGAAAAGGCAACAATTGGAGGCATCTATGGTTCATTTGGAGGGATTGTCGCAATCTTGGTGTACTTAATTATTCCATCTACAGTCGGCGCTCTGTACATGAAGAGAAGACATCGTGTTGATAAAGAAACAGCGTAGTCGAAATCATGGTTATCCACGTAAGCGTCCGATATAAGCATTGTTGACTGGGTTGGTACTCTGATGGGTTGGTTTCTGTTTTCCAACTTTTTCGGAGGTAATGTGCAATGGGACGTCGGGTTGATAGTGCGGTTTGGGATCAGCGGCGAGAGTGGGTGTGCAAGCAACAAGCCAGTGGCTTGTCGGTGGCTCAGTTTTGTCGCGAAAATGCTTTGAACTTGAATAATTTTGATGCCTGGAAACGGAGGCTGCGGACCCTTGTCGTCGGAAGCGGGTTTATTGAGAGCCATACAGAAGGATGTGACAGACGTTTTGAATCAGACATATTCGAGTATGTCGAGGACAACATCACTCGGTGAACCTGTGGTCTTCTCCGCAGACGATGTTGATCATCGGGCGTTGGCGATTATGGTCCCGGAGGGTAATCGGCCTTGGATTCGGAATTTAGATTCTCGAATTGCTCGAATGGCGAAAGAAGCCAATGTAATTATTCAGATAATTCCGGTGAAGAACTGACGGAGGCGATAATTGCGATCTCAATTCGAAATTGTTTGGGACATAAGTGAGCGTTCGATTTATGAAATTCCGTACTCCGCGAGCATTTCGATTAAAAACTGTGCTGCCGCGTCTGGCGCATTCACGAAGATATCGGAGAAAACGTGCTTCGAAGTAGGACACCTCCATGTACTGCAAGAGCTTCAAGCATGCTTCGATCGGAAATGGGAAACAAAATCGGAGTCTTGGCAGGAGTACCCAAGCAAAAAGAGAGAGGCTCTTCCGCAGAAACTGTGGGTGGTTTTCGTGATCCGCAATCGATTTTAGCCGTGAAATACAAGGAGAACACTGGACTGAGTGATTACAAAAACCA
>JAWXCK010000007.1:0-29377 GCA_034408855.1 Pirellulaceae bacterium
CATGATACTTTGTCCGAGAGCCGGATGCGGCAAATCCGCACGTCCGGTTCGACGAGCGGGATGTGGAAACGGAGCATGGCAGACGGTTATTGCGCCACACACGGGGAAACCCTGAAACGGAAGTAAGCCGAAGCCTAAACCACCGCGCCACATCTCGACTCTACCGGAAGAGCCAAAGTTGTGAGCTTTCTACGACGATGCGTAGTTTGTAGTGGCTATGCGCATTGGTACAATTTTGTCGCGTGGCGATGGATTCGGTTCTATCGGAAATAGCGATTCTTCGGTTCCGTTCACGCTAGCTGTGGGTACCGATGGCTCAGGGAGCCTTTCGAATTGCCGAACTGTAGAACCGGAGGTAAGCGCGCTGCCACTCACTTTTACATCAGGTCCGCCACTGGCGGTTTCGAATCGAAGGAAAAAGCGTTGCACAGCAATCCTTCTTAGGACCGCCAAAACCCGCTCGCAACGGGGCACGCCCGAAGCGACCAAATCCTAACTTACCTCAATAGATGATACCGGCACGGAGCATGAAGCTGTCTTCGAGGTCGATGGTGTCTTGTGGTCGATAGCGGTAGATCAGTTCCCGATTGAAGACGTAACCACCTTCAAAAAATGCGAATCGATGGCCTTGTCGCAGCAGTTCGTTTCTTCCCCATTCAAGCCCCAGCGCGACTCGTAAATCGTTGATATCGATACTGTCGCTTCCGCCCGCCGCCCGCTGGACGGTCCAGGCTCCGCCGCCGAAGTAACCGGTTGCATACCACCACATGTCGGCTTTACCAACGGTGGCGAGATAGTGCGATAGTTTTGGTTCGGGAAAGAACAGGTCAAATCGCGTGTCGGCATTCGGCACCCAAAGTATCCCGCCAGCCGGGACCAATTTAATTCGATTGCGATCGACCCAAAAAGCACCGGCTCGCGCTGTCGCAGTCGGCGTAAGTCGAACTCGACCAAGTGCTTTGCCAAGGATTCGAAGGCTGTCACCATTAAAAGTATTGAAATCGCTGAAGACCCCTACTCGCGTTCCTAGTTCGAGACCAAAGGTTCGAAGTGGATCGGTTTCCCATCCGAAATCGAGGAAGGCACTATAGGCCGATGCTGGAAGGTCGGCGGTTGAGTTCTTCGGACCATCCCAAAGATGGATAGAAAACGATGGGACAATATAAAGAGGTTGTGTCGAGCCGAGAAAGCGTGGGATCTGAAAGAGCAACGATATATCGCTGTCGTTGATACCAAGAGAGTTGGATTGGTCGTCGGCTGAGATCCATGAATGACGGAATCGAGGAGCCACGAAAAATCGGCTTGTGAATTGTGTTTGCCCGTTCACCAATGGTCCATTCATCGTATTGCCATTGAACCAACCATTTCCAAGTCGCCAATTGCTGCCGTTGAAAATACTGTTTGAAAAGAGTGAACCTTGCTGCGGAGTACTGGGGAACGCGCCTCCAAAAACGGACGGTTGGCTGGTCGGATATCCGTTTCCGCCAAAGATCGACGGCTGGCTTGCGCTATAGCCGTTGGGAAACAGTGCTGGTGGAGTTGCATTTGGATAAACGCTTGAGGGATACGAATTGGGAAATGCAGGAACATTTGGATAGGTCGGAGCGGTCGCGAGCGGTTGGTTGAATGGACTACTCGTTCCAAACCAGTTCCCGGCATTCCAACTATTGGCTGTCGGTGGCAAGGCACCGGAAGTCGACGGCAGTAGGGGGGCGCTATTCGGACGGATGGTTGCGCCAAAAGTCGAAGGACTGGGTGTCCCAAAGCCTCCGAAGCTTGGGGGACCGACAGGCGAAGTCGCGGCTGATCCGTTTACCGCTGGCCACGGAGAGGCGGCATTGCTAGGCGGAAACATCGGGCTTCCGTTAGAGATGGGCGGATTCCAGGGATTGCCAGGCACCTGAGCTAATGTAGCGTTTTGTGGGAAGCGGATTTGCTGACAATACAGTTCGGAAAGATCCAAGAACGACCACGTAAGCCAGCCCATCAACAGCCATGCAAGTTTGGATAGATTTGCGCGACGCGACATGCGATTGGTTGCTCGTTCGGCTCCGGTTCAAGGGCTGGTATTCAATGCTTGGGAATACTAGTCGGCGGCACGACCGGTCAAGGTAACTTGAGAAAATCTTCCGAAAATACCGGAATTTCCGGTTGTAGGGGCTGCCGATGCGGGTTCGCGAACCGTCCTATCTTTCCGAATCTCACCAAGTTGTTGCAAGCCGCTTTATGTCCGACTATCCTAAAAGAGTCGCTCTATCTTTTCGCTCCCTACGTTTCATAGGCAATTCGATGCCAAATCATTCCTTACTATTTGCTTCCCGACTCCTGTGCTGGAGTCTTGTCTTGGGTTGGCCCGCTTCATTGGCTTGGGGGCAAGCGGCAAACAACAATAACAACAATAACAACGGTAACTCGCAGCAGGCCGGTATCGATATCGATGCCGATGGCGTGCTTCGCGTCAAGCAATTCGATCCGCGATTAGCGGCTACTCAGCGACAAGCCGCGATTCAAAAACGCGGTGTTAAATCGATCAAAACCAGTCCGATGCGAAAGGTCTCGCTCCAACGCCTTGAACAAAGCATTCAGACCTCGCTATCGAACAACGAAAACATCGGGATGGATCATGCGACTTTAGCTGGGCTCACTCGCATTGAATATGTCATCTATTTGCCAGGTTCAAAAGATATCGTCGTCGCCGGTCCGGCTGAAGAAGTCATCGAGAACCTCGATGGTCGACCTGTCGGGATCATCAGTGGTCATCCGACGATTCGATTAGACGATCTGGTCGTTGCGCTTCGTGCGTTCGCTCCGGGGCACGGCAAGACGGATTTCATAGCCTGCTCGATCGATCCGACTCAAGCGGGATTAGCAGTATGCAGGCTTATCTCAAGCAATTCCATGGCTCTATTTCGCCGAATGCCGACGTCCGTAGTATCGCTCGAGGCATGAAAGATTCGCTTGGATTGCAAACCGTTTCGATTCAAGGCATTCCGGTCACCACTCGTTTTGCACAGACATTGGTCGAAGCCGACTATCGAATGAAACTCATCGGTATCGGTCTCGAAGTTCCCGCCATCCCGCTTCAAAGTTGGGTAGCTCGCGCAAATCCAAACTCCGGGTCGGCTAGTTCGATGCAACGCTGGTATTTCACGGCCGACTACAGCGGAGTGAAAGTAAGCCCAGATTTGTCGGTGTTGAAACTAGAGGGTCAAGGAGTCAAGCTTGTCGGTGAAGACGAACGCGTCGATCGAGCGGGCAATCGAAGCAAATCGACCAAAGGTGCTGATCCCGCAAGCAAAGCCTTTACCCGCGATTTCACCGAGAAATTCGAGAAGCTCGCCAATGTTACTCCGGTTTATTACGACATGCGAAATCTCTTCGACATCAGCGTCTGCGCGGCGTTTATCCAAGAACAAGATTTCTACGGACTAGCCACATGGGATCTTGGCTGCTTGGGCGATGAGAAGCGACTGCAAGTAGAAATCGCTTCGCCAGCATTGCAAGTCGAAACGGCAGTCAATGCAATTTGGCGCGGCTCAAGACTCATGACACCGATCGGCGGAGGTGTTCATATCTCGGCTCGTAAAATTGCGAGCGGCGAATCGACCGAACAAGATTCTAAATTGAGCGATGCTCAGTCGCAGGCTTCAGCACCCGCATCGCTGGGTGCTCAACAATGGTGGTGGGACTAGTAGGGGCTGGATGCTCCGGTATCCGGATCGCCGCACATGTGGAAGTGGTTGTGGTCGATGTAGAGCACTTCAACCGCCTCTTTGTCTTCCAAGGTATATGGAACCGGCCAACCGTTGATATAACGCTCTTCAAAATAGACGGTGCACTTATAGTGTGCATGATGAAGTTGAGCGAAGCCGATGAGCGGTATGAAACGCGGTGGATCAATATAGTCTGCGATCTTTTCTTTGACGATTCGAACGTGATTGCGTTGCTTTTCGCTGAGCAAAGGCAGTCCACCTCGAACAGGTCGAGCTTTCTCCATCGTTTGCATCACTTCATCGTCGCTCGGTGGATCCAAGGCAACCGCCGGTCCGCCCGAAGTCAATGGTCCCATGATCGGTACTCTCGCATACCGCTCCTGAATATGAAATTGCATCTCTTCCTTATCTTGATAATAAGGGCTTAGCGGAATTGGAATTCCAAAAGGACCGAGATTGACTCCGCTAGTGATTCCGACGCAGCCTGTTTGAAGTAGGCAACCGGCTAGAAGCGAAAATCCAATGAAGCACTTGTTTAAATGATTTGACATCGCGAATCGACCTTTAACATCCTTGTGGCAGGTGCTCACGCACTTGAGACGAGAGACTATTCTGCTTATCGATGATAAAGTGGGTAGAACTTGCGGATTTTTCCGGTCATTCCCGAAAATAGGATAATTTCTAATTGACAGCGAAATCTGGTTTAGGAGTTTGCGCAGCCTGCTGGCTTTGGAGACCATTGTCGTCGTTCGCTCCGCGAACCTGGCTCCTCTGCCCTATTTAGCCAAAACCGAATATCATTTGGTCGAATTGAATTCCTCGAAGCTAGCTTAAAATGAACTCGTCGACCCCAATTGCATCCAACTCGATCGATCTTCGTGTCTCACTCGGTCGGCTATCGCTAGCCAATCCGATTCTGACAGCTTCGGGTACCTTTGGTTATGCTCGCGAAATGGCAGGTATCGTGGAACTCTCGCGACTCGGTGGAATACTGCCAAAGACAATTACGCGACAAGCTCGACCGGGCAATGCGCCTTGGCGTACCGTGGAAACGAGCGCCGGGTTACTCAATGCGATTGGATTGGATAACGACGGGATCGATTACTTTCTCGAATCGCATTGGCCCTATTTGCGATCGATCGGAACACCCGTCATTGTCAGCATAGCCGGTAAGTCGCGCGAGGATTTTGTTTACTTAGCCAGTCGGATGAAGGAGGCCGAAGGGTTAGCCGCCCTCGAGCTGAACATCTCTTGTCCCAACGTCGCAGGCGGAGTCGACTTCGGCACCGATGCGTCGCTTTGCTATGACGTCGTTAGTTCTGTCCGAAATGAAATCAACGTCCCATTGCTGACGAAGCTGACTCCGAACGTCACATCGATTGCTTCAATCGCCAAAGCCGCGGCAGAAGCTGGGACGGACGCGGTCACGTGCATCAATACGGTTCTCGGTATGGCGATCGATTGGCGGCGTCAGCGTCCGATGATCGCGAACAAAGTGGGTGGATTGAGCGGGCCTGCAATCAAGCCCATTGCCCTGCGTTGTGTCTACCAAGTTGCTTCGCAAGTCGACGTCCCGATCATTGGAGTCGGTGGAATTGCGACGATTGATGATGTGATGGAATTTATCGTCGCCGGAGCATCGGCTATCCAAGTAGGCACGGCCAACTACTACGATCCGACGGTCAGCGTTCGGTTAGTGGATCAACTTCCGGCCGCCGTTCAGAGTCTGAATGCCGGTTCGATTCGCGAAATTGTTGGTACACTTAAGTAGCGTTCTATCTTTTCTAAAACAACTAAGACAGTTTTCAATGCGCGTTTTATCAGGCATCCAACCGACCGGTCGTTTCCACTGGGGAAATTACTTCGGTGCTATTCGTCAGTACATCGACCTTCAACACCGAAACGAAGGTTACTACTTCATCGCCGACCTGCATGCACTTAACACCGTACGCGATCCTGCGGTCCTTCGACAGCATGTCTGGGACGCCGCCCTCGATTTGCTTGCCCTCGGCCTTGACCCAAACAAAGCAAAGCTGTTTGTGCAATCCGAGGTTCCCGAGATCTCGCAACTCTGTTGGCTGCTGATGACCGGTACGCCGATGGGGTTACTCGAGCGATGCCATGCCTTCAAAGACAAGAAGGCCAAAGGGCTTGGCGCCAATGCGGGACTTTTTACGTATCCAGTACTGATGGCTGCCGACATTTTGGCCTATGACGCTAACTGGGTGCCAGTCGGTGAAGATCAAGTCCAACATATCGAAGTCTGTCGCGATTTGGCTCGAAGCTTTAACGCGCACTATGGCGACGTCTTTGTCATGCCCGAAGCCAAAGTTGTCGAGGACGCCGCCAAGGTTCCGGGTACCGATGGCGAAAAGATGAGCAAGAGCTATGACAATACGCTCGCGATATTCGAAGCGTCCAAGGACCAACGCAGAAAGATCATGCGCATCGCGACCGACTCGCGACCGATGGAAGCTCCCAAAGACCCGAACGAAGATCATTTGTTTAGTCTGTTGAAACTCGTCGCTCAGCCCGACGAAGTCGAAGAAGTTGCTGCGATCTACCGCCGAGGTGGTTTTGGTTATGGCGATATTAAGAAACGACTTGCCGACGCGGCAGAAAGCTATTTTTCTGACGCCCGCGCTCGGCGACTTGAATTAGAAGGTTCACCAGAGCGCGTTCGACAAATTCTCGACGACGGTGCCACAGCCGCTCGGCGTGTCGCGAGCCAAGTCCTGGCTCGATGCCAAGCAGCCTGTGGCGTTGCGAGGGTTGCTGCGTCATGACTTCATCCGTCACTCCACTTGGCACAATAAGCATCGGCACCGACATTATCGAATGCGTTCGAATTGCCCAGATGATCGAAAAGCACGGAGAAGTTTTCCTTCAGCGCGTCTTTACCCAGCGCGAGATTGCCTACTGCTCGTCGCGAAGAGCCTCGACACAGCACTACTCAGGACGCTGGGCCGCTAAAGAAGCAGCCCTCAAAGCCCTGGGGACCGGTTGGGCCAGAGGTATTCAATGGACGGATGTCGAAGTCCAAAACGAAGTCGGTGGGAAACCAATAATCGTTTTGACCAATCGAGCGCGTGAAATTGCTGAGTCGCTCGGTATCGTTCAGATGTTGATCTCCATCTCTCATTGCCGTAGCTATGCGATCGCGTATGTACATGCAGTAGGATAGCGTCGATGATCTCCAACAGACTCGCGACACTCTTTGCCCAAGCTTGCCAATGTCACCACGAAGGCAATCTGCAAGCCGCCGAGCAAGGTTATCGCGAAATACTCGCCGCTGATCCGTCGTATTTCGAAGTCTTACATCGGCTTGGCATACTCGCCGCCCAGCTAGGTCACGCTCAAGCGGCGATCGAGCTTATCCAACAAGCCATCCAGCTTTCGCCCGCAAGAGCCGATTTTTATACCAATCTTGGTCTCGCACTCGTCGGCGTCGATCAATTAGACGACGCTGTTTTGGCCAATTCAAAAGCGTTGCAACTCGCCCCCAATAATCCCGATGCCCATTTTAATCTCGGCGTGATATATCAACGACAAGGTGAAAGCGAGGCGGCTGTTTCGGCTTATCTTCGTGCGATCGAATTTCGTCCCGAGTTTTTCGAGGCGATTGTCAATTTAGGAAATGTCTATAAAGCTCTTGGACAATCGAGCGATGCCAAGCAATGCTTTCTCGATGCGATCAAAGTCAATCCGAATGCCGCCGAAGCTCACTACAATCTTGCTTCATCGCTGCATCAAGAAAGCCAGCATCAAGAATCGATTGCATCGTATGAACGGGCCATCGCGATCCATCCCGGTTATGCGATGGCACACCATAATCTTGGGACTGTGTATTCCGATCTAGGACGTTTTCGTGAAGCGATCGTCAGTTATCGAAAAGCCGTCGCCCTGGAACCGAACAATGCCGACCGCTACTACAACCTATGTGTTGCCTACTATGCCCTGAACGACAAGGAAGCGGCGACGGAATGCATTCGACAAGCCCTTTCCCTTTCACCAGAGCATGTCGAAGCCAATTACTATCAAGCCTTGATTCTCAAAGATCAGAAGCAACACGAAGCCGCAATCGAAGTGTTTCGCCGTGTCCTGTCACTTCGCCCCGGTTACGGCGAATGCGACTTGATGAATGTCTTGCAGTTAATTTGCAAATGGGGCGATTTAGAGGACATCGCCCGTCACATCGTCGCACTCGTTGAACGAGGACAGGAGGAAAAGCTTCGCCATCGAGCATCGCCACTGACCTTCATCGGACTTCCGATCGTCACCACGGCTGAACAACAATTCCAATGCGCAAAGCAATGGGCGGATAATATTTGTTCCAATGTTTCAAAACCGCTATCGCAGCCGCCCCGATGCCTCGCGACACAACCAAATGGCCGAATCCGGATCGGTTATTTATCGGCTGATTTTAGAAATCATCCTGTTGGCCTGCTCATTCCTGAATGGATCGAGTCGCACGATCGAAGCGGTTTTGAGATTTTCGGTTACTCACTGGGTGTCGAGGATTCGAGCCCCCAACGGCAACGACTGGTGAAAGCCTTCGATCATTTCATCGACCTTCAGTCGTTAAACTTTTTTGACGCCGCCCAGCGAATTCAAAATGACGGCATCGATATCTTAGTCGACCTTCAAGGCTATACATCTAAAGCGAGAACGCAGATTTTGGCGCATCGTCCGGCACCGATTCAAATCAATTATCTCGGCTTTGCGGGAACACTCGGTGGCGATTTTGTCGATTACATATTGGTCGACGACTTTGTGGTGCCTGCTGATCAAGCCCCGTTTTTTTCCGAGCAACTTGTCCATCTGCCGGGTTGCTTTATGGTCAACGATAGCCAACGAGCAATTTCGGCTCGCACTCCTCAACGCATTGAAGTTGGTTTGCCCGAAAATAGCCTAGTCTTATGCGGATTTAGCACCAGCGCAAAGATTACCCCGAAAATGTTCGACGTGTGGTGTCGCCTATTGAAAGCCATTCCGGAAAGCGTTCTTTGGTTGAGAGCCGACAATCCAGTCGCGGTCGTTAACTTGCAGCGAGAAGCGGAAATACGCGGCGTCACAAGTGATCGACTTGTTTTTGCACCGACGATCGAGATGCCTGACCATCTCGCGAGGTATCCGCTAGCCGATATCTTTCTCGACACGTTTCCGTATAACCAACATTCTAGCGCCAGCGATGTCCTTCGAATGGGAGTTCCCATGGTGACACTCTCAGGCAATACTTTTGTCTCGCGAGTTGCCGGAAGTTTTCTTCGTACCCTTGGCTTGCCAGAGCTGATCACTGGATGTTTCGAGCAATATGAAGACGTAGTGATGCAGCTTGCCAATGATCGAGAAAATCTCAACGTCCTTCGACGACGCCTGGCAACCAATTTAAGCCATGCGGATCTATTGGATGGTCGAGCATTTGCCAGAAAGGTTGAGCATGCCTATCGAACCATGTGTCAACGGCAACCTATTTCGGGTGCGAAACCATGAACCCTGATCCGCAAGCCGAACTGCTTAATCAACAAGGATTGCGACTTCAAGAGCTAGATCGCCATGTCGAAGCTCTTGAAGCTTACTCGCAAGCACTTCGAATACGTCCCGATTTCATAGAAGCGATGAACAATCGCGCCAGCGCTTACAAAGCGATTGGACAACTCGAAAACGCCGTTCATGAATATGAACGTTTGATCCAATTGCGACCCGAGATAGCAATCGTTCACTATAATCTCGGAAATGCGCTGTCAACCATGGGTCAACTCGATGCAGCCATCGTCGCATATGTCGAAGCGATTCGTCTCAAGCCAGACTTTGTCGAGTCGCACAACAACCTTGGCGATGCATTTCAGACGCTCGGAAAGTACGCCGAAGCGATTCATTCGTACCAGCGAACGCTTGAATTGCAACCGCGATTTGCTACAGCATACAACAATCTCGCGCATGCCCTCAGTAAACTTGGCAAGTTTAGCGCCGCGATCTCGACTTATCAAAGAGCATTGGTTGTTATGCCGGATCAGCCGGAAATCTACAACAATCTCGGGAGTGTCCTTCGCGATTCGGGTGATCTGTCGGAGGCAATGCAAGCCTACCAAAGAGCGATTTCACTGCGTCCGAATTACGCGGAAGCCCATTTCAATTTTGGCAATCTGTGGTTGCTCGGTGGCCACATCGATTCGGCTATTCAAGCGTTTCAAACGACGTTGAGGCTTCAGCCAAGTTTTACAACCGCCGCGTCGGCCTTGGTTCATCAGTTGCAAAATATATGTGATTGGGACGGACAAAAGGAAGTCAACGCGCTTTTGTCAAAGGTGATGGATATCGATGACAATCGCGAGATCGCCAGCGACGTTGCAACGCTGATATCGCCTCTAACGATGATCGGGCTTTCGTCGGAAACGACGGCCGAACAGCAACTGTGGTGTGCTCGCCGATGGGCCGGATATCATTTTCGAAACATCGCACCCGTTACGAATTTCCAAAATCGGATTCGAGCGTCGTCAACCGAGCCTGAAGATCGAAAATTGCGAATCGGTTATCTCTCCGCCGATTTTCGTACGCATCCTGTCGCATACTTGACAGTAGAATTATTTGAACAGCATTCGCGAGATGAATTCGAAGTCTTTGGCTATTCGATTGGCGAAGACGACCAAAGTTCGATTCACCAGCGACTGGTATCGGCTTTCGATCATTTTCGCGAATTGAAATCGCTATCGTACCGCGACGCGGCGTTAGCGATCGCCAACGACCAGATCGATATCCTGGTCGATCTTCAAGGCTATACACATCACTGCCGCACTGAGATCCTAGCCCATCGTCCGGCACCGATTCAAGTCAATTATCTAGGCTTTCCAGGAACTATGGGTGCCGATTTTATCGATTACATACTCGTCGATGACTACGTCGTTCCAAGGAGCCAACAACCTTTTTTTACCGAACGCTTGGTCTACTTGCCTGGTTGCTTTATGGTCAACGATAGCCAACAAGAGATCTCGATCGGTACACCGAAACGAAGCGACGTTGGTTTGCCCGAAAAGGCATTCGTTTTTTGTGCTTTTAACGCAAGTTACAAAATAACCGAAGCGATTTTCGAGCTTTGGCTGCGATTGCTCAACGTAGCTCCCCACAGTGTCCTGTGGCTCAAGGACTGGAATGACTTGGCTGTGAAGAATATTTTGCGACGCGCCAACGAACGTGGAATTTCGGCAGATCGACTTATCTTTGCGCCCAATGTCTCGATGCCAGATCATCTCGCGAGGCACCGCGTTGCCGATCTTTATCTCGATACGTTTCCTTACAACCAGCATTCGACAGCCAGCGACGCGCTGCGTGTCGGACTGCCGCTAATTACGCTCTCGGGCGATACATTTGCTTCGCGAGTTGCTGGAAGCTTGCTTCGAGAACTTGGAATGAACGAACTGATCACCCACAGCTATGATGCGTATGAAGCGTTAGTTAATCAATTAGCTACCAACCCTTCGAGGTTAAATCATATCCGAGGACGGCTTACCGAAGCGTTGAAACAAACGGAACTTTATAGCGGAAAAGCTTTTGCAAAAAAAATCGAGGCAGCGTTTCACGAGATGTGGAAGCTCCGTCAGCTCACTTAGGAGAAGGTCAAAAAAAACGTCCGCAAAGTGCCACCCACTGTGAAAAAGACCGGAACTTACGCGGCGAAATCGACGCCATCGAGCACTTGTCCGGTGGCTTGGGATTTGTTCAGTACGTAAAAATGGATGCCAGGAATCCCTTGAGCTAACAGCTCGCGTACTTGTTGTTGTGCAAATTCGACGCCGACATCAAACTGCCATTTCGGGTCGTCGTTCTGTGAGAGGCGTTCGAGGAACGAGTCGGGCAAAAACGCTTTGCACATCGACGCAATTCTTTTGATTTGAGATAGATTCGTAACCGGCATGATCCCAGGAATGATTGGGATGGTGATACCAAGCTTTTCGCATTCGTCCCGAAATCGGAAAAAGTCTTCGTTGCGATAGAAAAGCTGCGTAACAATAATGTCAGCACCTGAGTCGACTTTGCGCTTTAAGTTAGCTATGTCGACTTCAAAACTGGGCGCCTCCATGTGGATTTCGGGATAACCCGCGACGGCGATTCCAAAGCTAGGGAATTCGCTGCGAACGAGCGATACCAGTTCATTCGCGTAGCGCAGCCCACCCGCGACTTGGCGGAACTCGGTTTCGCCGCGCGGCGGATCGCCTCGGAGCGCGACGACATAATCAATTCCCTCGGCTTTGGCGTTGGAAAGATATTGGCGAAGTTGGTCGACCGTCGAGCCGACGCAGGTAAGATGGCTTGCTACTGGCAACCCATACTGTTTTTTAACCGCCGTCGCGACTTGCATCGTCCGGTTTTGCGTCGATCCACCAGCGCCATAAGTACAGGTAAAAAAATCAGGCTTATAACGGCACAACTCGCCGACGGCCTCCAAAAGAGCTGGGATGCCTTCCTCGGACTTGGGCGGAAAAAGTTCAAAGGAGAGCCCACGTCGCGAACCATCGAAGAATTTTGCTAAACTCATGAAACCTGCTTAATGAACAACGCGTGATTTAACTGGACAAATAGCACAAAAACATAGATCCTAGTACGCAACCATTATAGTCTCGATTAGCCAGAAGGAAATTGTCGCATATGCAAGAAATTCACCGACCGCTCGCCGGAATGAGGGTTCTAGCGTTTGTTGACGAAATATACGAGGACCTCGAACTTTGGTATCCGCGATTGCGGATGATCGAAGCCGGGGCGGAATTCGTCATGGCTGGTCCGGAGGCCAAAAAGAAATATCTAGGGAAACATAGCTACCCATGTATTTCGGATGTCTCGATCGAATCGTGCAAAGCGGAATTGTTTCATGGCTTGCTGCTGCCAGGCGGATTCATGCCAGATAAACTCAGACGGGATGCGAAGGTCAAGAGTTTAATTCGTGAATTCTCGGAAGCCCAAAAGTGTGTGGCAGCGATCTGTCACGGCGGGTGGATGGCGATTTCTGCCGGGGTCTATCGAGGAGTTCGCGTGACGGGCTCACCTGGGATCAAAGACGATCTTGAAAACGCCGGCGCGATTTGGGTAGACGCATCGGTAGTGATCGATCGCCATTTTGTTTCGAGTCGCAAACCGGACGACCTGCCCGATTTTTGTTTGGGTATGATCGAAGTGCTCAGTAAATCCTTCTCCGATTAGCCGATGGTCGTTAGGCCCGGTTCCAATCAAAAAAATCGGCGCTAACGCTCAACGCCTAATTTACGTATACCCAACCAATGCTTTGCCCTGAATATATCCAAACTGTCAATAGCCTACCTACCATGTTTCCATTCTGCCGCCTTATTGCTTCGCGTGTTTTCCTTCCTATCACATTGGTCTGGTCCATAGTCACGACGCTGGTAGCCGATGAACCGTCCAACTTTTCACCGCCGGCAACGGTGCCGAACAACGCGATATACGATTCGCAAACCGTCGAGCAACCTCGTTTGTCGCCCGAAGAAACGGTTGCGACGTCGAAGCTGCCCGACGGATTTAGCATGCAAGTTGCAGCCAAGTCGCCTGACATTCAGCAACCGATCGGGATGTGCTGGGATAGTCGAGGTCGGCTCTGGGTTGTTGAAAACTACACTTACGCTGAAAAGGAATTGAATTTTGATGTATCGCTCAGCGACCGTCTCCTGATCTTTGAAGACACCGACCAAGATGGAACCCTGGATAGCCGCAAGGTCTTTTGGGATCAGGGGAAAAAGCTGACGAGTATCGAAATCGGATACGATGGCGTCTGGGCAATAGCCGCACCTTATCTTTTGTTCATTCCCGATCGGAATCATGACGACATTCCCGACGGTCATCCCGAAATTGTTCTCGATGGTTTCGAGCACGATTCGATTCGCCACAATATTGCCAACGGACTGCGTTGGGGACCCGACGGATGGCTTTATGGCCGACACGGCATTCAGGCGATATCGAACGTAGGGACGCCGGGCTCATCCGATCTTGAACGAACTCGATTTAGCTGCTGTATCTGGCGATGGCATCCGCACCGAAAGAAATTTGACCTTGTTTGCCAAGGAACTACCAATGCATGGGGCCATGATTGGGATAAACATGGTCAGTTGTTCTTTATCAATACCGTCATCGGACACCTTTGGCATGCCATTCCCGGTGCTCATTTGCAGCGAATGTATGGAGATGACTTCGACAGTGAAGTCTACGAGCTGATGCCCCAGATCGCGGATCACTATCATTTCGATACGGGTAAAGAAACTTGGTCCGACATCCGAAAATTGGGCGTTTCGCCATCGACAGATGCACTCGGTGGTGGTCACGCCCATTCCGGCATGATGATTTACCAAGGTGAACAATGGCCCGCAAATTATCGCGACAAATTGTTTACGCTCAATTTTCATGGGCGCCGCATCAACGTCGAGCGACTCGATCGCCAAGGAGCCGGTTTTGTTGGTCGGCATGATCCCGATATGGTCACCTTTTCGGACCCTTGGTTTCGCGGTATTGAACTGACTACCGGACCCGACGGCAATGCATGGGTTCTCGATTGGTCGGACACCGGAGAGTGCCATGAAAACGATGGTGTGCATCGCAATAGTGGTACCATCTATCGAATCGCCTATGGCGACAATCGCTCGCAGGCCGCTCGATCTGATTTACGTTTGCGATCGGATGATGAGTTATGCAATTCAATCGCATCGCCCAATAGTTGGCTCGCGAAGCAGTCTCGATTGATCCTTTCAGAACGCGCGATCGCCGGCAAGCTTGCCAGCGATACGCTGGGCAAGCTCCAGCAAAAGATGCTCGGTCATGAAAACGAGCAACATCGGTTGGCAGCGCTTTGGGCGATGATCGCGAGCGGGCTCGACAAACCAATCGAATTGAAATCACTTTTAAAGGATTCGAGCGAGCACGTTCGGCTTCAGGCAATTCATGCATTGGTCGATCCGTCGCGGGAGGCGACGGATGTTACCGACGCCTTTCTCGACTTGGTATCGAAAGAGAATTCGGATTTAGTCTTACTGCATTTGGCGGGAGCAATGCAGAAGGCCCGTGGTAAACAGTGGTGGTCGATGATGACCAAACTTTGTCAACGCACGACGTTGGTCAACGATCGCGACTATCCGCTCATGCTTTGGTATGCCATCCAGGATCGTATTGCCTCGGAACCCGAAGCCGGCGTTCAAATGCTTTCCGACATGGCTTCGGAATTTGCGATGGCGCAGCGACCGAATGCAGCGCAAAACGAAGCGTCCGAAGGTGGGTATCAAAAGCTCGTCGAGTACTCAGCGCGATTGCTCGCCTCCAGAATAACTCGCGATCCGCAGGCGATCGAACTCTTGCTGGCGGCAGCCATTCAATGGAATGCGACGATGCAAAGCGATGTCGTCAAAGGAATCCACTACGGATTGCAGGGTCGACCGCGTGTCGACACACCTCACAATTGGGATGCATTTGCAAAAGAAATTGCCCAACATCCGAATTCGCAGGTCCGCGAATCGTTGCTCGGGTTGCAGATAATCTTTGGCGATGGAATCGCAGCCGAACAACTTGCGAAAATTGTTCGCGACAAGACTGCTACGAGTGAAGCGAGAAATTTGGCGTTGGAATCGATGACCGAAAGTCGAGTCGCCAATGTCAAGCAGCTCGCTTACGATCAGCTTCGCGACCGAATGATGACACCGCAGGCGATGAAAACGATTCTTTCGATTGGCAAAATCGATGACGCCAAGAAGATCTTGGCGATGTACCCAGACAATCAACTATTTCGCTTTGGTGTCGACGATATCATGCTTGTCTCTTTAGCCAGTCGCCGCGATTTTATTCCTGTTTTGCTCGAAGCCGTTGAAAACGGAAAAATCGATTCGGCGAAAGTCAGCGCATCGCTGCTCCGACAAATGCAGATGATGGATGTGCCGGCTATCACCGAAAAACTCGGACAAATCTGGCCGCAAACGAAGCTTTTGGGACGCGAACGGCTCACACAAATTCTCGCTTTCGAAAAGGGTTTGAACTCCGAGACGATGGCTGCCGCCAAGCCAGGCAAAGGCCGCGCCGTTTGGGACAAGCTTTGCGCTTCCTGCCACAAGCTCTATGGCCAAGGAGGTCCAATTGGTCCCGAGCTGACGGGAGCTCAGCGGACGAACCTTCGATATCTCACCGAGAACATACTCGATCCAAGTGCGACGGTTGCGGCTAATTATCGAATCTCACTTATCTTGCTTGACAACGCCACGCTGGTTTCAGGCGTCGTCGTTGCCGAGGACGATGCAACGGTTACGGTGCAAACGGTCAAAGAACGCGTGACCATTGCAAAAGAAGAGATTGCCGAGCGCAAGACATCGACACAGTCGCTGATGCCTGAAGGACTTTTGGACGCGTTGGATGACTCATCGCGCCGAGATCTTATCGCTTATCTCATGTCCTCACGGCAAGTCGAAGCCGAATAAAGGACGCTTTTCGCTACGCGAAAAGTGCGTTATCAAAACCTATTTTTCCGCTCCTTTTCGTTTTGCAATATATTTTCAAAAAATCTTCTCGCAGCAGGATGCATCGGCAAACCTTGCCAGCGGGCAGCTCGTTCGGCTGCGATTAGTCCTTCGATCGGCTCGTTGCTTGCGTACATTGCCGTCAAGCTTTCTTCGACCAAACGACTGGATGCATTCGATCGGCAGCAAAGAAAGGCTGGCGTCGCGATCGTTTGAATATTCGTTGCATGTGCACTCGGATAATCCAAGGCTGTTATTTCAAAAGGGCGAAGCGTCGGTTCATTGAGCGAGATCGATTGCGCGTTCTCGATGGACAATAAGCTAAATTCGTTTTCGGCGATCAAGCCAACGATGCTGGGATGACCGACTTTGATGACGGCGAGAACGGCATCGATCGTTGGATCTTGACCTACTTCTTGAACGTCGATCAGGACGGCGTCGAAATCAGAAAACGTAACGGAGCTATTCTCGAACAGAATCGCGGCCGCTTGATGGGTACCGGAATCGAGCGTACCGACGGCCACGCGATGCCCCCGAAGATCATCGAGTTTTGCGATCGATTTTCCATTTCGGACAAGCAAATGAACGGCTTCGAAATACATCGGCGCAACGACCGAAACCTGGCCGCTTCGAACGGAGGTTCCTTGCAATAGAGCCAAATCTACTTGGCCATTGAGCAGTCGCTGCAAGTTTTCTTGAGAGCCTTCTGTCGTGTAAACAGTTGGACGGTTCCCCGTGGTTTCTTTGAGGTTCTTGGCAAAAGCATCGGCCAATGAATGGTACATTCCAGTCGGGACACCCGCCGCAATCGCCACGTGGCGCGGCATCGTGTGATCGCTCCACCATCGAGACATGCCAACGCCGGCTACGCCGAGAATGGGAAGGAGCAAGATGAACATGGCGAGCAACAATCGCTGGGTCCATCGATGCCCTGCCTTTGGATCGGGAGCTTGAACGCCGACAAGGGCGGCGATAATCGGGACGTTGACGAGCCAACGGGCAATTCGATAGATTCGGCCTAGCGGTCTGGCTTGAATGGGTTGGCCTTTGAGATAACGATCGAGTTCGTCGGCCAGTGCTTGGGCGGTCGCGTATCGGAGCGATGGTGTTTTCTGTAAGCATTTCGAGGCGATCGTATCGAGGTCGAGCGGAATTGCAGGATGCGACATCCTCACCGACGGAGCTGGTTTATGAATCACGTCCATGATCGTTTGCACGGCGGTCGATCCTTGGAACGGTGGTTTGCCGGTAAGCGCTGCAAAGAGGATTGCGCCTAACGAATAAACATCGGTTGTTTCCGCTAGCAACTCATTGTTTCCCTCCGCTTGTTCAGGCGACATGTAGCTTGGCGTTCCCAACGCGGCACCGCTTCGTGTTAGTCCGTTGTCGGTTCCCATCAATTTGGCCAATCCAAAATCGGTGATGACAACAGAATCGTCTTGATCGATCAAGACGTTGGCCGGTTTGAGATCGCGATGCAATACACTTTGCGAATGCGCGTAGGCGATCGTTCTGGACACATCGCGAACGTATCGAGCTGCGTCGCGAGGAGTCAATGGCCCTTTGTTGATGCGACGTGAAAGATCGGTACCGGGTACGTAATCCATTGAGAAGTAATGATGGCCGTCGATTTCACCGCATTGGTAGACTGAAACAATATTGGGATGGTCCAAGCGTGCGGCACTTCTCGCTTCCGCATAAAATCGAACGATTTCTTCTTGTCCGGCCAGGCAACCAGAGCGAATCATCTTAATGGCGACTGGGCGTTCAAGCTGCACTTGATGAGCTAGATAGACGACGCCCATTCCACCCCGACCTAATATTTTTTGCAAAACATAGTCGCCAAAACGGCAAGGCAATACATGCTGAGTATTTCCGGGACTTACATTCGAAACATCGCCTGGAGAATGATCATTTCGAGTTGTGGGCGTGGCTTGAGAATCTGGGTCAGCTTCGGACACGACGGCGGTTGGCGGATTTGATTGCGAAACGGCTGGCTGCGCACTGAAGAATTGCAAGGTCGGTTCGTCTGCGTCGACGGAAGATGCTAGCGAGAAATCGTCGTCTTCATTCTGCATTCCTGGCCTACGGATTTCGTCAGGATGGATCGATGTAGCGGTTTCGGCAAGCTGGCTTAGCCTTGGTCCAGCCATCTGCTCGATCAAATCGGCCGCGTCAAGCAATTCTCGGAGTTGGTCGGCAATTTCGAGATGCGAGGAAAGAAATTCTTCACGATCGGTCAGCTCGCCGGAATCATTTCGACGAAAAAAATCGAGCAGTGCCGCATCGAGCTGTTGTTCAAGTTTCTCGTCTTCGGACGGACGCATAATGAAATTCGATTCGCGGTAAGCAGACGAGTCAAAACGATTATACGAGACTTCGCGCGGAGAGCCAATTGTCTATTCCGACTGTCCCAAGTTATGTAATTTTCCGTATTTGTGAGCCGTCGGGGCTAGTCGCTGACAGCGCATACCATGATAGCAATAGGTCCGACGTGAAGCACAGAGTCTGGCCAAACCTATGCGGCACATAAAACCATGAAAACTGTCTGCTCGAACTATTTCCGTAAAAAAACCAGGAGGTTTTCTTTGCCCGTTCGCTAGAATCGTTACGAACTACTCGATATCTACCCTACGGTTCGATTGTTTCGAGTAAATATTGCGGGGCAGAGGGTGGTATTTTGTCCGCATTTAGCAAATAATCGAATCACCTGAAATGATTCGTCTTGGCCGGTGTTTCTCGCAGAACTCGTGCCAGCGTCATATTTGGAACTAAATGGAATTGATTTAAGGAACGGACTTCCGAATCGCTTTTGACCTCTGGGCGTCACGCCTAGCTGATTGAGTGAGGAGAGTTCGTGCAGAAATTTCTTATCGACCGTGCTGTGCTTCCCCGCCGTAGTGTGCTCGCGTCAATTCTAGGCAACGAGTCGATCATGACTCCGGCGATCTGCGTAGCTTGGCTCTTATCGAGTCTTCTACTATCGTCCGTTCCATCCGGAAGCTTTGCTCAGGAATCGGCGACCACTACGCTCCAAAAACCGGTATCGCCTTCAATACCCACTCAAGAGAAACAGTCGGGTTCGACTTTCGTATCGTTCGAGACAGGTTTGGAGAGGATCGCTCGCGGCGGTGAACCTTCGACATTGGCAGAGTTGCAGGCGCTCGAAAAACAACAAGAAAAAGTTGCAAGCCAAATCAACAAGGTAACGGTCAACGTCCAGCAAAGTTCTGCACAAGGGAGCGGCGTTATTATTACACCTGACGGCTTCGTGTTGACGGCAGCCCATGTGGCAGGAAGACCGGGACGTACCGCAATCGTCAAATTGTCCGATGGCCGTACGGTCAAAGCCAAGACGCTCGGAACCAATCGAGGCATGGACGCAGGGCTTTTGCAGATCACCGATAAGAACGGTGCGCCTTGGCCGCATGCGACATTGGGCGAGTCGAAAGATTTACGGCTAGGACAATGGTTGATAGCAGCCGGGCATCCAGGCGGTTGGATTTCAGATCGACCAGCGGTCATTCGAGTAGGTCGAGTCTTGCAGATTATGAAATCAACGTTGGTGACCGACTGTGCATTGATCGGTGGCGACAGCGGCGGTCCGCTGTTCGATCTCAATGGTCGGCTGATCGGCATCCATAGTCGTATCGGAACGGAAACGACCGACAATATGCATGTGCCAATCGACGTCTACCGTGACAGTTGGGATCGAATGGCGCAAAGCCAATCGTGGGGAACGCTACCAGGTTTCACGCCCATGATCGGCGTCGAAGGAAGTGCTAGTAGTGCTCGAGCAGAAGTAACATCCATCGCGGAATCAGGGCCGGCGGCACGAAGCGGAATTCGACCCGGTGATATCATTCTAAGTTACGATGGTAATTCAATCTCGTCGTTTACCGAACTTCAACGAGCAGTAGAAGAGTCGTTGCCTGGAGATCGCGTCGAAATACGATATGAACGGCTGGGTGAATTGATGCGAGCCAGAATCATTGTCGGCATTGCGGACCCTCAAAGCGCGAAGTAATTTCGGTTGCGTAGGACTCACTTGTGAATTCCAAAGAAACGATGAACAAAATGAATGCAAGGCGAATAGTGCAACTTTTGATTGCAGGCTACTTCGGTGCGGTCTTTTTTGGAATGGTCGTTTGTCCACTTTACAATTCGATGTGGATCGATCGTTCGAAAACGGAAGATCAATTTGTCTTGCCGGGACGACTTGTTCAGGAAACATTGCCGCAAACGAGCTACCGGCCGAATTTTGACTATCTCGGACGAAGTCCAAAATTGCGATCGCACACCGCCGTGATGAAATCCTTTGAACAAGCGATCGGTGAAACTTGGAAATCGACAGTTCAAGTCGTATCCACAAAGCATCAGTTAGCGCTCGGGTTGATCGTCCAAAGCGATGGATGGATCGTCACCAAAGCCTCACAACTGGTAGCCGACGAATTGGCATGTCGACTTTCGGATGGTTCGCGATTTCCAGCGACTATCATGCATGTCAATCATGAATTGGATCTAGCACTATTAAAAGTCAACCGCGCTAATCTCCCGGCGATTCAGTGGCAGGAGAGCGGTGACGTACATGTTGGTGGATGGCTCGCGACGACCAGTGCCAGCAAATCACCAATCGGAATCGGAGTCGTGAGCGTTGGTCCGCGCAAAATCCCACCCTCCCAAGCAGTGCTCGGAGTAAGGCTCCAAGATGCTGAGAAAGAAGGGGCCTTGGTTTCGGAAGTCGTCGAAGGTGGTGGCGCTGAAAAAGCTGGAGTTGAGGAGGGCGATGTGATCGTCGCGCTGGACAGTTTTTTAGTCAACAATAAAGAAGCCCTCATTCGAAAGGTTCAAACACTTCGTGCTGGACAGCTTGTCACGATCGGTCTGACTCGCAACAATAGCTCAATTACGCTCACTGCTCAACTCATGGATCTTTCTGCAAATCTATTCGATCCGACCGAAATGGAAGTCAACGGCACCGTAAGTGCGAGGGCCAGCGGTTTCGCTAAAGTTTTTCAGCACGATACGATCTTGGCACCACATCAATGCGGCGGTCCAATTGTCGATACGCACGGTCGCGTTGTCGGGATTAACATTGCCCGAGCCGGTCGCGTCACGTCGTATGCCATTCCGGCGGATGTAGTCGTACCGGCCATTCGCGAAATGCTAGTCTTGACCAATTCTCGACCGGTTGCTGAAGAAGCCAAAACCAGTCAGTAGCCGTGTTTTGAGGTGCTTTTTACGACAAAACCTTCCGAGTCAAAGCGGAACCGGAACTTCTTCTTTTTGGTAGACTATTTCTTCTAAGCACCGCTGATTTAGTCGTTTAACCTCAATGCCGATCAATAAAGCTACTTTAAGTAGTGGGTTTTGTTAAAGATCCTTCATGGACAAGTGTCATCCGCCGCTCGACTTGACTGTTGCGGTAACAACGCCAGAAAACATTAGCTTCGAGTATCAACTCGCGGGACCATTCCGTCGATTACCTGCGTTCCTTCTCGATATCGCGTTCCGAAGTCTCATCGTCTTCTTGATGCTCTTTCTTGTTTTGTTTTTTGGCATCGGCAATTTTTTGCCAGGCTCCGGCACCTTACTCGCCGCTTTCTCGATCATCGGCGTTTTCTTGCTGAGTTGGTTTTATGGATTGTTTTTCGAAGCTTGGTGGAATGGCCAGACGCCTGGAAAGCGCGTGCTGGGGTTGCGAGTTGTTTCCAGCGATGGCCGCCCAATCAACGCTGCGCAAGCGACAATTCGCAATTTTTTGCGAGTTGCAGACTTTTTTCCGTATGCCTCGCTGCAGGTCTTCGGATCAGAACAGGATCTTTATATCCTTCCGACATTTCTCGTGACGCTTGTCTGCATGCTGATGACACGTCGCTTTCAACGCTTAGGCGACCTGGCTGCCGGTACGATGGTTGTCGTCGATGAACGGATTTGGTATCCAAAGAAAGCAATAATGGACGATCCACGCATTACCTCGCTTACCGAATTCATTCCGGCCAGTTTTCGGATGAGCCCGTCGCTGGCAAAGACCATCGCTCTGTACGTGGAACGACGCGCATCCATGTCGCCGAGGCGACGCGAAAGCACGGCGGCGACGCTAGCCATTCCCCTCATCCTGCAATTTGGCTTTCTTCCTGATACGTCTTCAGATTTGCTTCTTTGCTCAATATACTATCGCGAGTTCTTCCTTGATCCGAAGGCGATTGACGAGACTTCGACGAAATTCCTCAACGGTTCTCCGCTTGTGGAACAAATCATAGCACCGGCGTTGATCGGTCCGACTGCGATTTCGACGAGTAATATGGAGGCGAGTTCCTAATGCGGGCAGGTGAACGACTTGAAAAGCGACGAGCCGACTGGGCTGAACTTGAAAAGCATTGCGATCTTTTTCAAGGCGGAAGCTATCGATCCATCCAGGACGGCCGAACGGCCGCTCGACTAGCCATGCTATATCGAGGCGCTTGCAGCGATTTGGCGATGGCCGAAACTTATCAATTGCCACCCGTCACGGTCGAGTATCTTCATCGCTTGGTGGCTCGAGCACACAATCAGCTTTACCGATCCAAACGCTTTGAATGGAACCAATGGTGGCGCATTGCTAGTGTCGATGTCCCCCGCGCTATTTTTTCGGACAACTGTGTTCACGTCGCGGCGGTGATTTTCTTTGGACTTTTTAGTATATCAGCCGTACTAGCACGATCGGAGCATCTGTTTCCAACGTACGCATCGAAAATCGTCGGAGACGAAGCCCTACAGCAATCGGAAGACGCCTTCGAGGAGCCGCTCGAAGGAAATTTTGAATCGTATGCAATCGGTGCGGTTGGCTACATTCAACACAATACGTCGATCGGTCTGACTTGCTTCGGCAAAGGCCCGTTGATCATTCCATGTATTATCGAGTTGGCATTTCAAGCAGTCTACTTGGGAGCAGTCTTCGGCTACATGGCGCGCCCCGGTATCGAATCGGGCGATCATTTTTTTCAGTTCGTCACAGCCCATGGCCCCTTCGAGTTAACGGCGATCGCGTTGTCAGCCGCAGCCGGCCTTCGCTTAGGAGTTGGATTGGTCGCAACCGCCGGTTTAAGACGCCTCGAATCGTTTAAAGCACACGCACTGCGTTCTCTGCCGATCGTTTGTGGTGCCGTAACGCTTTTCATCTTGGCGGCTTTTACCGAAGGCTTCCTGTCGCCATCACCATTACCGTATGCTTATAAAGCACTTTGGGCGATTTGTTCTAGCACGGCAATGATGTTTTATTTCGTCGTTCTTGGCTATCCTCGGAGCAAGGAACCATGGAACTAGATAAAACCGCAATTGTCCTCAAGCAACGTTCGCTTTTGGACTTGATCGATTTAAGTCTTGTCGTGCTACGAGTCTACTGGAAACCGCTTTTGGGATACGCGGCGATCGGGGTCGTTCCTTTTTTGTTGCTTAATTTTTTCGCCTTGCGATTGATCGTCGATTACGATTCGATTCTTTCTTACGACTATATGATTTTCGAAGAAACGCCATTGCGTATTCGATATGTGTTGTTCCTTGCCGGTTTAGTCTTCATCCAAACGCCCGTCGCGATGCTGGGCGTAACGTACTACCTTGGCCAAGCGTTGTTTCTCAAGCAACCTACGCTTCGCGAATTTCGGGAAACAGTATGGCAAGTCTTCGCCGGAATCGTTCTCGTCCTCGGCCTATTTCGCTTCTGCGCGATTGCTCCGATCGTCGTTGCGTTATTGCCGGCGTATGGAGAGTACAGTGCCATTCTCGAACTATTTTGGCTGGGATTTGTCGCCTTCGGAATAGCTGTCTCCGTGCGCTCGGTGCGCCCGTTCGCCCCCGAGATTTTGGTTCTCGAACAGCCGCCGCTCCGTGCAAAAGCCGATCTGAATCCGGCTCAATCGATAACCTATGGGACGCGAACCAAGTCGCTTCATAATCAACTATCGGGTGACTTAGTTGGGCGGGCGATGTTGATGTCGCTCGCGATTATGATGACGCTGACTGCGTTTACGCTTAGTGAATTATTTGTGAGCGGCATTTTTTTTGGCGTTTGGACCTGGGAATGGTGGATGGATAAGATCCTCTTTCCACTGAATTTGTGGCTGGTAGCTCTTTGGGCAACCGTGTTCCGATTCCTTTCGTACATCGATTGCCGTACGCGACTTGAAGGATGGGAGTTGGATCTGCGTTTGCGAGCTGAAGCCCGGCGGCTAACGGGGGCTCTCGACCCATGAAAGCTATGCGACTTATTGTTCATTCCGTTTTTGTTAGCAGCGTTTTGCTTTGTTTAGCAATGGGAACCAAAGCTTCGGCAACTGAGCCAGCGACGATCGTCGAACCGTTGAATGCGCAGGCCGATAGAGCTTTCAAAAACGGGGCCCATGAAACTTGGTATGATGCAAATGAAAAAGCACTCGTCTTTCCGGCACCAGAATCGCTGCAATCTTCGGAAGATGCTCTCAAAGAACGTCATCGACTCGTCGAAGTGAATGTGCCGGCGTCGAACAATCAAGGCAGTTGGTGGACGTATTCTGGTTCGTTTTTCGAGTTCTTAACTGGCCTGTTCGTCTATTTCATGTGGGGCTTTATCGCGTTGCTCATCGTCGGCGTGCTGACCTATCTTTGGTTCGTTTTGGAACCCGGCTGGAACCGCTCATCAAGGCGATTCTCCACCTCGACCGACGATACGAAGCGAGATCAAGCGAAGATTGTTGATTTACCCTTTAATATTGAAACGCCTGTGCAAGGATTGCTGGCCCAAGCCGAAGCTTCACGCCAGTCGGGCGACTACTCGCTCTCGATCGTCTATCTCTTTAGTTACGTTTTAGTCGAGCTAGATGAAGCAAACTGCATTCGACTGCAGCGAGGAAAAACAAATCGAGTCTATTTGCGTGAATTGAAAGCCGAACCTCGATTGGCCGAATTACATCGGTACTTGATGCAAGTTTTTGAGGCTATCTTTTTTGGCCGCTATTCTATCGACCGCGAGATATGCGATCGATGCTGGGAGATGCTGCCTTCGATTCTTGAATCAGTCAAAGATGCGAAGCAGCGACATGCAGCAACAACCGCGTCAACAGTGCTCATACCCATCCCAACTCTTGCTCCCGTTGCTGTGTCAACCAATTTAGTGAGAATTGCCGTGTGCATGCTTGGACTTGTCGCCGGCTGCGGAACGAAGACGCAATTGCCCACCGATGCATATGGCAATAGCAAGGATTCGGTAAGCCATAAGAGCATAAGTGGTTTGAGTGTTTTTCGAGAAATGCTCGAAGTGAATGGACTTCGGACATTTGAACTCAAGCATCTCTCGCAACGCGCCGAGCGACTGAGCGTCATAATTTGGGCCCCCAAAGATTTTCGAGTCCCCTCTAATGAGGAGATTCGGTGGTTTGATAATTGGCTATCCGGCGATTCGAATCGATTGTTGGTATTTGTTGGCCGCGACTACTCGCCGTCTGCGCACTATTGGGAACTTGCGGCTGACAATGCGGCACCTGAAAACCGACGTACCTTTCGGTTGCGGCAGGGCTACGCCGAAGTCGAACTGGAAATAGCTCGCTCGCTCGTCGAGCATGAATCGGAATGCGAGTGGCTCATGCAAGAGCTTACCCTTGGCGAACCTCGCAACGTCGAGCGATTTTCTGGCCCGTGGGCCAAAGGGCTTCGGTCGGAAGAGACGAACGTTGTATTGAGAGGTTCGTTGAAGCCCAATCCAAAAGCGAGAACAGTAGAAACGCCGGAATTGGCTGACGACAATTTGTCCGTTAGTGAGCGCGAATTTATTGACGCTGAGCTAAGCTCCGAACTCGACTCGACCTATAGGCCGATTGAGTATGGACCACCGAAGATCAAAACGTTGCTCAAGAGCGACGATGGCTCGCCGATCATATCGTCGATTTCGTATACCCCTTGGAAAACCAGTCGACTCGTTCTTATCGCGAATGGTTCGCTAATCCTGAACGAATCGCTCGCAATGAATGGCAATCAACAACTGGCAGAGCGTTTGGCTAACGAGTGTGCGTCAAAAGGCGGTCGAGTCGGGTTCCTTTCTCGGTACGGCGAAACGTTTATTCGGGCCCCTTGGGACGAACAAGAACCGAAGGGTTTTGAACTGTTGCGAGTTTGGCCATTAAGCCTCATTTCTATTCAAGGTCTGTTTCTCGGATTCATCGTGCTGTTGGCGCTGGTTCCAATCTTTGGCCGACCGCAATGGCTCCCTACAGCATCAACGACGGATTTCGGGAAGCATATCGAAGCGTTAGGCGATCTGCTGTTGCAATCGCGAGATCGAAACTATGCTTTGAAATGCGTCGCTACTTATTTCCGTGATGTCCGACGCGATTCTGCCAGCCCATGGTGTAATGTCGCTCCTCCAACTATCGCTCCTCCAACAATCACTTCGCCAACCAATCCAAATCCAATGCCGTTAGGCTCCGATCCATCCAATTCTCTGTCTCAAAACCCGAATGAAACGTCTTCATGAATGAACCACTATCACCGCAGCCGCAACCTCACGTCGATGAAGAAGTCGCTGCGCCACCCATTCGGCCGACAAGTGATGCGCCGCCGATCACTACCGTACCGGAATTGATTCCTGTTGTCGCGCCCGCACCTATGGCTGGCAGCTCGGGTCCATCGAGTCGACAGCTCTACGAATCGATTTGTTCTGAAATCGGCAAAATCTTTATCGGGCAGGAAGAGCTCGTACTTACTACGTTGACCGCTTTGTTTTCCGGTGGCCACGTCTTGATCGAAAGTGTTCCGGGGCTCGGAAAGACGCTTTTTGTGCGAACGCTAGGTCGCGTGCTTGGTTGCCAATTCGGTCGCATTCAGTTCACAGCCGACTTGATGCCTTCGGACATTACAGGGGCACCGATTTTAGATGTTAAGACGCAGGATTTTCGTTTCCGGCCAGGCCCAGTTTTTACGCAATTCCTTCTCGCGGACGAAATCAATCGCTCACCGGCCAAGACGCACGCGGCCCTCCTGGAGATCATGCAGGAATACAGCGTTACGATCGACGGTATCAGCCACAAGGTGCCCCGTCCGTTTTTGGTCATGGCAACCCAAAACCCGATCGAAAGCGAAGGGACTTATAATCTTCCCGAGGCACAGCTCGACCGGTTTATGTTCAAGGCCAAGGTCAGCTATCCGACCGAACAAGAAGAGGCTCGCGTTCTCGATCTGCATAGTCAACAACTCGATGTCGCTTCTCAATTGACGACGAAGCTTTCTCAAATCACCAACGCCGACGAGATCAGTACGACGATCCAAAACAATGCGCAAGTACGAATCGAGCCAAAGCTCTTAGCGTATATCAATCGCTTGGTCCGCGCCACTCGAAGTTGGCCGACGTTGCATCTAGGTGCGTCACCTCGAGCTGGAATCGCTTTAGTGCAAGGGTCGCGAACGTTAGCTGCCTTTCGCGGTCGCGGGTATGCTGTTCCCGACGACGTTGTTGAGATCGCTATCCCAGCGTTACGCCATCGAGTGATCCTCACTGCCGAAGCGGAGGTCGAAGGAAATACGGTCGATGATGAACTCCGTAAATTGATTCGCACGATCGAAGTTCCTCGAAGCTAGGCGGTCTGCAGAGATGATATCGACCGATTGGCTCGAAAACTCGTTGAAGTATTTGCCGTGGCTTATGCTTGTTGGAGCCATGGCACCAACGATCGTACTGGCCTTGGCTTTCCGGATTTTCCCGACTCGTCGGTGGCTGGTTCTATTTGGCCCCATAACGGGCGTTTCATTGCTGACCGTTTGGATGCCGTCGGTCGCAACCATTATCTTGTTGTTAGATATCGTCGCGGTGATCGTAGTGGTCGTCGACTTATTGACACTGACTCATCCAAGTCGATTGCGGGTGGAGCGGACCATGAAACGCGTTGCTTCGTTGGCGAAACCGCACGACGTTGTCTTGTTGCTTAGCAATCTCTCGAACTGGACTCATCGACTTGATGTTCGCGATGATCAGCCTGACGGGCTGGCGGCCGATCCTCCTGAACAACAGATTACCATTCCGGCAGGAAAACGCGCTGAAGTGCCCTACCGACTGCAAGCGCACCGACGAGGCGAATTCCAGCTTGAAAAAGTCTTTTTTCGGATGCATAGTTTGCTTGGTTTTTGGGTCCGATTTCTCACACGCCCGGCGATCAGTACCTTGCAAGTCTATCCCGATATGAAACAGCTTGCCGAATACGCCATGCTGGCCCGCACGAATCGACTGAGTTTGATTGGCGTTCGTCGGACGAGAATCATCGGTCAAGACAATAACTTCGAACGACTGCGAGACTATAACGTCGGTGACAACTACAAGCATATCGATTGGCGAAGTACGGCTCGGCGCCAAAAGTTAACGGTGAAACAATTTCAGAGCGATCATAGCCAGCGAATCGTTTTTCTAGTCGACTGCGGCCGTATGATGACCAACGAGTTTGAAGGGCTTAGTCTCGTCGACTACGCTTTCAACTCCATGCTGATGCTCAGCTATGTCGCATTGCAACAACGAGACTCCGTTGGACTCCTCTGTTTTTCTGACCGGGTCCATGATTACGTCCCATTGCAAAGCGGCGGTAGCCACATGAATCGGCTGCTGCATGCAAGTTTTGATCGATTTCCATCGATGGTCCAGTCTCGCTTCGATTCGGCCTTCTTGCATTTTTCAAATCATTGCCGACGCCGGTCGATGGTTGTCTTGATCACGAACGTCATCGACGAAGTCTCCGCTAATCAAGTAACGGATTATCTAACCAATTTATCGGGTCGACATCTCCCAGTTCTAGCACTTCTTCGCGACCATCGCATTTTTGATTACGCCGACTACCCCGATTTGGATGATAGTGTTCTCTACCGAAGTGCCGCAGCCGCGCAGATGCTTATTTGGCGGAACGAAGTTATTCGGCGCATGCAACGCCAAGGCGTTTTAGTCGTCGACGCATTTCCAGAACAATTGACCTCGCCGCTGGTGAATCAATACCTAGAAGCCAAAGCCAAGCATCTGTTGTGAGGAATGGGTCACTCCGAAGTTAGCGGATCTATTGAAAAAATTAAGGCTCTTCCGCAAAATCTGTGGGTGGTTTTCGTGATCCGCAATCAATTTTAGCAGTGAAATACGAGGAAAACACTGGACTAAGTGATTGCAAAAACCAAGGTTCGCTTTCTGATCGGAAA
>JAWXCK010000008.1:0-12064 GCA_034408855.1 Pirellulaceae bacterium
GCAATTTTTTGGGTAAGCATTTCCGATCAGAAAGCGAACCTTGGTTTTTGCAATCACTCAGTCCAGTGTTTTCCTTGTATTTCACGGCTAAAATCGATTACGGATCACGAAAACCACCCACAGTTTCTGCGGAAGAGCCAAAAGTATAAAGTTTGGCGTCAACACAAAGGCACTCGTTACTTTTTCAGAAAGTGATCAAATCGACGTTAATATCGAACTGCCTGATTGCTTCGCTCGAAGGCTAAAGATTCGCAAAATGGATTGGCGATTGAGCACCAAGAGTAAGGATATATTTCAGTGCCTTCTACGAATTTCTACTATTGCTCGCGAAAATCCAAAGGTTCGCAAAGCTGTGATCCATGGCGCGCATGATTTCGTTATCTCCTCCATGGTTACTCTCGAACGCGAGTATTCGGGACATCGACATATCGGCCCCGTACGAACTCGCCCGCCACGTGATTTTATCGCTGTCCCGATTTCTGAGATCGAACCGAATTGGTGGTATGATGGGATTGCTGCATGGCACTTCTACTGCCACACAACTGATGACAATCAAATTTGGATCAGTGACTGGTTAGGACCAGATCATCTTGATACAGGAATCGAGCTAAGATGTCGGCGATTTCTTGACGAGCAACGAATCTACGATTTCCTAGCTGACTCGGGAATCAAATTCGGGCAAGATATCCCGAACTTGCTATTTAGCGAGGCGTTATTGCGAGCAACTACGTCGTATCGGACGATCGAAGCGATTCCATTAAGAGGCCAGGATATTGCGGATCTGTCTTCAACTGCATTTTCAATTTCTGAGATCGGTTTCGGTCTATCACAGATTGTTCCAATCGTCGTGACGTGCCTTATTAGAATAGGCGCGTTAATATCGATGGAGGAACCGGAGTCACACGTTCATCCCAGGCTTCAGGCAAGGCTTGGTGACCTCTTGATTGACTCAACTTCGAACAAGGTAAATTATGGCACACCAAACCAAATCATCGTTGAAACTCACAGCGAACACATAATACTACGTTTGCAACGAAGAATTCGAGAGACGACTGCAGGAAACGCACCGGAGAGCCTCGACGTTGATAGTGACGATATAGCGGTTAACTACGTTGGAATGGAAAAAGGTGTATCGTTTACTCGTCGAATCGAACTTGATAAGCACGGAGAATTTGTTCAGCCATGGCCTGACGATTTCTTCGACCTTGATATCAACGAAAGGTTTGGAGATGCTCGCTGAAATCGCGGTTCTACCAGGTGTTTTTGATGAACGTAAGTTCTCGGACATTCGTGAATGGACGCAACAACTTCGATTCCTAAAGCTCGCTTTGTTTCCATCAACTGCTGCGTCGCCGTATTTCGTATCGAATCTTCATTCAGGTAACCTTATTGAACTTACTCGCTCGATCGCTGAGAACGCAACTGACTCATCCGCAAAACGTATTTGTTTGGATTTACTAAAGTTGCTTGAAAGAGTTGCGGTTTTTAGGCCAGCATGCGAAGACTATCCGAAAGAAGATGATCTGGCTTGGATTCAAGAAGCCGCGAAGTCCGATAAATCGGAGGCTATCGAACGAGTAATCGCTCCTCCATGTGTGATGACGGAGGCCAAAAATCGCTTTGGGAAAAGAACTTTTTGCCTATGTGGTTTCGACGAAGATCAATTCGCAAAGGATATTGGTTCGAGCTGGACGCCAACGATGAATGTCTTGTCTCAGGTTGAATCCATACGGAAGATTTGCGTCCATTGTGGCTTCATTTGTATTGCATCTCCATACATCGACGGCGGCGAAGACGACGACACGAACTTTGTGATCGAAGTATTAAAGAGTGTTCGCGATCGACCAAAGGGTTTTCATCCGGTTGACATTCAAGTTCAGTTTGCGGCTCCGGACAAACCGACAAACATAGACTTTCGCGATAGACTCTCACGCAAAGCACGAAACATATCGAAAAGCCTTCGAGATGCAATGGGTGAAAGTTTCGATGCAGAACTCGTAGCACGACCCGAGTTTAAGGATCGTTATATCTTCGCAGGCTTTCGAACTGAATCTTCTAGAAAAACGAAACAGACGGCGATCCGATGGGGCGTATACCTTGGTCACATTGCGAGGAGAGGTGACGACCGAAAAAATCTACCAATGACGAACTGGCACTTGCTTTCTTCCTTGGATATTCTCAAGAATTTTGAGAATTTCGATACATTGCAAAACCCGCCCATTCTATCTTCGCGAGTTTCAGAGTTACTCCACGGTTAGTTTTCACGATACTTTGCTGGCAATTACATGCAGTGGCAACACAGAGACAGCAACTCGCAAGAAAGTCACCTCGAATTTCTTGCATGACCTTTGGGTTTGCAATCGAGTCGCCCATGAAAATGCGTCGCGGTTGTCGTAGGGCTGGAATACGTCTAGGCCGCGATCCAGCAAAATCTTCCAGCCGTGGTTCGTGACGATGTGTCTCGCGTGGATGGATCCATCGAATTCCCAGGTAAATTTGATGCCGACACGTATGCAATTTTTCTGCATCTGCGTGAAAAACTCTTCCTGCTGATCTGACTTAAATTCGTCTTTCCCTGTAACTAAATGGACCTCGACTTCGTCCCCTTCGCTCATGGATTTGTAGACCGTTTCCAGAAAATCCATCATGTTCTTCGCTTGGAAAAAATTACGGATATAGGCATCGGTCACCGCGATCTTCGTCGCGCCACGGATATATGGCCCAAACAAATCGTCGAAGCTCACGCCCTTTTGGTTTTCTTTTATCTCAATGTGCTGCTCCGTTAATTCCGCTTTAGCGACCGTAGCAGTATCTATCACGACAGCGGAAGTCGAATCTACGCCAGCGGTATCAATGGATTCGTTCGCCGTCATCGCATTCTCGCGATAGTAGATTTTCGGATACTGCTCCTCTTCGAGCGTCCGCACCAAAGTTTCTTTTTGATCGTTCGACCAATACGAAAATCGCACTGGGGCATAAGTCTGATCTATCCGAAATAGTTGGTCCTTAACACGTTTTCTGCCTTCGATCGCGAAACTGAGCACTTCCTCGATTTCATCCTTGGTAGCAGTTCGATGAGGAAAAAGAATCTTCATTAGACCTGAAAAGGTTTTGTGAATCGCATCACGATCACGAATCGATATTTCTTCCGAGAGTCGAAACTCGGTTGTGTAGAGGTGTGAGTAGTCAAAGTTCCGTTGACTACGAAGCACTTCTGCCAAGTAGTCGACGACGAACCCGAATCCATCGGTGAACATCTCACCGCGAATGATATCTAGCTCCCAGCCTGGAATGTAGAAATGGATTCGGTCGAGAAATGCAGAGTCATGATAGTTCGTCGGCAGCTCGCCAAACAAATCGCTGTGCCGTAGCATGTGAGCAACCGTATGCTGAGTATTACCGACAAATGCCATAGACGCTTCGGCTCCAAGCGTTTCGATTCCACGCGAGAACGATTTGTTCGCCATGTAGTTCTTCATGATGTCAACCAGTGCCCTGTCGACACGTTTGCTTTTGCCAGCGAACTCATCAAATGCCACGCAATCCCAATAGCCGACAAGTCCAATCTTGTAGGGTGCTCGGTTTTCAACGAAGAGCTTGGGAACTGTTACTTCGCCACCGGAGATCAACATCCCGTGAGGCGAAAACTCGGAAAACACGTGCGACTTGCCAGTTCCTTTCGGACCAAGCTCGATAAGGTTGTAGTTGCGTTCAACAAACGGAATGAGCCTCACAATCTGTAGAAGTTTGCTTCGCCTCCCAAACATCTCAGGATTAAACCCAATGCTCTGAATCAGCGTGTCGATCCATTCGTCCGTTGTAAACTGTGCCCGAGCTGCTAAATATCCATCGAAGTCGAATTGCGATAGCTGGATCGGCTTCAGGGATTCCAAGATCCAGGGAACGGACTTCTGATCCTCATCATGTTGGTATTCTAGATCAGCAATACACCAAACACCGCCAACAAGGAGCTTCTGATGCTTCTTGATTGTACTTGCAGGTACCGCAACTTTATTGATACCGAGATTCGAAAACGTCGCTTGGTACACATCCTCTTTATCATTCAAATCAACGCTAATACGATCGATAACCTTCCGGAGTTTTCGTTCGCGAATTTCAGAACGCACGAGTCCCGATTCGCTGCGGTGAACGTAGTGTTTCGCGAGAATATCCTTGACAGTTTCGATTCCGCTTTGAATCGATGCCTCATCGGCAGTAGCGCAATACTGGCCGAGCAAGTATTCAAGAACGTAGGATGGAACGATCGCGTTCCCTTTGACGGTTTTCACCAAGTCTTTACGAACGACCAATCCGCCAAAGTGTTCGTTAATCTTGTTGTCTAATGGAGTCATTAATCAAAGTCACTTGTGAACGAGCGGCGAAGGGTAAATGAAACGGTTTTGTACTCTTGATAGTGAGTCGTCCCTGCGACCAATTCTTCAAGTTTCAATTGCACTTGCTGTTGGTTATAATCGTCGGCACGCTTCGACAGAACCAATCTTAGCTTTAGTTCTCGTTCCCGTGGATTTTCGCTAGTCAAATCGAACGAGAGTTCATGACTGTCTGAGATCAATTCGGCATCCGATCCATACAACCCAATCCGGAGTCTACGGGCTTGTACCTTGTCGGTCACCGGATCGTTTTGATAAAAGACGAGTGCCAGTTGCCCAGTGGAAATCACACTGGTTGTGGGAGGCAATACATCAACGCCGACCGAAGACAGGTCCGTCGCTCTCCGCTTCTTGATCTGGATCACAGGAATCACGATCTCTTGAAGCGTGCTTCCGCCGTGCATGAAACGGACGCTGGCACCGCTCTTGCGTAATCGGTTGATGGACTTGGGGACTGCAACCTCCAGGTCGCCCTTAAGACCCAGTTCTGCCGACTGATACAGCTTCGCTCCACCACTGACCTGAAGATTATTGCCAACGACGAAACGACGATCGGAAGCAGTCTCGGTTCCAGAGATCTCAGTGGAACTGAAATCGCTTTCTTCTACTTCATCCTGGTAAATGAAGCCGTGATCCGCCGTGATCACCACATTGGTCGCGTTCGCACTCGTCAACTTGCGAACCAACTTGACGATCTCCTCCATTGCTTCCTCAGTAGCCTCAAACGCTTTGCGTTCTGTATCTCGCGTATGCCCTCGCTTGTCGATGACGTTCTGGTAGATGTAGATCACGTCATGATCTCGGACCAATTCCCGAACTTCTTCCTTCGTCTTGGCAATCATCTCGTCTGCTTTGATCGCCAGTGCACTCCCCTTGTTCGCGGCCTTTAGAATCTTGTCACGGTTCACAGTACCGGACGACGACTGCCCGTTCAGATTGACGGTGGGAGTCTTGTCCGAATTGAGCTGAAGTTCCAAGTGCGGCAAAAGAGCTGCCATTCCGAGCTGCGTGTAACTGGGCAGGACAGAAATCATGTGGTCGATCTTGGCCTCAAACTTATCCTCACTGCGAATGAGCCGACACAGTTCCTCACCGATCTCGAATCGCATCGCATCGGAGATGATCACATAAACCTTGTTGTTCTTGTCCAGCACACGGCCAACATAGCTCTTGTAAAACTCCGTCTGATGCCGCTGGCCAGGCAGCGACCAACGCTCGAGTTTATCCACCAGTTCCTGCCATCTGTCGCCCAGCGGCAGCAAGAACGAGTTGGTGTACAGCTTGCAGACTTGTTGATTCAAGGGTCCAAAGAATGTCGCCTGGCCCGCGCGAACACTGTGGTAGATGAACTTGCGATAGAGTTGATCGATCTTGTACAGCGAGCCAACATATGCTGTAATTCCCTGCTCAATCGAGCTCAGTTCTAGGGACATCGAATTGAGCATGTGCAGTAACTCGGCCGCATAGCCAACGGCTTCGTACAGATCGGCGTACTCGCGATACCAATGCCCCCGACGGCGCGAGCGTATCACTTGCGTGCATTCGCCAGCCGATAGTGTTCGACCAAGCACTTTGTTGGCGAGCTCACTCAGTACGCGTTGGTCGATCAGGCGGAAGTAGTCGACCTCTGCAAGCTGCTTGAGTTCTCGGCTTTCAAGATCGTTCTGCACGCCTAGAATCTCAGCAAAACGATCTGATAATGTTTCAAAAGCCTTCTCGTGTGTTCGGGAATCCTTCCACCGCTTTAGGAATACCAACGCCTCGTTGCCGAGCTTGCCCGTGCCGCCAAGTTCCATCTGGTAGCAAGACTTGAAGAGCTCAATCGCAAAATCCTTGACTGACGGTGCATTACTGGCGTATTGGTAAGTCTTTTTGACTTGCTCCCACAGAAATGGATCGAGACCGCATTTGGCAATCAGCTCGTATCGCTTTACACCCGAATCGGTTGCTAGTTCCTCTAGTAAATTCTCCAGGACACTATCGATTCGCGAGTCGCTATCTGCGCAAACACCAAGCATCTTGATGCAAATTTGAGTCGTCGTATCGGTTTTAGTTACCCGATCCTTGAGCTGATCCCGCCGCTTACCGCTGTTAAAGAAGAACTCGTGACAATTCACGATCGGACGAAACTCGTAGGGCAGTTCCAACTCAGTGAGCCACAGAGATGCTTTGTCCGTTCGGAAATCCGTGTGGGCAAGCTGGACATCGAGCAGCCAGTTGTCGCGATCCGCTGGCTGAGCACCGGACTTGAACAGCAAAAACTTCTGCGTCGGTTGTTCGCGAAGCAAGCGGTACTTCAGGCCGAACTCATTGTTGACAATCTCGACCTTGTCGACTTCAGGCAATTCGATGGCATCAAAGTCTTTGCGCAACGACTCCTCCTCGTCGTACCAAAAGACGATGCGATGCTTCTTGAAGAGTTTGACCAAGGCCTGCTGGATTTTGGATTCGGAATTTTGGATTTTGGATTCCACGGCTTGATTTTCGATTCGATATTTTGAATTTTGGATTGAGCTGGTCAGATAGTGGGCAGATTTGGGAACCAAGTTGACGATGGGTCGAGCAGGGAAAACTCGGTGGAATCGGCGCGCATGGCTCCGGACTTCAATTGTCGGGAGTTACAACGGCAAACTTTATCTATCTCGATTTCGAAGTAGAGTTCTTGCTTCTCCCACATGAAGATCACATGCCCCTCGTCGGTTGCGAGGCAATAAGTTGGCGGCGGTTGACGTTTTTCTTGCAACTTTTGGATGACGGACTCTGCCAAACTTAGAACGTCTTTACCGGGCGGACTTGCCCCTTCGTCATTCCAATCGAACTCATAGGAACGAATATTGCGCATTCGCTTATTGCAAGACTCCCATTGCCCAGCTTCAGGAGATTCGTAGTCACGAATATGGTTCATATCTTCAATCCAAAATCCGAAACCGAGAATCCAAAATCTTTTATTCAGCAGCAGAATCCGATCTAAACCCTACACCACGGATGCGTTCTTGAAAACCAGTTTCGCTCCACTGTTCGCGGAAAGCCTTTGAGTATTGTCGTGGCAATTTGGACGCAGTGGAACCGAGCCGATTTAAAATTTCCTCCAAGGAAATGCCTTGTTCGCGTCGATGGAGATTTCCAAGCACGCGGAAGACGATTCGATCTGCCGACGAAATCAACCACTCTTCTTTTGAAGCCAATAGGTAGGCAAGCGATTCTGCTTCACCATCATCAAGGACACCCAGGTATTCCAGGTCGAAGTTGTTCCGGAACTCTTCGATGTTAGCTTCGGAAACAGAAAAAGTCTTGATCTTGCCAGCCGCGATTGCTGGACCAAGATCAATTAGAACACCGTTTTTATCGTCGAAACGTACCTCCCGCCTCGTAACGATATCGGATAGGTACAGATCACAACTCTTCAGAACGTCATCCCAGCAACCCATCTCATGCAATTGAATGATAACGCAAGCATCAAGAATCAATAACTTCAATTTCGACACTGTCGCCCTCCTGCCAGAACTCCTCTTCGCGATCTTCCAAAATCTTCATCGCTTGTCGACGAGAAATACCGAGAAACTCTGCAAACTTACCCGTTCCCATTCGCCCTTTGCCCATCGCTTCAAAAGCTAATGCTTCAAATCGAAATGGGCGTTTTGGTGGAGGAGTATTCTTACGTTGTTCCCAAAAATGCGTTCGTCCTTTAATGCGTTCCAAGACGTTGTCTGCCGCATCACGACCGATGATCCCATCTTCTTTGCATCGAAAGACGATCGCAGGAACTGACACCGCAAACTGCCGAGCGATATCGAAAAGGTCATCAAAGTCCAATGTCGTTTTGCCGCGCTGTTGTCTGGCGATCGCAGCTTGCAGCGCTTCTCCGGGCATCAACAAATGACCGGCGAAGTAGTTTGCCAATTCTTCTTCCCGCGGCGTTGAGGCATTGACGCTCTTTGACGACGGATCACGGAATATCTTCCAAGTAAGTAGATGAAATAGCTCATGAGCCAAATCGAAATTCCGTCGCCAACTGACGTTCTTGCCATTGAGCAAAACGGCCGCACCGAACTTTTCCGATAGTGTGCACGCTGCGGTTCCCGAAGGTTCAAAGTCCAGAAAGAAAACTTTCACTCCGATGACATCCTCCAACACTCGCAAGAGAATCTGTCCAGGTCGTTCACCAAGTGCAAAGCGATTGCGGAAGCTATGGGCCAAACTCTCAGCTTGGCGATTTGAAAACGTCTCCGCATGGCCACTCGCAAACTCCAACTGAGGCGGTTCCGGATTACCGCACAACTGTTCGAGACGATGAAATTGCTCAGCCAATTCGATCAATTGGACCTGAATGCTCTCCGCCGATACCTCGGCAGGACGCTCTCGCCAAAGGACGACTTCCGGTACGGGATCGCCACTCTGGTGAAAAAAATCGGTGCTTCGATGCAGAGCGGCCGCGATTTGTACCATTTGAAGCGCCGATGGCCCGCGCTCTCGACCATCACTTTCCAGCTCGGAAAGGGTTGAAATCCCGATACCGGTGGCATCGGAAAGCTCTTTTTGCGTCATTCCGGCGGCATCTCGCGCCCACTTCATCCGAGTACCAAGACTCATTTGCTGCTCCTCTGAGAACCATTTGCATTTCGTTCGCTAGAACTATACACACCATTTCGGCGATTTCTAGGCCAGTAAAGTTCTGGAAATGCGAACTTTCGCGATTTTAGCCAAGAAAAGCGAACTTATTCCAAAATCCAAAATCGTCAATCCAAAATCTCCAAGCCTGGGATCTTGCGGAGGACGGGGCCGAAGAGGGGATAGTTGTGCTTGACGCCGTTGTCGAGGTCGACCTCGATCTTGCGAGCGGCGACTTCGAAGAGGGTTTTCTCGTAGTCTTCCAGTTCCTTGAGTTGCTTCTTGATGGCGGCGACTTCTTTGATGGCTTGCGTCTTTACCGTCTTGGATTCGCTGGCGCTGTCAGCAATCATCTGGCGGTGCTCGGCGTGGTGGGCGAGTTTGTCGCGGAAGTCGCGAAGGTATTGCAGCACGGTGCCGACCGTTTCGGTGCGGTAACGGTGCATGTAGATCAGCGCGTTGAACGTTCCCTTGGGACTACTGAACAGCCAGTAGATCGGCCGCTTCTTGTAGGTTTGGAGGTGGTCCTTGTAGAAGTCGTTAAGAAAATACTTTCGAAGCGATTTACCGAGCGACGATTCGACGAATTGGACATTCTCTTCAAAGTGTTCGGTTCCAAACGTGGTCTTGAGAAACTGCTTAAATCGATCGGTGACATCATCTTCGAACCATTCACCTTCGAGGATGGGTATCACACCATCCGAGTCAGGCATAAAGCTCACAGCGTCAACATTCAATCCAAAATCCAAAATCCGCAATCGAAAATTCTCTATAGTGTCGCCGGCGTTGGCGAGGATGAGGCCGGGCTGGTCGAGGGAATAGCGGCCCATCATGCAGCCGACGGCATAGGAGAGGAAGGCGGCCATGTCGCGGCGGGCGTCAGCGTGGGCGAGGGTGATTTGCGCCTCGGGCACTTCGGGCTCGAGCTCGCTGTCCAGGCCGTAGGCGGCGATGAAGAGCCGGTTGTTCTCCGTCTCCAGCTCCTGCATGCGGCGGATGGCGGCGGTGCTCTGCGCCTCCCAATTTCGCCAGCTCGCCTCCAGCGTCGCGCCCTTCAGCCCCGGCCGCAGCAACGGCTGGTCGCGGAAGTCCCACGAGGTCTCGAAGTTGTCCCAGTCGGCGCGAGACAATTCAACAAGGAGACCAACTGTTTGGCCGCAATCGTCGGTAACGGTCTCGTCGTTGAAGGGTAAAACTGAAATGTTTCCGGGCTGAAACTCGACTGTAGGATTGATCGCCTTTAACAAATATGACGCGACTTCAGAACCCAAAAATCCAAGGATTGGATTCAGTTTTTTTGGTTCCGCAAAATAGGACGAGCCTTTGTTGTCAAAAAGGAAACCATCCGGTGAATATCGAATGCCGAAATACGAGGAACTTGTCGCAGTGAACGTAAGGCAAGGCTTGAAGATGTAATCCAAGTTGAAATTGTGCGCCCAAATTCTCGCTCCATCGGGGTGCATCGTGTTCCTTAGTAGGTGTCCGTCATTGTGCCAATTCACAACGTGCTCGTTGTTGCCATACCAACGTCTAAAAGCCCCGCCCTTGTTATATGGAAACCATATTTTGTCAGAAGCGTTTCTCGCAGCTACCCTCGTCGTAAATCCAAATCCAATTGTCTGAAGGGATACTTCTTGCCATAGACGGACATAGGTCTCGTTATTCCCGGTTGCCATTCCCAAGCGAGGCTCACCATGTTTGGAAAGATCATCGAATAAGCGGAACGAATTTCGAGCTTTTTCCCCCAACCAGTAGGCAATCGGATTGCCGGGTATTTTGGTGAAGTCTTGGGCGCATGCACTATAGATCCATTTACAATCTGGATGTTGGATAGCTTCGAGCGCTTTGATGGCCATCTCATTCTCGCGCTTAAAGTTGACCAGACGTATGAAGCTGCCCTGCGCTCTCGGATTTGCTATTTCATTCTCGAAGACATACGCACATAGCTGAACCGTAGCGCCGCTGAAACCGGTCAGTGACAGCTCAACAAGACTACGTAGCGTGCTCTTTGTAAGCAGCTCCTTGCGAAGTTCAAAGTGGGATTTGATATACATCCATACATTCGGAGTTGTTATCCCAACCAACCCACCCGATTTAGTAAGCGTTTTTGCGCGGATGGCAAAAGCTGCGAAGAGATCGCTTTTGTATTGTTCGTAATGGGTATCAACAAAGGTCTTCAGTGATCCATTCAGCCGATTGAGGTAAGGAGGATTTAGGACTACACAGTGATACCGCTGGGTGAGCGCCTCGGCTTGTTCGAGCACGCGCAGGACTTTGCGGTGCGTCGAGGCGATAAAGAGGTCGCTATTTTCGATTTTCGATTTGGGATTTTCGATTTGGGAACGGGCAGACTGAATTTCCACCTCACTTAGGCACGGCTGGATGAGCGAGCCGAAGTTTTTCGCCTCCTCGAACTGGTGGAGCAGCTTGAGCAGGGGCTGATTAAAGAGGTCGCCCAGCCCGAGGGAATCGACATAATCCTGCACCTCAGCGTTCTCAATATGAATGTTTTGCAACGAGATCACGTTGGGTTGTACGACTCTGCGAAAATACCGCGAATCACTGGAGCGTGCCTTCATGCAAAGCGCGAAAGCGGCCAGAGCAGCCGCTCGGTCACAAATCTCAATACCAACCAGATTGTGCTTCAAAATCAGCCCAGGAATCTCCGTCGGCGCATACCCTTGCTCATCGTAAATGGCATACAATAAATCGTAAGCGTACGTCAGCATGTGCCCGCTGCCGCACGCAGGGTCCAGCAACCGAATTTCTTCCGGCTTGTCGATCTTTAGAAAATCCCTTTCCGCGTTAGGTTGTGAGCCGCTGGGTGCTAGCCGCGGGTTCGGCGCGGAGATGTCTGCGTCCAAAGAACCGACGGCTAGCGCCTCGTCGCTCACGGGATCAATGTAGTAAGGCATTCGCTCTTGAAGCCGTGAATCAGGATGATTCAACATCCATAAACGACCGAGCGAGTTCTCGACCAGATAACGTACGATCCAATGCGGCGTAAACAACTGCGTGACCGCTGGAATATCGTCGGTTGGGACCGCCGACTTGCGCGCCATCAC
>JAWXCK010000009.1:0-14522 GCA_034408855.1 Pirellulaceae bacterium
CGCCGCGATTATCAGATCGTCGAAACCGTCACCATTTATGTCTCCCGCGCCGTTCACAGCAATTCCAGCATAGTCCCCCGACTCGGCACCGAAGATAGTTATTCCAGCGGCTCCTAGCGTCGCAAGATCGATGGACACAGGTAAAGAAGGGCCACCGAAAATAAGATAAGCTTCTCCCGCTTGAGGCTTGAGATTATTTGCTGCGTCGGCATCGGCCGCTCCAATTAGGATGTCGTCGAAGCCATCTCCGTTGATGTCCCCGGCGTTACTCACTCTGCACGCTACGTCACCTGCGTCCGCACCGAAGATCGTTGTTCCTTGACCGGCGACAATCGCTGCTAAATCGATGACCGCCATTAGCCGTCGTTCTTCAAGCGGTTCGAAAATTAGTCGCCGAATGTGAGTATACGTAGATCGCTTTGCCGATATTCCGAAGGAACGTCGCTTGCGAGATTGCTTGACAGAAATTTTCCCTGATCGCATGATGCTGCTCACTGCTCTCTATTTTGAACGACGCCCAAAGTAGAATATTTGCCTCAACTGTTCTGGAACCGCCAACGTCCCTTGAACAATGCAGACCCTACTTCGCCACTCTTCAACGAGTCGCATTATAGACCAAAGGATTTTACAATGGGAAACTATGATTCCAGATTATTGCCCTGCGATTGTCACGGCCTTTCGGACTATTGTGCGCGAATTCTCGTTTTAACGTATACCCCATAATATTGCAATTATGACTGTTCGATCATGATTGCTACTTTTCGAATTCAACGTCGATACGATCACCGGCTTCAAGCCTTGGTTAAGAGTGCTGGGAGTATCGATTTTGCTCTTGAGCACCTCAAGCAAGCTGGTAGTAACCATCGAGTATTTCGCCGACGAAAACAATAACTCCTTCGCGCGTCAATTCCGATAAATCTCGTTTGACTGTTCGCAAATGAACATGAAACTCCTGATCAATTGCGGTTCGTTTGAGTCTGCCGACGATTCGCAGTCGTTCAATAATCCATTGCTGTCGCTGATTCCATTGGCTTCGTGCCTTCGTCGGTCCAACCTCGACCGCTGGTGAACGGCAATCAAAAATCTCATTCGCAGGCGAAACGGATTGAACCCATTCGCTTAAATAATAGCCTTGCTCGTCGTTGACGATGACTTCGCTGCCTATCACCGAGATGCTTCGATGTTTGAGCAATCGCTTTTGAAGGTTGCTGCGAAGCGTCTTGATACACCCCGTGATGACACCAATATCCGCGGCGCCGACTTGATCCACAAGTTCTTCGCCGGAAAGTCGCACGTATCGGCCAACGCTCTCACGGGCAGTGAGTACGCGCAAGATCGATAAAGCCTGGCCGCCACCGCGATCTGAGATGATCTTCACCCCACACAGTTCCGCGCGATCGTCGAATAGCTCCAGCTGACCGCCGCTCAATATCCCATCCTGCGATTTCAAAGTATCCGTCGTCGAAGAAATCGTCGTTGTCGGTTCGACCGGTGGGTCCGCCGTGGCGTCGGTTTCAGTTGTTTGGCCATTGGTTCGAACGGCCGACGTATCGCCACCGCCACGCTGTGATAAGACCCGAAAAATTACTTTTGCTAATGTACCAACTTGTTCGTGAAACGGCTTGGCGATGAAATCAGCCGCACCTAGCTCGCTTAGCTTTCGCGAAAGGTTCAATCCATCGGCGAGAAACGCCGTCATGATAATGACCGGGGGCGAATGCCGATGCCTACCTTGCGATATCTCTTCGAGCAGATTCATTCCAAACTGCTTGTCAGCACCACCCCGATGCGGTTTCGCTGGAATCTGCAAGTCGAGCAACACATAATCGAATGCTTTCGAACTTAGGGCATTCCTAGCGTCGGATTGATTGGTCACACAGGTACATTCGTGACCCAACGAAAAGAGACAATCCTCAATCCGAGGAATAATCGATAGGTCATCTTCGACTACCAATGCACTTATCGTCACTTCTAGACTCCTGTTAATTAGTTTTCGGTAACTGGATCAGAACGGTAGTTCCTTCGTCTTCTTTGCTGAACAAATCCATCGAGCCGCCGTGAGCCATGAAATAGCGTGAAGCGTTTGCCATACCGAAACCGGTGCTCAATTGCTTCGATTTATTCAAACGACCAGGAACGAAGTACCGCCGGCTGATCTTCTCTTCGTCCGCGATCCCTATTCCGTTATCTTCAATTTTGAGAGCGATCATATTCTCTTCGGATGTCGCTGCGATCCGAATTTCAAACCGTCGTCGCTTGTCGCACCAAAGAAAGGATTCAAACGCATTCGTCACAAGATTCGCAACAGCTACGATGATCTTGTGTCGCTCGATGGGCAGGTGAATCCATCGAGGGACATCGACTTGTAATCGGACACGTTCTGTATCCACACCGCGTGTCTGCGCCGTGTGCTTGGCCAAATCGGCTGCTTCTTGCATAACGTCCGCCAGACATTCATCCGTTCGCTCCGTGTTGACGGGCCGAACGAACTGCTCCATATCGAGAACCGTTCGACTCAGTAATTCTAACGATTGCCAAATATTGATTCGCCGAGCGGCTTGATGATCGTCGTTGATACCCAACTCACGGCACAAAACCGACAGCGGCGTAAGAATGCTCTTGATATCGTGGATCATTGCACCGACGATCAATCTCAACGATTGATCATGAAGCCTATCGGCCGCTTTCATCGCTGCTTTACCGTGGCGACGTTCAAACGCTTCCCTCCGACCTTCAATCTCATCGACGGTTCTTTGAGTAAATCCAAGCTTTTTTTGATCTTCTCGCCGTTCTTTGGCCGCGCGTTTCGCGATCTTCTGCACAAAATAGTTGCAATCGGCGGAAAGTCGCTCTACGAGCTGTGAATAGATATCGTCGGGTACGATCCGGAGTGCGTAAGCCACTTCGCGCCTTACTTGCCAGCACGCATCGGTTGAAAACTCGATGAATCGCTCGATATCCTCCGGACTGGCTCGCTGGTCACGAAATTTTTCCGATAACTCGTACAGAGCTTCTTTCGACGCCTTCATTTCGGCAGCATTGTCGATGCAAGGTGACGAAGGTGCGGTAATCTTCGAAGACATATTTATTCTCCCTTCGTTTATTAGTAGAGGTAGCGATTCTTGCGAGCCTTAAAGGCTGTCTCGCCTCCCTCTAGAAGCATGACTATATTTGCCTTACATTCGTCGACCGAACCTTCGGCAATCTTTCTCGAAACCTCACCGTCCGATTCGAGGACGACCATATGCTCGGCATCCGCCAAGACTGGAATGTTCGGGTTATGGGTAATGAAGATAAGTTGCCGAGTGTGCTTGGTCTTACGGACGATCTCAACAATGGTTTCATAGACAAAGCGATTGTCGAGGTTGTCCTCGGGCTGATCGATGATGAGAGGGTAATCATTGTCCAGCAGCAGAATCGGTAGGATGGACGTGCATTTCTGGCCGGTCGAAAGCTGCCGAGAATCTTTGTATTTTTCACCGTCTTTTAATTCGATGCGAGGCTGATCGCCAATTTCGATCAGCTCGAGCTCGAAGAGAAGCACAGGACTCGATAACACCTCGATTACCTTGCATGCTTGATCGAAATTCAATTCAGATCGCTCCGTGAGTGCTTTCGTATCGCGAGACTGGATCAACTGTGATAACGTATCTCGATCGATGTTCGACGCAATTTTCTCTGCGACAAGGTTTTGCTTGAGCTTTGACCCTTTCAAGGAATTTTCTAAAAACCGGCGGTATGCGGACCAGTTCCCCTGTTGAATAAGACTGACGCGGATCATCGGATTCAGATCACGATTGATTCGATCGACAATCTCGTGTCGAATCGCAAAACGACTGTCTTCGAGATAAGTAAGCTCAGCTTTCATCGTCGACCTGGCCGCATTCAGCGCCGCCAAGTCTTTCTCGATGTTCGCGGCCCCACGCTGCTTGGATTCCAGTTGATTCCGAAGCTTTTCCAGGCTCGTCCGTTCTGCCGACTTCCCTTGTGCGAGCTTATCTTTTTCTAAAAGCGTCTGAAAATGCAATTCCTGCTCCTTGTGAACGAGGGATAGTACGCTCTTTACCTGTTCAATATCTGCCATTATTTCCGTGACCATCGCGATGATCGATTCCAGCTGTTGACCGATGTTTCCTGCGGCTCGCTGGATTTTTCCCTCACACGAAGCAATCAAAGCTTTGTTCGGGCTTTCGACAAAATCTCGACCGTCGATCGATCGAGTATCGCCTGAGAATCGAGACTGAAGATTCTCGATGGCGATGCCAAAGCCATTGAACGTTCGCAGTGAATCCGCCAGCATTAGATTTTCTCGATCTCGTAGCGCCTTCATTTTATGGGCGTGGTTGATCGCGTTAACGTCATCTCCGAGCGAAAGGGCCAACTGGCCAAGCTTATCGTTGACCGCCGGTAAGGCAGCTAGTTCCGAAAGATGTCCTGCTAAGTTATCTTCCTGGGGAATTATCTTGGAAGCGTTGGTTCTCAATTCCGACCTAAGAGCACTCACTCGTTGCGTAAGCTCATTAAGTTGATCGGTTTCCAGGTTATCGATCAGTTCCAATTGGGCATCGGTGCGTTCCGCGATCGCTTCGATCTGATTCTGGCTGTAGATACTGACTCGAAAGGAACTAAGCGATTTCACCGAAAGCGAAGTCGGTGTGCCATCGGGCAACAGAACCATCGGCTGTTCATTCGCAGCTCGGCTGATGATGTAGTCGAGACCGTCGTTCGTCGAAATACGAAGGACAACACGCCCGCCTATGAAATTTTTGGCAACCAGCGATTCGATCTTCTTGCGTTCGATACCATTGGGATCGTAAGTCGGAAAAGCATCTAAAGCGTATCGAATCAGTTCGACTGACGACGTTTTACCTGCGCCGCGCGCGCCGATGATGCAATTGAGCATTGGGCTAAGCGAAAAGTTAGCCGCATCCAAAAATCCGCCGGTGATCTCCATTTCACGAATTCGACACCGAGCATTATCCGTTTCGCTCGATAACTCAACACAGAAATCCGAGACCGGGCCTTCAGCAACTGACAGCATGATGGAATCCTTGACAAACTATGGACATGCATCTTGAAAGCGGATACCGAATGATTCCGGCATCGAAAACTCGCTTTCTAGATCGCAGCCGATAGCATGCATTTCGCTCGGACACGTCTGGTCACGACCAAAAATATTTTTCGGAAATTATTGCTGGTCGGTATCGATTAGACCGGGGCCTGGCTACAAACAGGGGCGGGACCTTGCTAGGCGAGATGAAGGGATTAATGAAAAAAGTGTTGGAAACCAAGAAAACTGCGGAAGCGAACCTCTTGGCCGCCGCGAAGAAACGGCCGCCATCCGCAGCCAAGCCAACACGGCGAGGTTGCGGGGAGATAGAAGCCGCTAAAATCGAAGTGCCGGCTTTGATACCCTTGGGGATTTTCAATGTTGGGGCAGACCGCTACTGCTGAACCTCGCTTGGTAGAATGGTGTCCCGTCCAACTACAGCGGTTTACTCTAGCCATTTCAGGAGGAAATCGCTGACATTTATTCTCATAGAGAAAGAAGGAGATAGCGGATGAAAGCTAATCTAACTGATATTACGCTCGTCGTGGACCGAAGCGGTTCTATGGAACAAATCAAAGACGACGCCGAGGGTGGCGTGAACGCATTTATTGCCGAGCAGGCCAAGCAACCTGGTGACGCATTGTTAACCCTGGTGCAATTCGATACCGAGTACGAGTTCATCCATAAGGGAGTGCCCATCCGCCAGTTCCCCAAATATAAGCTCGTCCCCCGGGGCGGTACGGCGCTATTGGACGCAGTGGGACGGGCCGTCAATGAAACCGGCGAACGTCTAGCGAAAATGGATGAGAAAGATCGCCCGGGCTTAATCATCTTTGTCGTGATGACCGATGGTCAAGAGAATTCGAGCAAGGAGTTCACCAAATCCCAGATCAAGGAGATGATTGAGCGGCAACAAAGCGTGTACAACTGGCACTTCACCTTCCTGGCTTCAAACCAGGACGCATTCGCCGAAGCAGATGGAATGGGTATCCAAGCGGCCGGCGCTGCAAACTGGGCCATGAACAAGGCAAGTGCCACCTACCAGGTGACAAGCGAAAAAGTTGCACGTATGCGTGCTCAGCGAAGCAGCGGTCAGACGGTAGTCAACGATTTTACCGACGAAGAACGAGAAAAGATGAAGTAGTTTTGGTATCTTCTACGGAACTTAGGTTGCTGTCTTACAACATCGGGGCCGCAACAAATCGAGCGACGACACGAACGACCCCTTTTTCAATCCTCATCTAAACTTGAAAGAAAATGCTCGCTGAAATTGCCCATCAAGCATCGTATACGGTTACCCAGTCTGGCATCGGACTTGGTTCGGCGATCGCGGTTGTCTGTTCCTGGCAACGGAATCGTTCCATTTTATGGGCGATCCTTGCGGGACTCCTCTCGTGGATCTACGTCATTTACTTTGCGTTGACTCGACGACCAGATGAAACCAAAGGTTAAAAAATACGAACGACGCATGATGATTGAAGCAGACTTCTAGATCCTACTCGTCGTATTCGTGGGAAAGAGCATTGAGCATGGCAACAGCGAGCGATATTCGTCGAACCAACGATCCATTCGACTTAAATCGCTTTCTGAAAGCTCAGGAGGTCATTTATGAAGATGCTATCTCAGAGCTAAAAGCTGGCAAGAAGCGAACGCACTGGATGTGGTACATCTTCCCACAGTTCGATGGGTTGGGGTTTAGTTCGACCTCCAGGCTTTACGCGATCAAGAGTCTTGCCGAAGCTGAGGCATATCTGTGCCACCCCGTTCTCGGCGCACGACTGATCGAATGCTGCGAGGCTGTTCTCCATATCGAGGGACGATCTGCGTTTGAGATCTTCGGTTCCCCGGATGATTTGAAGCTGAGATCCTGCGCGACCCTTTTCGCTTGCGTCTCGCCCGAAGGTTCGATCTTCGCCAAGTTACTCAGCCAGTATCATGGTGAGCGGGACGGCGAGACGCTCCGACTGGTGGGTATCATGCCAGCGGAAAAGTAGATCTCAGCCTCGCCCAAACCATGATGCGATCAGGATCCACAGGTTGGCGATGGCTGCCATTTCTTTTCGAACGCAGTCCGCGCTATAGAAGCATTATTTGGTGAAAATACCCATGCTTTTTACTCGCTAAGCGGTTGCGTCCAACAAGTCTGTCCCTTTCGCACCTTCAATTTAGAAGTAATCCTTATTACACTTACATAACGGAAGTTACCATGCACCAACGCCCTAAACTTTAAAAGAATCCTTTGATGTCCAAACGTATCTTAGTTACTTGGATTGGTCATGCAGATTTGTCGGCATTTAGTCGACAAGGTAGCCCGTCCCAAAAACATTTAGAATTGATCCATTCTACGATTCCAAGTAGCAAAGTCACGTCGGCCGAACAGGCAGGAAACGGTGTCGGACCAATTAAGGCGCTGGTCGAAAAGGTTAGCTTTTCGCAAATCCATCTAATCGGGAACTACGAAAAATCGCTGATTCAGCAGTTCGGGAAATGGTTGAAAGTCAGTAGCGTGCCGCACTCGGTTTCTATTGTCGATCCTTCGGATCATAGCCAGATTTATGGAGCGGTGAAACCAATATTGGAAGGACTCAAGCTCGATCGAGACGATGAGCTTAGTTTCCACTTAAGCCCAGGGACTCCGGCGATGCACGCGATTTGGGTCTTGCTCGGCAAAAGTCTTTATCCTGCAAAGCTTTACCAGACCTACAAGGATAAAGCCAAAGAATACAAGATACCGTTCGACATCACGGTCGATCTTCTACCACAATACCTTCGAGAACCGGATCGGTTGTGGCAGCAACTGGATACCACACAAGAGATTCAAGGCTTCGAAAGTATCGTCGGCAGTAGCCCGGCGATCAACGAAGCCAAAATACGAGCGCAGAGAGCAGCAATCCATGACGTACCGTTACTTATTCTCGGTGAAAGCGGCACCGGTAAAGAAATGTTCGCGGAAGCCATGCACCGCGCTAGCAGCCGTCGCGATAAACCGATGTCCTCGATTAATTGCGCCGCAATTTCGAAGGAACTTATCGAATCGGAGCTTTTTGGCCATGTGAAGGGCGCTTTCACCGGAGCGGACAAGGATCGCAAAGGACTATTTGCCGAAGCAAACGGCAGCACGCTATTTCTCGACGAGGTCGGAGAATGCGATCTTGGCCTTCAAGCGAAGCTTCTTCGGGCTCTTCAGCCTCCCCACGATCAAGGACCGTGCCATCGTGTCTTTCGCCCCGTCGGCGCAACAGCCGATCAAATATCCGACGTGCGTGTGATCGCCGCAACAAACAAAGATTTGCTCCAGATGGTGCGGGACGGAACGTTTCGTGAAGATCTTCTCTATCGTTTAGCGACGATAACCCTGAAGCTTCCACCGTTACGAGAACGTGGCAAGGACGTGATTACCGTAGCCGAATCAATGCTCGCCGGAATCAACGCGCAGTTTCGAAAACTGCATGCCAAATTTTACGTTGAAAAATCGCTTTCGGCCGGAGCAAAGGCGTTTGTTCGCAAGCACACCTGGCCAGGAAACGTCCGGGAATTACGCAATGCGTTGATCCAAGCGGCGGTCATGTCATCGGACAAGAGTCTTTCCGAAGTAGATTTTTCACACGCCCTTTCTGACCTACCCGGCAACGCCGGCATTGCCAGTGAATTCAATCGTCCGTTGGGCGACGGCTTCGACATCGAAGTTTATCTAGACGAAATTCGCAAGCGATACTTGCTAAGGGCGATGAAAGAAGCCAACGGCATCAAAATCAAAGCTGCCGAACTTCTTGGCCTGAAAAGCCATCAAGTGCTGACCAACCATTTGATTCGACTCGACGTCCAAATGGATGCCTAGAGTAATAACTCCGAAGAATGGCTCGGACTTGTTCGCGAACAATGCCGTCACGCGTCGGCGAATACTGCGATCGTAAGCGTAATTACCTATAGGTAATATTCATTACTTCTCGCAGTGCAAACCGATCGTCAGCATACGTTTAAAAAAATTTTTTCCAATGAAAAACATAGCTTTGGCCTTTCTGTCGAGATTTTTGTAGTCGCTTTGGCACGAGTTCTGCGAATGGAATGTTTTGTAACAACACCATCCACTTGCCGGGAGCGACGAAGCCATGACGACCGCATCTGTTATCGAAAACATTTCCAAAGTTATCAGCGCCATTAAGGGTACGAATGTTTTGTTCGATCCGGCGGCCGACGGACCGCGGGATGGACAGTATACGTCCCGCGCAGAAACATCGCTTCATTCAAACCTGAGATGCTTGATCGAGTCTGAGGCACCGAACGGTCTTTATCGACATCAACACGCGGCGATCGAATCCGTACTTTCTGGAAACGACACGATCGCTGCCACACGGACAAGCAGCGGCAAGTCGCTCATTTTCTCGCTGCCGGCACTCGATGCGGTATGCCATGATTCAAATGCTACTTCTCTATTGCTATATCCTCAAAAAGCTCTTGCCAACGATCAGTATGCCAAGCTTTCCAAAGCGATATCCTATGTACCCGAGTTGGTACAGATTCAAAACCGTAAGCCGCATTTCGTTAGCCGCTACGACGGGAGCACGCTGCATGATGATCGCAAGCTGATTCGTGATCAGGCACAGATCCTTATCACCAACCCGGACATGTTGCACCTCGGCATTCTGCAGCATCACCAGACGCTGTGGGCAAGATTCTTCAAGAACTTAAAGCTAGTCGCCATCGACGAATGCCATGAGTATCGAGGAATATTCGGTACGAACGTTTCCTACATCCTGAGACGACTTCGGCAGATATGCGAGTTTCACGGATCAAACCCTCAATTCATTGCGACCAGCGCAACGATTGCGGATCCGCAATCTCACCTACGGGAACTGGTCGGATGTGACTTCGACCTCATTGGAGCGGAAGAAGATGGAAGCAAGCAAGGCCGCCGAAAATTCTGGATGCTCGGAGGGCAGGAACACTATATCGAGTATGGTCGAAAGCTCGCGATGGGACTCGTCCAAGCTGGTCTTCGTGTCTTGGTCTTTTGCCCCAGTCGCATTACGGCAGAAAGGATGCTGGCAAAAATGCGGAAACAAGATGGTGAAATTGAAGATTATGTTGCCGTCTATCGATCCGGTCTCAAAAGTACCGAACGAGAAACCATTGAAGCGCAGCTACGTGACGGAACCAAGAAACTTGTCTTTTCTACGAGTGCCTTGGAGTTAGGGATCGATATCGGTGGGCTTGATGTCGTGGTGTGTATGGGGTTGCCGAATTCGATGATGAGCTTATGGCAAAGAGCGGGCCGAGTCGCGCGGGCAGGCAGGGAAGGTGGAATTATCCTCATCCCTGGCGACTCCCCGCTCGATGCCTATTATGCGCGTCATCCACAAGAATTGTTTAATCGAAACAACGAGTCCTTGGCGCTTAATCTCGCGAACGAACGCGTCGCCTGTCAGCATTACGCTTGTGCCGTTCATGAAACGACGCGCGGCGAATCGGCGCTTGAGTGCGAGATTCTCGGTTCCACAATTAAAAAGATTCAGGAACTTCGCGACGAAGGTAAACTCTCACGTCCCGAATTCTATTGCTCAGATCCGCACGCCGAAGTCAGCATTCGCAATACAGGTGAGTCGAACTACAAACTCATGTGCGGTAACGATACAGTCGGAGACATCGGCAGTTTTCACTTGCTTCGAGAAGCCCCTCGCGGTGCATTGTACCGCCACAACGGAAAAATTTACCGAGTCACAGACGTGATTCGAGGGGAAAAGATTGTTCGGCTGCGTCCAGAACGGACACGAAACGATACGGTCTCGCTCGTCCGAAAGAAAATCAAGCAGAAGTATCCGCTATCGGTCCGCGAATACTTTCAAGCTACTCTAGCGATCGCCCGAATCGATGTTACCGAGTTCCTGCAAGCCGTTACGGAGAAAGACGCCTCGGGCAAGACGATACGCGTCAGCCCGGGGACTGGAATGCCAACACACTATCTTCCGACCGAAGGCGTAGCGTTGGCTTTGCGTTCAAGTCTCGTGAAGTCGCTACAAAGTCAGATGAAAAATCGAATGGAAGTCGTCCTTGGTTCTATCGAAAGACTGATGGCGAATCTTTTCCCGATCGTCTCAGGCCCTTGCGATAGCCAAGACTTTTCGTCGGGGATCGACAAAACGAACGCGGGCGATTTGGTCTTGTATCTGTATGACAATGTTTACGATGGAGTGAATTTAACTGCCATTGCTTTTGACAACATTAAGTCGTTGCTGGAAAAAGTCGAAGATCGTATTCTCTCGTGCGACTGTGCAATCGAAAGCGGTTGTGTACGCTGCATCGCCGATCCAATGCGAGAGGCATCAAGCAGCAAGGCTGACTCGCTACTTGTGGCTCGAACTCTCATTCAGATGTTTGAGAGCGAGAATCCCGCAACTAGGCACTTTCCTCGCCCCGACGCTGGACTCGAATCAGCCACTGCCGTTATTGAATGTTTAAAATGCACGAACGTCGTCTCCGCAACTACCAAGTTTTGTCCTGAATGCGGAACTCGTATCGAGGAGTTAAGCCATGTTGCTAGCTGAATCCAAAATTCACATCGGAAGCCGTTCGATTTTTTCAGTGGATCGAATTTCACGCCAGGGCGATCGATTTCTTGGACGGTTGCGAATGGACGCCGAGACATTGCAATCGCTTCGACAAGACAACATAGGACTTCTCTTCGAAAAATTCTTGCGGCTCGAAACGATGCTCGGTCGTATAATGCCACTGGCAAACAGACACGACCTAGGAAAAATCGCTATCGTGTACTCCAGCAAAGTCGCTGGAGCGTACATCTATGAGATGCTGTGCCACGAAGGCTTTTGCGTGCCGACTAAAAAGCCGCCGGTTTCATGGGAAATGGGTAGTTTGGTGTTCGCGTCCGTCGAACGCCTGAGCAAACTCGATCGTCGTCACGACGGAACTGCCATTTCGATTGTAATGCTGCTTGACTCAAGCTGCATGGTCCAGCGCGCTCGAACGAAGCAATATGGCAATGGTCGAACGCATGATCGCCCGCAGTTGCTCGTCAACGCATTGTGTGACCTGGCGACGGATGGACTCCATCCGATGTTTGCGGTCATGACCTGCAAGCCAGCCATTTCCATCGCGACCGAACAACTAGCCCGAATCTACTGCCGTGAAACTTGGTGGTTCTGCGATGGACCTTCCATGACTTTTTAGCTCCGTCGTTTGTCATGTTGCCTGGCCGCCAAAAATTCAATTACAATCCAATTCCGCAAACTAAACCGTTACTGTGACAAGCATATGATTACCGCAATTGAGATCGAGAACTTTAAAGGTATCGGTGAACGCCAACGAATCGAATTCGCGGCGATTACCCTCCTCTTTGGCGCGAATAGTGCCGGCAAAAGTACTATCGCTCACGCATTGCATTACCTTTTGGCGGTTCTGGAATCGGGCAATGGCGATGTAGACGAGATTATTTCTACCAACGGAGAATTGAGGCTGGGTGGATTTGAGAACTTGGTTTACAAACACGATGACAATCGCAGGATCTCGATTCGCGCGGACTTTCTGCAACACTCGAAAGACCAGTTCGAGTTATCCATCCCAGACATTAAGCTACTAACTGATCTTGATTTCGACGACACGATTTTCAGCGAAACAACGACAGTGGGAATTGAGATTGAAGTCGGCAAATATTTTGAGGATCCATATTATCGAGAAAGGCCTGATTTTCCAATCATCATAAATTTTAGGCTTTTCGTCGATAACGAACTTTTCCTTGAAACCGAAGCAACGAATTTGCTTTACGACGAAGATAAACTAGGCAGGTTCGCGAACTTATGTAAACTTAACATCGACCATCCGTCACTTCGAAAAATCGATGAGCGTACTGTGCTGAGTTTGCTTTGCGAAAGAGCAAACCTAGAAGTTGACAATTACGATTGGGAAAATGGAGATGCCGCCTTCGAAATAGATTCATCACTCGGCGCTCTCCCAACGTCGCGCTCGGTAAAACGTTCCGTTTACTCTGATAAAGACCTAGACGACGACGACAGACGCTTTTTCTTGTGTTCGAATATCCAATATTTCGTTAAGAAAATAGCCGCTGATGCGATTGATCATTCTGTTGATTTGCTTCGCAAAACGTGTCACGTTGGTCCAGTGCGAGATATTCCCGTTCGCGGAACTCGGACTTCGATACGATCGAATCGAAGATCGTGGTATCGTGGGCACTTAGCGTGGCAACTTCTAACCGATGTAGTTCAGATGCTTGACATCATGGAAGAAATTCGTGAAGAAGATCGACGCTGGTACGAACTAAACCTTCAGAACATAATTGGTTCTCCCTATACAGTTCTGCGTGTAGGTTGTTGGTATTCGAACGAAGGTGATTGGCATCGCGGTACACTCAATGCTCCCGAACAGTTTGACGTCGAATTACGAGTGAAGGATATTCGGACAGGTGCGATTCTGTCATTACCGGACGTAGGTGCTGGTATCGCTCAGATTGTACCAGTGCTTATAGCAACGAGACTTCTGACATTGCCAATAGTCTTCATTGAGCAGCCAGAACTTCATATTCATCCTGCTCAGCAAGCCAGATTTGGCGATGTTTTGGCAGCGCAAACGTCGAAGTGGCAAAGATGGTATACACCGCGGAATGATAAGCAGTCAGATCGGCGGACAATAATCGTCGAAACGCATAGCGAATTGCTGTTGCTTCGTTTGCTAAAAAGAATAGGCGAAACTTTCCGAGAAGAATCGCGAAACGACGTACCTCGGCTGAACATGGCCGATGTTTCTGTTTTATTTGTCGAAGCGAAGGCAGACGGCACGACGTTTACTCCGTTTCCTTTATCGAGCACGGGCAACTTTATAGGCGCTTGGCCCGAAGGTTTCTTCGATGAACGAGAAAAGGAGCTCCTTTAATCATGCTGCACGAGTTCGCAATTGACCCAGAATGTTTTTCTTCGTTTGAGCAGTTGCGTCGAGTCACCGATGGAACAGCAGCTCATCTAGGCCGATTCATCAGTGATTTTCATGATGGAAAATGGCGAGAGCAGGTCGAAAAACATATGCTGCAAGCCGATCCGTTGAAAGCACTGGAGGTTAAGGCACTGCTAGACAGAACGGAAAGACGAAACGGCATCATTGCCTTTAGACCTGATTCAACTCAGCATGCTTGGTGTCAATCGCAACTAAGAATCAGCCATTTTCGCAGGGTGGTTGGGTTGGTTGGGATTTTTTGATCGCAACTTGAGGACTGATTAAGCTAGAAGACTGGTTTTTGAAAACGCCTCGCTGTGAAGTTATCACCTTCGACAGCGAGACTTGACTCACGGGACAATAACCTCCCGATAGCCCAACTTCGATCTTCCTCAAACTATCCCTGCTACGCCAGCCCCAAACCTTTCGGCTGGCTATTGTTCTTGCCTCTGGGGCCCGTGCAATCGTTCTTTTCTGCGCGATCATCCCACGCAAGTCTTCTGCGGTGAAACCTGTC
>JAWXCK010000010.1:0-6332 GCA_034408855.1 Pirellulaceae bacterium
CCTTCGCCACGATCCTGCCGCTCCAAATCTCGCCATCAACATCCTCGCCGCAGCAAAAGATCCGATTCTATCGATTTGCTAGCGGTGAGAAGATACCAAAAAGACTTGCTCCTGCTACTAAGCTTGTACCGCTTAACGTCCACATCAAAACTGTTACTAATTTCATAATCAGACGTACCGTTCCTCTCTTGATTTGATGATCTCCAGGTTTACAAATCGGATGAGTCGGTGCTGCAACTGCAGGATTTTCGATTCCAAAACAAGAACTGTACTGCGGAAGCAGATTGAGCACACTTCGACAAGCAACTGCACACCACGAGTGTGCTAAATAGCGCGCTGTAGTCCACAAAGCGGGGGGCCAAGAGCGTTTCCCATTAGGCCCGAATTCCGTGACAAGCATTTATCCGCGACGTTAGTCGCGGTGTTGGCCACGGAGTGACCAACCTGCGTAGAAAGTTGAAGGCGCTGCGCGATAATCTGAAAATCCTTTGGCACGTCGATTGCATCTTCCGTCTCGCGTACTTGGCTATTGATGAGCCACTTTCTACCGTACCGCATGCCAGAGAGAACCGAGCGAGATAATGAAGAAAACGCCACAATGCTTTGCCGGAATCGCAATTCTGTTCGTAATTCTAAACGTAGGGAAAAGCCAAAGCTCTTACGGTCAGGAGCCAGGTCAAGCAAAAACGTCGACCTTTATGCGACTGAAATTGGAGCCAACCAAAGCTGTCTTAGAGGGAATTGCATTGGCTGATTATGAAATGATTACCAAGAACGCTGGTACCATTCGGAATTTGATGCTGGATGAAAACTGGATGGTCATGCAGACCGAAGATTATCGCCGTCAGAGTGAAGAATTTCGTAAGTCTGTCGAGCAACTGCGCGATGCGGCTAGCAATAAAAACATTGATGGAGCGATGCTGGCTTATGTTCAGATGACCATTCGATGTGTGCAGTGCCATAAGACTTTGCGAAAGTAAAATGAATAGAAAATCAAGTTGACAACGTTATGCAAAAGTCGCAAAAAGCTGATGTAAAATGGCACGGGAATTGCGTAGCATTCGTGAACGATTGTGAAGTGTGGCCGTCGCTTTGCGGTGGATAAATGACCATCTCGATAGAACAAACTAAGGAACTCGATATGATGACGCGATCTTGCCTATTTTTTCCCTTCGCTGTGATGCTGCTTTCGATGGCCTTAGGTCAGGAAAAAGTATCGGAGGACAAACCCGTGCCGGTCGTTACGAAGGAACAGCCGATGAGCTTCTGGATGGAAAAGAAGCTTGAATATTCAAAGCAAATTTTGGAAGCTTTAACCGCTGGAAATTATGAGGGTATCGAGTCGAATTCTGAACAAATGCGTTTGCTCGGAAAAATTGAAGGATTCGTCCGACGCCGGAGTCGATCGTATTCATCCCATCTTCAGTCTTTTGATCTGGCCACCCGTGAACTCACCCGGCAAGCTCGAGAAAAAAACATCGAGGGAGCAACGCTAGCGTTTCACCAATTAACAACGAGTTGTGTTGCTTGTCATCGTACCATCCGAGAGATATCGCTATCACCAGAAGTAGATTCCTCCAAACCGTACCCAAGTAGAAAGTGATCCAAGTCATCTCAAAGACCGTCAACAAATTGAGGACATGCTTCGGGCATCGCTTCGAATTGGAATACTCCGAGCCGATCTGTGCGCGCAGCCTGTGCTCTTGATGCTTTTCGTCACAGTTGGCACACAGTTTTGTGAAAAGAGGTATGTCCCTAACGATCTCCTTGATGACCACGGTTCCCCGTTTCATGAATTTGAGTTCTACCTAGAGTAATCTGCGCCAGTAAGGCTTTCGAGCACTGACTCCTGCCATTGGCGGAGATGGGTTTCTAGTCTTTCAGCGATGGCGGCCTGCTGTTGAACGAGATTGGCTTTCTCAGATGGATCGGTTTCGAGATCAAAGAGTTCGAGCTTCGAGCCCTCTTTGTTTTCTTGAACGACGAGTTTGAAGTGACCATCGATGATGGAACGTGGGCCGAGGTAGTCGGATTCGGTGATCGTGGGATGGCGGAAGTTTGTGAAGTCGCGTGTGGCTTTGCCGCCGGACATTTTGGCGAGCGGCGTGGTGCCGCGTTGCTGCTCGGGGTCGATGTAGGGCACAAGTTTGGATTTGCCGAGACCGCTGATGTTGTAAGACCAGACGTAGAGCGGTTTGGGGCGCTCGGCCATTTCGCCATCGAGCAAGGGTGTGAGGTCGATGCCGTCGATGGGGCGGTTTGGCAGCGGCTGGCCGGTGAGGGCGCAGAGTGTAGGAAGCAGATCGCTTGTGGAAGCGCGGACGTTGGTCGTGCTTGGCTTCGGAATGCGTGCGGGCCATTCAATGAGGCCTGGAACGAGTGTGCCGCCTTCATAGACGTCGCCTTTCCTGCCACGATGCGGTGAAGCGAGCGAGGCATCGCCTGAGGTGCCGTTGTCGCCGCAGTAAAAGAGCAGCGTGTTCTCGCGGAGACCCGTTTGGGCGAGATGTTTTCTCAATGTGCCGATGGCGCGATCCATGGCGGTGATCTCGGCGTAGCGCTCTCGCAGGACTTCGCCTTGTGGCCGCGTGACTTGGCCGCCGGTCTCGTTGGAGGTCAGTTTGACCTTTTTATCGGCGTATTTCGCGGGCAGGTCGTCGTAGAGCGCGAGATCGGTAGGCAGTCCGCTATAAGGCTCATGCGGCGAGCCGAACCACACGATGGTGAAGAAGGGTTTTGCATTCTTTTTCGCGCCATCGATGAAGCGGATGGCTTCGTCGATGAGGATCGCCGAGCTTTCGCCTTGGAAGACCTCCGGTGGGCCGCCATTGCGAGAGAGCGACGGATTCAGCTCGAAAAAGTTGTCATGTGAAAGCCATTCGTGAAATCCCATCGCACCCGGATTCGTCGGCGAACCGGCTTTGACCGTCCCGACGTGCCATTTGCCGAAATGACCGCAATGATAGCCCGTTTTACTCAGCAAATGCGCCGTGGTGATCTCCTCCGGTCGCAACGACCAACCGGGCGCAAAAGTTCCCATTCGATTCGGATGGCGCCCCGTGAGGAAACTCGCCCGCGTGGGTGAGCAACTCGGATGAGCTGCATAGAAACGATCGAGTCGCAGGCCCGTGGCGCCCATTTCATCAAGCACCGGTGTTTTGACGTGCGGATGGCCGTGGTAGCCCGTTTCCTCCCATCCGTGGTCATCCCCCATCATGAGGATGACGTTCGGCTTCTTTGCCTGCGCATCGGCAGCATGGAGCGTAGCCAGCGGAGTTAGCATTAGGGCGGTGATGAGAGTGAGGGTCTGTTTCATGGTCTCTATATCGGATGGGTTTGTGATTCTTCCGTTGCGCACGCGGTGAGAGAATCATCTTGCAGTTGGTACTTTTAGTTGAAGAGCTAGTTCAAGGACAGGGATCAGCTTTCGAGCAATGATCGCATAGCCCTGATCCGACGGATGGACTCCGTCTTTGGACAAAGCCATATGCTCTTGAAATCCCAGCAATTCTTCACCTTCGACCAAGTATAACTGCTTGTCGCCACGTTCAATCCATTGTTGAACGGGTTCTCGCATCACGCGCCGCGTATGAAGACTCCGCTGCGAGTAAGAAGGATCGACAACTTCTTTGGCCGAAGTAATCGGTGTCAAAGCAACGATGGGAGTATCCGGATGACTTTTTCGAACTGCTTCAATCATCGCATTGAAAGCCGTTGCATCTTGAGCCCCGTAAGATTTACCGAGATCGAATACATAACAGCAAGCAGGAATCGAGTTCACAAGCTCGACGACATTGGCTTCTGCCTTTCCCGCACCACCAAACCCAAGGTTGACGAAATCGAGATTCAGTTCACGTCCGACAATCGCTTCGTATGTTTGTCCCGAGTGCGTAGCCCCACTTCCTTGACAGACGGAAGAGCCATAGAAGACGATCGGCAAATCACGTGCAAACGAATGCGACGGTGGACTGAACTTCGTATTTGTATCAACGCGAATCGCCGTTACTCGTATTTCATCCACGTGAGGCAAATAGATAACGATCTCCTTTCGTTGTTGACCGAGGTCGCTAAACAGTAGCCTTTCTTTCTTACCTGCCATTCTCGGTACGTCGGCCATTCTCACCGACTCTCCGTTGACGAAAACTTCAAAATCATGGACGTCGACTTTGCTGTCTCCTTCGAAACGGATTGCCAATTGCGAAGTTGTGCAATTCAGAAGAATTCGGCCGCCAGACGAGCATTTCGCTCGATTCTGAACACCTTTGGGAAGTGCCTCCATTTTGCTCGCGGGCATTCGCCACAGCTTAGGCGCATTCTCGCTGATCCAGGGAAGTCCCAGCACTGTGAACTTGTTGTTGTCGGGGAAGAATTGCCATTCGAAATGCGTCTCGACGACTTGAGAATTAGCGAGCGGCAGTGTCCAGCACAGCGTCGCAAGCACGCAGGCCGATCCCAACCAAAATCTTGTTATCGATTGCATTCGAAGCCGCTCTCAATAAAGTTTGGATCGGAGGACAGTATAGGAGGACAGTAGTGGGACACACATCCTTTGATTTTAGCGTCGAAAGCGAGGCCGTGGGAACTTGCACGGCAGTTTGCCAGTATTCGATGGTTGTTTTGGAGTGTCCTATTAGCTCTAACTCACCCCGGTCGTCATCGCTGAATTTCCGCGTTTCGCAATACGCCAGCACAGTAGTCCACTCGCGAGCTGGTCCTGATAGTCCGCCAAGACAGCCGAGCCAGTCATTCATGTCGTCCACGACGATCATGAGGACGTTGGGGTGGTCCAGAGCCAATACCGGCAGACAGAAGAATGGGGACAGGGTGCGTCGGCGTAAGCCGGAGAAAGGTAGCGAATGAAAGAGTCGTACGAGGTAAGACCTAGCCAGTCGCCTTGGCCTCGAGTGATGCGTGGTGCCGGGCAACCGTCATTGCGAAGCGTTCACAGAGGTACAACTGGGCTGTTTATTGAACTCCCCATGTCTTCTGAAAACGGAGCATCCTTTTGTGGTGGCCGACCTTGCCCTGACAAGGGGAAGGCAATAGTAATGTCGAACGATAATGGCGAGTCCGATGTTACCCCCACGGAGTCTGAGACCACATGCACGGTTGGAAACCTTTCTCGCGGAAGCCGAGAGACCCCAGTGATATCCGTTTCATCCATGGAAACGGATCGGTCGGAAAAGGCGCGAGGCCATAACTCCGATATGCACTTCGTTGGCCGTGTTTTTCTGGAAAAGGGGCAGACAGTCCCGTAGTACCTGAGAAGTCGGCGAACAAAAGCGATGTGCTATCGCTTGCGGAGTCGATGGAGGAAAGGGGACTGACCAAAGAGAATACTGGGCAATTGCTACTGGACCGAACTCAACGTCGGAACTCGGACGGTTCGCCGTTCGTACCCAGGTCGCGCGGATTGCTCGGTATACGACAAGCGGCACAGAAGGATAAGAATCTGAAGTTTACCAGCTTGCGACACCATATTACGCCGGAGCTACTGCGCGCAAGCTTCTTCGACCTGAAGAAGCAAGCCGCGCCAGGAATCGATGGCGAGACATGGAGTGACTACGCGAATGATTATGAAAGACGGATCGAAGATCTGCACGGACAAATTCATCGCGGAGCGTACCGGGCACTGTGTTGTCTGATTACGGGCCTCCAAGCGGACGTACATCCCTAAACCGGATGGCAAAATGCGAACGTTGGGAATCGCTGCGTTGGAAGATAAGATCGTCCAACAAGCGGCGCGCACGATTCTGGAATGTATCTATGAAGAAGACTTCCTCGGGTTCAGTTATGGATTTCGTCCTCGACGCAGTCCACATCAAGCCCTGGATGCATTGTTTGTAGGGATCACGAAGCGGAAGGTAAACTGGATCATTGATGCGGACATTCGAGGCTTCTTTGACAACATCAGCCATGAATGGCTGATGAAGTTCTTGGAGCATCGAATTGCCGATCCGAGGATGCTGCGGCTGCTGAAGAAATGGCTCAAGGCCGGAGTGTCCGAAGATGGCGAGTGGTCACCGACAACTGTAGGCACTCCGCAAGGCGCGGTGATTTCACCGTTATATGCGAACGTGTTCCTGCATTATGTCTTCGACCTCTGGATCAACGATTGGCGGAAACGCGAGGCTCAAGGCGAAGTCACCGTGATTCGCTACGCCGACGACTTTGTGATCGGGTTCCGCGAGGAATCTGACGCCCGACGATGTTTAGCAGCTTTGACGGAACGGTTTGCCAAGTTTGGCTTGGAACTACATCCCGACAAGACGCGACTCATCGAATTCGGACGTTACGCAGAGGAGCGTCGAGCGAAGCGTGGTGATAGCCCG
>JAWXCK010000011.1:0-5350 GCA_034408855.1 Pirellulaceae bacterium
CAACGGACGCCGGGGACCCAGATCGTTTCGGGGACAGCGGACGCCGGGGGAAACGGACGCCGGGGAAACGGACGCCGGGGAAACGGACGCCGGGGACACAGATCGTTTCAGAACGGACGCCGGGGACACAGATCGTTTTGTTGACACGGACGCCGGACACGGGGGACGCCGGGACACGGACGTCGGGGACACAGATCGTTGCCGGGGACGCCGGGGACACAGATTGTTTTGTTAACACGGACGCCGGACACGGGACAGACGCCGGGCACACAGTTTGTTTTGTTGGGTGGGCTCTTGACACCGAATGCATGGCATGCTCTTTTGTACACTTGTTGTGATTTAGCCGTTCGGAGATTTTTCGAGTATTATCATGGCAAGATTGGCAAGGGCTGACCTATTCGCACCGGATGAGATAGCAATTGTTCACGTTATGAATCGGGTGGTTCGACGATGCTTTTTGATGGGAAATGATCCCGTCTCTGGCAGGAACTTTGATCATCGAAAGTTGTGGGTCGAGGAGCGATTACGCCATTTAGCGGCTTCATTTGGGATCGATCTTCTCGGCTTTGCGATTCTTTCAAACCATTTCCATCTCATCCTGCGCTCGAGACCGGATGTGGTTGCGACTTGGAGCGATACCGAAGTTGCGCGGCGTTGGTTGATGATCTGTCCATTGCGAAAGCGGAAAGATGGCTCGGCGGAGGAACCGACGGAAGTCGAACTGAATTCGATTTGCAACAATCCAGTCCGGTTGGCTCAGATTCGAACTCGACTGAGCGATTTTGGATGGTGGATGCGATTGCTTTGTCAAAAACTCGCCGTCCGAGCAAACAAAGAAGATGGCGAAGTCGGTAAATTTTTTCAAAGTCGCTATCGTGCCGTTCGACTTTGCGACGAAGAAGCGATCTTGGCTTGTTCTGCTTATGTCGATCTCAATCCAATACGTGCCAAGCTGGCCGAGACACTCGAAGAAAGCGACTTTACGTCCGTTCAACGCCGTATCGAAGGACTCAGCGAATCGAAGAAAAGCAGCACAGCGAACCAAGAGAATTTATCAAGCAAAACACCGGCTGCAACGAAAGCATTCGAAGGATCGAAGCGAGATGGCTTTTTATCACCATTGACGATTGACGAGTTTCGGGACGCGATTTGGGCTGATCCGAGTCCAACTGGATTACGTTGCAGCGACAAAGGTTTCTTGCCGCTGACGACGACGGATTATCTCAAATTGCTAGACTGGACAGCTCGCCAAGTGGTTTCGGGAAAGCGTGGATCAACGCCCGATTCAGTTCCAAGCATCCTCGATCGACTTTCGATAAAGAGTAACACTTGGCTAGAGCTAGTCACTCAATTCGGCAAGCTCTTCAACAACGTCGCCGGTCGACCACGCGTCATCGATAACACGCGAAGTCGAGTGCAACATCGTCGCTTCAATCTCCGCCGTGAAGCCCGAGAACTTCTTGCAACGGAATCATAGTTACCGTCTGCGCGGTGGCGATCGTTTCTATCATCGTAGTGAACGCGACGGATTGGAGTCTGATTGCCTTTGAGACGCGACCCGCTCGTCAGATCATTCCGAACCTCTCTTGGCTTCTCGATCACCAAAGTGAGTCAGTGTCCTTGGACTCATTAGCGATATTTCATCGAGGCGGCGACGGCGAGTTCGTCGCAGCGTTCGTTTTCTGGGTGGCCCGAGTGCCCTTTGACGTGATGGAATTCAATGCGGTGCAGGACGACAAGTTCATCGAGCTGTTGCCATAGTTCAACGTTCTTCACCGCTTCCCATTTCGATCCTGATTTGCGTCGCCAATTGTTCTTTTTCCAGCCTGCCATCCAGGTCTTCAATCCGTTGAGGACATATTGGCTGTCGGCATAGAGATGGACTAGGCACGGACGTTTGAGAGCTAGGAGTCCTTCGATGACCGCTTGCAACTCCATTTGATTGTTGGTTGTCATCGCTTGTCCGCCGGCACCTTCACGTACCTGTTTCGTCGGTCCATCGCGTAGGACATAGGCCCAACCACCAGGACCCGGATTTCCGCTGCACGCTCCGTCGGTATACAACTCGACACTCCTAAGCTGGGGCAATGAATTGTTGCTCGTATCGGGGTTGTCATCCGTAGCGTTCGTGGGACGTTTTGTCATTGTGGATTCGGCTAAGGATATGAAAAGCGTGGTTTCGTTGGTTCGTTCGAATCTTGCCCGGTAAAACCGTTTGCAACGGCAGCATCGATTGCTGCCGTTGGTTTCTGCGGCGTGTATTGGATAGGTAGCGTTACTCGAAACACGCTTCCCTTACCCAAATGGCTTTGCAAGGTAATTTCACCGCCCAAGAGCCGACACAGCTCGCGAACAATCGAAAGGCCAAGACCCGTCCCGGAATATTCTCGCGTCAATGCATCGCTCTCGTTGACCGAGCGGACTTGGCGAAATTTTTCGAAAATGGCTTCGTGATCGTGTTCGGCAATTCCCAATCCGGTATCGGCAATGGTAATTCGAAACAAGTTTTCATCGACGACGCCGACTGAAATCGTAATAATTCCACCTTGCGGCGTAAACTTAATAGCGTTCGACACCAGGTTCGTCAGTATCTGCTGAATTTTTGCTTGATCCTGTTCAACCATCAAAATGGATGTCGATGAGTGCGAATTTTTTTCTGGATTGTTGTCCAAGTGCGGCTTCGTATCGGATGGGATGGGAAACGTCGAATCGATTTCAACTTGGAGATCGATGTTTTTATCGATCGCCAGCGCCCGAACGACTTCGCATTGCCCTTCAATCAAGATGACGAGATCGAATCGCGTCGCGCGCACATCCATTTTTCCTGCTTCAACTTTGGCAAGATCGAGAATGTCGTTGATCATTTCGAGAAGTAAGCGTCCACTCTTCTGAATATTGGCAGCGTATCTTTTCTGTTTTTCGGTCAGCGTATCAAAGCCCTGCAGGACATCGCTAAAGCCGAGGATGCTATTGAGCGGCGTGCGCAGTTCGTGGCTCATGCTGGCAAGAAAGTCGCTCTTAAGTCGATTGGCTTCGTAAAGCTTTAAGTTCACTTGCGCTAACTGATCGACGCGAGAATCGAGGACGGTGTTTACTTTTTGTAGTTCAACCTGCGTTTCAGTGAGATGCCGAAGCATGCGATTGAAGGCATCGGAGAGTTCGTAGAATTCGTCGTCGGTATCGATCTCAGACCGCAACGTAAGATTCCCCTTGGAAACCTCGTCGCTTACGTCGCGCAAGTAACGCAACGGTCGAATGACCAATCGGTGAAGTATCCAATGGATAAAAAAGAGACTCAGTGCCAACATGGCTAGCCCGACGGCGATCATGATCGCGTAGGTCGCGATCGCGCGTTGACGCGTTTCTGCATAAGGCATCTTGACCTTCAGCACACGAAACGGCATCTGACTTGAGATGGCTTGTCCGGATGACGAACGCATCGGATGACAATCCAAGCAACCGCTGTTGAACGGGACAGGATGATAGTAATAGTAAAAATCGCGCTCCGGGCCATATTCTTGAAAAAACAGATCGCTTTGTCTCGGACCAAAAGGAGATAAAACAGCGTCTGGGATTTTTAGCGGGCTGGCGGTTGCACCGCCCGATGCCGGAATCGATGAAGCATCCTTCGGGATTGCTTCTTGATTCTCCATCGAACCGATGGGAGGAAAGGGAAGGGGCGGCTCGGTTGTCTTCTCGACTTGCTTCTTGGATTCGGCAAGGGCGATCGCTTCAGCTATCTTTCGAAGCGATTTCAGATCGATATCGGACTTTGGGGTACTACCGCCAAGGTCTTCGAATTCGAGCCGATCTTCAAGTCGCAGCAGCTCGAAACTGATGTCGGTATCCAGCATATCTTTGCGAAGGGCTTGCAGCGCAAGAGCTCGATTGGCATCGTTCTGAGAAAACGCCTCGACATGTTCGCCGAATAGAAACGACTTTGCAAAATCGCGAGCTGCCTGTCGAGTAGCTTCGACGACTAATCGCGTTGCAACCGCCTGTACTACGAAAAAAGCTAGGAAAATGGAGATTACGAGCGAAAGCCCCAGCAGTAGAAGGCATTTTGCTTCCAGGCTCCAGCCGCCTATCGTTCGTCGGATAAACCCCTTATTCATCCGCATTTCCCAGGGAAAAACAACTTTTCTTCCGTCCAATCGTTATATTTGGAAGCCGCTCGAATTAATTGGGTAAGTTTTGCAACTATCGTAGAGTTTAACGACCTCAGCCGACCGAACAACATAGCAAGCACAGGCTACGCAACCAACAAAGTCGATTTGGATTCGCCAAAACACTTGCCATGCGTAGTTTACCAAATTAAAATTGGCAACAATATTATGCGGGACAAAAGTGATCGAATTGCGATTGACTGGCTCTCGCGAATTTATGGTTGCCCTGTTGTGTTAGCCCGTTGCGTTGCCCTGTTGCATAGTTCAGCCGGAATAGCAGTCTGCTCGATTTTCAGCCTTGAATTACTTTGGAGAACTTTAGATGTCCAAACCCTTTCCATACTGGATTCGATTGTCGATCGTATCCAGTCTCTCCGTTCTCCTTTCGTTCAATCCTGCGTTTGCCGGTCGAATCTTGCAACGAGCGTTGACTGCCCATGCCTGTTGCCGAACACCAGTTTGTTCGATCCCTAGCAGCGATTGCTGCGGTGCAACAGCGTTCACCAGTGACTGCGGTTGCTCGAATTCGGTATCCCCAATTGCGAATTCCGGTTGCGCAGCAGGTTGTGGATGTGCTGTCTCTGCTTGTGCCTCGACAGAAGCAGAAGTCGTCTTCGTTCCTGACTGCGGTTGCAGCGTTCCATCGTCAACCCAATCGATGCAAGCTAGCCCGCTATCGCCAATTCCGATGGTAACTCCCGACGCAACCCATGCTCCGATGGCTGATGTACCCGTGCCCGCCGTCGTCCCAAAGGTATCGGAAGAATCGAGCAAGAGTGCACAACTACCAGCCGATGAATCTGCCTCGAAGCCATCGCCGTTCAATCCAGCTCCGAGTGAACCAGCTCCGAGTGAACCAGCTCCGAGTGAACCAGCAGTGGAGCCTTCGACTACAAAACCGGCAGAGACCGAACCAAATGTGACTGCCGTTCCCGATTCAGTACCTAGTCCCCCTGCGGATCCTGTGAAGCCATCGGTTCAAGATGATTTGTTTTCGCCACCGAAAGTCGACGATCCGGCGATGAAGCCAGCAGCTCCTGCCGATGACTTATTCGGAACACCATCGACCGAGCCAGCTAAGCCAGCAGCTCCAGCCGATGACTTATTCGGAACACCATCGACCGAGCCAGCTAAGCCAACAGCTCCAGCCGATGACTTATTCGGAACACCATCGACCGAGCCAG
>JAWXCK010000012.1:0-15917 GCA_034408855.1 Pirellulaceae bacterium
AAAATCCAATGCGAAACGGGTGTCCGTTGAAACTTCGGTTTTCTATTCGTAACGATAAATAGTCAATTTTGACCCACAGATTCTGCGGAAGAGCCAAAAAACATAGCTATAAAACACAAATCGCCGTCAGCATGTTTGGAACACGCTCACGGCGACAAGTGCGTTTTCTACGGTGTTAGCTTGTCACAGAGAGTAACAGGCTGTCGGTAGCAACGGAATTAAGCACCCTTGGTTGGGGTCTTCTTCTTAGCTGCCTTCTTCTTGGAAGCCTTCTTGGCTACCTTCTTCTTAACAGCTTTTTTAGCAGCCTTCTTGGCTACCTTCTTCTTAGCAGCTTTCTTAGCGCCGCCACTCTTCGTTGCTCCAGCTTTCTTTTTGGCCACGGATTTCTCCTCCGATAATCGAGAACTAGGTTGCCTCAAAAACCGAACCGAAGCAGTGGTTCGCGTTTCTGATAAAAACAACCCGAGACTAAATCCCTCGAGTCAAATATTCTCGGCTGATCACCTTGATCCACTCAATCACACTTCGCATATTCATTATGTTCCATGTGTCAGGCAGTCTTCAGTGACAACCTCGAACGTCTCAACCCTCGGGTACCTACGTTCATTGCGTATATTTGTACGAAACGATTTCGTTAATGCAACATCTTTTCGACATTTTTTCCACCGAAAAGTAACAATTTTTCCACAACGGCGTGGAACATTTTTCGCAACGAGGCCCGCCGTTGCACTATCTCGATACATCACCGTCGCACCAAAATTGATTAAAAGGAAATGCAACACGAACGAAAATCCATAATAAATTTACCAGTAAAACGCAGCTCGGGCGCAATAATTTGATATGAAAAAATTTCGCGCATGGTCGCTTGGTTAACGTCTCTTGCGAGTTGATCAACGGGTGATTCGCGATGAAAAAAAAACCGAAAAAAAATTTCGTTTTTTTCCCAACCGGTCGCCGAATTCGGTTGTCGAACGATGTTTCAGCGCCGACGCGAGGATACCGACGGCGCACCATGACCGAAAATTGCGCAACTTGTGACAGTCGATTTAGAGCATCGGGTGGTTGCCCTTAAGCGACTGATAATTGGAGAACGCGAAGTAGCCGAAGAACATTGCCGCCATCGTATGATGACCTTGAAAGCAGTAGATCGCCGCGATGATACCGACGACGATACTCAAAACAGTCGCCTCGTAGTGCCCACTGGTCCCTTGGGTTTGTCCGATGAGACACTGTGCGATTCGACCTCCATCCAGCGGTAGGACTGGAATAAGATTGAGCAACGCCCAAAAAATACTGGTGTAGACGGTTGAATCAATCAACGCCATCAAGGCCGCGTTGCTCGGAAAATCACCGGTTGGTAACGGAATTAACTTTTCGACGAGATTGGCTGTCGGACCAATCCTCAGTCCTAGCGACATGGCGATGGCGGCGACGCTTATCCCAAAAAACAATTGAAGGGCAGGCCCGGCTGCCGAAATGATCAGTTGATCCATATGCGACGAGCTTCGAGGGCGACGCCAGGCACCGGCCCCATCGGGAACGGCTAAGCCGCCGAAATGATAGAGCACAATATGGGCAGACGTCCCAAACCATCGCATCGCCAGGGCATGACCTAGTTCATGAATGAGGATCGAAACGAAGCTTACTGCCACCCATATCGCCAGTAAAACTGGCATTCCGGGCGTTTCCAACTGCAAGCGCGAAGCATAGAGTTCGTGTAGGCTCTCAGCCCAGTGATAGCCGATGGCGGCTGAGATCACCCAGAACAGCCACGTGACGCGAACGGGAAATCCACTGAAGAAAAACTGCCAGTCATACGGACTTCGCGAAGGTTCCTGCAACACGATTAACTCGCCGTTTCCTTTCGGTTCTTTGGCAGAAAGCCAGAGCCGAAGCAGATCGCCATCAAAGCCCAAAAAGTAATCGTTTCGGGACGTCGAATATCATGGAAGTCAAGAACGTGCGGAACGCGCTCGGGCATCTTGAAGAAGCTTTTAGTCGCATCGGGTTTGGGCTCGACTTGGTGATCGTGTTCGGCTACCCCGAGTGGCCAATGAGTCCTAAGCCAGCCTTCATAGTTGTCAGCAAGAATTCTGCGACGCGATTCAAATTGCTCGCAAGGAACTCGCCACGACCCTAAGTTCTTTTGCAACCGAGGTGTTTGCTTAAAGCTCCAGTCGCTATTGCACCCCCAGTCCAATACAAGCTTCAATCCAATTACGATCACCAGAAGATACGCCGAGATTTCAAAGCGAGGAAAGCGATCGAGCAGCTTGATAAAAAGCGTGGCCGCAAACCGCATGAGGATGACCCCGAGAATTCCGCCGACGATAACGACCCACAGCTTGGAGGGTTCTGATCCAGCTAACGCCAAGGCGGCTAAGATTGAATCGACGGCGAAGGCGATATCGGTTAGTTCGATCACCAGAACGGTCCGCCAAAATGCAGCTTGCGAATACGATTGGATGTTACAGCTCTGACCTTCTTCCGAAGAAATCGTTGTATTTCCGCGAGCTTCGTAATCGGTTTCCGTAATCATGCTTGCGCCGAGAGGGACGCGTTGTTCGATTTCTAGATTTTCGCGAGCCATATCGAGCCGCTTGCCGGTCTGTGCGTCGACGATTTGAGGCTGTCCTTCTTCGTCGAGCACAACTTTATTGTCATCGTGTTCGGCTTGTTGAGTCGAGAGGTGCTTTAACGCGATAAAAATCAGATAGCCGCCGCCGATTAATTTCGCGATGGTCCATTGCAGTAGAAAACCTGCCAAGAGAATCGCCATGACACGAAAAACGAAGGCCCCGATTAATCCATAGGATAAAGCTCGTGCTTGCATTTCCTTCGGAAGCCGCTTGGCTAATAAACCAAGGACCAACGCATTGTCGATCGAGAGCAATCCTTCGAGCAAGATGAGCAGTCCGACCACCATCAAATCGGGCCAATCGAGGAGCTGGCCGTAGAAATGGATCGCTCCCATTGGCATTAAGAACAATGACGGCATGAAAAGACTCACCTAAGTAGCAGACAATTCGACATTCAAAACGGTGCAAAACGCCTGCCTAAGATAACCGACTTGTAAGGTTCAACGAAGTCGAAACGCTCGTTTTAAGGGTAACAAATGCCCAAAGTTCTTTCGCAGGTGAATCATCGTAGGTAAATCATCGCAAGCTGAAAGCTTATGCCACGACTGCACCTTCAATATCCAAATTAGACATTTTCACGAGCTGTTACCCAGCCACAGGCTCGTTCCTGGCGTTCGCTGGGCGGTCGCGGTCGAATTTCTTCTGGCTTTGACCCGAATATAGGGTGGAATAAACGCGCATCGATGGCCAAAAGTACCGCTGGGATGGTCGAGTTTTCCATGCTGAGGCTCGGTCAGGTCTTCGATGCTAAAACCTGCTCGGCACATGCCCCCAAGAATCGCTTGCAACGAATGGATGACCTCTCGAGTTCCACTTTCTCGCAAACGACTGGGCTGCGAAGGGGGCGTGGCATGAAGATTTCCTTGACTTGGCTGCTCGATGACGTAACGCCCCTCAATCGGCTCCAGCGAGGCTTGAAGGTTTATCGGTTGTTTGTGCTGGGAAATATAGAGGCCTCCCGGCCGAATAATTCGTGCGACCTCGGCATAGACGCTTTTTAGATCATCGACATAACAGGTGCTTACCGGGTGGACGACAATATCGAATTCGGCATCCTTGAGCATTGGGAGCGATTTCATGTTGCCTTCGATGAGCCGGACATCCAAATGGCGTTCCAAGGCGACCTGGCGATCTAGTTCGAGCATTCCTGGGCTAATGTCGACCACCGTCACGATTGCACCTGCGACGCTGTAAAGTGCGCTGTGTCGTCCGCCGCCAGCGGCCAGACAAAGTACGTGCTGGCCTCGGATGCTGCCACCTAGCCAGCCAATTTCATCGACGACTTTCAACGGATTTTCAAGTTCAAGGTCGGATGCCGGCTTGGCCAACGGATGCCCAGATTTGGCCATTCGATCCCAAGCCGTTCTGTTTTGTTCACTAAGATTCATGAAAATTCTTGATATCGAATGCGACTTCCCGTCGGGAAGCGGGTTTAGTACTCTTGTCGGACCTTTGTTTAGCTTACAATTGTTATTGCAATTAAGCTCCATGCTAGTGCTTTGTTCCAACTAAAATCGATTTGCAACAAAGCACAAGTGCAGTTCCCGCCTAGAATCATACGCGCAGGAGGAATTTTCTTTTGTCTAGTTTATCGACGATTTCCACCAACGACGACTCGCCTGAAGATCGCGAATCGCCGGTTGCCGCGTCAAAGTCGAAGCGGCGGAAGACGAGTCATCTAAAACTAGTGCCCGAAACCAAAGAGTTGCGTGAGCAGTTAAAGCTCCGCTGCGATGAGGTCGCATCGCGACTGGACAAGACAGTGACGCTTACCAAGGACGAAATGGAAAGCGTGGCTCGTGCAACCCTTGAATCGCTGGGATTGTCCGAGGGTTATCTCGGCTGGACGATGGTGATGATCAGCAGCGCTTTTTTTCAAGAAGCGGTTGCGGCGACCGACCCTAGTCGTCGGCTGTTTTTACTGCCTCACTGTCTAAAACACGCTGAAGGATGCCCGGCAGACTACGACGAATTTGGGATGGACTGTAAAAAATGTGGGGCATGTAGTATTGCCGATTTTCGAACCAAAGCCGAAGAGATGGGGTACAAGGTCTTGGTTGCCGAAGGGTCGCCGGTCGTCTTGAAGATTATCGTGAGCGGATATGTCGACGCAATTGTCGGCGTCGCCTGCCTCAACGTGCTCGAAAAAGCCATCGACAAGATTCTTTTAGCCGGAATACCGTGCATGGCCGTACCGTTGCTATCAAGCGACTGCCGAAACACGAGCGTCGATGAAGATTGGGTCCGAAAGATGATTATGACTCAATCGTCGGAACCGCTCCGTGAAAAGACGCGGTCGTATGTTCATTTGATGCGTGGGGCATCGAATATGTTCCAACAACCGCGACTCAACGACTTGATCGCCCGGCAGCGTAGCGATGCCGCGTTATCGATACAGAACGACGACCCGCTAGAGGACATCGATCCAATTGCAGCCACCGAAGCCCTCGCTGTTGATTTCCTCGCCAAAGGCGGCAAGTACTCTCGGCCATTCATCACCTTGGCGGCTTACGACGCGATGACAGGAGGCAAGGCTACTCAAGGCGATGGTGCTCAAGTGATAGACGCCTTTCCGACGAGCGTTTTTCGAAGTGCTCTGAGTATCGAAATGTTTCACAAAGCGAGTCTGGTTCACGACGATATCGAGGATGACGATATTTTTCGTTACGGAACTGAAACGATGCACCGAAAATTCGGATTGCCGACGGCGATTAACGTCGGCGACTATATGATCGGTATGGGCTATCGTCTGGTGAGCCGGGAAGCATCGAGTTTGGGCTATGAGACGACCAGCGATATCCTCGATTGCTTGGCGGGGGCTCATGCAAGATTGGCCGAAGGCCAAGGTGCCGAGCTGCTTTGGCGCGACAAGAGCGACAAGCGTCTGACGCCCTTGGATGCACTCAAGGTCTATGCGCTGAAAACGGCCCCCGCATTCGAAGCGGCGCTTTATTCGGGTGTGCGGTTGGCTGGCGGTGCCAAACCGTATGTCGATTCGATCAAACAGTTCGCCCGAAATATTGGCGTTGCCTTTCAGATCCTGAACGATTTGACCGACTGGGTCGGCGACGATCATAATAAATTGGGAGCTGCCGGTGATATTTTAGGCGGTCGACCAACCATCCTTTTAGCCCTCGCGTTGCAGTCGCTCGAAGCGGACGAACAAGCTCGATTGCTGGACGTCCATTCGTCGGAGTGCGAAGAATCGAGCGAACGACGAATTGCCATTGCCCGCGAACTATTCGATAAGGCTCGCGTTTTTGAGCAAGCTCATCGGCTCGTCGACAAGCATCAGCAACGCGCCGAAGAGATTGTCTCTCGCATTCAGCCCGAGCCGTTCAAGAGGTTGTTGATGTACTTGATCGATACGGTGCTTGAACGACCGATGGCCAGTAAGCCTGCGATTGTTCCGATGCCGACTGTCCAATCGATCCCTATCACCGTTCGGTAACCCTATCGCGATGAATCAGAATCCGCGTGAAGCGCAACCCGAATCGCCGCGACGACTCGTTGAATTGATGACGTTGCTGAACTCGCTGAAAGGGGAAGCCAGTGAATTAGGTACGTTTGCTGAAATTGAATCGAAATCGGTGCCAGCACCCTATCGAAAACTGCTGGACCATAACGATCACATGACCATTGCGGTCGAAGGCTTTCATGGTTGTCCGGTTAACGTCCAGGTTTTGCAATCGCGCGTGGAAGGATCGATTTACATCCGCGAGATCTTGCTCCGTCGCACTACGGACCAGCAAGTCGTTCAGTACGGTATCGTTCGATTGCAACTAAACACGCTGGACGAACTACCTCGACAGGAAATCCTATCGGAAAAGATCCCGCTCGGTCGCGTATTGATCGAACACAACGTCATGCGACAAGTCGAGCTCGTTGATCTATGGAAAATCGAAGTCGGTCCACGGTTGGCTGAAAGGTTGGGCGTCGAAGTGGGGGCGATTACTTATGGTCGAACAGCTTTGATTTACTTCAGCGATCAACCAGCTCTGGAGTTACTCGAAGTTCTCGCGTGACCTTTCCGACGATGATGTCGCTCGATACGCCATTGGGCCAGCGTTGCCGTGAGTCAAAAGAATTGGATACGTTGTCACCCAACACGTGAAATCCACCCAGGGCGGGCAATTCGAATTTAACTTCACCATGCGGACCGCGGTAATGGATGTCGCGCACGATCGAAGCATTTTCGATCGACACAATTCCATCGAAAAGCGAAAGTACGATGGGAGTTGTTGAAGAGCATGCGGCTGCCGTATGGTTGCCTGAGTTCGATGCTGCATAGTCAGCTAAATTCAAAGATACCGCCTGTTGTGCTGTTCCAACTAGTATTCGGCCATCGACCATCACGGCATTTACAATAGGTAGTGTTGAGGCGTCCCACGGGACAAAATAGATCGCCGTAAAAGAAGATTGAATATGAATTCCATCCGAGCTCAGCGCGATCGGTATACAGCGAATAGCATCGTCAACCCAAAGTTTTATTTCGATGCGAGTGGACAGCGACGGTAGTTCCGCAAGTTTTAGTTGAAGTCCGATATCGCGAACCGCTACCAACTGGCGGCTTTCTGCGGCGTTACCTCGATATTCATCGAGGATTGGCGACGGATGCGGCTGGAGTTTTTCGCCAATCCTCGGCCATAGACTATAGGATTGATACGCAAAGTCGCGACGCGATGGTTCCGCTTCGACGGCAAGCCGCATTTCAATCGCCGGCCATCGCTCAACTACGATCGCCTGCGATAAGAACTGCGAAATCGATTTTTGAAACCGGTTTCCGTTGATCCAAAGATCACCGTCGATGACCACGACTGATTCATGCGGCAATCCGACAACTCGCTTTACTTCGAGATGTATCGAGTCGCGATCTCGAACGACGACTAGGTCGCTGCGGCGAATGGCGGATCGGACAATCGGATCGATCGCTACGGTCATCCCAGCTTGCCAAGTGTCGCAACTCGATTCGAATCCGCATCGAGGGCAAGTTACACGGTTGTCGCCCACGATTGACTCTTCAGAAAACCGATTGCATGCCTGACAAGAACGGCAAAATGACGATTTTTGTGGTCCGAGCAGAGTCGGTTCCATCGAACTGCCCGCTATCCTTGCGATCGCTGGGCACGCATCGTCGTAGGACGATCGCTGGCAGCCAAGGTTGAGTGCTAGCCACAAGGCACAAATTCGCGCAAAGGATTTCACAGCATTAATCGTTTCAAATTGCCTAGTCCCTTCCACCGAATTGCTTCTAATATGATGGACTGGAGACGGGCAACTCACCGAAATCTCTACCCAGCGGAATCGCTCAACTCGAACAGGTTGGTGAACGATTCGCTCGATGAACTCCTGATTATCAATGCAGGTTAGCGGATAGGATGCCGCTGCAGGATTCATTGTCAACGCCATCATGCAAGTCGAGGGAGAATTCTCCGTGCCTCGTCTTTCGATTATTATACCGCATATCTGCGATGAGTCCGCTCTTGAGACGACGTTATTGTCGGTCCTAGAGAATCGTCCACTTGGAAGCGAACTCTTGGTTGCACACACCGGCAACTATCGCGATCCATACGATTTAAACCACGACGAAATTCAATTGGTCGAAGCTCCTGCTGGGGCTGGAATAATTGACCTAGTAAATATTGCCGCCAGCCAAGCTAGCGGAACGATTCTTCACACACTCTTGCCTGGTTGCCTAGTTGAAACTAACTGGACAGCACCGGCTGTCGCATGGTTTCAAGATTCAACAATTGGTAGCGTCTCGCCTTCGGTCAGCCTTATCGAAGGTAAGTCTCAAGTTTACTCCGGGCTGGATCCTCACTGTCTACCAAGACGCGCATGGAGCCAGCGCATTCGTCGTGGCGAGAATGCTGTCGCGTCGTTGTGCGGTGGTTTCTATCGGCGACAGATCATTCAGGCTTTAAATGGTTGGATGCCATCGAGTCAGCGAGAAGGAGCTGAAGCCGAATTGGCACTTGGGCTGCAATCGCTCGAAGTGCGTTGCGTCGCAGAACCTGAATCAAGATTGTACGCAACACGCAGCACCATCGAGGGTCAAATGGGTGGTTATGCATTGGGTCATTATGCTGGCAAGCTCGCGATGGCCTACTCGCAGCTTTTGTCGTTGCCGCTGGCCTCGGATTCTCTAGCTGCAAGAATTGGTCATCTCGCCGGTGGCCTGATCAGCCCGACGTCCGTTGCCGAGCGGCTTGGTTGGGTACTCGGTGTCTCCGATTGCAGTCTCATTGCGGAGATTCAAGCCCGAATTGAGAACGCCGAAGCTTGTTTGTCGCGTGGCTCGTCGAAATTGCCACGCGAATTCAGTGAAGTTCGCCGAGCAGCATAGTCGAGCAGCGTAGTCGATCTAAGCCGGCGGCAACTTCCCGACGCTGCTTTGAAAATATTTTTGACGACGCATATTCGAAGTTTGCGGATCAGCATTCTGCAGCTTGCGTAAGTCATCGAGATTCGACTGGCAAAATCGACAGCCGACGTGAAGAATATGCGATTCAATGTAGGCGGCCTGCTCGGCCATCATCGCGCCTAAAAGGTAGCTTCCCAGAACTTCGCGAGTCGGGCAACTCATTCGATGGCGGCGCCATATTTCACCCATCGAGTGAACACCTTGATCGCGATTGGCGACGAACGAATTCAACCGCTCCAGCAATTCAGGTTCCGATCGCAATCGCTGCTCGATCTCGATCATTTGCTGCTCAGGCAATAGGTCATCAAGGAAGGCTTGAAGGAGGCTTTCGGAGAGTGAATCGTTTGACATTTAAGGCAGAGCACTAGCCTTGAAAAGTTCCTAGGGCGAGTGTTACGTTTTGTCCACCGAAGCCAAAACTATTGTTGAGAGCTGCGCGAATCTTGGATGGTCGGGCTTGATTGGGAATATAGTCTAGGTTGCAATCGGGATCAGCATTCTCCAAATTGATGGTGGGCGGAAGTACTCCGTCGCGTAGTGCCATTAAGCACACAATCATTTCTGTGACGCCAGCCGCGGCGATCAAATGTCCCATCATGCTTTTGGTGCTCGATATAGGAACCTTGGGTGCAAGGTCACCAAAAACCGACTTGCAAGCCATCGTTTCGGTTTTGTCGTTAACCGTAGTGCTCGTTCCGTGCGCATTGACGTAACCGATATCGGATAAATTTAATTTTGCTTCGGCGATTGCTTGCCGCATACAACCGATCGCACCTCTTCCTTCGGGATGGATATCGGTAATGCGATAGGCGTCAGCGGTACTGCCGTAGCCAAGCACTTCACCAAAGATATGTGCACCACGTTTCTTTGCCGCTTCCAACTCTTCAAGGATGACGATGGCTGCTCCTTCGCCAAGTACGAATCCGTCGCGGCCTAAATCGAAGGGTCGCGATGCGCGATGTGGTTCATCATTGCGTTTGGAAAGGGTAGTCAGAAGACTAAAGCCCGTTAAGCCAAACGGATGAATCATACTGTGCGCCCCACCCGCAATCATCACGTCGGCTTCGCCCGTTCGAATCATCTCAGTCGCTTCGCCTACCGCTTGGCTACTGGCAGCGCAGGCGGTCAAGCAATTCGCATTCGGGCCTTGTGCGTCGAAGAGCGTAGCCAGATGAGCAGCAGGCATATTTGGCTCTTGCTCGAGCTCGGCCTTGGCATCGAGAATCTCCATTCCCTTGGCAAGAAACGATGCCAATTGAAAATCGCCGCCGTCTTTAAGTCCTGCCGCCATCATGCTAGTAAAATTAAAGAAATCTTGATTTCCTTCACCGGCCCCCATATAGACGCCGATGCGAGTTGGATCGCGATGGCTATCTAAGAATCCCGAAGCTGCGACGGCTTGCTTTGCCGCACCGATCGCAAAGCGTGTATGGCGACCGCGTGAACTCCAAACAGCAGGATCCTCGCCCACCTTGCTCACGTCCCAGTTTTTGACTTCAGCAGCGATCGTTGTTGGATAGCCAGTTGGATCGAATATCGTGATATTCTCAACGCCGCTTTTTCCTTCTTTGAGCCCTGCCCAAACCGTCTCATGGTCATGCCCCATGGGATTAATCGATCCGACTCCGGTTACTACCACTCGACGACGCATGAATATAAACTCCGATCCAACGACTGAAATCAACGTCGTTCATTCTAGTTCAGAATGTGCTGGTAAGACATATCTAACGGTTACTTAGTACAAAACTGCAACTGGCTGTCGACTTGTTAGCCGGATGCGATAAAAGGTAGTGGATCTTGTTAAAGATCCTGAACGGCAGGGAGGTTTAACAACCTCCACTACGGTTCTTCAATCGGTAGCGCGATTAAGCATCGGGCGTGTTTGGTGATTCGTCAGCGTTTGACGACTCGGGGACGTTTGACGACTCGGGGGCGTTTGGCGTTTCTGGTGTTGCATTAACTAGTTCTTCGTCGTCATCACCAGCCTCCATCGGTACGCGGACGATTGCCGTCAAGGTATCGCCTTCGTCGAGACTCATAATTCGGACTCCCTGAGTATTTCGACCGATGACGCTCACATCGCGAGCGGCAACGCGCTGGATCTTACCGCGTGAAGTCATCATCATGAGCTCATCCGAATCGGTGACTGCGGTGACGCCGATCACCTTGCCGTTACGTTTAGTCGTCTTAATATCGATCACGCCTTTACCGCCGCGGCGCTGCGTTCGATAACGACCCGATGACGATACATCATCGCTATCGTTCGAATCATCCGTTTCGGGTGCTTCAGGGGTGTCGATCGCCTTTTCTTCGACTACGCCATCTTCGTCGGATGATGAAGTCTCTTTCGTAACAAGCTCTTCACCCGGTCCGAAATTCGTTCGTTTGCCGTAGCCGAATTCACAGGCTGTGAGCAACGTAGCATTCGGATCGGCAACCACCATCCCGACGACTTGGTCACCTTTCCGGAGTGAAATTCCTTTGACGCCCGATGTGTTGCGGCCCATGGATCGAGCATGGCTTTCAGGGAATCGAATCGCCATTCCATTGGCGGTGACGAGCATAATTTGGTCGTCGGGCTTCGATATAGCTACATCGACTAATTCATCGCCTTCGCGGAGTTTGATCGCAATGATGCCACCCCTCTTCGGTCGGCTATAGGCCTCCAATTCGGTCTTCTTGACGACTCCTTTTTTGGTCGCCATCATTAGAAAGTGGCCGGGCAAATCGAAATCGCGAACGGCAACACAGTCGAGGACCTTTTCTTCGGGTGTTAAATTCAGAAGATTTACCAAGGCGCGACCGCGACTTTCGCGATTCATCTGCGGAATCTCGTAGACCTTTTGCCAGTAGACTTTGCCTTGATTGGTAAAGAACAGCAAATAGGCATGGGTACTGGCCACAAAGAGATGCTCGATTGGATCCTCTTCTTCGTTCTTGGCACCCGCAATGCCTTTGCCGCCACGCTTTTGAGCGCGATACGTGGTAGCCGGAATGCGTTTGACGTAGCCGCGATGCGAGATCGTAACCACCATGGTTTCCTCGGTGATGAGGTCTTCCATGTTGTAATTGCCAAGTTCTTCGCTGCTGATTTCTGAACGACGATCATTTCCAAAGCGACGAGCAATGTCCTGCAAGTCCTCTTTGATCATCTCGTAAATTTTTCGGGTATCGGCCAGCAACGCGAGATACCCTTCGATTTCGGCCAGCAACGCCGTATGCTCCTCGGCTAATTTTTCTTGCTCTAGCCCAGCGAGCTGACCAAGGGTCAATCGGAGAATCGCATCGGTCTGGAGGCTGGTAAGGCGATAGGCATCGCTCTCGCCTCGGTCGAGTTGGAATTCTTTATAGCCGCGTTCGCCAAGCGCTCGTTCCATCATGGAAGCTGGGACTTCAACGCCCATCAAGCGTTCTTTGGCTTCGGATTGCGTGCGACTGTTGCGAATAATCTGGATGATGCGATCAATATCGGCTAGCGCCAGCAACAATCCTTCGACAACATGCTTTCGCTTGCGAGCTCGAGCTAACAAAAATTGGGTTCGACGACGAATCACTGTTACTCGATGCCGAACGAATTCTTGCAGCATTTCCTTGATGTTCAATTCGCGTGGCTTACCGTCGACCAACGCCAAAAAGATCATCGAGAAGGTGTCTTGAAGCGGCGAGAATTGATAGAGCTGGTTCAAGACTACATCGGCATCATGCCCTTGCTTGATGTCGACGATGATTCGAACAGGCTCTTTGAGATCGCTTTCATCACGAATCGCCGAAATGCCTTTGATGCGATCGGATCTAACCAGTTCGGCAATCTTTTCAATAACTCGATCGCGAAATTGCTGGAATGGAATTTCGTGAATGACGATTCGCGATTTATTCTTGATCTCTTCAATCGAAGTCCGGGCCCGTAGAACTATCGTCGATCGGCCAGTCAGATATGCTTGGCGAATCCCATAGCGCCCGCAAATAATGCCGCCGGTCGGAAAGTCTGGCCCGGTAATGATGTCGCAAAGTTCGTGAATAGTAACGTCCGGTTCGTCGATAACGCGGATCAGCCCTTCACATACCTCTCGCAAATTATGCGGCGGAATGCTGGTCGCCATGCCAACGGCAATTCCGGTTGCACCATTGACGAGTAGGTTCGGAAATTTTGACGGCAATACGACGGGCTCGGTTCGAGCTTCGTCATAGGTTGGGATAAAGTCGACCGTGTCTAGCTTGAGGTCTTCCAGCATCATGGCGGAAGCCGGCGATAATCGAGCTTCGGTATATCGCATGGCCGCCGCCGGCAGCCCCGCAATCGACCCGAAGTTACCTTGCTTGTCGATCAGAAGATGACGCATGTTCCATTCTTGCGCCATTCGGACGAGCGTTGGATAGATGACCGCTTCGCCGTGAGGATGATAGTTCCCGGACGTATCGCCCGAGATTTTGGCGCATTTGACCCGCTGAGCTCCTGGAGTCAAGTTCAGGTCGTTCATAGCGACAAGAATTCGACGCTGGCTCGGCTTCAAGCCGTCCCGAACGTCCGGAAGAGCTCGGCTGACAATCACGCTCATCGCATAGGTCAGGTAGCTATTCTTTAGCTCGTCTTCGATCGGCAGTTCGATCAGCCGACCTTCACCCATGTTGTCGCTATTGGTCGGCGGCATGTCGCCAGATACGTCGTCGCTACCACTTCCGGAATCGGCTGGCAGGTCGTCATCATCAAATTCGGAGTCGTCGGGAGGAAGATTAGACAAGTGAGCTTTTCCTTACGGCCAGGGGCAATTCCGAAGGACTCAAAAGGCCTCCTTCAAAGAGTCGGCATTCTAGCAAAATTGCCCATTCCTGACAACCGGGTGACGGCTGCGAACGAATGTCACAAGTCGCTTAAAAACAAGGGTTTAGGAGTCATTTCATATCTATAATTTGCGCTTCAAAATATAGACAACGTCTTCTAGCCAATCATCGATCTCGACGGGGTCCTCGATGCTGTATCGGAAATCATAGGCTTCTTCGATTGTCCAATGTTCGGTAGCATCGATAAGCTTCTGGAATTGTCGATGCGTATACGAACGAAGGACGAGCACGTCGTCGATGCGAATTTGCTCGGTGGGTCGATAAACATCGAATCGAAGATTATATCGTTCGATTCTCTTTTTCGGCTCTTTGTCCTTAGGAGTCATCTGCGTGTTGATGACTAGATGTCCGCGGCGGGCTGACCAACTCTCTTCGTCTGTCGGTGTCCCCTTAAGCGGTGTGAGATGAAATCCCAAGGCGTAGACGCCACCTGGTCGAATGGCTCGACCTAAACAATCGAAGTGCGCTAAGGCGGCGCTTTCGGACGACAAATGACGAAAGGAGTTGATGGTATTGAAGGCCGCATCGTATGGCTTCTTCACGGTGAAGTCGGTCATGTCGGCAACCCAAGCCGATTGTCGCAATCCATTCTTTGCCAGCCGCTTATTGCAATAGTCGATGGCTTTCTCATTCAGATCGAACCCATCGCAAGCATAGCCGGCTTTCGCCATCCGATAAACCAAGCGACCGGTTCCACATGCGGGTTCTAACAGTCGACGTACGGGAGCATTCTTCTTGAGCGGTGTAACGTGCTTTTTAAAAGCCGCTTCGAGAAATCGAAATTCAGCCGCCCAATCGGCACCGAATATCAAATCGTAGTAAACCGGGAAGTCGTAAATACTTGCTTTAATTGTTTCGAGTGCCATAGGGACAGTATGGTCGCGCAAAGCACGCTCCTGTCAATCCCTAGGCCGGTGAAAATGTGATGACAGGCTGTTGATTAAGTGAGCCGTCGGCGCGAGCCGCATGTTGATTTAATCGTTTCTAGTCGCGGCCAGATATTGAATCACATAGTACGCAAGGTACATGACCGCTTGCAGCGTCGCGGCGACATACGTAAGTGCCGCCGCATTGAGCACTTTGTTAACGTACGGCAAGTCAGGACCAGAGACGATTCCTAGCTCTAGCAACTGAGTTTTGGCTCTTGAACTAGCGTCGAATTCGACCGGGAGATTCACTAACTGAAATGCCACCGTCGCGCCGAAGCATAGAATTCCTATTAAGAAAACGAATTTTCCAAGCGGAGCCATCGCCGAAAACAATAGCGACATTCCGATCATGATGAAGATCGAGCCGATGCTTCCTCCAAAGTTTGCCGCCGGAACCGCTAAATTTCGTATAACGAGCGGGGCATATCGGCGCGCATCTTGAATTGCATGTCCGACTTCATGAGCTGCAATGCCGACGGCAGCCATCGAGTTAGATGCGTAAACATTCTGGCTCAACCGCACAACTTTATGCGATGGGTCATAATGGTCCGAAAGATGCCCGCCAACCCTCTCGATAGGGATGTCACGTAACCCTTGCGCGTCGAGGATTCGCCGGGCTGCTTGTGCGCCGGTCATCGAAGCTGGCACTTGGCTCATTGTTTTAAAGGCGTTTTGCACCATCCATTGCGCAAGCATGCAGAGGGCAAAGGCGGGCAACGTCATTAAAATATAGAAGATCATATTGAATGGTTTCTTGGTTGACGGTTTTGGCGGAGTGACATGCGGGATTGCCGCTTGAAGACGGAACTATAAATGGCTGTTATGCTGGTTTGCCACCTAAAGGCGGAACTACTAACGATGTAGAACTTCGAACTTGCAGAGGAATAGTGCATATAGGATGCCACAATTTCGGCAGTCTCGGAATGCTATTTTGGAAAAATAACGACATCCACACTTCCCAAGTTAACAAACCTCTTTATTTAACGCTCTTCCGCAGAAACTGTGGGTGGTTTTCGTGATCCGCAATCGATTTTAGCCGTGAAATACAAGGAAAACACTGGACTGAGTGATTACAAAAACCAA
>JAWXCK010000013.1:0-25764 GCA_034408855.1 Pirellulaceae bacterium
GGTTTGGTGTCTTTTAGCAACCACCTTATCCCTTCAGAGCCATTTTTTTTGCAAGAGCAATCGAAAAATCACGCTACAATTGTTTGCCTAAAGTGCAGATGCTTAAGGAAGCCAAGCAAATGACATTGGAAAACAAAATTCATCCTTTTCTCAGAGCATATTGGAGTCGGATACGAGCTACTGACGTCTTGCAACACTTTGAAAAGCATGGTTATCAATTTGGAGCCTGACATGCAATCAAATCTTTTCCAGAACTGGATTCTTTGTCAAGCCATATACTTTATGACCCACTCGATTCGAACGTTCGACTGCTGCTTGGGATGACGGGTGCGATGAATTCGAGCTTGTTAGGATCCGAAATCGACTTACTCGCGGTTCTTGGAATAAGGCTGCGCTAGGCGAGCTTTTCTGGCCGTCCCACTTGGATGTAAAGTTATCAAGCGGCGAAGTCGCATTCGATCCTGACATGTATAGCGACAACTGTTTTTCCCTGATCGTGACAACAGAAATTCCCTAGCGAGCGGCGGACAGCTAGCTTTTTGCCGGTCGAGTTTCAGCGACAACTAGAATTCCCGACTTCGTCCGTTGCGTGCTGATCAAGACATCTTCACTTCAGCCCACGGAGGACTGTCATTCGTTCCCGAGATGATATGTTCAATTTGGAGCTCGGCGCAACGAATTTAGCTTCCAGGCTGTACGCTGTCTGAACTTGCTGCCGTTAGAATAGCCTGAACATTGACAAAGCACGGGCCTTCGCCTTGGGGGCTGGTTTGCACGTGCCGATACTCTAGGTCGAGGAACCGAGCAATTTGGAAATAGTGTCGACGGCCGTTAGCTCCGAGTTCGATTACTTTGCAGCCTGGGCGGCTGAAATATAAGTTGGTAAGACCGGCACCGTGTTGGGCTATGATCGTTGACGCAGACCAAAAGCTGCAAGCTTGTTGTGCCATCGTCATTTGTTCAAGCACAACTTCCTCGACATCATGGCCGTTCTCGCGAAGATTAGTTGCAATCTCTGAGTGGTTAGCAATGTAGCGACGCTGAGCACCGAAAGTTTCTTCTTGTAGAGATGGTAGGGAGGCTTGATTCGCTTTATAAACAGTGTTTTTTTGCCCACAAAGTCTTCAACACCGAATCTCTGATGGAGCGTCTTGCGGACGGAATTCTCAGTTCGCAAAAAAAAATCGCTTCATTGCATTAGGTGCGTCGTCGATCCCTGGGATGCACAACGAATCAGGCAGCATTTTCCTAGAGGGAATCAATTCGAGGCGGCAACCTGCCGGAATCATAGGATGCGAGTTCAAATGCCCGTTCATTTCACCGCACGAGGCCATCAGAAGGGTGAATGGTACGTCGATTCGAAGATTTGCAAAATATTCGCATAGCGGTAAGAAAACGCCATAGAAAAAATGATAATAGTGATTCCTTCGACCGTTATTATTGTTAAATGCAAAATGAAATGTATCCATCGTAAAGCGGAAGCAAGGTCCACTACTCTGTTATCGATCCAGAATGCAAATTGCATCTAAGTTGGACCCAAAACATTGGTAAACAGATGTAACTATTTATCACGAAAAACATCGACCGAAATATGTACTCCACGTGCATCGACTTGAGGCGCTGGAGTGCCCCCATTTTTTGTCCAGGCGTTATGCGAGTAATGGTTGGGAAAAAGGTAAGGGTTCGCTGTGCTGCTGGAGTTGAGGCTTAGCCGAAACGGAAGCAGCACAGCGAAGCGCGAATTCCGAAGGGGGCAGACCGCCTAGCGAGCTATGCGGTCGAAAATCGTTGTAGTCTTCGCGCCAGGCAGACCCGCAGGCGCGGGCATGTGCCAGGTTCGAGAATTCTTCAACGTTCAAGAGTTCGTCACGAACTCGGCTATGGAATCTCTCGGCATAGCCGTTCTCCCAAGGGCTTCCAGGTTCGACGTAGAGCGTTTTAATATCCACTTGCTTCAACCATCGTTGAATCGCTTCGGCGATGAATTCAGGGCCGTTGTCGCTACGGATGTGATCGGGCGTTCCATACATCACAAACAGCTCGGAAAGTCGATTGATAATGTCTTCCGAGCGAAAGCTCCGAGAGATATCAAGTGTAATGCAGCGACGGGTGAATTCGTCTACGATCGTGAAGCACTTCAACGTCTGACCAGTCACTGTTCGATCAAAGATGAAATCCCAGCTCCAAACATGATTCGAATGCACCGCTCGATGTCGATGACATGCATGATCACCATGCCCAATGGCCCGCGTTTTCCTTGTCTTTCTCGGCACTTTCAATCCTTCCTGTCGCCAAAGACGATAGACTCGTTTGTAGTTCACACGAAAACCCTCGAGACGCAATAGTCTCGTGATTTGACGATAGCCAAATCGCGGCCGCTTGCGTACCAACTCAAGTATCCTTAGACGAAGCTTCGCTTCGCCGATCCGTTCGCAACACCGGTAACGAATGCTGCTTCGGCGAAAGCCTAAGCCTCGACATGCCCGACGTTGTGAAACGACAAACTGCCGTTGAACTCGTTCAACAGTTTGACGCTTCGCAGTCGGGCTCAGCCGTTTCCCCGTAGAGCCTCCTTCAACATCGCTTTATCGAGCTCGGCCTCCGCCAAAAGACGCTTCAATCGCAAGTTTTCGTTCTCAAGCTCCTTAAGCCGCTTAGCTTCTTCGCTCTTCATGCCACCGAACTGATTACGCCAGCGATGATAGGTCGCTTCGCAGACTTCGAGCGTCTGTAGAACAACCGCCAAATCCTTGCCTGAACTCAACATGACGTCCGCGTCACGTAACTTAGCCACAATCTGTTCTGGACTGTGGCGATGCCGCTTCTTGCTCATAAGAAAGTCCTCCTGCCTCGACTTGAGGCAATAGACTCTCATAACATATGGACCAGTTTTTGGGGAGCATTCCAGCGCCCCTGTACATCGATACTCATAATTTGACAACGCAGACGAATTAACCGTTACGATGAGGTGTATCTTTCTTTCATCTTTTTCAACGACAATTATTGGTGATCCGGCAGTTCTGACCGACGTAGGCGTAGCTGGCAACGAAAGCGGTCGATGAATCGTGGATCGCGACGAGCCCATTCCAAGCGTCCCAAGTACCGCTATACGAATCGGTCGGATCGCTCGAAGTCGGGAACAACGTCGGGTTACCATTGTATGAAAGCTCTCAACATTCGAATGTCGTGAGGGAAATTCAGCTCAGGTTTTTCAGTTAGTTCAGAGATTTCCGCCGCGGCATGCAGTCCAGATTGAAATTTTTCAATAACAAATAGCCTACCATCATTTGCAGCAATAGTAATTCTCAGGAGCGGACCGCAATCATGTAAAACTTTCTCCAGATTACCCTGGTTTTCACACTTCACAACGCGGCCCTTAAATGGAGGCACTATATTAAACTCCTCGTCTGATAATACTATTTCCTCCGTATTTTTAAGGGAGGCTCTCAACATTCGAATGTCGTGAGGGAAATTCAGCTCAGGTTTTTCAGTTATTTTATGGAGTTCCGCCGAGGCATGCAGTGCAGATCGAAATTTTTCAATAACAATCAGTCTACCATCATTGGCAGCAATAGTAATTCTCAGGAGCGGACCTGGCATACGAAATAAATCTTTCGGATAACCCTGGTCTTCACACTTCACGACGCGGCCCTTAAATGGAGGCAATATATAAAACTGCTCATCTGTTAAGACTATTTCCTCTGTATTCTTATTCGACCCTCGCTTCTCAACCTGCGTCTTGTTGATAGGAAGACTCGTCGGTTCGTTGCATCCGTGTGAGAAAAGTGTCGCATATGCGGTAAGAATCGAGATTCTGATAAATCGCATACCTACGCAGCCTTTCAAATGATGGAGTATGCAAAATCGACAAATCCAAAGCTCTCAGGATCGTTGTCGCCGACGATCATTCCACTGCACTAGTAATCCTCCGACGTAGGACAGGGTTCCGGTTTGAATTTTGGAGGAGTTTTTAGACGATATCTTGCCGACATTCCAGTCATCGTTGTCATATTGACGACACGCGCAAACGTTGGAAACGGAGCTAGAACACCCACAATCGCATCCCCCACAGTAATTCCATTCTGCTCCGTATCAATATAACCGTTAGCCAAACTAAGCGCCAAAGCACGATTGTTAACAAGATATTTCTGAAGCTCTTCCTTCGCCTCTCCCTTCGTGCAACGACAGATTGTACCACATGCCGTCGCGACACTCCCTGCGCCCTCCATTGGAACAAGATAGGTATCATTAGCCCTACTATATACCGTTAACCTTTTTTGTTCATGTTGTACTAGATCCATGTATCCGCCAGGCGTAGCAAACCCGGACGCCACGGCGTCGGTTGGCATCACCTGAAGCACGGTCAACCTGAGGGTTACTGCGCGCTTGACGGTCGCGCAATAGCCTTCCGACGATTCTTCAATATCGTCAACTTCATTGGGCGCGGGAGTTGCCTTTGCCAACCCCCCATTCGGATCCCCTGTGTACGCACGATGAAAAAAATATGTATCAAAGAGGATTTGTTGCGTTACATGCCTGATTGTAGTGTTTAGCGTCATTCCAGAGGAATCTAGTCCCACGCATGGGTTAGACGAAACGTACTCGTACAGATCGTACGAACTCCCTTCGTACCCGATAGGATCCCTTGATATCCAATTACCGAGTGTTGAGTGCAGGTAACGGTTTCGGACTTGATAGAGGGCTGACTCTGGGTCGAAGCGGTAGCTGGCGTACGTGATCTCCCAGTCGAAGGATGGAGAGCTTGGGACGAAGCTTGGGTCGAGGACGGTGCAAGTGCCGTAGGCTTGGTAAGCGAAACGCTCTTGAACGACGCCGCTGGTGTCCGCGATCGCGGTCACGTTCCAGTTAGCGTCTTGAAGAGCATAGAGGCGCTCGTCCGGTGTGCCGTCGCGATCGCGCAATATCAGATCGTCGATATAACGAATACCCCAGACGAATTGTCGCTCAGAGGTTGTCGAGGTATCGATGCGTTCCTCTAATGCTTGCCAGTTCGAGGAATAGTAATAGTGGCGGGTGGAAATGCCGCTGGTCTTGGTGATCCGCCAGTTCTGACCGTCGTACGCATAGCTGGCAACGAGAGCGGTCGATGAATCGTGGATGGCGACGAGCCGATTCCAAGCGTCCCAGGTTCCCGTATACGAATCGGTCGGGTCGCTCGGGGTCGGGAACAAGGTCGAGTTGCCGTTGCGATCGTACTCGGGGGTGATCCAAGTCGCGCTATCCGTAGTAATGTCGGTGATCTCGTTGACGGTGTTATTCGTCCGCTCTTGTTCGAAGTCTTGGCTCGGATTGGGTGGAACCGTCTGATCGAACTCCATCCAGTTGCCCGTCGCGTCGAGCTCCCATTCTTGCTCGAAGGTCGGGCTGGTGATGGCGTTGTGGCCGCCGTTCAGGAGACCTCGTTCGAAGTCCTCCAAGCGCTGCATACCATCGTAGCCATAGAGTTCATCGAAGTTCTGGCTGTTGGCTTGGGCAACTATGTCTTCTCGCCAGATGCGATTGCTAATGCGATTATAGCCGTATTTCAGATGGACCAGATCGACAGGTGTTCCATAATTGGTCCACGGAAGATTGACCACACGACCGAAGCGGTCAACGCCGTTGTAGCGATGGATGCCACTTCCGGTTGCATAGTTCAGTTTGACTTGCGGTTGTAAATAGTCGGTCGTAACGAACGCGTTCACGCCCAGATACGTGTAGCGGCAGACTTGAGTGCCATTCCAGCGAAGAGTGCGAATTCGCGAAAGACGATCGGCATGAGTGTCGTTATACAGATACGACAAGACCGTGCCGTTAGGATAGACAATCGACTTGGGTCGGATCGTGTTGGCCGAACCATTTTCGTAGCCGTATCCTACTTTCGGAGTCGTTCCGGTATCCACAGCTCCGCCGTGTTCTTGGAACTGGGTGATAAGCTGTCCGAAATGATTGTACAAGTTGCGGACTTGGTTCACCGGCGTGGTACCCGCCACGTCAGAGTAGCTCGTAATCGTTGCGACCATGCCCCGAATTTCGTAAGCTTGGCCAATACGAAGTACGGCATCGTCTGCTCCGCTGCCAAGCGTCGTTATGGAATCAGCCGTCTGACGACCGAGTTTGTCATAGCTGTAACTATGGACGGATTCGTTTTGATCGGTCTTGGTTGTCGGTTGCCCTTGACGATTGTAAGTGTAGGTAACCTTGTCCGAAGCATCCACCGAATCAGGATACGTTTCCGAACGCAGTAATTCGTTCGAAGCGATGTCGCTGTTGGATAACGTTACACCATACGTGTAAGTCGTGACCTGGTCACCTGTCTCGGGATTCTTCGCGGTCAGGGTTACCATGAAGCCTGCCGAATAGGTTTGCTCGACCGTTACGTTCTGTTCGTTAGCAGGCGGAGTTCCGCCAGAAGTGAAGTTTTGGATCGTCTTGGTGGTTCTTCCAGCGTTATCGAAATAGGTTCGATCGACTTTGCCTGCCGCATCAACAGTTTCGAAACCTTCACCGGTATTGTTGTAGTGAATCTGGTTGACTAAGACGGTATCGCTGGAAGCGGGAACCGTACCGGGACGCGTTGGTTGACTACCATCATTGTTCGTCCCGTAATTCGCCGTCGCGATGGTCCTACCTAAAGCATCAGACCAATTGGCGGTATAACTATTGCGGCTCTTGGGTTGGGTAGTGGGACCGTTCAATGAGCCGTTGCCAGTTGCATTATCCCAACGCTGTCGGAACGTCGTCGCGGTGACGTTGCTCGCGTTGTCATACGTGGTTCCACCTTGTTCAAAGATCACATCACTGGTAATCGAACTTGGGTTGATCGGTCCGCTTGGAGTGTAGCCACTGTAGCTGGTGATCATGCGAGCTATGCCATCGTAGACATTCTTTGAGAATTGATCGCTTCCGGCTGGAAGTGTGCAGAGGACGTTTCTGCTCGCGTCATACCAAGTGTTGTCGCTCAGACTATCTCCCACCAGTCCGGTACTCGGATTCACCGCATAACGAAGTGTTCGATAGACTCGATTTCTGGCATCGAACTTCGTTTCACTTTGCGCGATCAGGTTACCAGCCGCAGTTGAATTCTTCCGATCTCGGCGAATAACTCGATTGAGATTGTCGTAGAGTACTTCTTCATAGAAACTGACTTCGCCGTTGGTGGCTGTGCGACGATTGCGGAAGTCGTATAAGAATGACGTAACGCGACTTGATGATGCATCAACGTAAGCGGTGTTCTTGGTCAGGTTGCCATCGCCTCCAGACATACCATCGTCGTAGACCATGCCGGTGATTTGCACCATGTTGTTCCCCGATGCTCCGCCACCGGTGGGATCATTTTGAGTCGCACCCGTATCGTTCGTACCGATATACACCTTAGAGGTCAGACCTCGAACATCGTAAACGGTTCGTGTGATTGTGCCACTAGTCGCAACTTCCCGGTTGCGACGCTTCATCGAATCGTAGCCATACGTCGTCTGATCGTAATTGGTTCCTGAAACTCCGGTACCGGACGGCGTCGGAATTAAATGGTAGACGCGAGTCGACGACAGAAGACAACAATCGGTGTAGCTTCGCTCCACCTCTGATACCATGCTTACCGCGTTAGGATACTTGAAGACAAGCGACGATTCGCCACCTGGGCTAACGATACTCGACAACAGACCAGCCGGATTCTCGATCTGTTCGAAGTCAAAAAACTCCCAAACGCTTCCATCGGTATCGATGAACCGGTAGACGTGATTCGTCGCGTCATGCACGAACGTCTGAAGAGCGCCAAAAGCTCCGACATAGACATCGTCGATCGAAGTAAACCAAAACGAATCACGCGGCGAGATGACGACTTGGATCTCGCCGCCATTTCCCAAGATGTCCACCAAGTAAGCGGTTGTCTCAGTCAGCCAGTTGAAGCCGTTGCCAAAATCAACGCTCGTCTTCGTTCCATCAACCCCCAACTGATTGCAATACGTTCGCGTATGTCCCCACGGCATCCCCAAGCCACTGGCGGAAATGTCGGTGACCGACATTTGAATCTCGCCGTTCTGATAACGGATCGGAAAGTCACTCGCTTCGCTTGTAGGCGATGAATCACTCGAACAGACGCTCCCTGTGCAACCGCCACCTCCGCTGTTACCGCCACCGGTATTACCACCGCCTCCACTTGAAGTACCGCAAGGACAGCGACGGCGTCGGGGCGGGCAAGTAGGCGGTGTCGTTCCTGTACCTCCAGAACCACTCGAGGTGAGCGACAGGAAAAGCATCGACATAATTTGCACCCTCGTCAGCAATATGCTAGATTCAGAATCCTAAGACGAACTGCAACCGATTCTACGAAACTCAAACTCGCTTTACAATCACGCGCGTCAAATTTTCATACGGGGTTCCGCTGACATGATCTCGAAGACGGTCTCAACCGATGCTTCCGATCGAAATACTTCAGCAAATTTGCGAATCCAGCAGCTTTGCCCGAGCATTGGCAAATCATGCGGGGTTGGGAATTTTTCTGCTAATCTTGAGTTCTCCATGCGCGAAATCGGAGTCCAGATCCACACGATCTCATCCTTAAGCGAAATCGAACAAGGAAACCTGTTGATCCAACATGAGTTTGCTCTCTTTGACAACGTTTAGCTTAAGTCAGCACTAAAATCACATGCTGGCCGCAAATTCTTTTTGGCACACAGTCCGCGAGCCGGAATCTTCGCGGGAGTGGTCGATGCGTTCGTCACCCTGTGTGACGGGATGGTCGATGTAGACGTTCCGACCAAAGTCCTACCACATCCAGGATGGCAGATGCCACTGTTGAGTCGCACTGATTTAAAGCAACAACTGGGATGGTCGGAGTACGCCTGTGTCATAGGAACCAATGGCTTCATCAACACGGCGAGGCAGTTCGACCAAATTATTCGACGGATAATCGATTTCGCTTGCGATAGCAATGTTTTGATATATGTCGCCTGTCGAGGGCTGCTTCATTCGAGGTGATCGAGACGATCCTATTGCCTTCAACAAATAGCTCAAATCCAAGCTGTTTGGTTTTTTCCATTTCCGACAAGAATGGGAGAAGTTGGTCAAAGAATGGTAAGGCAAGAATCGGATAACCATTCCACTGCTCGAACTTAAAGGATAGATTCAACTTGCCAAACTCATTTGTTGCAAGTGGACCGCCAGAAACATAAAGAGGAGAGCGTCCTAACCTTCCCTCGAATCGCACTTCACTTTGACCACCTCTAAGTACAACCGGAATCCCTTCCAGTTTCGATAGCTCGGACTTTGAGCTGTCGTATAAAATCAGGTTTAGACTTGCGTTTTGGCAAAACTCTGCTTGCACCTCGACACCATGCTCACGAACATCATCGAATAATTTGCTTCCCTTGATCGTGAGTTCGCCAGGATCAAACTTAACTCGAAGTCCCTTTCCAACAAGATCGTGAATTTTTTTATTGATCGTCGTTGGTTCGCCCTTTAACTCCATCAGCATTTCCACAGGCTTATCTGGGTTGATGTGGATCATCATCGAGCCGCCGTCATGCGTAACCTTATAGTCAAAACGGGGATCTAATTCCTTGAGATTCTCTTTGTATGCTTCCATTGCATCGGGCAGAACTGTCGGATGCTGCGATCGTACCCATCGAGCCGATTGTTCGACGGCTTCTCTAAGAGCCTTCGTGTCACTCAATTTGTTGGAAGTTGGAATGTCGAGCATCATACTCCCACTCTTCTTCCACCTTGTATCTTTTTTGAGCAGACGTTGGAGAAAGAGCCACCAACTCTGCTTTGACGTTACGTCAGCAACCACAATAAATACGGGAAGATCACGCACTCGGTTTGCGTAATACCTTGAGTATTGCGACTTGAGTGAAAACTTTGCAAAGTTTTTGTCTTTGGACAATCGGACTTTGCGTTGCCCCTTGAGTTGCACATAAAAGCTCGTGCCAGTCAGCTCGCCGTTATCCTCAGCAATTTCGACAAGATAGTCTTTTCCGTAGTCATTAAAATGCTCGTTTACGACCCAGGTGGGAGGAAGACTCGACTTAAAAACCTGCTGGGAAAGTTCGTCGATACATTTTGAGCTCAATTGCGTTGGAACATAGTAGGTTTGGCAAGCAGGTTTGCGTGCCACGGGTGTGGTAGCGATGCGTTTTCGTGATGTCCTCCTGGTTCCCCGAGTAGCGTGTACAAAGAATATATTCTATCTTGAGCTTGCCGTACTTGTGAATTCCACCGCTGCACTATCCGTTCCGGTGCTAAAAGCCACTCGACTCGCGAGATTTTTTCTTTGCATTCCCTCGCACTAGCCCTTCTCGTGTGCTCCGTGGCCGGCCAATAATTCTCTGATGCGAGGGAAGCAAAAGGAAACGCCTTCCGAAGCAAAGGGAAACACGCGTCGTGCCGTTGTGCTGCAATGAACGTTTACTGATACTCCATGCAGGACTTGGCCGATTCGCATAGTGTCGAGTAGGTCACGGCTAGTGCGTAGCTCGACGATCATGATTACTTTCCAATGCTAGGAGGGTGTGTTCCGGGGCAAGAATGTCTAATTCATTTTCCATGTTCGTAGCTAAACACAGGGTCCGAGAAGAATCGTACTTGAGGAACGTGACGATGATATTCTCGCACAACAGAAAAGTCTTTTTGCATATTCAGATTTTTCATGGTTTGTTGCTCAGCTCGTTTCTCAAAATCTATTCGCTCCTTGGTTCTTAGACCTAGCTGCAATACCGAAGCTTCTGGCGTATTGTCCATGCCCGGTAAAAGTAGCGTATTAAGAACCGCGTAACCGGATGACAGTTTGTCTTCATCAATAGGGCAGTACCCGACGAGATAATACGCTCGTCCAAGAGCAGATTCAAAGAACTGAATTCCAAGCGTATCGCTAATCCTAATCTCCGATCCCAAAAGCTCTTTCCAAAACGAACCTACGGGAACTTTCGGATCGCACCAATTCCAAAGCCTTATTGCCGGTTGCCCAGACGGTAGGATGACTGGGTCGAAAAGTTTCCAACGATATAAGCACGCGAAGACTTGCCCCTTGCTCAAATAGTGCTCTGGCTCAACAACCGTTCTCTCTTCTAGTCTTCGGATAAAATGGTCGTCGTCACGTAGGTTGAAAGCGACGACGAATTCTCCATTTGGAAGCGTCACTTTAGGCTTGGATGGCGAGCAAGCTATGAACCCTTTCACGAATTCCAGTACACGAATCCTAATCTCAACGTGCGAGCAAAGATCAGCGGTTGCAATGACTTCTACATCGACCCTTCTCAAAACCACTGGTGTAATATCTCGGACAAGTTCTCGAAACAAAAACGTTCCAAGCCAGTTCGCCCAGTTGAATGGTCCGTAATAACTGCAATAAAAACCTTGTTTTTTGGCGGTTGCCAAATCTTCGAGCTTTTCTCCGCGAAGTTCTGGTGCCAGTGCAATGCGTTTCCACGCATCTTGAATAGACTGAACGACTCGTTCAGGTGCTGGGTCACATTCAATTATCTGATAGGTTGGAAGAATCGCCTCTTTCGCAGTAATGGAGGCGGAGATTTCGCGATCTCTTTCGTACTCTCGCTTTTTCATATCTCGTAGCCTCTTCTTTTTTTGCTTTCGCAATTGGCGTTTTTCTGTTGGACTACCCATTTCTCGACACTCACTATTGGTTCGACTGAAGTATTTGCATAAACACCACTCAATTCTAGCAAAGAATAACGCTGTTCTCATGGGACCTACGTTTTAGTGTTTTTGGGGCGAAAAAATCATCGGAGCGAACCCTCGCGGAGAGATTGATTATCCAGATTGGTTTGGCAATGTCGTCGGAAGGCTAGGCCGTCATGTATTCGGGCTCTCCAAGTACCGTGCACAAAGAACAAATCCCAACTTTACTCTGCCAACGTTGCGAATAGCCACCATCATCCAATGTTCTGCCGTGAGATACAAAACGTCATCGACCTTGAATTCTACTGGATACCATTGGCTCATGCACGTTTTCCTACACTTCCGTCGTTTGCAAACTGGTGGCCCCAGAAATACATGTACGTGAATTCCCCTCCGAGAGCGATACGTTGGATTAGGGTAGGTGGTCGAGTATTGAGTTCCTCGTAAAGTCGCAATTATATCTTGCCGACTATTCATCGTAGAGAGAAATCCAGCTGTCGCGTGATGGCGGTGGCCATCCACATTCACATAGACGCTGCTGGGCAGTACGCGTCGAACCTTGCGAGCTTTCTCCGAAAGCTTGACCTATCGCTACAGATCTCGATCGGAGAGCCCAAACGCAATAAGGATTATCAAAAAGCGTTCTTCGCTAAACGTACTTCGGATGATACTGAAAGCATGGCCATGGCACGTTTCGGTGTTGTGGAGCGGCCAGCGCCTACGGAGGCAATACCGACTGAATTCTTGGTGCTTCGTGAAATCACCTCAAGGCTCGAGAGTCAGGTCCGAGACACGGTCCGCGCTAAGAATCGACTACACAATCTCATGTCACGCGTGTTCCCAGAATTGGATACGCTAGTTGTCAACTTATGCTCGAGCTTCATCTGCGCGTTGCTCAAAAAGTATCCCACGCCAGAAAAACTTGCCAAAGCGAGACTGAGCTTGCTGAAGCTCATACCGTATCTGAAAGGCAATGTAGCCGAGAAGCTGCACGCTGCGGCCAAGGAATCTGTCGGCTCCTTAAAGGGAGATTTCGCTGAGAAACTCGTCCTGCATGCAGTAGAGCAGCTCGAAACTGAGTTGAAACAACAGGCGAGTTTGGAAAACTTACTAGCAGCAGCTTATGATGCTCTGCCCATTACATCTCATAGCCAGATCATGACCATCCCTGGAATCGGAAAAGCCACGGCCGCAGTGTTAGTAGCCAAGATGATTTCGATCACTCGATTTCGAACTCCGGAAAACCTCGTCGGCTACTTTGGTATATTTCCAAAAGAAGAAAGCTCGGGCGTTGATAAGTCGGGCAAGCCACTGCCTCTTGGGACTCAACACATGAGCCACAAAGGATCTGACATCGTTCGTAAATACTTGTGGAATGCCGCCAAGAGCGCAATCCAACACAACCCCGCCGTTCGCGCTTTGTACGCCAGGCTCAGAGCCAAGGGTGTTCGAGGAGATGTCGCCTTGGGGCACTGCATGCGAAAACTTCTACATCAGGTTTTCGGAGTCTGGAGTAGCGGTCAACCGTACGATGAAACAAAAAGTTTAGGACCCAACCAAGCTAAAGTAGCTGCGGGCCGCAAACCAGGAAATAACCCGGACCAATCAGCGGTCACCGCAGCCAATAACACTTTAGCATCAAACGGAGTATCCCATCAATCGGACTCCACGAGCAGTTCTGGTATAAACAGTGAGCGCAGCAAAAAGGATCCTTCGGTAACACCCAAGGATCCTTCGCGAGAATCTTCCCGCCACGACTCGGCTATACCTTGTCGAGTTGCTCGCCAGCAGAGCTCAACTCCGATTCGCCGAGCAGGTTCTATTCTACTGCGAGAACCCAACAAAAAACAATCAGAATCTTTTTGCCACGCCATTCCTAAAAAAAACGCAACGTTCCAATGCAGAAAATGCTGACACCGGACAAAGCTCGCGAACGACGAATCGCACGCAAAAAAGCAACTCAATCAAAAAACCAAAAAGAGGCGTCATCACGCCCGACGCACCTTGACTTTAATCGGTACATCTTACCCGATTTCGTCGCCATTTCATTATTGCATCACGGAACGTTGGTTTTGCGTCGCCGTACCAAACTCGTGATACCGAGTACCGAAGCACAAAGCGCTATTGAAGATGGTTCCGGGATGGCGTGAACGCCTTCGGTGAACGTTAGGTCGCCTGCTTCGACGAGTCCCGATGCGCCGTACCTCGTGCCGCCTGCATAGGAATCAATCGTTGAGGCATGAACGAAAAATGTCGTATCTAAAGATTGAAGTCGAAGAGTATATGGATTCCCGGGCACGAGCGCGACCGGCGAATTGAGATCAAAGTGAAAAAAAGACGGTTCGGTTCCAAAAACATTTACCGGCGAAGATGAACCCAAAACCGCACCATTGAATCCATTGCCTTCGAGCACGTCCAGCCGTACGGATGAAATCTGCCCGAACGTTTGAATCGAAAATTCAGCGGCGTCAATTTTAGGAAGTGTAGGCGTAAAAGATTGTCCGACAGTGACAAGCGTAACGCCAATCGTGGTTCCAACATTTTGTTGATCGATAACCGTTATCATCGCAGCATCTGCCGTATGGGTTAGAAAAACGATCAATCCGAGCGATAGCAACGCAAGAATGTTGCGTATATTTGAAGTTTTTTTCGTCAGCATTTAAGTCCCTTTTTGATGTTGGTCTTGAAGTAAAAGCAATGAGTGCGAATGAGTATTGACGGTAGTTCAGACGTTGCGATTAGGCAATCGATAGTTTGAGGCGACGAACTCGTTCTTAATCATGTTAGGGAGGCAATAGGATGCGGAATTGACGTCTTCTTGCTTCCTAAAAGGCTAGTTCTACCAAAACTCCTTGCTAAATGCCAATAATGTGGAAAATGGACGCCGGACGTAGAGCGATCGATAGAATTGGCGGGCACCCATTCGCAAAGGTGGTAATGTCGTCGGAAGATAAGACTGCCATGTACTCGGGCTCTCCCGAAACCGAATACATCACAGATCTCTGTTCCGACAGTGCTACCTTGTTTTCCTCAAAATCGACTAACCCGGTTGAGATCGGTTCACACGTAATATTTGAAATTATGTCGCCTTAGATTGCGAGGTAATTCTGGATGGGCTAGTAGAACCCTCTACCATTGGATCGGAATACTTGACTGTGTGAGAGGCGGCGATCCGCCGCGTGAACGACGCCGACATTGCAGTCGGCCTTTTAATAATCAGCAACCCTCACACGGATTGGCTTGAACCTCCGACAGTCAGAATCTTCAAAAGCAAAAACCCCGTCAGACTGGGGCAGGTAGTCCAACGGGGCACGTGAGCCCGAGACGGGGCAGGTCTCAAGAGCTCTTGGACAAAATGTTAAGTAAACCGGAAGCAGATTACAAGTGTCGCGATTCTCGAATTAATTGCCCAGGCCGCAACTCGCGTTGATCGGCGTTTCAGCTTTTAAGCGGGTCGTACATGCGACACCCTATTATTTGGTCGGTGCCGTTCACGGCCACAGTTTGAAGTTCTCTGCAAAGAATTACTTCACCAGTGACGTTAGCGCAGGCTTCAACAGCTGCATACAATCGATCAAAATTGCTGCCAGAGGATTTAGGAATTTCGCAAACTATCGAACTCGAATACTATTCTTCTGCGGCAAGCTCGACCTCAGTCAAACAATCCCGAGCCACTAAAATGCTGGAAGAACCATCGAGAGTAAATCGGAATACGGTTGGCGAAAACTGCCTCGTCCTTGTCCCCGTTTGGATCGAAAAGATTCCGTCCGATCTGTGCATACTTGAGGTCGATCGAATCTAACTCATTCCCATGCTGAACTAACCGATCGAAGCACTCGAAAGCTAGTCCAAAATTCTTGGCGTAAATCGATGCGGTTGCCTTCTCGAATAATGATACCATTTCATCATGTGTCATGATTGGATTCCGCTGCGAAAATTACAAGTCAATATCGGTAAGTGTTCCATCAAAGTACTTTTGCATGCACTAAGATACGGCAGTCCGATGCTTACTTAGAGTGGCTCGAATCTGGATCGGTCCACGTTTTTGCATTGATGATCTCGTCTACCTGTTCAAGCAATTTTTCCATCACTGTTTCATCGCCATCGTCCTCGCAAAGTTTTCCAAAGCAAACTTGGAATGCTTCTAGGACTACTCCGCAGTCTCTGGTTTTGTGCCTACGATTTCCGAAACTCAAGAAGTTTGGTTACGATCAAAGTCGATTTTCTGTATGGGTACTTGGCACGTGGGTCAAACGTTTCAGAATGGCCTTTTTCGATGGCTATACCGCAACGGATGTTTCCAAGGTGGAAATCGATACGACGCGTGGTTTGACCGCTTGCACCCACGTGATAATGCTGGCGAAGCTTTCACAAGTCACCGATAAATCTGCGTCTCGCAGCATTCGACTCGTTCTGGTAAATCCGGTCGAATCGAGACTAAATTGAAGAAGGGTCTGGAACGCAGCCCGACTGATGCTCACCCAATGTGGACTTCGAAGCTCGCTTACGTGGGGAGCACAGTCGCCATTCAAACAGCCAATAGTTGCCACGCGGATAGGGCAAACTCAGTCTGAATAACGACTCTCGATCGAATCCTTACTGTTGCACAGGGCGGCCTTCAACTGACACCATGAGAAGAGCATCAACGTGCCAGTCAAACCCACTCAACGCATGAGCCGCCGTAAGGAAGCACGAATCAACCGATCCAAAATGGTCACGATCAAAAGCATCATTGTGTTGGGAACGATGGTGGACAACCGCCCCCCCCTCTTATTTTCGATTACACATACTTTTGAAACAAATCAATGGGTTATCTTCCCTTCCTTCAGGAAACGAAAATGCTATCAGCGCGAAATTTACAAAAAGCCTTTGAACACTTGATGACCACGCAACAAGACCAAGATACGGTCAACACTGTGATGCGGTCGAAGCTTGAGAATAAGAATCTATCGTTTCATATTGTTGCACCAGATCCGGATTTTTTTTGTCCTGTGTTGGTTGACAATGGCGATGGCGATTATACAGGACTGGTTGCGATTCGAATCAACATCACTGTCAATGAGGACTAGGACGTCACGCGAGCGACACGCGAGCAAACGAACCTGCACAGCGTCCACTGCATGGTGACAACTTGACCAGTTACCTTCCCCCACTTCCCCGGAACACAGTACTTCAGCAATCCAGTTCCAAGTCAAAACAGGGAAAACAAATGGAATGGGAAACCATCAAAACGAGGCTCGGCGACATCGACATCGAACCTCGAGACTACCAAGCGAGAATCATTGAGAAGACCGTAAACATGTTCCTCGGCGAGTACCGAAACGGCGCGAAGGAATTGGAACTTGCGGCACGATCCGTCATGATTGAATCGCCGACCGGAAGCGGCAAGACAACGATGGGCCTCCTCATTGCCAAAACAATTCAAATGTTAACCGGTGCAAGCGTTGGGTGGGTCGCCATGCGAGAAAACTTGCTCCAGCAGGCAAAGAACGAAGCGGATCAACGAGGTATAGAAATCGAACCCGTTCACTTCATTTCGATGTTCGCAAAAGCACCACCAAGCAACATCGATCTCTTAATCGTGGATGAATGTCAACATGACTCATCGAGCAGTTGCACGCACATCCATAATACGATCAAGCCAAAATGGATACTCGGATTGACGGCAACGCCATTTAGAAGCGACAAGGTTCGACTCTGCTTTGACAAGATCGTCCGTGATACCGGAATCCATCAATTGATCAGCGATGGTTACCTGAGCAAATTTGATCACTACACAGTACCACGTTGGGATGTGGAAGCGCTCGCCGACTGCTATTGTGCCGAACCAAACCGCTGGGGCAAGTCGATCTACTTCTTCCACAAACTATCCGAGTGTTTCGAATTCCATCGGATTTTAAGAGAACGCGGAGTTCGATCTGAAGTCGTAACAGGCAATAGCGACCGCGACTCCCAACTCAAAGCCTTTCGCAACGGAGATATGAAAATCCTGGTGAATTGTGCCGTCCTCACGGAGGGGTTTGATGATCCAACTCTCAAGACCGCTTGGGTACGACCGTCGTGCAAAGGGCCAACGATTCAAATGGCTGGGCGAGCGTTGAGAAAACATGCCGACTTTCCAACCAAGCAAATCGTCCAATGCGGCCAAACCCCGCACCCCTTTGTAAGGACGGCAACCGCAAACCAGCAATTCCTTTGGCACCCCGATGGCTGGCGATCACTCAAAATCAATCCCAAGATCGATCTGTGTTGTCAGAATGTCTGCCATGCAATCGCGAGGACCGACGTCACGTTGCCCAAATTTCTACTTAAGAAGAAGCAGTACCAAAGACCCGGCCGTGGGCTCACGGTGTCCCTTCTCGTCACCAGTTGAGGTTGATTCGCATCACGACCACTCAGTTGGTATCACGGCAGTTTCGTCTAGGCGGTCACGCGGCGCGTGACCGGGACTGTCGAACTACGCAGAGGTAACGGCGTTGGCTGCGCCAACGCCATTACCTCGCTTCGTTCCCCAGTCCAAGCAATTGAAATCTCTTTCAATGGATGAAAGGAGTTATTGTCACCAGTCGGTTTAACTAGATTACCCATCTACCACGAGTTGGTTCAAGCTCGTTCAGTATTTGCGGTGATGATTTCAGTAACCGGTTCGTAATGAGTGTGCCAATCGATGGTTTTGGGTTACCAAACATCTACTTGAGCCTGCTCCGTCACATTTGCTCCAACGGTGCCATTGGATATGCGAAAGCTTTTCGATCTTCACTCGCTCTCGGGACTGGAAGCGATAACGTCAGGTTCTCAATCGTCCGTGCCTTAGACGGCTTTGGAAACGACGAGGGTTTTGCCGCGCTGAGACAACGCTTTGAGGCAGCCGCCAATTCATGGGCAAGTGTCCATGAAGCACAAAGCTTTTTCAAATTACTGGTGAAATTGCACCATCGAAATCAAGTGCGAGTGAATTCCACGATGATTGATCAACCAATGGTCGATGACCAATCTATCCACACGCTAACCGTTGGAACGAGGCCAAATGAGATTGGGAGCCCAGTAATTACTGCATTCCATAAAATGACCGGGGACGTCTCGCAGTTATACGGACTTGCAAACGTGGATGCACTTTCTGCTAAGCGGCAACGAACCTTACCAGTTCGATGTTCAGTATACGACCTGCTAAATTTTGCGAGCGAGGTTGCAACACATTATTCGATGGACTCTGGTGCCAGGTCCGCACAAGCTTGGCTCGGTTCCCTGATCAGCAGCGAGTACGATATTGAAGGGTCTCGTGACTCATACAGCGATTTCCAAGACTTTTTCATGCATCGAAAATTGGACGGGAAAACCGCCTTGGAGCTTCAGCAATTGGCCTCGTAGTCTTGGATTCATTGGACTACCGACTTTCAAAGCGTAACAGTCGACTCGGACTGTTACGCAATCCATTATTACGGACTCATAACACTCAACACCGGACGTTCAAGGTGAACTCTTCGATGCGACTTACAAGTGATTGCAATAATTCTTTCCAGAATTGTTCAACCGAAGCTGGTGAGATCGCAATACACAGTAGACCGAAGAGGCGACTAGACCTTCCCAAACTCAACGGAACAAAAAGGAAGAGCCTTCCTTGGTTTCCTTTCGGCCAACACGAAAGCAGGAGAAACACTTGTGTCGTCAGTCAGTGCTTCGGGACACCACGGTACGAAAAAACGAGCTTCGAAGCTGTCCCGCCAACGTGTCCGTCGACGAGTTGTATTGTGATTGGACCCACCACTCAAAAATAGAAAAGGAATTTCTAACCCCAATACAGCCATCGAAACAGAATGAAATGGACAATTTCACCACGAACAATGCGACGTTAGCGGAAATGATCGAACGGAAACGCCAATTCCGAGACAAAGTGAAATTGGAATTGAGTGGATACGAACGAGAGTTGACTGAACTGGAATCGATCGCGCTGACGCTCCATCAATCCGAACAACCAATCCATCCGATCATGCTTACGATGCGAAAGTGTCAGTCGGCTGTCGTCCCACTACTACCAACCAATTCGACCTCCATTCCATTGTATGCTCGAGTCGAACAAGCGCTACGTTATATTGGAAGAGCGTCAGGTCCTGGTGAAATCTTGGCATACTTCGAAATATTCAGCAAAGATCGGCTTACCGGTTATCGTCGGCAGAAGATGCGGACACACATTTCAACTGCTATGGAGCGAAAAGAAAAGCTGTTTCGCAAGATTCCAGGGACCTGCAAATGGGAGCTTATTGAATGGTCGGTTTAACTTGCTTTCGAAGATTCGCAATAGTCGTATACTTCGATTGAAGTGTCTCGAAAATTTTCGAAAGCATTAGCCCTGTATAATTACCTTGAAGATTGGGATGATCTACGAGTCGTCGAATCAAGACGAACTGATTGTTGGCCATCGCGCTTATCACGTGCAGTAAAGCATTGTTCAGAACATGACTGAAGATTGGCCCGTTCAAAAACAGCTGCACTCTGTTTTGTGCGCGTCGGCTCAATGACGAACCGATCCTCAACTGATCTCTCCAAAAAACGGAGGTCGTTGCATTGAGTACGAATTCAAGATCATGATCAACTAGCAGAGGTAATACCAGCGAGAGGCTGTTATGAAGCACTAAGCTTCTGATTGGTAGCCCAACCATCCAGGACTTAATCTCGGGGACGAGCAAACCGACATGTTCATGGTCCGTAAGGATTCTCTCCGAATCAAGAAGGGAAAGTACCGGACAATACTTCGAGACGATCTCAAAGGGTAAAGGTGATTCCGCCCCCCACCACGCTTGTCCATTCCTGGTCATCAACCGCATCAATCTATGCGAGTCGATGACCGACAAGTCAGTTCGGTCAGACCGCATTGCATCATCCTGAAGTGCTTTCAACAAGTTGTCTGCAGCGGATTGCCAATCAGCTATCGACAACGCTGGCTCCCGACGGATACTAGTAATTGGTGTTTTCGAAACGAATGCAGGAACGAGCTCCATTTTGAACGTAACCAGCTCCTTTCGGAGCGCAGCGACCAATGCATCTGAATCAATACCAAGCGGTCCACCGCCGCATTCTTCGCCGATTGAATCTGTCGTGTCGCGATGACTACTCAAATATTACCCCTACTATTTGGAGCAAGTAAATTCAGAGTGACTGGGTGATTGCATCCCACTCGATCGCCATCTCGACCATTGTTTGAACGTGGGAGTTTGGTGTGACGGGCGTTTGATCGTTGATGTATTGAGCACCCAACCAATCACATACAGGTCGAGCAATCGCTGGCGCAACGGACAATCCCGTTTCACACTGGCAAATTAGAATTGAACATTCGATTGATTTCACGAAAGAGACGACCTTGGTCGCTTGGTTTCCAGGCATGAGTATCTGGACGCGTTGGGTATCGGTCTTCCGATCTATGTCATGAAACATCAAATTGCTGAGTCTGATACACAATTTAGTCAGCGGAAAGTTTACGAATTTAGCTCCAGGGTATCGGTAGCTAATCAATGCAAACGGCTCTCGAACGAAAAACTGGTTCTCCAGTTCGAAGCGGCTCAGTGCGTAAACGCGATTGATCATCGTTGAGACAAATCCCTTGAAGGTGGTGGCACACTCACTTGGGTCAGGGGTTACAGCACGTAAGTAATTTGTAGGATTCCACCGTTTGTAAACTTGTGCACGGTCAGAAATTTGCCATCCGTAGCACAGCTCTATTTCCGACTGCACCCCTGCGATCCATGGCTCGGTGTAGGGGTGGCGCAGCAATACATCCGTGATTCAGAGGTCTATTTTGCTTCGGTTCCGGCGACAACTCGTTCTTGGGATGTTCTTTGTTTCTGCCCTAGGTAGCCTTCGGTGGTGGGAATGCGAACACCATATTATTGCCTTGCTCGCATACGATCCTCTTTCTAAGGACGAGCAGTAGGCCCCCATCTCGTTAGTGAGTGATAGACCAAGCGCGCTTGGAACCGTATCCAAGCTGCGTTCCTTCGACGAGATAAAAAATCTTGTCGTCCGTAACATCGTCTTCGTCATCGGTATCGTCTTTGTCCTTTGCCGCATCTTCGTCGGTCATTTCGTTGATCTCTTCGCCCGAGCAAACGCCGTGAAGGTCGTATTCGAACGGCCAGCTCTGTTGCGTCATCAATCGGACTTCTGCATCGCCACCGATCAGGTCTCGGTACTCTTCCAGGTGTTCAATCAATTCGTCGATCGTCATCAGGTGTTCCCTTATGGTGAAAACGTTGATATAGAAAGGTCTGGGCTATCTGGTTTTGAGGAAGAATCGCAACACGCAGGACGCGATGGTTACTGGCCCAATGTTGCAAGGAAGCAACCTGCGTATAATCGTCCAAATTGGCATTACGAACTTGGATGCAATATTATTGAGTATGGTGTCGTGCATGGACTTGCCGAACCCATTCCCGACATAGGTCAGAAATGAGATTGTCTTGCGAGAATTGGATCGTCACGCGTACAACATCCTGCCATTCCGTCAAAATTAGGAAGTACTCGAAACAACCGCAGGAATATCGGAGTGTTTCGAGGCTAGTACCTTCCAAGATCGCATTCCTGCGGTGGCTCCGGCTCGTGTTCACACTCACACACGGGCTGGAGCCTCTCCGTTGCGGCAATAGTATGCAACGAGCCAGGAATCATGAACCTCCCAAAGGACGAAGCTATCGCGGCTACCAAGCGAAAGAATCGAGCACTCCGAAAAATAATTCGACTCGAAGACGTCGATCCCATTTTCAAAATGCTTGTCGTCGCGATCATAGACAAGCTCAACGCCCAAAGCGGTTACCGGGTTGCGTGGCCTTCGGTTCCGACACTCGCGAAGATCATCGGGCGAAGCGCGAGAACGACCCAACGATGCCTGAAAAAGGTATATGCGTCAGAATTCTTTACTGTTCATCGTTTCTCGCCAGAACGTGCTGTCACGTTTATGAAGGAGAAGTTCGATATCGATGTGAATCTTGGACGTTGCCGGAAGTTTGGTCCAAACGTATATGAAATTAACACTGAGCATGCCCTTTGGAACAGTGGAGAGAGGTTTCCGAAGGAGGTTGCCGAAGAAATTCGCAAGCTTGCCGGAACCTAATATCGAGAAAATTCAAAACAATGCTTTTAGCAATGTCACCGGTGTCATTGCTGGAGCGATGACACCGGTGACATTCAAAAAATGAGATTTTTAAAAGTTGAGTCATTCATTCTTCATTCACTCAACTTTTAAAATTTTCATTAATAGTGGCTCGCGTTGCGAGACACTGGCCTCGCTAGGCGAGGCCCATAGCACAGTCCCACCCTCCACCCGATAACAGATTTCCCAAAAATCAAACCAATTCCATTTTGATGGGAATGGGATCGTGCGAAGCACGATACAGACTGTCGCACTACGTGTGGCAGCTGATGTTGGCTACGCCAACATCAACAGCTCACACTCCGTTCCCCAGTCTAGGTTTTTTTCAAGATTTATACAACAGATCCAAGAGGTCTGGAAATTAATCCCTTGGGATTTCCTTTTCTTCCCGTTGCACCGGAGGGCCGTCTACGCCCTTCGGGCTATCCTTGCCATCGAACGCGAGGAGAAACAAAGGAAGCCCATTCGTTGAATCATTATCGGAAACCATTTGTTCTGATTAGGGAGGGGTTGGTTTGGACATATTTAAGTAAATCCAAATATCTTGAGACTACTTTCTTGGGCTTCCTTTACGTTCCGTCTGCATCAATTGGCAGGCTACGCCCTTCGGGCGATCCTTGCCGTCGAATGTGAGGAAAAGCAAAGGAAGCACATTCATTGTCAATCGCGTTTTACGTTTTAGTTGATCTTGAAACGACTCGTCTAACTTGAATTGGGTTCCACGATTTGCCCGAAGGCAAATCCCACGCTCCACCCTTGAGAAGATAAATCTCCGATTGGAAATCCACGGTATCTCAGTCATGCCGGGCATGACCGGGACTGTCGAACTTCTCAGGCCTACTAATGTTGGCTGCGCCAACACCAGTAGGCCTGCTTCGTTCCCCAGTCCATGCGACTACATTATTTTTTCAATGGGAGCCTGGCCTGCGACATGTTACTTTGGGCTTTCGTTTGCGTTCTTTTGTCATCAAGTTGAGCAATCGGCCCGAAGGGCCACGGTTGCAATCGATCGCAAGAAAATGTAAACGAAAGCCCTCGTCAGTGAAAATGCAGGGGAAAACTAGCTTCGTCGATGGAGCACACGTTTTACCTGAACTGGGTTCCAAGGCTTACCAAGCCGAGTGGTTTGATTTTCTCCGTTTAGTGTCCGAGCAATTGCTCTGTACGAGAACCCGCAGTTTCGGAGTCGAATAAGTTCCGGTAGCAAATCCGCGTATGCCTCTGCCGCTTTCTTTGACGTAGCTGCAGCACCAAGTGGTTGACCCTTTTTGGACGCTTCGGGAGAAATGGGTTTACACCTAGGATGTCGCGAACCTAGTAACCCGCCACGGGCTCGATACGCCCTCAAGGCATCCACCGTTCTCTGGGAGATACGCCGCAGCTCGTCAGAATTTATTGCCGAGATAATATCGAGTACGATTCGATTTGCGTACGGCATCTCCGTGACCAGGAGTTCGATATTTGAGTTCAATATGGTACTGGTCAGTATTGAGTCCCGCGAAAGACGATCTAGGCGTAGGACAACGATCGTTGCTTTGTTGCGCCGTGCATGTGCAATCGCTTGAAGGAGTTTAGGACGATCGCATTTCTTGCCACTTTCAATTTCAGTGTACTCGGCGAGCATGGTAGCACCTTCCTTGATAGCGAAGGCTCGTACGCCTGCGATCTGCGCCTCAATCCCTAATCGCGATTGCGCTTGCCTATCCGTGCTCACGCGATAGTATCCGATAAAATTTTTCAAGATCACGCTCCTTGTAAATCTGCAAAGACCTCGATGCTCCAAATTATGGATGGCTTGACAGAGGATTCGCCGGTTGTTGCGTCGCGATCATATAGTCCCAAGAAGATCGCGCAAGCGGCGTCGTCCCGATCGATGATCCGTATTTCCCCTTCTTCAATATCCAATTTTGGAATTTGCAATTGCTGATGAATCGATTTGAGGAGTGAGTTGGTTACTTCGTTAGCTATTCGGTTGAGATCGGTTTTCAAGTTTTTCTCCGGGATAGAAACGGGGTTCGGGATGGATATCCAAGGTTATGTAGCCCCCTGTTGCGAGAGAATCTCGTTGGCTAATAGCGATCCACAATGAACGCTTGTATGTTACTGAGGGCAGTTTTCATGATTGAACAGGATCTGGCGCCGCGCTCGACTTCCGTCGCTATCATTTTTTGCTCGTCGTAGACGCTTCGGGCGACTTTCGCGGCCGTCCTGGTCGTCGCTTAGTTAGCGCCGCGTGTTCGATTGATGTTTTTGATATTGCTTTGGAAGCATTAGGTGCAGGCAATTGTTCTGCTGGGCTCTGTTGCGATTCGAGATAGGCTCGCGCTCCTGCTAATAGGATTGCCAAAGCTGTTTGCCCAGTTGCCTTTCTTTTCAACTCGATCGCTCGGTCGAGTTCGGGAGGGATTCCTAGTCGAATTGGTTGCCGTCGACTATCGATTGCTGGTAGCTCAAGTTGCGCGATGAGTCCCGCGATTGCGATAAGCGCATTGTGCCGGTCCGGAGCTGCATCGCTTGGGCTTCCTAAGCGCTTCAGCAGTTCTTTATCTTGCGTCGTAAGCCTAAGGGTGGCGAATCGGCGTTCGCGCTTGCGTGGACTAGTCATGGCTTGCTCCTTTTAGTTCGGGATTGGAACAGAAACCTTTTCCCCCCCAAAAAAACATGCAAGAAATTTTGATGTAAGCCAATTGACGACGGACAGGGGTGGTTCAACAGCGCCGATGAATTGTGGCCGTGGCAAGCCATAAGTGAACTCGACTCGTCAATTTCACGTTGACAGCGATCAGCCGCCGCCATTTTCACCAAATGGCGTGAATGGAAAATGCGTCTCCAAATGGAGAAAATGGAGTTTCCCACTCGGCCACGAATTTATGAGCCGTTCAATACAAAACTGCACTTTAGGCAAACAATTGTAGCGTGATTTTTCGATTGCTCTTGCAAAAAAAATGGCTCTGAAGGGATAAGGTGGTTGCTAAAAGACACCAAAC
>JAWXCK010000014.1:0-9879 GCA_034408855.1 Pirellulaceae bacterium
GCTATAGACAGGGATGCCTCGTACCACGATGAGTTCGTTGTACTCCTGCGCCCCGTCTTCGAACACTTTTAGACATTCAGCCGGGTCTTGGGCATATCCAGCAGTCCAGTGCTTCCATGCCTTTGCGAAGGCGGCCCGGCGATCGCATGCATGTTGACCGGACCAGAACCACTGCCCAAGCCGGAACCCGCGATTGTCAAAGCGATCGGTATCATGGTGCGCTCTCCATCGGGGCCGAGAAGAAATCCAATTCGCATTGCATAGCGTAACGATAGGCGTCATGAACTGCTGGACTGTTCGATGCGATCTCGTCCAGCAGCGATTCGAGCCGCGCACAGAGCTGCCCGAAATCGTCCCCGGCATAGGTCTTGATCCACTGTTCGTAGGGATGATCTGGTCTCTGTTGCCAAAGGGATGCGTGTAACATCTATTTATCCTTCCCATGTCATGCACCAGAAGTCTCGCTCGTGTCGCAAGACTTCGTTGAACTGCCGCTGCTGGATTTCATCCGGATCGTGGTCGCAAATGCCGAGTAGCTCGGCCACGTAGTCGACAAACAGCGAATTTGACCAGCGTTCGATGTATTCGGCATACGGCCCGAAATTCTCCGCTGGTGGCCTGTGGCCACAATTCCCCGGCCCCAAGCACAAGCGGAGACTGTTCAATCATCTGTAGATTCATGTTTGATTCCTTTCATTCAGCAATTCGCGCATCAGCTTTTCGTCACGCAACGTCCTGGCCAGTTTTTTTACTTGTCGCTCAATCATTCCGTGCCCATGAATTTCATCCGCCAATCTGATACATCGCCCGCCCGACTGGCGACTGTGACATGACTGGCGAGTATTTTCGCCATGCGATTATTGAACGCGCCGCGAGCCAGAACTTCATCGCATCCAGCCTCTTGTGCAGCGGCGAGTTTCGCCTCATGTACGTGTGGGCCATAGGCAACGATGGCTTTCGGCGAGAAGGCGAGTTGCCGCAGTTGAGGAACGATCTGCATTGGGTCAAGCCCCGGTGTACTCAGATCGAGCAGCACGAGTTGTGCCTGTTCTCGCGCTGCGCTGGCGAGCAACCGTTCTTGATCCGAAACGACCGACAGATCAATCTCCAACGTCTGCGCGCATGCCGATACTCGTGATGAAAACATCAAATCTTTAGTGAGAAACAGGACGCTCATTTGAATTTCCGTTCGGGTTGGTGTTTGTCGATCCAGTTCGCGCCAGCACAAGAGGGCAAGGCGGTGTTCTCAGGATGGTGGTTGAAGGTTCGCGTTTTGTTTCATGGCTCGATTCGATCCAGTGATCGCGACTTACGCGCACTCTTGCTGACCGTTTCGGATTCGGATAGCTGAGTTCACAGATGCCGGCATGGCCAGTGCCGGCGTTGTTCCAGCCGTGCGAACTTTCCTGAGCGAGTTCGTTGGTCACTTCGTAGAGCTGGATGCTGAGATCAGTCTGAAGACATTTGAGCATGGCTCCAAGCGTCGCGGACATGATGCCGCTGCCGATCAGAATGACGTCGGAATTGTCGATATGTGTTGAGTTTGGCAGCGATATCATTTCATTCGGCTTTCGGATCAGACGGTGAATGCTACTCGTTTCATTTGAACTGTCGCCACGCTCACGACAACGCTCAATGGCCCGTCATCATCTTTGATTTCGCCATCGCGTCCTCGGCCATTTGGATGTACTTGTGCTCGTTAGTGCCTGCGAAAGCTCTCTGATACGTCACGCTCAGTGCGGTCCAACTGAAGGAATCGTCCGGCTCTAACTCACTTGCTAAGACGGCGTGCTCGATCGCCTTATCGTGCCGGTTCACTTTTCCATAGACGACCGCCAACGCGGAGTGAGCCAAGACGTAACGATCGTCGATCAACAGTAACTCTTTCAGCTTCTCGATCGCTGCGTCAAACTGGCCATCGTCTTTCAATCGATCCGCCTCGTTGTACAGTTCGTTCTTCGTTGTCATTGATCTTTCTTTCCTGAGTCAGCGAGGGGTGTCTTCTTTTCGGTGATGACTTCGCACTTTTCCGCCATCTCCGCGTTTAGAGCTGTGTATGACGACCACTTTTCGGGCAAGTTGTCTTCGTGGAAAATCGCTTCGACCGGGCATTCCGGGACACAGGCTTCACAGTCAATACACTCATCCGGATGGATGTAGAGCATCTGTTCGCCTTCGTAAAAACACTCCACGGGACAGACCACCACACAATCAGTGTACTTACAGCCCGAACAGGCTTGGGCAACGACATGTGTCATTTTCAGTTTTCCTTCAAAATTGGGTTGAGCGTACAACGGTGACCATACGCGTAAGCGAGGAATCTCAAGGCTGTCCCTCGCTTACGCGTCGGGTTATGAATGCTCAGGCCTATACGTCTGGCAACCCGTGACTAGCAAGCAGGATTGATTCGAGGTGCCGGCGGACAGCCGGGACTTTGACAGCCAAGACAAGGTCGTTTGCGAAAGCAAAAATCAGCATCTTTCTGGCAAGCTCAAGCGGTATGCCTCGTGAACGCAAGTAGTAGAGAGCCTTTTCATCGAGCTCGCCGATCGTGGCACCGTGGGTACAGCGAACATCATCAGCGTAGATTTCTAACTGTGGCTTCGTGTTGACCACGGCATCATCGGACAACAAGAGTGCTTGATTGCTTTGCTTCGCGTCCGTTTTTTGTGCGTCTTGATGGACGTATATCTTGCCGCTGAAAACGCCTCTGGCTTCGTCGTCCAAAATGCCTTTGTACAATTCGGAGCTGTTGCAGTTCGGCTTCACGTGGTCGATCCGCGTGCGGCAATCCATCAACTGATTACCCGTCGGCATGTAAAGCCCATTCAGCATCGTTTCGATTTGCTCGCCATTGAGCGTGCAATTCACTTCGTTGCGAGCCAACGACGCGCCAAATGAGAAGTAGTGCGAGCGAAACTGACTGCTGGTTTGCTGGGTCACGTGAGTCGTCGCAAGGTGCAGGGCTCCGAGTTGCTCATGCTGGAGCTTGTGGTGATCGAGTTCCGCGTTTGCATCGACTTCAATTTGAGTGATCGCGTTGGTGAAATAGGCGTCCCCATCACCCGTGAAGCTCTCGATGACTTGCGCTTTACTGTCCTTGCCAAGGCGAATCAGAATCCGAGGATGCGAAACGCCCTGACCTTCCCCGATTGAAAGAAACACCAAATGAACTGGCCGATTCAAATGTACCGAATCGGCGATTGCAATGTTCGCGCCATCGTGAAGAAAGGCCGTGTTGAGCGCGGCGAACGGAGAGGCTTCGATTTCGAAGCTGTCGCAGAGCATTCCACGCAAGTCATTCGGCCACCTACGAATGCTGCCCGCTAAATTTTCGACAACAACTCCCGAGGGCAATTCGCTGATGGCTGACCACTCATTACAGAAGCGACCGTTGATAAACACCAGACGATACGCCTCATCGTCCAGTGTGGCTCGTTGGAGGAGAGTCTTTATTTGGTCGTCAACCGAATCGACCGGAGGCATCCAGTTGTAATGCCGGTCCGCAAGTCCCGCGACGTTCGTGAACCGCCAATCTTCGATTCGTCTATTGGGGATCCCAAGACGCGTGAATGTCTCCAGCCCCTTTTGCCGGAGTTCGCTGAGCCATGGTGGCACCGAGGCATTCTGCCGCTGGAAAGCTTCGTGCTGATCTTGATAAGTTTCGATTTCGGTAGCGATAGTCATTCGTTTGTTCCAAGCGGTTTGATGGCGGTCTGTTCGTAAGGCGGCGTCGCTGAACGTGGGATAGGCTTCCAGCCTGTCGAACTATGCTGATGACAGGCTGGAAGCCTATCCCACACGATCACGAAGCGGCTAACTCTTTGAGAAAACCGTAGCCCTTGTCTTCCAATTCCAACGCGAGCGATTTATCGCCCGAACGTATGATTTTTCCGTCGGCAAGCACATGGACTTTGTCCGGTACTATGTAGTCGAGCAGACGCTGGTAGTGCGTCACAATGATCGTTGAGCGCTCGGGACTTCGTAGCGAGTTGACACCATCGGCAACAATTTTGAGAGCGTCGATGTCCAAACCCGAATCGGTTTCGTCGAGCACTGCGAGTTTGGGTTTCAACATGGCCATTTGCAAAATTTCATTGCGTTTCTTTTCGCCACCAGAGAATCCTTCATTGACCGATCGGTCCATCATGTTCATGTCCATCCCTAGTCGCTCCAGGTTCTCTTTTAACTGGGCGATAAATTCACGGCGGCCCAGCACCGATTCGCCGCGATACTTGCGGATCGAATTCATTGCGGCTCTTAGGAAATATTTATTGCTGACGCCCGCGATTTCGACAGGATACTGGTAAGCCATGAAGACTCCCTCGGCCGCCCGCTCTTCAATCTCCAATTCGAGTAAGTCTTTGCCGTTGTAAAGGATCTGGCCTTCGGTGACTTCATAATCTTCGCGGCCGGCGATCACGTGTGCCAAAGTACTCTTGCCAGATCCGTTGGGCCCCATGATCGCGTGGACTTCGCCAGCCGCCACGTACAGGTTGATCCCCTTCAGAATCTCGGTGTCTTTGGATCGAGCGTGAAGGTTTTTGATTTCAAGCATGATGACCTTATAGAAAAAAATGTGTTTGGTAACCTTACGCTTCGGGTTACCATTGGCGGCTAATTGGCGTTGGAAACTTATCCAACACTACCTTCCAGGCTAATGCTGAGCAGCTTCCTCGCTTCAACGGCGAACTCCATTGGCAACAAGTCGTAAACCTCTTTGCAAAAACCATTGACAATCATGTTTACCGCGTCTTCGTTCGAAAGTCCGCGTTGGCGAAGGTAATAGATCTGGTCCTCGCCGACCTTCGATGTCGATGCTTCATGCTCCACTTTCGCGGTCGAATTGCGAACTTCGATGTAGGGGAACGTGTGAGCGCCACAGCGATCACCGATCAGTAGCGAATCACACTGAGAGAAATTCCTAGCGTCAGTCGACCCCTTCATCATCTTCACTTCTCCGCGATAGCTGTTTTGGCCGAATCCCGCTGAAATACCCTTGGAGATGATCGTGCTTTTGGTGTCCTTGCCGATGTGAATCATCTTCGTCCCCGTATCTGCTTGCTGATGATTGGCGGTCACTGCTACCGAATAGAACTCACCGACCGAATGGTCACCCTGCAAAATCACGCTGGGATACTTCCAAGTGATGGCCGAACCGGTTTCCACTTGCGTCCAAGAGATTTTCGAGTTTTTGCCGCGGCACGCTCCGCGTTTGGTCACGAAATTGTAAATGCCGCCTTTGCCCTCGGAGTCACCTGGGTACCAATTTTGGACAGTGGAATATCTGATCTGAGCGTCGTCCATCGCAACTAACTCTACAACTGCAGCGTGCAGTTGATGCTCATCGCGTTTGGGCGCCGTGCAGCCTTCCAAGTAGCTTACGTAAGCGCCTTCTTCGGCGATGATCAGCGTCCGCTCGAACTGACCGGTGTTTTGAGCGTTAATCCGGAAGTAGGTGGACAGCTCCATCGGGCATCGGACACCCTTGGGAATGTAACAGAACGATCCGTCGCTAAATACTGCCGAATTGAGCGACGCAAAAAAGTTGTCCGAGTATGGTACGACCGAGCCGAGGTACTTTTTGACGAGTTCGGGATGGTCGCGAACCGCTTCCGAAAAAGGACGGAAGATGACACCATGCTTTTCTAACGTTTCGCGATAAGTCGTCGCGATTGAAACGCTGTCGAAAACCGCATCGACGGCGACATTCGACAAGACCTTCTGCTCATACAGCGAGATGCCCAGCTTCTCGTAGGTTTCCAACAGCGCCGGATCGACTTCATCCAAGCTGTTGAGCTTTGGTTTCTGTTTGGGAGCGGAGTAATAGACCGAAGCTTGATAGTCGATCGGCGCGAACTTGACGTTCTGCCAATTGGGTTCTTCTAACGTCAGCCAGTGGCGGTAGGCTTTTAATCGCCACTCAAGCAACCACTCCGGCTCGTTCTTTTTGCTTGAAATAAGACGCACGACATCTTCGCTTAAGCCCGGCGCAATCGAGTCGGCTTCGATGTCGGTGACGAAGCCAAATTCGTATTCGCGCTGGGCGAATTCTTCGAGCATTGCAGTTTCGGATGTCATCTGTGAACCTCTTGGTTTCTATCTAAACAGCGTCCGATTCGCGGGACGACAACGCGATTCTTAGGCCGAGAAAGAGCTGCCACAGCCGCATGACTTCGTAGCATTGGGATTGTTGAAAGTGAAGCCTCTTTTCTCGAGGCTCTCGTGATAGTCGAGTTCGGTTCCGTCGAGATACAGTGCGCTCTTCTTGTCAACCGCGACGCGAAGTCCGTCGACAACACTCAGCATGTCGTTGTCGTCGCTGACGTTCTCGTCAAAATCGAGCTTGTATTCAAAACCGCTGCAGCCGCCGCCGGTAACTCCAATGCGAAGTGCCACCATTTCCGGTAATTGCTTTTCAGCGATGACCTTCTTGAGTTCCCGGACCGCCTTTTCGCTGACCTTGATCGCCATTGCGTTGTTTCCTAATGATTGATGGAGTGAAATTCGAGGGCGTGCGCCGCCGTCAGACGGAACGTTTGCCCCCTTAATGATGAGAACGCTTATAAAAACTTAAGCAAGTGGTGTGCCATGGCACACGATGGCTATCGTTTTGCACCCTAACATGTTCACTGAAAGAGGTTTAGCGAAATTCGCTGTAACCAAACCACCGTCTTACCGAATGACGAAATAACGTCACTCAAGTAGGCCACGATGAGATTGGATACAGATTCGAGCCGAGTGTGCTAGTATTTACAGGCATTGCGTTCTCGAAACCTAACCCAGGAGACCATTTGTCGAAATTTCGTCATGTGACGATATTTCGATGGAGCATCGATGAAAAACGTACCCAAAAAGTATGAGCGACTCGTCGAGCGGATGCTCGAACAGATAAACATGGGGCAAGGCTTGGACGAGTTATTGAGCTCCGTCTATGAACAACTCCGCGGAGTGGTCCCGTACAACCGCATTGCGGTGGCATTGCTAGAGCAATCCGGCAAGCTGTTGCGTCTGATCTCCTGCCGATCGGACGGCGATGTCATGTTGAAAGTCGGATATGCCGCTCGTATCAGCGGTTCAACGCTAGCTCCGCTGTTGCAAACGGGACAACCGCGAATCATAGATGACTTGCACACGTATTTGTCGGAAAAACCGGAGTCGGCATCAACGTCGCTGATCCATCGCGAAGGCATGCTGTCGAGCCTAACGCTACCTCTTTTGGCCGACAATAAACCCATCGGTGTCATCTTTTTCTCCAGCCGACACACACATACCTACACCCTCTCGCACGCCGAACTGCTGAAACGTTTGGCCGGTCACATCGCGATTAGCCTTGAACGCAGCCGACTGATCAGCGAGCTCCAGCAAACCAACCAAAAGCTAGCCGACGCGAACGCGGAAAAGGATCGGTTTCTGGAGACGCTACGGCAGGAAGTCGAAAAACGGACTGAACAAATTCGGCGTTCCGAACGTCGCTTTCGGTCGCTGGTGAAGATGGGGCAAATCGTGAACTCGAGCTTGGACCGGCGCGAGGTCTTCGAGCACGCCGCCGAACAAATCCAGATGCTGCTCGATTGTGATCGTGTTAGTCTGATCCTCGGTTCGGGCGTCGAATCACGGCAGGTCGGTTTCGCAATCGAGTTCATTGACGGGAAAAAGAATTGGGTTGAGCTGTCGTCGCAACTGCAAGTGGACTCCGCGTTCCATTGGGTCCATCGAAATCGGCAGCCGCTAGTGGCGGAACGCTTAGAAAAATCCCACACTTTCCCTGAGCAGAAACGTCTCCAAGAAGCCGGTTATGCCTCCGCCGTCCACTTGCCGTTGACGTCGCGAGATCAACAAGTTGGCATGCTGGGCATCGCATCGCGACACGACGGCCGCGCCGGCAAATGGGATCTACAACTGTTAGACGAGGTCTGCGTCCAACTTTCGACCGCCTTAGATAACGCGGTTGCGTACGGCGAGATTGATCGACTCAAGCGCGAAGCAGAACAACAAAACGTTTATTTGCGAGACGAACTTCATACCGAACATGCCTCGGGTGATATCGTCGGCGAAAGCCGGTCGATGCAGCAATTGCGAATCGCGATCGAGCAAGTCGCATTGACCGATTCCACCGTGCTGATCCTGGGCGAAACTGGTACGGGAAAGGAACTCGTTGCGCGAGCGATCCACGACGCCAGTGCCCGCCGTGAAAATCTGCTTGTCAAAGTAAATTGTGCTGCGTTAGCTCCCAACCTGATCACGAGCGAACTGTTTGGCCACGAAGCGGGTGCATTCACTGGAGCGACAGAGCTCCGCCGCGGTCGTTTCGAGCTTTCGCATCGTGGCAGCATTTTTCTTGACGAAATCTCGGAAGTTCCGCCGGAAACACAAGTGATGTTGTTGCGAGTCCTGCAAGAGCGTTTGATAGAACGAGTTGGCGGTAACGAACCGATCGAAATTGACACTCGTGTGATCGCCGCGACCAATCGAGATCTAAAAAAGTATGCCGAGGGTGGCCATTTTCGCAGTGATCTGTACTATCGTTTGCACGTCTTCCCGATCCACGTCCCGCCCCTCCGCGAGCGACGAGAGGATATCCCAGCGTTGCTGAATCACTTCATCGCCCGGTTCTCGATACGGATGAACAAGTCAATCACGCGGATAGAACGTCAGACGATGGACGCGCTGATGCGATACGATTGGCCCGGCAACGTTCGTGAACTCGAAAATATCGTGGAACGCTCCTTGATTGTCAGTCAAAGCGACACGCTGCGAATTGACGCTTCTTGGCTAGCGGGCGAAGGGGCGTCAGCCAATCCATCCGAAGTTGAATCGCAACGAACGAATCCCAGCAAACAGTCGCTAGCAGAGATCGAACGCCAAGCGATCCTCAGCGCACTCGCACGGTGTCATGGAAAGGTCTACGGCAAAGACGGCGCGGCCGCTGAGTTGAATGTCAAACCAACTACGTTGTACGGCAAAATGCAGAAGTACAAGATCAAAGGAAGCCGGCAACACAAGGCGATGTAATCACTCACGTTCGGTTAACCGGCTTGTAAAGACTTTTCTCAGAAGATGTTTCTTAGTCCCAATTCAGACGTCGGTACCGTTAGTCGCTTCTATGGCCCATCCAGTTGCTCAATTGCGGGCCGATAGTTTAATTGGAATGGTCGCTCAGGATGGCGGTTAATGGGTGCGATGAATGTAAAAAAGTTGTGGCTTCTTAGGCGGCGCAGAATACATGCCTATTGGAATCACTGATGGAGAAATCCGATTTGTCGATTTTTCAATTCCTCTCAGGAGGGCGTGTTCTGATCGCCAAATGTAGTTTGCAGAATACATAGCCATTTTCGACAGGAAAAAAAGGTGCCAAAGGGGCGACTATCGTCGTTATGACTTCCAATAGCCGGCGTCGTTTACCAAATCCTTCAATGGTGCACCGGTAAGTACTGCTCCATTTCGGAACCGCAGTGTGGCTGTGTCGCCTTCGATGGACATCAATGTAGGCTGTTCGCCCTGGGTGTAGGCACGACTAAGCGGAATGGGTTTTCCGATGAACGTCGATACATGATCAACATGCTTTTGATACTCCGCGTCGAGATCAAATTCTTTAACCAGACGACCGCGTTTCAGTGTCATTTGTGAACTCCATTTCTGTGGTTGCAAACATGCGTCTGAACGCAGAATGACGCATCACGAAGACACGTCTGGTCAATCTTCGTGAAAGTTTGCAAGAAAAGACGAATCTAAGAGAGCGGTCTATTCACACGCGGTCCCTTTGAGTGTCCATTAAATTAAGGCTCTTCCGCAGAAACTGTGGGTGGTTTTCGTGATCCGCAATCGATTTTAGCAGTAAAATCCATGAAAAACACGAAACTGAGTGATTGCAAAAAC
>JAWXCK010000015.1:0-12114 GCA_034408855.1 Pirellulaceae bacterium
CTTGTAAATCCATCCGCCAAACTCATTGCACCATCCAAACCATAGCAATTTTTTGGGTAAGCATTTCCGATCAGAAAGCGAACCTTGGTTTTTGCAATCGCTCAGTCCAGTGTTTTCCTTGTATTTCACGGCTAAAATCGATTGCGGATCACGAAAACCACCCACAGTTTCTACCGGAAGAGCCGAACTTACTATGACCAACAGAATTAATTTGTAGAGAGATAAAAGAAACAGAAATGCCAAATTATAACATTGTTACGTTACCTGGCGATGGAATTGGACCGGAGTGCCTGGATGCGGCAATGCTAGTGCTCGAAGCAGTACAAAAGTGCTGCGATGGATTGACGCTTAGTTTTACGCGACATGAAGCGGGATCCGAGCACTATCGCAAGTATGGTGTGGCGATCCCCGAGCATGTCTTGGCGGATTGCTTGAAAGCCGACGCGGTGTTGCTGGCGGCGATCGGACTGCCCGACGTTCGCAAGCCGGATGGAACCGAAGTCCAACCGGAGATGATGATGGGACTGCGGCGAGCCATGGGGCTCTACGCGGCTGTCCGCCCCGTAAAACTTTTTCCCGGCGTGCGAACTCCGCTGAATACGGCCGACGAGGGTATCGATATGGTTATTCTTCGGGAGAACCTTGAAGGCTTATTTGCGTCTTTTGGCGGTGGCTGCATTCTCAATGATTCGGTAGCTTCCGATATTTTGATGATTACACGCGAAGGAACCGAACGCGTTGTTGACTTCGCGTTCCGATTGGCAGAAAAGCGAAGCGGACGTCCGAGCGACGGAAAACGCAAAGTCACTTGTGTCGACAAAGCCAACGTCTTTCGCAGCTTTGCGTTCTTTCGCAAAGTTTTCTTCGAAGTCGCCGAGCGCTATCCGAATATCGAATCGGATGCAGCCTATGTCGACGCGATGAGCCTCTATATGGTGACCACGCCAAGTCAATGGGATGTGCTGGTGATGGAGAATCAATTCGGCGACATTCTTTCGGACCTCGGGGCTGCGATCGTTGACGGATTAGGAATGGCTCCGTCAGCCGAGATCGGCAACGACCACGCTTTGTTCCAGCCTTCGCACGGTACAGCGCCACAGTTAGCCGGCAAGAACGTCGCCAATCCTATCGCAACAATCTTGTCCTCCGCCATGATGCTCGATTGGCTTGCCGATCGCCATGACGACGCAACCGCGCGCGCGGCAGGAAATCGTATCGAACAAGCTGTTGCGAAATTCCTTGCCGATGGTCAGTTGCGGACCGTCGATCAAGGCGGCACGGCGTCGACGACGGAGATCGCTGAAGCGATATCCAAGGTCTTCATCGCACAGAATCTGAGCGCCGCAACAATGCTTTCAAAAGTGTAATGGTTAATCGATGCGATATAATTTAAACGTACGCTGCGAAGAAATGGCAACGAAACGAAGCGAGAATAGGAAAGCAATGAAGCGCATTACGTAACACGAATATCTCCTCCCTCTCCCCGGAGTACCGGGGCGAGGGGAGCAAGAATATCGCGAGTCGCCTCATCCCTAAAACTTAAACTCAACCTTAAACCTTAAACAAATGAACATGCTTAACCACCGATTTCCAAACTGTTTCTATTTATCCGTACTGCTAGCAAGTGCATCGGTCATTTCTCAAATCTTACTCGCCGCTGATGCGACAACACCGATCGCCGCCGGCGATCTCGTTTTCGCCGAAAAGGATGGGCTCGTTGCTGTCGAGGCAGAGCATTTTGTTCGACAGGAACTCAAGGACGTTCGGGCTTTTCATATCGCGTCGTCGGCCCATTCGCCGAGTGTCGAACCTGACGGTGATGCGCCGGAGACCTTGCTCGGCTACACCGACTTTGATAACACCATTGCTGGCAAGCCTAGCAAAGTGCCGCTCAAGACTTGGGCTCCTCATGTAGGCGATTGGCGCGATGGCGATCCGACTTGGAAAAATGGAAAAGGCAAAGGACTGATCGGCGCTTTGAATTATTTGTCGAGCAAAGGAAGTAATGTCTTTTCATTTTTAACGTACAACGCCGCTGGCGACGGAGACAACGTTTGGCCGTTTGTCGATCGCAACGACAAGATGCACTGGGACTGCTCGTGGTCAATGACGAGCAGAACCCGGCAAGCGACGGCGTGCCAGCCGACCCTGGTTACAAAGGAAATGATGGAACCGCCACACCGGCTGGCAAGAAATATACGATGCACGACGTCCGAAAGCTTTGCCTTTGGGGAACGATCATGGCAGGTGGTGCGGGGGTCGAATATTACTTCGGTTACAAGTTGCCGGAAAACGATCTTATCTGTGAAGACTTCCGCAGTCGTGATATGAGCTGGGATTACTGCCGGATCGCGATAGCGTTTTTTCAAACTAAAAAGATTCCGTTCTGGGAGATGACGAACGCCGATGCACTCGTCGGCAACGACAAGTTCGACAATTCGAAATACTGTCTTGCGAAGCGTGGCGAGATGTATTTGGTTTATCTCCCCAATGGCGATACAGGGGAACTCGACCTCAGCGGTGTAAACGGTTCGTTCAACGTAAAGTGGTTCAACCCGCGCAGTGGCGGTGAGCTTGCAACAGGCTCGACGACATCGGTGACCGCAGGCAGTCATGTAAAACTTGGCACGCCACCATCCGACCCGAACGAAGATTGGTTGTTAATCATTCGTCGGTAACACTTTCACGATCGCTATAGGTTACAATTTCGACATATTTGGCCGCTATCGAGGAGACCGATGCACTTGTCGGTCAGGCACTTGACGCTCTGAAATCTCGCGGTCAGGAGACGAACACGATCGTTCTGTTCATGGGAGAACAATCCAAGCGGCAGACGAATTACTTGATTATGGCTGCAACTGATGTTTCCCTTCAGCAAATTGCGTGTGGCAAGCGTTGCATTGAATCAGCATGGCTGAATAGTGGACTTTCGCATCGGTATACGAGCCTTGTTTAGCGGCTTGATAGAGTTTTCCACCTTCGTCGCGAGAGGCAGCACTGATTTTGAGCCATGCTGCAACATCCTTTTCCGGCGTTCGATGCAACAACAAATTATTGGCTTCGGCCAGAGTGAGAACATCACCGAGAACTGCTCTCCATGCTTTGCGATCTGCTGGCTCGGTTGCCATTCCAATCTTGAGACGTTTGTAGGAAGGTTGGAAAACATATGCCATAAAATCATGCATGCTTTTCTCGACGACAACCGGCTGGTCTGATGGAACATCGGTTTCGTCAGAACGTGAATGCGAACATACGGAAATCGCAGAAAAGATAACGGCGAAAGCGCTCGCACATACTTTGTTTAAACTGGACCTAGTTCGTTTCATTGACTACGCTCGAAAATAAAAAAAGAAGAAATAGAAAAAAGCAGGTTGCGACCGTTGCTTCAACGGCCGAAGCATTAAGTGTACCAACGAAGCTTAAGTTTAGCGATTTTCTATCGAGTAGCCACAGGGTTGATTTAGCGGGGTGGCTGGCGGTCGAGTTCTGCGAAGACTTCGGACAGAATAATTTCTAGCCCCGGCAATACATCGCCCCCGCAAAGCTGTTTGGAGTCGTCGAGGACAACATAGTTGGTGATGCTAGTGTAAACCGCGACGGTTCGTTCGCGTGGATCGACCATCCAGACTATCCGGACACCGGCGTGAAAATATTCGCGACGTTTGCGAGACATCTCCGCCAGCGTGTTTCCCAAACTGATCACTTCAATCGCCAGATCAGGCACACATTCCGGTACACTGACTTCGGGCATTCGCCGATTCGGTAAACGCTCCCAAGAGATAAATGCTACGTCAGGACCGCGAACTAAAGAACCGAGAATGCGAACAAATCCATCCGGTCCGGTTACGACGCCAAGGTTATGACGGCGTGAAAAAGCGCCGAGGATTTCGATCAAAAACGCTGCGATCAAAGATTCTTGCCATCCCATTGCTTTGTCCACCAAAGTGCCATCGACCAGTTCGCACAGACTACCCTTGTCATGGCTCCGCTGCAAATCATCAAGCGATGCGCTGCCGGGGATCGGGTCGTGATGGACTCGGTCGATGGCGATGCCGCCAAGTTCGATTAGAATATCCGACAAGCTGCTGGCAACAGCAGCGTTAAAAATCAGTTGTGACATTTCTTGTTCCTTCTGATGAAGCTCATTACATTATCATGTCAACCTTTGCACATTGCAACCGTCTGCTTTCGCTCGGCGAACAGTACGCAGTGATCCGACTAGATTACTGTTATCCAATCCAATCGCGTAAAAGTTGATGAAGTGTTGATTGCGACGCCTAGATCGATATCAGTCTTGCGCGCTTTACCAAATCGGGATCGATCGAGACACCGAATCCAATTCCTGTCGGGCATTTTACAATACCCTTTTCGACACGCATCGATGAACTTTCGCAGTGAACAGGTAGCTTGGAATTTCCTTTGAATTCCATGAAGGGGCCAGCATTCGGAGTAAACGAGGCGAAATGAACAACTTCGACGTAGCCTAAACCGCCGCCGGACATGTGAGGGACAACCTTCATCCCCACATGCTCAGCCATCCGTGCGACTTTCATTGCTCGAATAAAGCCGCCGCCGTAATGCAAGTCAGGTTGAACGATATCGATGGCGCGATTGGCGATAGCCCACTTCCAACGATGCAAGCTGTATTCTTGTTCGCCGCCGGCGACAGGAATCGATAGTGCATCGGCCACCGTTTTGGTACTCCAGATATCATCAAACTCACATGGCTCTTCGTAAAATCCATAATTGTGATCTTCCATCATGCGACCCATTCGAATTGCTTCGGTCGCATCGTACGAGCTATTAGAATCTGCATACAGAGTCATCTCGTCGCCAAAAGTCTTCCGAGCCAGCGCAATCAACGATTCGGTACGATTGGGAAGTGAGTCAGCGTTGCGACTCATCCTGCCACCAAGTCTGAATTTCAGTGCGAGAGCTCCCGAATCGGCAACCAGTCGTTGCAAATACTCGATTTCCTCCTCGGGACGGTTACCTCGATTCCCGCTTGCGAAATAGACTCCGATGTCACGTTTGTTCAACCCACCAAACAATTCGGCGACTGAATGACCGGATGCGTGCGACAATAATTCCAAGAGCCCCATTTCGACTGCCGCGACGCAGACCCATAATGCGAGCCCTTGAAGCTTATAGTTGTCGTTAAAACGATAGACATCCCAAAGCAACGTTTCGAGATCGCGTGCATCCTTGCCAATGAACGCGGGGATAACATTTTTTAATAAAAGTGGAAAGAGCACGCCTATCTTTGCTTGATGTGGCACCGTGATTACTTCTAACCCAGAACTCGAACGGGTACGAAGCAGATAGATATTTCCCTCGCGCAGCAGTTCGATCGACGCAATTTTTACCGGCTCTTGGACATGCGCTAAGCTCAATACAGGCGAATCGAGAATCTGCGTAAGTACCGCATCGATTTCCGTCGGCAAAGCAACGGTCGTTTGTATTGGGGAAGCTTTCAGATCGCGACTTAGCGTCATCGAACAGGCTGTAGCTTGCAGGAACTTTCGACGTGAGATCATCAAATCACCTAGTTTTTGAGGCAACGATTGGAGAATTCCAAAGTCCGATTCACTTGACTTAGCAATTTGCCAAGGGCATTTACGTTACAATGTGCAACAGCAAGATTGTACACGAATGAATTTAGATCGATTGTTGTCTGCTGGTAAGAATTATCCGAGAGGTTGATCATGAAAACGATGTGTTGTTTCTTTGTTTTGGTAGCGATATCGAGTCTTTGTGCAGCCGAGAGTCGCCCCAATGTCTTAATTATTTTGGCTGACGATCTTGGATGGGGCGAGCTGGGGTGTCAGGGCTTTACTCGCGAAATCCCTACACCTCAAATCGATTCATTGGCAACAAATGGAATTCGATGCACTAATGGCTATGTTAGTGGCCCTTATTGCAGTCCCACTCGGGCTGGACTGATGACGGGGAGATACCAGCAGCGATTCGGTCATGAATTTAATCCGGGCCCAGCAGAATCCGCCGTCGAAAACTTCGGACTCTCGCTTAGTGAACAAACGATTGCGAATCGAATGAAGAGCGAAGGTTACGCAACGGGTTGGATTGGAAAATCGCATCTAGGTTACCAACCTCCTTATCATCCGCTTCAACGCGGCTTTGACTATTTTTACGGGTTTCTAGGTGGTGCGCACGATTATCTTGATGCCAGAAGCGATGCGCATAATCCGATACTCCGAGGTCTGGAAACGGTTAATGAAATGGGATACGCCACGGAAGACTTCGGAAAGCAAGCGGCTGACTTTATCGATCGGAGCCAAGGTCACCCCTGGCTTTGCTACCTCGCATTCAATGCGGTGCATTCGCCTCTCCAGGCACCCGAGATATACGAAAAGCGATTTGCTGGAATCGAAGATAAAAGAAGGCGAACCTTCGCGGCAATGCTTTCCGCAATGGACGATGCGGTTGGAACGGTTTTAAGTAAGGTACGCGCACTGAATGCAGAAGAGAATACTCTGATCTTTTTTATTAGCGATAATGGTGGTCCGACGCCTTCGACGACGTCGAGCAATGGTCCGCTGCGAGGCTTTAAAGCGCAAACGTGGGAAGGCGGCATTCGCGTTCCATTTATCGTTCAATGGAAAAGCAAACTGCCAGCCGGCAAAATCGAGACGCGTCCGGTCATCCAATTAGACGTTCTACCAACTGCTCTGTCGGCCGCTTCGATTGAATTGAAAACTGAATGGAAATTGGATGGCGTGAATTTGCTGCCATTTCTGTCGGGTGACAAAGGGGAAGAACCTCACCAAGCTTTATACTGGCGTTTTGGCCAGCAGATCGCGATTCGAAGCGGCGATTGGAAATTGGTCAAAGGAATCGGTAGTCTCGGCGTGGAAGGAGTCGAACGCCGAAGCAAAGTGACTACCGAAAATGCGGAACTTTACAACCTGAAAGAGGATATCGGCGAAAAAGTAAACTTGGCTGGAAAAGAACCCGAAAAATTCAAAGCCCTTGCAAGCGATTGGGATCAATGGAATGCAACGTTAGTGGAACCGTCGTGGATTCCGAATCGACAAAAAAATGCGACGAAAGCTGGTAAAGCCGGTAAGACCAAGAAAAAGGCCGTCTCTCAATAGTGTCGATGTCGAGGAAGTTTTCATGACTAAGCAAGTGTGCATACGATTTGTCGTGAGTGCGGGACTATGGATCGCTCCAGTCATGAATGTCATTCTTGGTGGCGAGAATCTGGTGGTCGATCTGGAAATGACTAGCGAATCGGTGCCGGTACGCGATCCAATTCTCGAACGCTCTCGCGCTAAAATTGATCTGCTGAAAAGGAGATTAACGGAAAAAGATCATTACAGTCTGCCTTAAACAAATCGCCGTCTTGATTCATCGCTTCACGAAACACAACCGGCACGAAAACAATATGCATGCTTCGGCCAAACTTCCACGTGTGGTTTCGCAATCGATCCTCAATCCAACTATCGAGTCGTTGCTCGAAGGAAAGGTCGAGTTTGTAAATTGGGATACGTGCGATATGGCCGAATCACCAATCGATGGTATTTACTGCTACGGGCATCGAAAAGTCGATGCGGCTTTGATGGATCGGTTTCCAAATTTAAAAGTTATCTCGAATCATGGAGTTGGTGTAGATCACATCGATCTCGACGCTGCTCGGCAGCGTGGAATACCCGTTGGAAATACGCCAGGCGTGCTCGACGGTGCTGTTGCCGACCTAGCTTTCTCATTGCTCTTGGCCGCTGCTCGTCGATTGGCCGAGGGTGATCGGTACGCTCGACGACCGGACGTCGTCGCCTTTGCGACCGGTGAGCGTCATGGTCGAGATGTCCATGGGGCAACACTTGGAATTGTCGGGTTGGGAAACATCGGATCGCAGATTGCAAAGCGAGCTCGTGGCTTCGATATGCAGATTCTCTATCACAATCGAACGCCGCGGTCGGTCGTTGAAAAAGATTTCATTGCCCGGTGGGTAACGCTCGATGATTTGCTGACCGAGAGTGATTTTGTCGTCTTGATCGTTCCACTGACCGATGCGACTCGGAATATGATCAGTTATCGTGAGTTGGCATTGATGAAACCTACGGCAACCTTGGTCAACATCGCCCGAGGCGGCGTTGTAGACACTCAAGCGTTGACCGAAACGATGTTGGCAAAAAAAATCTTTGCGGCCGCATTGGATGTTACAGAACCGGAACCGTTGCCGCGGGACCACCCACTATTAAGCTTAAATAACGTGACGTTGACTCCTCATCTTGGAAGCGCTACCGTCCAGACAAGACGAAAGATGGCCGAATTATCCGTCGAAAATCTCCTCGCCGGTTTGGCCGGAAAGCCACTCGTCGAGCGAATTGCGTAGTTCAGCGTCAAGTTCCCCTCGAACTAAGTTCGATCTATTGCTTTGAGCGACGCATGGTTCCTTAAACTAAAATTTCCTTGGTGACATTCGAATCTTTGCCCGTGTAGCAATTGCTCGCAATAACTGTTATCGTCTAAAACCCGCGACGTTCGCATTTTTCTTCTGCTCCTACCGTTTTATTTAGTCACGATGGCACTCCAATGGATTTCCGGTCAAATCGTTCGTAAACAGATTTGGTCCGATGGCTTGTTTACTCTTTCAATCAATTGCCCAGGCGTCGCCAAATTCGAACCAGGCCAATTCCTGCAAGTTGGTTTTTCTGACCCTGTAAAACATTTGCATCGCCCCTATTCCGTCGCTTCTCCGCATAGCGATACGCTCGAATTTTTTATTGTTCGAGTCGATGGTGGCGAACTCACACCGAGACTTTGGGACAGTCCCGAAGGTTCGTCGATCGATGTAAGCGCAAAACCCGCCGGAAGTTTTACTCTGCCGCATGTCCCTGAATCGAGATGCCTATGGTTGATCGCAACGGGGACCGGATTGGCACCTTACGTAGCCATGCTGCGTACGCCGGAACCGTGGGCTAGATTCGAAAAGATCGTTTTAGTTCACGGTGTTCGCCATGCTTCTGATCTAGCCTACACGGACGAGTTCGAAGCGATGCAAGCGTCCCGTGGAGCTGCTTTTAAATTCCTTCAAGTCACTTCGCGCGATCAACTGCCGGGAAAACTGAGCGGACGAACCACAGTCAAACTTCAAGACGGTTCGTTAGAAGCAGCCGCCAACGAAAAGATTTCGCCGGACGACACCGCCGTCATGCTTTGCGGCAACCCCGATATGCTTAACGAAATGGAATCGATGCTATCGGATCAAGGACTCAAACGACAGAAACCCAAACAACCTGGGCAAATCATTGTTGAACGGTATTGGTAGCAAGATGAACGACGATCGCAAATCTGACGAATTCTCGTTTGATTCGCTCGCCATGCTTCGAGCTATTCAAATTGCATATCAAGGCCAAGGGCTTGTCGAACCGAATCCGATGGTCGGCTGTCTCGTAGTCAACGATTTTAATGTCATCGCCGAAGGTTATCACGAACGATTCGGTGGTCCGCACGCAGAAGTTCACGCTATTAATCGACTCGATGCGGCGACCGTGCAAGGCTCGACGCTCTACGTCACACTCGAGCCATGCGCTCACTTCGGCAAGACGCCGCCGTGCATAGATCTCATTATCGAAAGAAAACCCAGCCGTGTGGTCATCGGGATTGAAGACCCTTTTCCAGCGGTGGCAGGCACCGGAATCGAAGCCCTTCGCCAGAACGGAATTACCGTTGATGTCGGTATCGAACGTGAAGCATGCGAACGATTGGTCGCTCCCTATCTGAAACGGCAAAGCACGGCGCTCCCATGGGTTATCGCCAAATGGGCGATGACGCTCGATGGAAGAATGGCAACCCACACCGGCGATTCGAAATGGATCACCCAAGAATCGACTCGAGAGCATGCCCATCAAACGCGAGGCCGAGTAGACGCGATCTGCGTTGGCATCGAAACGGCCCTCCAAGACGATCCAATGTTGACTGCTCGACCGACCGGCCAGCGCATCGCGACTCGGGTCGTATTCGACAGTCGAGCACGGTTGTTAGAGACGAGCCAGCTCGTTCAAACGGCTCGCGAGTTTCCGACGATGATATGCTGCGGGCCGTTATCCGCTCCGTCGGCCATCGACCGACTTCGCGCACTTGGCTGTGAAGTTTGGTTCGACGAATCAACGACATCCGACGAGCGACTTCGGAGTGTCTTCAAGGAGCTGGCTCGGCGAGGACAAACGAATATTCTTGTCGATGGCGGCCCTACGCTGATTGGTGCCCTATTTGACCAGCAATTGATCGATGAAACGCACGTTTACATCGCGACCAAGCTCGTCGGTGGAACGCCAAACCATGTCCCAATTACAGGACGCGGAATAGAATGGATGCGACAGGCGATCCCTCTTAAAAACGTTCGCAAGAAGGGAATCGGTGGCGATTGGTTCGTTCAAGGTGATTGTGATTGGCCTGCAAAACCGACATAACATTAAAATGGTTCCATCGATTGATGCAAACCACCATCGATTGGCATAGAATCATCGTTTAACCCCGCAGCCAAAGGCGCAGGCTAACAGCACAACCCGCTAGCCCCTGGTTCATCGTGTCACGAAAAACGAGCGACTAGTATTTGCCCTTCGAATAATCGAGATATCGATGAACGCAGAAATTACACCATCGTCGAAATCAACAAAGCGACAGCTTCCGATAGTTGACCATCGGCCCATCCCCTATACCGGTCCAACTCGCGATGAAGTCATCGCCTTACGACGCCAATATGTGTCGCCCGGCGTGATTACGTTCTATAAAGACCCGCTCATGATCGTCGAAGGACACATGCAGTATGTTTACGACGAAACCGGGCGTCGCTATTTGGATGCGTTCGCCGGCATTGTTACCGTCAGTGTCGGGCATTGCCATCCGAGTGTGATGGAAAAAGTTGCTCAGCAAAACAAAAAACTGCAACATACGACCACGATCTATCTCCATCCAACCCTACCGTTATTTGCGCAAAAACTTGCGGAAAAAATGCCGCAAGGATTGTCGAGAACCTACTTTACCAACAGCGGTAGCGAAGCCAACGAATTGGCAATCCTTTCGTCTCGTGAATTCACTGGGAACTCTGCCGTGATTGCGTTGCGGAACGGCTATCACGGCGGAACCAGTGGAACGATGGGGCTCACCGCTCACGGCAATTGGAAATTCAAATCCAATTCCGCTCCGTCGATACATCATACCCATGCCGGTTACTGCTATCGTTGCCCGTATGGATTGACTTACCCATCCTGCGACGTTCGCTGCGCCTACGATCTGAAGAATGTCATTCAGTACGAAACGTGCGGTGAAGTTGCGTGTTTCATCGGTGAACCGATTCAAGGCGTCGGGGGAGCGGTCGTGCCTCCTAAGGAATACTTTAAAATTGTCTACGACATCGTGCGAGAGCATGGTGGACTTTGTATTGCCGACGAAGTCCAAGGCGGTTTTGGACGGACCGGCAAGCACTACTGGTCACATCAGAACTGGGACGTCAAGCCAGATATTATCACGATGGCAAAAGGTATCGGCAACGGCGCTCCATTGGCCGCAATGACGACTACGGAACCCATTTCAGAAGTGCTGACGCGGCGCGTTCACTTCAATACTTTTGGAGGCAATCCGATCAGCATGACTCAAGGATTGGCGACGCTCGAAGTTATTGACGCCGAAGGCATTCAACAGAATGCCGAGAAGGTCGGCGCACACCTTAAAGCGAGTTTGGAATCGCTCGCAAGCAAGCATCCGATCATCGGCGAGGTCCGTGGACTTGGTTTGATGCTCGGAGTTGAATTGGTCAAAGACCAAGTGACGAAGGAACCTGCCAAAGTCGAAGCGGCAACGGTGATGGAAGAGATGAAGAAGCGGCAAGTCTTAATCGGCAAAGGCGGGCTCTTTGGGAATACGCTTCGCATAAAGCCGCCGATGTGCATTACGAATGACGACTCCGATTATCTAGTAGCCATGCTCGACGAAGTATTGTCCAAGCTATCCTCTGAAAAATAAGCACTTCGAAAACTAATTTATTGTCGCTCTTCCGCAGAAACTGTGGGTGGTTTTCGTGATCCGCAATCGATTTTAGCCGTGAAATACAAGGAAAACACTGGACTGAGTGATTACAAAAACCAA
>JAWXCK010000016.1:0-4045 GCA_034408855.1 Pirellulaceae bacterium
CCTTTAGAAATCAATCAAGCGTACCAGGATTGTCTGTCCGGGATGCGTGGGTACTTCGAATCCGAACGCTTTCATTCCAACAATGCCCGACGTCGGGCAGCCGGTCACGAACCGTTATCGCCACATATCCCTCAGCTTTACAACTATGCTGGTAAACCCGTCTTTTTGAAACCGTAATGCATACCGTAGCTTGGGCTCTCTTGCCCGAGTGCATGAACGGGCAAAAGTGCCCGTTCTACGGATATGAAATGCAGAGCCGCGTTGGTCAAACTGCTTTGCCCTGGAGAACATGTCATGAGAATGCCAACTAACAACCGAAAACGCCTCTGCCAGATATGCAACATGTTGGTTGCCATGCCGTTGGTTTTGAACCTGTCAATCAACGGCGTCGCCGATGAGGTTGTCGCTGGAAAGCAAAAGACTTTCCCTGGTGCCACGTTATTCAATGAGCAACCGCCTTTTCTGGCTGGCGTGTTGGTGAATCATGCAGACGGTCGCTACCAAGCGGGCGATCTGCTGTCGATCACCTTTCAGTCCGAAGAGTCGGCCTATCTCTATCTGTTGTATCATCAAGCGGACGATAATTCGGCGCTTCTGTTTCCTAACCCTGCCGTCAAAGATTCATTCATAGTGAGAGGGCAGAAGGTACAGATTCCGTCGGACGATCAGTCTTTTCGCTTTCGTATTCAAGCTCCTTTCGGTGAGGAAGTGTTGCAAGTCATCGCCTCCACAAAGCAATTATCCGAACTCGATGCATTGCGGACATCGGCCTCGGGCGCTCCGTCGGTAAGTCGAGATATTTTGACAAAACTGGCTGTACGACTAGGGAACGAACCGCAGACGTGGACTGAGCATCGAGTACGGATTCAGACTGAACCGAAACCGATCAAGTTGCCGTCCACACCACCGACTCCACCGGCCCAGCGCTTTGGGTTGTTTATCGGCATCGGTAAGTACCAGCACCCGGAACTTGCCGCAACGCACATCGAACTCGAAAACTCGGCTCGAGTCCTTCATCGTCACATGCTGGCCACGGGAGGCATTACACCCGAACGCTCGCGATTGCTGATCAACGAACAAGCGACAAAGATCGCGATGGAAGAATCGATTACGCAATGGTTGCCTCATGTGACAAAACCGGGCGATCTCGTGTTTGTTTATTTCTCAGGCCACGCCGGTCAGTTTGATACGGACAGCCCAGCCGAACCCGATGGAAAAGATGAGGCGCTTTGCCCGTATGATCTGGATGCGGGCACGGCGCAGCAGTCCCTTGCCGAACGACTGGCCCGCGCCCAACAGTCGAGTATCCTGGACGATACGTTTGCGCGTTGGCTTCAAGAGTTATGCGGACGCCAAGTGGTCGTGATCCTCGATACCTGCCACGGCGGTGGCTTTGTAACAGGCAAAGGACAAACCCTCAAAGCCAATTTGCTATTCGATGAAGCTGCACGCGTCAAAGATATTTCTCAATTAAACGTGATTGTGATGGCTTCGTGCGCGGCCGACGAGCAAAGTCAGTTTGAAGGAACAAGCGATCAAACGATGTGGTTTACCCATTGTCTGGTCGAGTTGTTCGAGAAGCCGGGAAAGCATCCGGTCTTCGTTCATGAGGCTTATGAATACACTCGCCAGCGTATGCAGCAATTGCTTCGCCAGGCCAACGCTGGTCGCGAACAGGAACCAACCTTTATCGATACCGCTTTACTGCCAATCCAGCTCATTCCTTAATCGTCCAGCACCACCTTCGATTCTCTATGACGCAATACGCAGAGACAGCCGCAGCGATCAGCCGATGGGCGCCTGCTTCCGTCGGGCTTGTCCCGACGGAAGCCAAAGCTTTCATTCACGTACGACCTACACATCTATTTACGAACGACGCATCCGATCCATCGACCGTTAAATAAGAAGGGCCATATCATGCATCTACCATTTACCAAATACGCTCGCATGTCTTGTTTTTTGATGGCCTTGGCTTTGGCTTTGGCGTCGATTGCGAGAAGCGAGGAAGCGAAGCCTCAGCAATGGGCTATCTTGATCGGTGTTGAAAAATACGAGCGAGCCAGTCCTCTGCAGTTCACTGTCAATGATGTCAAGCAAATTGCAAATACCTTGGTTATCAGGGCCGGCGTCCCACGCGATCACATACTCGAGATTACCGACCAGCGGACCGAGCCGAGACTCCAACCTCGGAAAGAGAGTCTAATTGCGAAGCTCCCAGAATGGCTATCGAAACCTGGCGAACATGATTCGATGATCGTGTATTTCAGCGGACATGGTTTTCGCGATAAAGAAGGTAAACTTTATTTGGCCCCGTTAGAATGCGATCCAGCCGATCCCACGGCCAGCGGAGTTCCCGTCGAGTGGTTTCGTGGACAGCTTGCCAATTGTAAAGCGGCCTTCAAACTCTTGATCCTCGATGCCTGCCACGCCGGATCAGAGAAAGGCGAAGAATCTCGCAGCGTCAACGCCAACGAACTCGGTGCCCAGTTCGAGGACCTCGATCGCGTCGTCACCATCGCCAGCTCCAAAGCCGACGAAAAAAGCCAGATCTGGGCTGCAAAAGAGCAGTCGCTCTTCAGCTACTGGCTCAATCAAGGACTACGTGGACATGCTGATCAAAATCGCGGCGGTAGTGTCGATATCGACGAGCTCTACGAGTTTGTTTCGCGCAACGTAAAACGAACGGCCGAGGCCCGTTTTTCACGCCCACAAACGCCGGTCCGCATTGTACGCACCGGCATCGACGGAGTTCCCGATGTCGTGCGGATCAAGCCACAACCTCTAAAGACTGTTCTCGAGGATGTCGCCGAGCAACTCGCGTATGCCCTCGAGGAACGTCGTCTTGGAAAAGTCGGCGTCTTAGAGTTCCTCAATCAGACTCCCTCCGGCGACGAACGGTTAGGTGCCAACTTTGGATTGCTAGGAAAATATTGCGCGGAAACACTCGAACGGAACCTTCAAGAGCAAGGAGCCGGCAAGTTCAGCGTCCTCGACCGACGGCGTATTCAGGAGGCCCTTCATAAGCAGAACTTCCAATTGGCAAGTTTGGGATCGGCTCGCAGTTTGAAAGATCTATCCAAGAACGTGGGGGGTATGCCAGTGATCGTGGTCGGTTCGCTGCTGGCCCGTCAGGGGCGATTCGTTCAACTGCAATGCAAAATGCAGCAAACGGAGAACGACGAGGATTTGGGAGTTACCGTCGGTGGCTCGGCCGCTCTGAATGAAAGCGAATGGGCCATGCTGGGGCGAAGTGTCGTGGTCCGACCCGAGGATCGTCGGCCCGAGTATCACGACGAAGGTGAAGTTGATTCGAGCCCCGAAACACAAGTCCTAGTTCGCGTCGACCAGCGGGCTGAGGGCTCACGTTCGCATCCACTTCAAGATCCGACGTTTCCGTTCATAGTCGAGATGCTCATCAACGGCCAAGTCCGCAAAGGCGAGTTTCGTGGCAACGATTATTTTATCCCCGTTCGCAAAGGCGAAAAGTATGAGATCCGAGTGGCCGGCAAGCAAGATTCTCCAGTGTTGATGAAACTGCTGATTGACGGTTTAAACACTTTGCCAGAGAAGGAAAAGGTGAAAGGGGTGATCACCGAAGAATGGGGGTCGCATGTCAATCTTAGCGAAGCCCGAGCATGGGTCCTGGACCCGAAAGATCCAAGATTGAAAGGTGGCCCCGCCGTATGGACCGTCGCAGGCTTCGCAACGACGACGGGAGCCAGCGGGAAATGGCGTAGTTTCGAGATCGTCGACGCCGAGAAATCTTTGGCCGCGAGACAAAACTTTAGCGACGAGATCGGCTTGATCACGGTTGCGTTTTATGCCGCAGCGTCCGGCTCGCGCGGTGGTTCCGGTGCCCTGGGAACCCAGGCCGGTAGTGAAGTCGGCGTCGATCTTACTGAACGTTCTGGTGTCAAAGTGGGCAATCTAATCGGTGTCGTCCATTTGCGTTACGTCGACGCCGACGCATTGAAAGTGACAAGATAAACCGTAGGATAGGTCTCCAGCACGACGCGCAAGCTAGTGAACAATCAGCACGACGCGC
>JAWXCK010000017.1:0-31676 GCA_034408855.1 Pirellulaceae bacterium
AAAAATCCAATGCGAAACGGGCATCCGTTGAAACTTCGGTTTTCTATTCGTAACGATAAATAGTTAATTTTGCCCCACAGATTCTGCGGAAGAGCCAAAGTGTTAGCCATTGAAATGAAAATATTCTCCATTTGCTTGTCATTGGTCGTTTCGTTGATTCCTTCGGCATCCGTATTCTCGGCACCGCCCAATATTTTGCTGGTAATGGTTGACGACCTGGGATTTTCGGATCTCGGCTGTTATGGCAGTGAAATCGAAACGCCTAATCTCGATAGGCTCGCCGGCAACGGTATCCGATTTTCGCAGTTTTATAACACAGCCAAGTGCCATTCGTCGCGAGTGAGTCTGCTGACCGGTCGATGGTGTCGACAAGCGGGCGATGAAAGTCTCAAACGAGCGGTGACGATTCCGGAAGTACTTGGCCCGGCAGGCTATTTTACGGCGATGGCAGGGAAGTGGCATTTAGATAAGGAGCCAACTGATTTTGGATTCCATCGCTATTTTGGTCATCTGTCGGGTGCAACGAATTACTATCTAGGCGACAAGACGTTTCGGTTCAATGGTCAGCCGTGGACGGTCCCTTCAACAGGCTTCTATACGACCGTCGCCAATGTGGATCATGCAATCGAGTTCCTTGGAGATGCACGTCAAGAAAAAAAACCTTGGTTTCTCTACGTGGCGTTTAATGCGCCTCATGCCCCGCTGCAACCTATGGAAGCCGACTACAAGAAGTACCTGGGTCGTTACGACGAAGGTTGGGATGCGATACGCGATGCGCGCATTGCAAAACAGAAGAAGCTTGGTCTACTTCCGGAGAATACAGAAATCCCACCGCGCCCAGACCATGTTCGGGCTTGGGACACGCTATCGACGGATCAACGAAAGTGGGAATCGCACCGCATGTCGGCCTACGCTGCCCTAATCGATCGCGTCGATCAGGAGATGGGTCGCGTGTTTGCGGATCTTAGAATGTCCGGTGAAATCGACAATACGCTGATCCTTTTTGTTTCCGATAATGGAGCGTGTCCGTATGACCGACGTAGCAGCTCGCCCGATAGCGAACCGTTCCATCCAACGGTTACCTGGAGCGATAGCACAGGCTGGGCATGGGCGCGCAATGCTCCGTTTCGTTTCTATAAGCAAAATCAATTTGAAGGCGGTATCTCTTCACCAGCGATTTTGAGTTGGCCGGCGGGCATGAAGGCTCAATCGGGCTCGATCGTCTCCAGTCCGGCCCATCTCGTCGACGTCATGCCGACGTTTGCCGAAGTCTCAGGTGCAGTTATCCCAAAATCGTTTCCTGGACGCGAGCCAACGCCGCTGGCTGGAATTTCGCTCAAGCCAATTATCGATGGGGGAACGATCTCAAAGCGACCGCCGATTCACTTGCTCTTTTCAAGCGATCGAGGCTTGCGCGATGGCGATTGGAAGATCGTGAGCTTTCAGAGCCAGCCATGGGAATTGTATAATATGGCAGCCGATCGCACCGAGATGCATAATGTCGCCGTAAAACATCCGGAGATCGTCAGCCGTATGGTTCAGCAGTGGCACGACATGAGTGCGAACGTTCTTAAAGCCCCAGCTAAAGAAACGAAACCCGTTGCGAGCGAAGCCAGCCGTAAAACGAACCGCGAATGGACTGACTATGATGCAGCATCACCGGATACTAAGGAATCGCCAAAACGCAAACGAGCCAAAACGAAAAGTGCGGCCGCATCCAATCAGACTGACAGAAATTAGATCAAACTGAAAGAAGTCAAACTTATGCCCAACGACGATTTTTGGTCCGTCGAGTTAGGTCACGGGATGGGTCCGTTGGTCCTGGGGTTACCTCGCAGTCAGATATATCAAATTCTTGAAGCTCTGAAATACGATGTCGACTTAGAGGCAGATATGCAGGAGGATTTGGGAGACGACGATCCAGGTCTGTACCTCGATGATATCGAAACGACGTTCAGCTTTACACGTCACTCCCCGTATGCATTGTCAAGAATGGATATCGACGATCGGCGACTTCGATTCGGCCCGATGCAAGTTCATGGCAAGCCGGTCCATCAGATCGTCGAGCTTCTCAAAATCCCTCCGGCGGAAACACTTTGGTGCGATTTTTATGAAGACGAAGAGCAAGCGAAAGCTGGGCAGCGAACCGAGAAACCGAAATCGGATACCGATCTGCTGATGTTCGGGACGCTCTGGATCACGTCACTTGGGCTAGGTTTGTCGTTGGGTCGCGGCGAAATTGAAACCGTCCATCTCTGCGATCCTGAACGCTCGCCGCGAATCGGAACGGGTCAATGGACGGTGGAACAACGGCGGCTATCCGAAGCAGGAATGGCTAACGAATCGAAGGTCGCTCCAGTCAAGCCGAACCCGCTCTCGCGATTGCTGTTGGTCTGTATGACGATCGCCATGGGGGCGTTGGTTTGGCGGGCTATTGACCTACAAAGCCAATGGAATAACGTGCCGGATGTTGCGGCCACTGTGATTTCTACCAATCCGCCGCCGCCAGAACCGTTCCCTACCGAATACGTTTTGGGGTACGTCGACTCAAGTGGCGGAGAGCACGAAATAGCCGTCCGATCGTTAGACATTTATGGATTGCCAGCAATGGGTGCCGAGGTCAATGTGCGCTTTCTACCTGACGCACCCGACAAACCGCTCACTCATTCCAAGCATCGCGATGTCGGTTTCGACCTTGCGATGCCATACGGAATCGCGATTTTCGCGATCTATTGGAGCCTGAATTTAGTAATCGCTTTTTTACCGAACAAGCAAAAAAAGTCAGTGTTTCTCCCAAAATCCGCATAAAAAATCGGGTGGCGTAAGCTTTCAGCATGCGTAATATTGCGTAATTTTTGCGTGATAGATAATTTAACCTTCCCACCGCCAATCCATCAGCGGTAGCGTTGAAGATTCCGCCACAGCGACGCAAACAACTATTTGGACTAGCTATCTACCGTTGCGTAATTAGCAATCGTCAGTTTCTCACAATTTGATACACTAATGCCCTCGACAGTCAGACTTTACGATAACACAAGGATAATAAGTTATGCGTTTGCTTTGTTCGTCCGTTGCTCGGGCATTTTGTAGCATTTTCGTCGTTGTAGCGGCGATCTCTTTTTCGAACGCTCAGGATCGTTCTCAGGTTGCGACGGCGATCGGACAACCCACGCTGATTGTCTCGATCAGCAAAATCGAGCAACTCAAGGAGCACGCAACCTATATTCTTCGAGCAGTAAATCAGCCCGAAATCAGTGGCTTAGCCACGACGCTTGTCGATCTCTATACCGGCGGTTTAGATCGCTCGCGACCGATTGGTGTGGCCGTTTCGTTGAATGGAGAAGGCAACCCAACTCCGGTTGTCATGCTGCCGATTTCGGATCTTAAAACATTTTTTGCAAGCCTGGCAAATTTTGGCGAGCCCGAGGAATTGGGCAATGGACTTTACACTATCAGCGTTGGCCCACAAACGGTGTTTGCTAAACAAGTTAACGATTGGCTTATCGTCGCCCAACAAGAAGGGGTGGCGAACGAATTCAAACAAGTCCCCTCAGACTTGCTTCAAAATCTCTCGTCGCGTTACGACGTCGGTATCAAGTTGGACGTTCAGAGCATTCCTGCCCAACTTCGCGATAAATTGCTTATCCAGATGAAGGAAGCATTCGAGCGCGCCAATGCTCAACAAGTTCTTCGACTAGAGCGTGAACTGAAGGAAGCTGAAGCACAAGCGAGCACCGACGAAGAGCGAGCCGTGATCGCTGGTCGTCGAGCTGGTATTCAGGTTTCGCAGCAAATCCAAAAGACACAAATTGAAGAGATCGAAGACATGATCAGAAATACCAAGCAAGTCGTGATTGGTCTGCTCGGCGATTCTCCTAACAAGCAGGTTTACTTAGAAGTAGCATCGGAGTTTATCGCCGGCTCGAAGCTCGATGCCCAGATCGCTCGATCGGCAACGGCCCAAACAGATTTTTCCGCATTGCCTATGGATGGTCAGACAATCGCATTGTCTTTTTCAGAAGTGCTCGACCCATCGCAAATCCCGCAAATCGAACAGACTGTCAACGCCGCATTTGATACCGCGATTAAGAACGTCCCGAAATCAGGAAATTCGCAAGCGGCAGTTGAATTCATCAAAGAAATTAAGCTGCTTGTCATCAAAGGTATTCAAGACGGGAACGTGGATGGAGCTGCATCCGTGACGTTCCAATCGGGATTGAATATCGTGACGGCCTCTCGCGTCGCCGATGGTAAGCAGCTTGCAGCCTCACTCGAAAAAGTGAGTGCGGCCATGTCACAAGCACCAGACGCGCCTAAGATCAAATTCAACGCCTATTCTCACCAAAGCTCGTCTGTTCACATCGGAACATTAAAGCTCCCAAGCGATGCAGACGAAAAAGCCCGAAAGATCTTTTCCGATACGATTCATTTTGCGATCGCCACATCCGATAAGAAAGTCGTGTTGGCATTAGGCAGTCAAGCGGAGGCGAATTTGAAAGCGGCCTTGGATCGGATTGCCGGAAAGCCTGCAACACAAGGTTCACCCGTGGCTATGTCGATCGAAGTAGGACCACTGCTCGATTACCTTCAAAGCGTAGATCCGTCGCCAATCGTCGAAGCGATGATTCAAGGCGCGCAGAACTATGCCGATAAAGATATGCTGACCATCAAAAGCCAGCTTGTTCCGCACGGTGCCGTCATTCGCATTTCGATTGAAGAAGGTGTCCTCCGTGCCATCGGTGCCGGTGCAAAAGCCGGTCAAGGCAACAGTCGCGGCGGTCGATTTTAAGACACTTTATACGACACGATACTCGCAATCGCTTACTCGGATGATCGCCACATGTTTCAATCAACGCTAATGCTTCTACCGAGCGTCATTTTCATATCGAGCGCTTTGTGCTGCCTAACCAGCAGCGCGGACGAAGCTTTCTTGACGCCGAAGGATGGTGGTCAGGATTATGCTCTTCAAGGCGAATTCGTCGGTATCGTCGAACCTTGGGGAGGAGCCTATGCTGCGCAAGTTATTTCGCTGGGTAGTGAAGAGTTCGACGTATTTCTATTGCCCGGTGGCTTGCCCGGTGACGGTTTTCGGAAAGAGATCGGCACGAAATCCGTTCGCGCGCGGATCGATGGCGAATGGGCTCGAGGTCGCAGCGATGGATTTTCGGTGAAACTCGAAAAGGCATCGCTTTCCATCTACGATGCAAGCGATAAAATACTCGCAGAGCTTATCAAGGTACAGCGTCAAAGCCCGACACTTGGAGCAAAACCGCCTAAAGATGCAAGCGTTCTCTTTGATGGGAGCAATGCCGATGCCTTTAAAGATGGGAAACTTACGGATGAGAAAACGTTGAGCGTCGGATGTGAGACCAAAGAGCATTTTCTCGACCACCAACTTCACATCGAATTCCGCACGCCATACATGCCATTGTCGCGGGGCCAAAAACGCGGTAACAGCGGTGTCTATCTACAAGGATACTATGAAGTACAGGTCCTTGATTCGTTTGGACTCGAAGGCAAGGACAATGAATGCGGTGGAATCTATAAGGTCTCCGAACCAAAGTTCAACATGTGCTTTCCGCCACTGAGCTGGCAAACGTACGATATCGATTTTGTAGCGGCGAGATACAACGATCAAGGAAGCAAGGTAACCAATGCTCATGTTACGGTTCGACACAACGGAGTCGTTATTCATCAAGACTTGGAATTGCCGACACAGACTCAGGGCAAAAACAAAGAAGCCAATGCCGCCGGCCCACTATTCCTTCAGAACCATAAAAATCCTGTCGTTTTCCGCAACATTTGGGTTGTGAAAAAATAGATTGATGAATCGACCACAAGGTTATTTTAGGAATCCGGTCGATCAATCGGTCTTGCAATCGATGCTCGAAGCGCCAGGTCGCATCGAACTCGAAGTCGGTTCCGGCAAGGGGCTCTTTATGATCGAAGCTGCCGCTCGCGATCCAGATACTCGATTCATAGGGCTTGAATTGGCCGTCAAGTACGCGGAACTGGCGCAGAAACGACTCGAAGAGCAGTCGATCGAGAATGGTCGTTTTTTTGCTTGTGACGCGGTCGAAGTCGTGTCTCGCGATGTTCCGGACCAACGTCTGTCAGCCGTCCATGTTTACTTTCCCGATCCATGGTGGAAAGCTCGACATAAAAAGCGTCGCGTTTTGAATGATCGCATGCTGAAGTCGATTCAGCGAGTTCTCGAGCCCAACGGTGTTTTGCATTTCTGGACTGATGTTCTCGACTATTACGAATCCACGCTGGAGCTATTGGCTGAAGTAACAACGCTCGTCGGCCCTCGTTTTGTCGACGAACCGGTTTCAACGCATAGTATGGATTATCGAACGCATTTCGAACGAAGAACTCGGCTCAACGGTCTGCCAGTCTATCGATGTCAGTATGTAGCCAAGGGCTAACCGTTTAGCGACCGCGAAATAGGGGTACTCGGCGGCAGGATGCCTAAGCTTCTCGATGAATCTCAATGAGTAGCGAGTATCCACCGGCAGGCCACGATTTGGACTTATTTTTCGGAGGATAGAAACGAAAGATAACGTCTGCGGACTCTGACATCAAGCTCGCATCGAAATTGAAACTCATGCTCGGCCATTTTGTATCGAAGCGAACTCCTGATTTTTTCAATGCTTGTTTCCACAATCGCATCGGATGCGCCTTGTATAGATAACTTCCCGGCAAACACGTCCAAAGAGTCCAGAGAAACGATTTCTTGAAGTTATATCGCGGTATATCAATGCAATGAAATTGCCGACCGCCAGGCTTCGTAATACGAAGCATGTCTTGGAAAATGGCAGTCCATAAATTTATCGGGATGTGTTCGAGCGTCGAGACGGAGAAAACACAGTCGAAATAGTCGCTTGGAAGCTCTGGATCAAACATGCCGACTGGTTTTTTGATGTAACGGATTGCAGGATGCTGTGCGATCCAATCATCAGGATTGCCCCAACGCTGCCAAAGATCGGTTTCGTTCGAGTATCCACCAAAGTCATCGATAATCCAACTCTCTGTTCCATATTGTTCTGACAAATATTCTGGAAGCAGGCTGTATGCCCCTCCAACTTCAACGATTCTTTCGCCACTCTTAAAATTGCCAACGTGATCGATCCAAGGTCGATTATGAGCTTTGATACCCCATTGGTCATCAGTAAGTCCAGGAAACGGCTTTAGCGGCAAGCCTCGTTCCTTGAACAAAAACAATTGTTCCATCGTAGCGAACTCGGCCTTCGTAAGAACTGCTCTCAAAATGTCGTTTTTCCTTTAGAGGCTGCGCTTTAGGCAAACAATAGTAGCGTGATTATTCGATTCCTGCAAAAAAGATGGCGATGAAGAGATACGGTGGTTGCGATACAACACTAACTTCAAAAGACCATGTATGGCCAAGCGTAAACGATCTTCTAATCCGCAGCAACTTCAACGCAGCAAAAAATCGGATCGAGGGTGGCTGAGTCTTGCTCCTCGAGGAAATGGACTTTCCGAGTTTTGGGTTAGCATAATCCACGAGATCAAACGTAAAGAACGCGGTTCCTGACTACTTTTTCGATGCAGTATTCAGGACGGAGCCCAACTTGCTTGCGTGATTAACTTCCTCAAGTAATCCGCTTCTTTTCCATAGGATTCAATGGCATCTAGCGCCTGCTCTTGAAATTCAAGGCTCTTAGAGGTCGCTCCTTCAACGCCAAACAAGCGTACCGAAGTAAGCTTGTTCGCGTCGGCTTGTGTATCCTTACCCACGATAGTCGGATCCACGGTTGCGTCAGCAACATCATCTAAGAACTGGTAGGCAAGGCCAAGCCACATTCCGGCCGCTCTTAGTCGTTTAGCACAGTCGTCCGACGCGCCACAGAGTATCCCGCCACCTTCAGCGGCGGCAGCATACAACGCACCGCTCTTTTGGCGGTAGCGATGCAGTAACTGAGCTTCGTCGATTTGATTTGAGGTTGGAGCAACATCGTTTTCTTGGCCAGAAATCATGGCAACTCCAGATCGACTTAATACGATAGCCGCTGCGACGCGACGATCAGGATTTACAAGTGGGTTACTGAGGGCCAATTCGTACGACATCGTCACCAGAAAAACGGGAGTCAGTTCGACCGCCCACATCGGAAATACGCGATGAGCGCAGGGTCGACCTCTTCTCATTTGGCCGTCATCCATCGATGGAAGATCATCTAAAATCAATGACGCAGAGTGCGATAGCTCGACCCCTGCAGCACCCGGCAGAACCATTCGAGTGGCGTTTTCGTGAAAGATCGTCCCTGCAGCCGCGGCAACTAACGCGCGCCAGCGGTGGCCACCGTTCAGCGAAATATACTTAGCGATGCGACAGACTTCGGTGTCTTCACAGCGATCAAAAGCTGATGTCAAATAGTTTTCTATCGTCACGCGATATTTTGCTTTAAAGGCTTCAAAAGCCATGTGATTCCTTTGTCATACTAAATTAGAGTGTCTTTAAATATTCAATCAGCATTCGCTTTTCTTCATTCGATAAGGCCGATCCAAAGTCGTGACCTTGATTCGATTGTCCGAGCCGTGACGTGTCATAAACCTCGCGAGACTTCGCGCGAGCTTTGAGTTGCAATTGAAGTGAGCTGACAGAACCTGGCGGCAATATTCGTAATCCCAGATCATCAGGATCAAACCGGTGTGATTCCCCGGCGTCGGCTAAATTAAAAAATCTTGGACGGTTCTCCGGTTTTGAAAGCAACGCCCAAATATTCGGAACTGAACCATTATGTAGGTATGGAAAACGCGACCAAATTCCGTCCAATCGCGGAGCAAAATAGCCTCGCCGATAGTTTGGACTAATTCGAATAACATCCTTAAGTGGACTTTGACCGATGAGCTCGATCGATTGCTTGGTAACAATATTGAGTCGATCATCGTCCGTATTCACAACATCGAGATTAGTGTGAACTGGCGTTTCAAAAACGGGAAAGCCATTTGCATCTTTCGCATATCGACCATGGCAAACTTGGCAATGCTCAGTAAATAGTAACTTTCCGCGACTTGCCCTTTTCCAGTCGATCGAATTCGGATACGCCGGTGGCAGCAGCAAGCCCAGAACGTGTTCTGCTTCAATGATTTTCTCGACATTTTCTCGAATGTTATCGACGTTGTTGCCAGCCGCCAATTCGACCATGCCGGCCCAGGCGGCGTTGTGTCCGTCTCCCATTCCATCGCAGAAGATGCCGCTTTGAAACTTTCCAGAATAGCCCCAAAGTGCAGGCACTTTCACAGCTCCCGGCGTCATCGTTGATGGCCAATCGACACCCTGCTGCCGATAAAACCATTGTATTACTAGGGATACAGGTACTAAACCTTGCGTTGCATTGCCGTTGTCTTCATTGCAAAGTCGCTTAGCCATTTCAAGACTGCGTGTCTGTAACTCGAGCGATGAATGAGATGTCGCAGCGATCGGCATCCATGACACGGATTTGTCTGCCGTGGCGATCCATTGACCTAGTGCATAGGGATCGATGTTCTTATTCCCCAGTCCAGGAACATCCATGCCCGCAGCTCGTCCAAAGTGGCATGTTGCACAACCTGTCACGACGATAGGAACATCACCGTAAGATTTGTCTAGAAAGCCAGTCGCTGTATTTCTCCCTGAATAGAGTCCAAGATTGCCTTTGGCAAACTCGCGAACAAAATAGCCTTTCCAACCTTGATCGCAACCAATGGCGTGATAGAACTTGGAAAGGGAGGGCGTTGCATACATCCCCCAGCCGTCGCCAAATAAGGAGAACTTTTCGACGAAATCGGCTGCCGATCGATGCGCAATCAATCGCGAATCGCCAAATTGTTCGGGTAGCGTTGCACGCGTGATTGCGTCGTCCTCGATGGAAAGACAATCTCGCTTTTGTTCATCGAATTCGTCAGCATTGAATCCGACAAAGGATATTGGCTCTGCAAAGCGTTGCCCGAGCGGAAGCGGTTTAAACCGAAAAATTGCGTTGAGAAAGCTATCCAACATCGTTACAACAACGGCACCTACAATAGCTTGTTGAATCGATCGTCGCAGCCATGATCGATTGCAATTTCCTTTTGTCAGAATGTGACGACGAAACATTTTGTGAGTTAAGTAGCACGATCCAGCTAATATTCAAAAGAACTTCCCGTCAAACAGGATAACAGAATCAAATCGAGAAAACACGCGCTTTGCAAAAATTGCAACCAAATAGCGATTCTTCGCACGGACTTCCTCGTTCCCTTGCCCGAGCGATTCTTTGCCATGGTACATGGATTGTTGCGAGCATCTTGTTGATCACCGCCTTGGCGATTTATGAGATTCTGACTCAAGCTTCTTTCGGCAATTCGCTGTTGGAAGTCTTTATGGACGACCTAAGTGAGTATCGAGAAAACCTGCGCATCGCAGAAATATTGGGAGGCGACAGCGATGATCTGATTTATGTTGGATCGCGGCAAGCCCAAGATTTGTTTACACCGGCTAAGCTGGACGCTCTTCGAGGAGCGTCGCGAGCCTTGGAAAGCCTACCCGAAGTGAAGCAGGCCATCAGCTTTGTCGATTTACCCTCCGCATCGACAAAGCAACGCTTGAGCATTGGGGAAACGGCCGCTCGCGCTGCTGCCCGTCAGCAACTTTTGAGTGGGAAAGTTCCTACAGGCAATGCTCGAAGTCGGCTCTATTGGCCGATTTCAAAACAACAGCAATCACAGATCGAGATGGAAGACTTGCGATCCAATTTGCTCCATGATAACCGCGTTGCGGGAACACTTCTTTCTGCCAGCGGCGAATGCTGGGGCATTGTTTTGAAGCTATCCTCGGGCCGAGAGATTCCCATCACACGACAAATCCGACTTCGAGATGAGATTGTCGATGTTATTCGAGATCACGATCTAGGTAGCGAAGAAATCTACACGACGGGTTTGATCATTTCTCAAGGTTGGCTTTTTAAGGAGATGTTCAAGGGGATCTATTTGATTGGACCGCTCGTCTTGCTGGCGATTTCTACTACGGTCTATCTAATTTTTCGACATGCTGCAACCGTGATCATCGCAATGACCATTGCCATCCTCGCAACCGTCTGGGCGATCGGTTTTACTATTTTTTGCTTCGGTGAAATCAGTATGATTGTTGTGGCCGCCGCTCCGCCGGTAATCATCACGATCAGCACTTCCGATTTTATCCATTTGACGTCAACCTATCGTGACGAACTCGATGCGGGTCACAGCATTCCTGACGCATTGGAGAAGACGATATGTGAAGTTGGCGGTGCATGCGTATTGACCTCGTTGACCACGATGATCGGATTCGCGTCGTTGGCGACAGTTCCGGTTCCAGCGACTCGTGACTTTGCCATAGCGGCTGCCGTCGGAGTCATTGCTGCGTTCTTTCTTCAAACGCTTGGCCCGATAGTTTATCTGCGAATGCAGGTCCATTTATCGAACGTATCGGATCGACTTCAGAAGGGGATGCTCGCCTTTTTTGATAGTATCGTGAATGCCTGCCGTTTTGTTAGTATTCGCTACCCCTACTGGATCATGACCGCCAGCGGCGTATTGATCACGATCGTATTCATAAGCGCAACGGAAATGCGATTTTCATCCGATTTTCCTAAGCGATTCCCTGAAGGTCACTCGCTGCGGAATAGCGGCCATTTTTTTAATCAGGAATTCAGCGGTTCAAGCCATATCGAACTATTGTTAAGAATGGTCGATCAAAATGCAACGGAACCGGCTGTTCTTCAGTACTTAGCTTCGATAGAAAAAGAGATACAAGAGATCTCTGATGTTCGAGCTGTTCATTCTATCCTAACGCCATTGCGATCGCTTGGGAAAATGTTGCGGTTTCAATCGGAAGACGCCCTTCCACCAACACAACCCGCGATCGATGCAAGCGTGCGTCTAATCGAATTGCACGATGAATCAGCAATTCGAGGATTCGTATCTCTCGACCGCAAATTGCTGCGAGTTTACGTCCAAGTTTCGCCGACCGATTTTATGGAAGTCGCTGCGATTGCTGCTCGCATCGAAGCGATTACAGATAAATTGTTGCCGGCAGACGGCAGTATCCAAGCGCGATGCACCGGTACGATGACGATGGTCGGTCGTTGTATTCAACGAATTATTGACAGTCAACTTCGTGGGAATTGGATTTGTCTGATCGCCATAACCATCATTATGGCGATGGCGTTGCAATCGTGGCGGATAAGTCTTTTAGCTCAAATTCCCAATCTTATTCCACTTTCAATCTTAGTTGGATTGTTGGTTTGGTCCTTCGAGAGCATCGATAACGAACTGCTTGGTCTTCCAATGATCGCGCTCGGCATCGCCGTCGATGATACAATTCATTTCCTTCATCGCTATCGATTGCAGTTGGCGATGGGTGAGAACCGTCATGACGCATTGGAAAGTACCTTTCAATTCACTGGACGGGCTGTGGTCCAATCCGCATTGATTCTCTGTGTTGGGCTCGTTCCCTGTGCGCTTTCCGAATACCTTGGCGTTCGAATGATGGGAACGATGTTGGTTTTCACTCTTGCATGCGGGTTGCTTGCCGATTTGCTGCTAATACCTGCGCTCATAGAAACGGGGGTGATTCGCTGGAAAGATCAGGGCTAGTCCTTCGGACAGCCAATACGAATCCGATCAAAAGCGCCCAGGTACAAGGGCGAGAGCCCATGTTCCAAACGGAAGCGCCAAGAGTCCGCTCAACAAAACTTCTGTTCGTCGACTGCGAAACATTGCAAGTCCGCCAAAGTCATGGTAGCACTTTCGGGGGTTGATCGCGAGAAAAAATGTTAATATAAAACCCGAAGGGTTTTGTCTTCGGGGTGGGTTAAGTTCGATGGATGGGGTGGCTTCACCGAGAAATCTCGAAAAATGGCGATTTGCGTCAACTGGAGGTGGAGCTGCCGCAGGCTGTTGGCTTGGTCTATAATAGATAACCGTCGTGGTACGCAAATCGATTTCCTCTACATTTGATTGGGCACAATAACCCTTTGCTTGGTCGACGTTTAATCTCTGCAGCGATTCTGATCGGATCGGTACTCTTCGTGATTGGCATGGATGCATGGCAGCCGTTGCTGTCTGCGCCTGGTCTATGGTTGGTTCCGGTGATGGCCCTATTTGTCGGCGGCACGGCTTGGGAGTTCAGTTTGTTGGCCAACAAGAAGGTCGAATTCTCTTCTGGTATTGCGACGGGCCTGAGCCTTGTGATTATTGCTCTCGCGTCGATCCCGATTTTTTATCACGCGGCAACCGGCAAACCTTATCCGTCGGATTGCCCAATCGGTCGATTGGGTTGGATTGGAATTGGAGCGACGGCGGCGTGCGGAGTGGCCGCGTTGTCGGCAATACGCAGCTTCTCGCTTGGTCGATCACAAGTAATAGAGCGTTGGGCAGTAATGACGCTGATCCCGGTATATGCTGGTGGCTTAGGAGCTTTTTGGGTTTCGATTCGGCTATCGGGAGCTCCGGTTTCCGCGATGTTGGTGTTGGTCGGTATTATTGCAGTAACGAAGATCACCGATGCGGCCGCCTATTTTACTGGAAAGTCATTGGGGCGAACCAAGTTGTGTCCTTCTATTAGTCCGGGCAAAACGATCGAGGGAGCGATCGGCGGGTTGTTAGCTGGTATGATAGGAGCATGGCTATACTTTCAATGGTTCATGCCATGGTGTGTACCGAGCACTACGGCGACGGTTGTTTGGTGGGGGCCGGTGCTGGTAGGGCTGCTTCTAGGCGTGGTCGGTTTGGTCGGTGATTTAATCGAGTCGGTTGTCAAACGATCTGTCGGAGCGAAAGATAGTGGAAGCCTATTGCCAGGTCTCGGTGGAATTTGGGACGTCACGGATTCTTTGTTGCCGACAACGGTTGTCGGATACCTTGGAATCGTCGCTCACTGGATTTAATCAAGCATGTCCGAAGCAACGTTAACGCTTTCTGACCCCGAGATCGTATTGCAGCTATTTGGTCCTCACGATTCGAACTTGAAACAAGTGCGAAATCAGTTGGGGGTCGCCATCACGCATCGAGGCGGACAAATCCGTGTTTCGGGAGAAAGTGAATCGGTTCGACTAGCAACCGAGATTTTAGAAAAGCTCAAAGAACGGGCGTATCGCAATGGCCGAATCAGTTCTGAAGAAGTCACGGAGCAGCTTCATCGTGTGACGGGCGTCAAGACTGGAATCACTTCGTTGAAAAGCCCGATCCTCGATACGCTTCCGTTGGAACGCATCAACGGCGAGCGAATCGCACCGCAAGAGTTTCGCCAAGAAGTGGCTATCGGAAATCCGCAGCGACGGATTAGGCCGCGAACCGAAGGTCAAGCGGCTTACGTCGAAGCGATTCGCAAGCATGACATGACATTTTGCATTGGGCCTGCCGGCACCGGTAAAACCTACTTAGCCGTCGCGACAGCCGTTGAAGCCCTCAAAGCTCGCATGATCCGCAAGATTGTCCTAGTGAGACCGGCGGTCGAAGCTGGGGAAAGTTTAGGGTATCTGCCGGGTGATTTGCAAGCAAAGTTGAATCCCTACCTACGACCGCTGCTGGACGCCATCAATGAGATGGTAGACTTTGATCATGTCAAGTATCTCATGGAGCAAGACACGATCGAAGTGATCCCTTTAGCATACATGCGAGGACGCACGTTGAATCACGCCTTCATCATCCTCGATGAAGCACAGAATTCGACGGTCGCCCAAATGAAGATGTTTCTGACTAGAATGGGAGAAGGTTCAAAGGTTGTGGTTTCGGGAGACGCATCGCAAGTCGATTTGCCACCCGGTGTTACCAGCGGTCTTCGCGATGCAGCTCAACGGTTGCAAGGAATTAAGGAAATTGCATTTGTTCGACTTACAGAAACGGATATTGTACGTCACGCGCTAGTGAAGAGTATTGTAAAGGCGTACGATGCTCCAGGTAGCGCAGTGGGATCATCGCCTCGGGCGGATGATCGGTAAAGATTATGTCTTCGAATTCGACGATACGCACACGTAGTGAGCGAGTTGCTACGATTCAGGTCGATTCCCTGTGGAATAACGTCTGGCGACAAGCGACGCAACGCTCAACATTGCTTCGGCTGGGAATTTCCGTTCTTGCCGCGATACTGATCGGACTATCAGTCGAAGCCTGGAATCCGCCCTTTGCCTATCACCAAGGGTATATCCCACCGCGGGCTATCGTCGCTCGTGTCTATTTCGAGATGCTCGATAAAGGCAAGACGGATTCGCTTCGCGCTGAAGCGTCGCGAGAAGTTATCTGCTTCTATGAGAATCGCAACCAACCGATTGTTCAGCTTCGAAACGGAACCAAGAATCAGATTCTTAGACTTCGCGGCGATATTCACGTTGCCGATTTAACGCCCGAACAACGAGATTCGTTGAATCGATTTTTGCCTTCGAATGAAGCCGAACCGAGTATCATTCCGGAAGATGCACTGATAGCGATTCAATCGGTAATTGGCGAGGAAGGACAGATCGAACGCTTGGATTTGGTGTTGCGAGCCATCCTGGACCCGATTGAAGAGACGGGGCTTTTGAAGAGCTTGTCGCACAAAATCGACGAAGGAAACCAAGCCTTTATTCGCGTCTTTGAAAGCGGGCAAGAATCCAAAGCGGTCGATGTCGAGGTCTCTCGTGTTCGATTTGCCGAAGTCAGTGCGAAACTTCGCGAGGCGATGATTCGAGAATTTCGCCGCGAGTTCAATATGCCGGAAGCGGAAGTGGTCGCCGGTTTAGTTAGTAATTTTATCCAAAGCCAATTGACTGAAACGCTGACCCTTCGAGAGGATCTCACCGAGATCGCTCGAAGCCAAAGGGCAAAGGAAGTGCAGCCCGCGAAGTTCGCCTACTTTCCATCGAAGACGACCATGGTTCAAGGTGGTCGACCGCTTGGCATCAGCGACATCGAAATTCTGCGAGCAGAATACGAAGCTTGGATTGCAAAGCAAAGTTGGCTCGAGTATTCCATTCGATTGCTCGCCTACGCCGGGATGCTAATTGCCCTTTATTTGCTGTGTGGACTCTTCTTTCACTACCAATTCGATCGCTCCCTCATCACCAACACGTGGAAGCTGACGCGATTGCTAGGGCTGTCTACCGTTTGTATTTCGCTGAGCAGTGCGATGTCTCGCGATCCATGGCGAGCCGAGTTGATTCCGGTCGTCGTCTGCGCTGCCACGGCAACGATCGCCTATGGTCGCAACGTGACGTTGGTTTTGCTAGCCGCCCTCTCGTTGGGAATTACACTCTCGCTAGGAATGGACCTTGCCGAGTTTGTCATTCTGATGTCGGCAGGTGCGTCGACAACACTTTTGCTCGGTAGAATTCGATCGAGGCAGCGGTTGATCTACGTGACTTCAGCCGCCGCCTTGGTCGCGGCAGCAACTACGGTCGGCGTTGGCGCGCTGGTTGGTCAAATCAATGGTGTTATGTTTGACTTGGAGGCGGTACCAGTCGTTGGTGCCTATGGCAATGAACATTCCGAATCTGCTTGGGGCAACTGGTTTTTTCTTGTTCAGCTCATGAAAGTTGCGGGTCAGAATGCGATCTACACTTTGGTCGCGGGCTTGGTGATTTCTGGCTTGCTCCCTTTTGTCGAACGTATTTTCTCGGTTCAAACAGATTTGAGTCTCCTCGAATTGGGAGACGCTAGCAATTCATTGCTGCGACAGTTAGCTCAGCGAGCACCTGGCACTTACAACCACAGTATCAATGTAGCGGCGATCGCAGAAGCGGCTGCGGATAGTATCGGGGCTCATGGCTTACTCGCCCGCGTTGGAGCCTACTTTCACGATATCGGAAAGATGTTCAAGCCAACCTACTTTATCGAAAATCAAGCTCAGGGCGGGAATCGACATGACGCCTTGCAACCTGCGATGAGCACCTTGGTGATCATCGCGCACGTGAAAGACGGTGCTGACTTGGCGCGCCAACATCATTTGCCACAGCCGATAATCGATTTTATCGAACAGCATCATGGAACGACGCTCGTCGAATTCTTCTATCGCAAAGAGGCCAAAAAATTCGAGAATGACCCCGAAGCGGATGAAGTTTCCGAAGTCACATTTCGATATCCTGGTCCGAAGCCGCAAACTCACGAATCCGCCATTCTCATGATGGCCGACGCTGTCGAGAGTGCAAGCCGTACGTTGGTCGAGCCGACCCCGACTCGACTTCAGAATCTTATCGACCAAATCGCCATGAAACGGCTGACCGATGGCCAGTTTGATGAGTGTGGATTAACGCTCTCTCAGTTGGCAACGGTAAAACACAGCCTCCTAAAAAGCCTTACGGCGATCTATCATGGCCGTATCAAGTACACAGATCAGCAAACGGCTTGATGTCCATCTCAGAAAGCAGTCAAGAATAACTTCTGCAAACTTGGCCTGGTAAAAGATTCTACTAAAAAGCCGTTAGCGCTAGCCACCGATACTAAAAACGTCGACAATAGGTGGATTCGTCGAACGTAGGGACCGGCGGTAAGCACTCAAGACTGTAGACATTGATGACGAAGGAGCGAGCCCACTACGAACATTTCATAAAGCATTGGCGATCGTATTATGCAACTTCCGGTATACGCACCTAGTCCGCCTTCGGTGGCACCTCCAGCCTCGATCGTTTCGAACTTTCTTGACAATTTGGGGCGTGATAAGCGTTCCCCGACCGGTCCGTTAGCGAAGTTGCCGCTTCCCATGTCGATGGAAGAAGCCCGCCAGCGAGGTTGGGACGAGTTGGATGTCGTCTTTATTACTGGCGATGCATACATCGATCATCCTAGTTTTGCGATGGCGATCTTGGGACGAGTCCTCGAAGCAGCCGGGTATCGCGTTGGAATCGTATCACAGCCTGACTGGCATTCGTGTGAAGATTGGAAACGCTTCGGTCGCCCGCGATTGTTCTTCGCAATCAGCGCAGGCAACATGGACTCGATGATTAATCACTACACCGCCAATAAAAAAGTCCGCAACGACGATGCCTATTCGCCCGGTGGAAAGATCGGTCGGCGGCCTGATCGAGCAACTCTTGGCTATTGCCAGCGCGCTCGAGAAGCCTACAAAGGTGTGCCGGTAATTGCCGGCGGCGTCGAAGCCTCACTTCGACGGCTTGCTCATTACGATTATTGGTCCGATAAGGTTCGTCGAAGTATTCTCCTCGACAGCAAAGCCGACCTTGTCGCCTTTGGAATGGGTGAGAATTCGATTGTCGAAATGGCCCAACGCTTTGAAAAAGGCGAAAGCGTTAAGGATCTTCGCGATATGCGAGGAATTGCCTTTGCATTGGGGGCCTCGGAGCCGATTCCAACCGATGCGATCGAGTTGCCAAGCTACGAAGAAGTCGTGGCTGATAAACTGGCCTTTTCTGATGCGACTCGGATGATCCACAACGAAACCAATCCGCTTAATGCAAGACGTTTGATGCAACGGCATTCGACGCAGATGGTCGTTTGCAATGTTCCGCAACTTCCTATCAGTGAAGCTGCGATGGATCGAATCTATGGACTCCCCTATACACGTCGATCGCACCCCAGCTATACCGAACCGGTTCCGGCCTTCAATATGATCAAGAACTCGGTCACGATCATGCGAGGATGCTTTGGTGGTTGCACATTTTGTTCGATTACCGCCCATCAAGGCCGTATTATCCAATCGCGGTCAAAGGAATCGATTCTCAATGAACTTCAATCGATGACCCAAGACAAAGATTTCAAAGGGGTGGTTAGCGATGTCGGAGGCCCAACGGCCAATATGTATCAGATGCGATGCACCAAACCCGAAGTCGAAGCGGTTTGCCGACGACAGTCGTGTGTCCATCCAAAGATTTGTAAGCTGCTTGGTACCGACCATAAGCCAGTTATTGAACTGTTGCGAGAAGCGAGACAAGTACCGGGAATCAAGAAAGTCTTGGTTGCGAGTGGCGTTCGAATGGACCTGGCTCGATTATCGCCCGAGTATATTCAAGAACTTACCGCCCATCACGTTGGTGGGCATCTAAAAGTTGCACCCGAACATGTCGATCCTGATGTGTTGTTCAAAATGCGAAAACCCGACAACGACGATTTCGAATTCTTTGCCGAACAGTTCACCGAGACATCGGAAAAAGTCGGCAAGAAACAGTATCTGATCCCTTACTACATCGCTTCGCATCCTGGCTGTACGATCGAATCGATGATCGAACTCGCGTTGTTCCTTAAGCGAAATGGCTACAAACCCGATCAAGTTCAAGACTTCATTCCGGCACCGCTGGATATTGCAACGAGCATGTACTATACAGGCATGGATCCGTTCACCAAAAAGCCGGTATACATCGCAAAGGCACTCAACGATCGGAAACTTCAACGAGCCTTGATGCAGTTTTTCAAGCCTGAAAACTATTTTGAAGTGCGCGATGCTTTGCGGCAAGCCAATCGTACCGATTTGATCGGCGATGGTTGCGATTCGTTGATCCCAAGCCGACCACCGCGAGAAGCGATGGAATCGAGGCGACGTGAAGCAAGCGAGCGATTTCGAGGCGACTATGTTCATACCATACCGCCTGCCGACGGCGAATCGAATCCGACCATGCGAAAGCAACCCAAGAAAGAGCAACGCAACGTAGCAAACACAGGCTATCGGCCAGGTCGACGACAAAACAAGAAAAAATGAGACCCATCCAATTTATGACTCAAACGCTTCCCGATTCCTTTGCCTATTGTCCGCGATGTGGAACATCCGCTCGCAGTACTGGTCATAGCCCGTTTCAGTGCTCAAGCTGTGGTTTTCGCTTGTTCTTCGGACCAACTGTCGCCGTTGGTGCGATTGTAACCGACGGAGACGGTCGAGTCCTATTCCTCAAAAGGGCTCGTGATCCAGGGCTTGGAAAACTCGGACTGCCTGGTGGATTCGTCGATGTCGGAGAAAGCCTTGAAGAAGCATTGGCTCGCGAAGTCCGGGAAGAAACGAATCTGATGGTCAGTCGATTGAGCTACATCGTTTCCTTTCCGAATTCGTATGCTTATGGTGGATTGCTCTATCCTGTTACCGACGTTTTCTATCGATGTGAAGTCGATTCGTTCGATCAACTCAAGACAGAGATTTCAGAAGTCGACGAGCACTATTTTCGGAAGCCGACCAGCCAAGAACTCGATTCGATGGCGTTCAAGTCGAATCGATTGGCGATCGAAAAATTCCTATCGTCTTGAGGCTTAGTATGCGCCTTTACAGAAGATAACGACGCGAATCGTTTTCAATAGGATGTACCAGTCCAACCAAAGGCTCCAGTTTCGCGCATAAAACGAAACGTACCGTAGGCGCTCTTGATAGGTCGTCTTGTTTCGACCATTCACTTGCCAAAGTCCCGTAATACCCGGTCGAGTTCGTGTATAGAGTCCAAAAACGTTCCCGTATCGCTCGACTTCGGATCGAGTTACTGGTCGCGGCCCCACTAAACTCATGCTTCCGTTGAGGACGTTCCATAGCTGCGGTAGTTCGTCCATACTTGTTCGACGCAGTAAGCGACCTACGCTGGTAATGCGAGGATCCATAGCGAGCTTCTGGGTATTCTGCCATTCACTTCTAAGTTTTGGATGCTTAGTCAAAAATTCTTCGAGGACATGTTCGGCGTTTTGAACCATCGTTCGGAATTTCCAAATTCTAAAGGACTTTCCGTTGCGACCGATTCGCTCGTGACTATAAAATACCGGTCCTCGACTCGTGCATCGAATTGCGACAGCGATCGCTAGATAGAGCGGGCTAAGGCAAATCATTCCAAGTAAAGAAGCAACCACATCGAACGTGCGCTTAATAGCATTCGGCAGGAGTAAAGCTAGTTTCGATCGATAACAAATCCCCGAAATCATTCCACTTTCGATTCCATACGCAAAAAGCGACGTGTTGGTCCGTCCGAACGATATCGAAACAATGTTCGGTAAAGCCGGATGGTGGCGATCGATGATCGCCTGAAGATCTGAATTATCGCTCAACGAAGCATCAACAATCCCCCAAAACACGTTCTCTTTCGCGGCGATTTCCGGAACACTTTCCTCGTCCCCTAAACAGAGATTCGTATTTTTAGCACCTTCCCATTGATCTTGGAAACTCTCGACATATCCGACAGGCTTCCAACCGAGATGGCATTCTTGATTGAGTTCGTTGATCAATTGTTCGGCGCGTTCGGATTGACCGAATATGAGAACCGGCTGACGCCACCAAGTTGTACTCCCGAGGTAGCAGCGGACGAAATGCCGAATGGACGGCAGCAGGAGCAAACAAGCAACGCCCGAGATGGCCAAACATAAAGCTTCATTTAGTACTTGATGGCTACTGCGCAATACAACGACTAGTATCAGAAGTAGATAGTAGATGATCGTACCGGTGACAACTCGCTCAAGCTCCACAACGGGGTGCATCCCGACATTGCTATAAAGCCGTAGACCAAGCAAACAACTGCTGACTGCAATAACTTGAGCCCCCAAAAGTGACCAAGCATTTTCCGTGGAAAGGCTCATTCCACACAAAGCGAGGCCTGCCGCTGCCGCTAATAAGCAAGCAGACGTCACGATTACATCGCTGACAATTAACGGTAACGCAAAACGAATGCCTTGACTGCCACTAATCCAATATCGCCGAAGCGACCAGCGGAGAGGAAGAATTGCAGGCGAATTTATTTCGGGCTGGGCGATCGCTAACGTTGATGCGATCACATTGTCGCGAAGCCCACTAGACTGCGTTTCGATCATGCTGTGACAACTCGTGGAAAACTCAATGAGCAAACGTCCGGTTCAGTCGAAACAAAATTCGAATGAAATTTCGGGCACCCTCGCTGCGTCGATTTTTACTCCTGGCATAATAAGCGAATGCAACCTTGAAAGCGAAGCAATTTTTTCTTTTTCTTAAACTCTGCGTCGATGGAAGCGAAAAGAAAAAATTAACCGACTCATGTTCGATTATTTGCCGCTTTTTAGTATGCGCCTTCGCAGAAAAGCACAACGCGGACGGTTTTCAACAAGATGTACCAATCCAACCAGATACTCCAGTTGCGGACGTAGAAAGCATCATACCGAAGCCGTTCCTCGTAGGTCGTCAGATTTCGACCGCTGACTTGCCATAGCCCGGTAATACCAGGTGTCGCGCGAGCGTACAGAGCGAACATGTCGCCGTATCGTTCCATCTCAGAACGAATAATCGGTCGTGGCCCCACCAAACTCATCGTTCCACTAAGCACATTCCAGAGCTGTGGTAGTTCATCTAAACTGGTTTTACGAAGTATCTTCCCGATCCAAGTTATTCTTGGGTCTACGCAAAGTTTCTGCGTGCGCTGCCATTCGCGTTGAAGTTTTGGATTGTTTATCAAGTAGCTCTTGAGAACTTGATCGGCATCTAGAACCATAGAGCGGAATTTCCAAATACGAAAGGCTTTTCCACCGCGGCCTATTCGCTCTTGACTATAGAAAATAGGGCCTCGACTCGTGCAACGTACGGCAATGGCTAACATCACGAAAATTGGCAGCAAACACAAAATGGCGATCGATGCAACGAGAATATCGATGCCACGCTTTAGTACCATTGGAATCAACAACGACAACTTGTAACCATAGCAAGTTCCAGGCACGCTCCCGCAGTCCAATTCGCGAGAAAAGAGAGTTTCGCTGCCGACGCATTCGGATACCGATATTAAATTCGGTAGAGCCAGATGATAACGGTCCATCAGGTTTTGCATATCTGATTTCGACAACGACTTCGCATCGAACATTCCCCAAAAGACGTTCTTGTTCTCGATTAATTCTGGCAAATCTTCTTCTGTTCCGATGGAATACTTCGACGAAGAATCTCGGTTCCATTGGCGATGGAAATCGTCGACATATCCGACCGGTCGCCATCCTAAATGCGGCTCCCTATTGAGTTCACGGATTAACTCCTCTGCTCGATCAGAATGATTAATGATCACAATTGGCAGACGCCACCACGTTGACTTTCCTAGTCGACATCGCACGAGATGGCGAATCGATGGCAATAGCGCCATGCTCAAGCTACCTGCCAAAACCAAACAGAGGACTTCAAATTCCAGCACTCGTGTATGCAGCCAAGCGATAACCATGATCATTGTCAAATAGGATAAGGCGGTGGATGTAACCACCCGTTCCAATTCGTCCACCGGATGCATGCCAACGTTGCGATAAAGCCGCATACAAGTCATATAGCTGACCATGACCAACGCTTGAACCGATACTAACGAGGTCACTTGATGTTGGCTTGCTGGCACCCATCCGAAGAGTTCTAGAGCACTGGCGGAAAAAAGCATCGCGATGCTTGTAACGGCGAGATCAACCAATAGCAATGGGACCGCAAAAAGTACACATTGCCACCAGTAAGCCGTATGTCGCTTGAAAGTCCAACGGACTGGCCGCACAAATGACTTTGTACCCAGAAAATCGACAGGTTTTAAACCCTGGTGCTCGGTCGCTACTTCGTGATTCGTGCTGGTCTGCAGTTCCAACATTGTGTTCTGATTCGTAATTATTTTGAATCGAAAGCCGCCGTCGAAACTCGCAACCCATCGAGATGGATTCTCGTCGGGCCAAGTCACATCGTGAGGGTGGCTAGCTTCGCTAGGCGTTTCATCTTAACATACTGAGAGTATACCGAACTCGAGAAATATCAAGCAAACTTGTTAATGGAACTATTATTTACAATGTAATAATATCTAATTAACAATTCCATACGCATTGCCAATGGTATCGCCGATCACAACTTCGCCGGATAGTGTGATTCTCTAAGACCATAACGGAACGCGCATCGACGGACGATTGGGATAAACCCCCCATGGAAATTTTGGCGGATTTTTCCATTTGCCTGATTCTTTCGTTTTTCTTACATCGCCGCTACCCAAGTGTCTTGATCGAATACACGTTATGCAACTTGGGACAGTCGTACTACGAACCATCCGCTGGCAAAACTTGCGAAAGGTAGAGGCCACTCGATGCGCCAAACCCCCAAATCAGCAGGAATCCGAAATCGGCCGGCAGCCATACGGTAAAAATGAGAACTAGTGTTGCGAAGGTCGATCCGAATAGGCAGGCGGTAAAGAACGATTGGCTGCACTCTTGTTGATAATCACTCACGAAGACCAATTGCAACAACGAGGCGACGGCTACCGATAGAAAACAGATCAGTCCCAAGTAACCGAATCGAAGCGTGACCAGGATATACGTGTTATCCACCGACCAGATGTCGCGCATCGCGTGAATTTCATCGGTACCGGTAGGAACGTTGGGCGGAAAAGTCGAAACCGCTCCCGAACCGTAACCGAAAAAACCCGCCCTGGAGAGTGGGGTCCAAAAAATTCTAAAGAGCGTTATACGGGCCCGCGCGGAAGAGAATTTTTCAACATTCTCGTTGAGTTCAATTTCCTTCAATTGACGACCATGTTGCGTTTCACCCGACCAATGATCGAGTGCATTTAATAGCGGATTGTGGATAAATGCAAAAGCGATGCTTAACGCAACAGCCAAGATGGCAATTCCCAATCGTGCTTTTTGGATGTAACAAAAAGCCGTTCCTAGAAGTACAACAAAAATCGCGAGTACTGGACCGCGCGAACCACTTGCTAGTGGTCCAAAGATCCCAAGAAGTGGGAGCAGAAGCCAAACATTGCTGGCCCGTCCAGTTAAGCCTCGCCATGCTGGATAGAGCAGCCATGCGTATAGCCAGCAGAGCAGCACACCTAGATAGAGCGGATGAAAACAGGTGGCATAGGCTCGTCGATATCCCCATCGCAAAACGTCTCTCGGCGTTCCTTCTAAAGGTCGAAGGCCAAAAAATAGTTCGTATGGATTCGTTCCAAACCACGACTCAAAGATCGCAGCGCATGTTAGCGTCAATGCAACAACAGCTAACACGGGCCAGATCCAAATGAAGTCGTCTCTTTGTTGCAGAGCGAGCCGACCGGCTAAGTAAGGAACAACCCATTCGACGTAGGCAAACGCCGGCGTCATCCATTGAAATCCACTGTTGATGGAATCGCTTACAAGATGGACTACCAGCAAGCACAGCATCGCCAAATCGCATGGAACGAGTCGAATGGGAAATGTTGCTTTGGGCAAAAACGGATACAGACATAAAACACAAATCGCAACCGTTGCCTTTACGTTGAGAAGTTCACCTGCAAATTCTATCGATGTCCAAGCTGGTATAAGCCATGCAATCGGCACGACCGTACCCACGGCAACCGCTGGTCTGAAGAAAAATGCGATCATCAGATAGACCAGAACGAGGGCAATAACACACGACAGCCAAAGCATCATTCAGAAGCGTCCTGACAAAGAATAAGCAATAATTCGCGGCTAGCGCGGAAGTTTATAGGTGTTATGAGCGCACACTATGCAAAATCCCCAAGGGCAATCCTATTCACGTTAATTGCGATTTAAGTCTTTGCAAAGCACATGTACTTCGTTTCCGATTATTTCGTTGCGATCAAAGATATGTCGCGTAGTATTATGACAGTTCCTTTCGCAGTTGTCAGACCTACCGGATGCTCGCGGAAGAAGCTAAAACGAATCATCAAAATAGATGGAATCGCTGGTTGACCGCTGGGTCACCCAAAGGAACGAAGTACGCGCAAATCCCCCAATTTCATGTTGTGATCGAAGTGAATTCCCCGATTTTGGTTTCCGACAAACATTTTAACGGCGACGAGGTTGATCAACGCAATTTCTTTACCGTTGCTGGCCATCTTCATACCTATCGCGATCGGACGCAAGCTTTTCTGCAACAGTTGCATTACGAGCTTGCTCAATGTGGAACCGGTTCGACCGCCTTGGACGTTGGATGTGGTCATGGAATCGCGCTCGATAACAAGCCGCAATACCAGATCGCAAAAAAAGTTGGAACTTACTGGGGAGTCGAACCTGATACCGGTGTTACTTCGCCAGACTGTTTTCATCGCGTCTGGTCTTCAACCCTCGAAGACGCCGATATCCCTGAGTCATCGGTAGATGTTGCGTATAGTCAGATGGTCTTAGAGCACGTGATGGATCCAGAACCATTTTTGGAGAAAATTTCGAAAATCTTGAAGCCCGGTGGAGTTTTTCTAAGCCTAACGGTGAACGCTCATTCGACGTTTGCGAGAATTGCGTCGACCTGCCATCGACTCGGAATCCAAGACATGGTCCTTCGCGTTGCGCGCGGAAAGCAATTGGTGGAAGACTATCACTATCCGGCCGTTTATAAGATGACAAGCCAAGCCTACTTAGAAACCGTTGCACCTCGATATGGGCTTGAGGAAATCAACGTCGCGTATCTCGAAGCCGACGAGTGGCTCGTCTATTTCCCCAAAGGAACGCGATGGTTCGGCAACCTGCTTACAAAAACACTTCAGCGACGTGTTAAAAATTATTCTTGGCTGATGGTCAAACTCCGCAAGAAGTCGCTTGGCTGATTAACGCCGGTACAATTTCGACCCTGCCAAAATGTCTTCTTTAGATACCGTCGATAAAACGACAATTTTTTCGATGATGAATGGATTTGGTATTCGCAGCGTTGAACGCATTTGGCGATCACCGATGCTCAATACGTTTGCCAGTTTCTTATGTCGAACCTTCGGCATGATGCTGGTACTGACGCTGGCCCTTAAAAAGCTTTCAGCTTCAGATTTCAACGTCTGGTCGCTTTTCTCAGTGCTGCTAGGTTTTCAAATTTTATGCGACATGGGATTTTGTATCACCTTTGTTCGAGCCATTGCGGTTGCTTTGGCCGGTGCTGATTCTCCCAATGACTTCCTGGCTAATGCGACGCCGGTCAAAACCAAGCAAGTCAATTGGGGGCTCGTCGATCGGCTCGTCAGCGCCATGCGTTTTATCTATCATCGACTAGCTCTCATATACATTGCGTTGATGCTCGGACTCGGAAGTCTTTGTCTAGTACGCCCAATCAGTCAAACGAGCTTACCTGATCAATGTTGGATCGCGTGGATCGTGATCGTCGGTAGTGGCTACTTGACCTTTCGCTCCAATTATCAGAGTGTCCTTTTAACAGGCTTGAATGAGATTTCACTTGTGCGACGTTCAGAAGCTTACATCGCCATCGGCTCGGCTATCACGGGATGCTGTGTCCTTTATTTTGGCGGCGGACTATTGAGTTTAGTGATTGCGACTCAAATTTGGGCGGCCCTTGCCATTGCTCGCAATCGGTGGCTCTTATGTTGCGTGGCCGAACGACGCTTTCAGGAAATGCCGAAACCGCAGCATGATCCTGAGATGATACGATGCCTTTGGCCAGCTACTTGGCGCAGCGGTATCGGTATATTGACATCGCTCGGCTTAACTCAAGCAACCGGGCTTATCAACGCACAATTCGTGTCAGCTAGTGCTTCGGCGAGCTACCTTTTGAGTTTGAAAATGATTCAGATGATCAGCGCATTTTCGCAAGCACCGTTTTACAGTCAAATTTCACTATTGCCACGTCTCCGCGCCGAGGGAAAGATCGAACAGCTCTTGGCAATTGCCAGCAAAGGTATGCGGCGCTCGCTTTGGTTTTATTCCGGATCGTTTGCTTTGGTGGGACTACTCGGGCCCACCATTTTTCGATGGATCGGCAGCCAAATCGAATTCCCGAAGGCGACCTTTTGGGTCACCTTCGGTGCATTCCTGTTCATCGAACGATTTGCCGCGATGCATCTTCTACTTTACAGCACAACCAACAAGATCATCACTCACGTTTCTAACGGTATCACCGCCGTGATTGCAATCATCTCGACTTTGATTTTGCTACCGTTTCTCGATTCCATGGCGTTGCCCATGGGGCTCTTATGCGGCTATCTCGCTTTTTACTCCTGGTATCCAGTGTGGCATTCCTATCGCGAGTTTGGAATGTCATTTGTGAGATTCGAATCGCGAAGCAGTCTCGGCCCGCTGATTTGTTTTATTTTAGCGTCTGCCCTGATGATTGTTTTGCGGTAGATCGATGCGTGCGAAGATCGCCCACCGAAGAATTGCCGATTCAAAATCCTTCAATTGAAAACGACGGATAGCCTAGAACGCAATCGATCGGTTTCGATCGTCATACGAACGCTCAACGAAGGGCGTTACTTGGATGAGCTATTGCAGGCGATCAAGAAGCAAACGATCGATAGGATGAGCGTCGAGACGCTGATCGTCGATTCAGGTTCTACCGATAACACGCTTCAGATCGCCGAACGGCATCAATGCAAGATCGTTCACATTCAACGCGAAGAATTTTCGTTCGGTCGATCACTCAATTTAGGTTGTAATGCGTCACTAGGGGAATATTTTGTCTTTATCAGTGGTCACTGCATCCCCACCGATCAGAACTGGCTAATGGCTTTGATTGAACCCTTTTCCGACTCGTCGGTCGCGGTAACGTATGGAAGGCAGATGGGTGGCTCGGAAAGCAAATTCAGCGAACAGTGCCTGTTCGAAAAATACTTTCCAGCCTCTGGAACAGGCGAACATCAATCGCCCTATTTTTGCAATAACGCAAACAGTGCTTTTCGCCGTGACGCTTGGGCGAAGTTTCGCTTTGACGAATCGCTAACCGGTTTGGAAGATATGCACTTGGCTCGAAAACTTTGGGAAGATGGCATGCGAACCGTGTATGCACCAAGCGCTGCCGTCTACCATCATCATCACGAGCGATGGCGTCAAGTTAAACGGCGATACGAACGCGAGGCGATCGCACTACAGAAGATCATGCCTGAATTCCACATCCACCTTTCGGACTTCATTCGCTATTTTATGGCTGCCCTTTGGAGCGATAGTCGACGGGCAATTGGACAGCGGGTTTTTTGGTCTCGATGCAAAGAGATTCTCTTCTTTCGCTTCTGCCAATACTACGGTGTCTGGAAAGGCAATCACCAGCATCGCCAGTTATCGCGCCGAGAAAAAGAAAAATACTTTTATCCAACATAGTTTTAACGAACGAATCTACGATGACAAAGTACAAGACGGTCGCCTTGCTTCCGATGAAAGCCCACAGCGCTCGCGTGACTGGAAAGAATTTTAGGACTTTCGCCGGCAAGCCGCTCTTTCGATGGATACTCGATACCTTGCTAGCTACCCCCGAAATCGAGCTTGTCGTAGTCAATACCGATGCACGAGCCATTCTCGCCGAGCATGGATTGGTCGATCAGGAGCGAATCCTCATTCGAGACCGCAAGCCTGAAATATGTGGCGACTTCGTTAGCATGAACTTGGTCTTGGCGGATGATATCGCGGCGATCGATAGCCAAGAGTACCTAATGACCCATACGACCAATCCGTTGCTGAGCACGAAAAGCATTAGCCATGCGCTGAGTGAATATCACCAAGGCGTGGATGCTGGAACGGCTGATAGCTTATTTACCGTCAATTTCTTCCAGACACGTTTCTATCGCACCGATGGCTCGGCAGTCAACCACGATCCCAACAATTTGATTCGGACTCAAGACCTCGAACCGTGGTACGAAGAGAACTCCAATCTGTATATCTTTAACCGACAAAGTTTTTCCGCGACCAAGGCTCGAATCGGATTAAAGCCGAAGATGTTCGTCACACCTCGCATCGAATCGATGGATATCGACGATCAAGATGGCTGGGATATCGCCGAGCGACTAGCCCGCTAGGCTTGTTTACTAAATTAAGAATACGCCATGCTTCATAGATTTAAAGATTTCGTTCGAGCCGTAGTTTTTCCTCTTTATAGCGCTTTCAGTTCGCGAACGGGAGTTTGCTTCTTTATTCCAAAATCTTCCGGCTGGTGGGCCTACACGCGTGGCCAAGCTTTTCCAGTTCTTGCGCCGCGATTGTTTACCATCGAGTATTTTCGACACTTTGTTCCTCGAAAAGGGACTGTCGTCTTCGATGTCGGTGGCGAACTTGGTTACGAAACCGAACAGTTCTCCAGAATGGTCGGCAGCACAGGAAAAGTCTTTGTATTTGAGTGTCTGCCGTCACATATAAAAAAGTTACAACGCATTGCGAGCGATCGAGGAAATGTTGAAGTCGTCGAGCGGGCGTGCTGGAATTGTGAAACAGAACTCGATTTCTTTATCGGAAATACCGATGGAAGCAGTTCGGTCGTTCCCGATGTCAAAGGACAAGTTGGTCAAGCATTGGCCGACCCATCCAAAGAAAAGCTTGTCGTCAAAACAGAAAAACTTGACGAAATGTGGAAGCGATTGCATCCTCGTCAGGCCGTTGAATTTTTAAAAATGGATATCGAAGGAGCCGAGTACGAAGCGCTGGACGGTGCAACCGAAATGCTCCAGCACACGCGGTACGCTGTAATTGCGGCCTACCATATTCGGGACGGCGTTCGAACGGCCGATCAAGTTGCTCAGAAACTTCGCCAAGCAGGATTCTCGGTGCGTATCGATGAAAACCATCATGTTTATGCTCAAAGAACCGGTTAACCTGCGCTCACCAATGTTCACTCTCAAAACCTGAACCCGTTAACTTCTCAAATGACTATGCGAGTCCTCATCACCTGTCCTCCGATGCTGCGTGCCATCGACCGATTTCGACCTCTCTTCGATCAGCATCAGATCGAGATCGAGACGCCGAATGTTATCCAGATTCTTTCGGAAGAAGAATTGATTGAACTAGTTCCGCAATTCGATGGTTGGATTATCGGCGATGACCCAGCGACCGCACGGGTCTTTGAAGCTGGTAAAGCTGGTCGACTCAAGGCCGCGGTAAAGTGGGGAGTCGGTGTCGACAATGTTGATTTCAGCGCTTGCCAACGTCTTGGCATTCCGATCAGCAATACACCGGGGATGTTTGGACGAGAAGTAGCCGATATCGCGATGGCCTACGTTGTCGCTCTAGCGCGCCAAACGTATACCGTCGATCGCGAGGTAAAGGCGGGAGTATGGGCGAAACCGGCTGGAATTTCGTTGGCCGATCGGACGGTCGGGCTGATTGGCTTTGGCGATATAGGTCGGCAAACAGCGAAGCGCCTCGTCGCTGCCGATATGAAAGTCATTGTTTACGATCCGTATTACAAACCGATAGTCGGACTTGATTGTTTACAACCAGCAGCGTGGCCAGAGCGCATTTCCGAAGCCGACTTCCTCGTCTTTACTTGTGCGCTGACCAAAGACAATCGGCACATGTTGCGTGCCGAAACGATCAAGAAATGCAAGGCAAGCGTTCGAATTATCAATGTTGCCCGAGGACCACTGGTCGACGAAAGCGCGCTTGCCGATGGTCTTCGTTCGGGCGCCATTCATAGCGCGGCTCTTGAAGTGTTCGAGATTGAGCCGCTCCCGGCGGGCTCGCCGTTGAGAGAGTTCGGTGATCGATGCCTCTTTGGTTCACATAATTCATCGAATACGATCGATGCTGTTCAACGCACTTCCTTAAAGGCCATCGATCTCATGTCGGGCTTCCTCAAAGCAACCTCGTAATGAATCGCAAGATTGTATGAGGTCGTGAGCGGCACGGCGCTCGCCGCCGATTTTTCGGTCTCGGACAATACACCGGCGGCTAGCGCAGCCCCGCTTACAAACACTGCATTTTAAGGCGAATCGCTAATTCAAACAGTAAGCAAAATCCGGCTCTTCCGCAGAAACTGTGGGTGGTTTTCGTGATCCGCAATCGATTTTAGCCGTGATATACAAGGAAAACACTGGACTGAGTGATTGCAAAAACCAAGGTTCGCTTTCTGATCGGAAATGCTTACCCAAAAAATTGCTATGGTTTGGATGGTGCAA
>JAWXCK010000018.1:0-3727 GCA_034408855.1 Pirellulaceae bacterium
AAAAATCCAATGCGAAACGGGTGTCCGTTGAAACTTCGGTTTTCTATTCGTAACGATAAATAGTTAATTTTGCCCCACAGATTCTGCGGAAGAGCCAAACTTGATGACAAAACAGCGCGGCGGGAGTACCTCGACGAAAGCTGTGCGGATAATCCATCTCTTCGTATACGAGTTGAGACACTGCTGCGTTGGGCTGTCGAAGCATCCGACTTTCTCGAACACCCGGCAGCGGACTTGTATTCAAACTTTGCTGGCGGATTGCGCGTAGAAGCTGTCGAAACGGCGCAGGCCAGCCGTGATCAACCGACCGAGACAGACGCGATGGCAAACACAAAACCATCGCTGTTTGTCAATCCGGCACAATCGTATGGCGCAAATGGTGCCGCGTTACCGTACGGACAAAACGCAGAAGCGTTGGCACTGGGGACACTGTTCGGCCGATATCGAATCGAACGTGTACTAGGATCGGGTGGCATGGGTGTCGTGTATCTGGCAGAAGATTTGCGACTGGGGCGGCAAGTGGCCTTGAAAATCCCTAAGTTCGATGCAGACGGAAAATTGCATTTAATAGAGCGATTTCGACGCGAAGCAAGGGCGATGGCATCCGTCCAGCATCGTAATCTGTGCCCCATAATCGATTTCGATGTGCAGGACGGCAATCATTACTTGACAATGGCCTACATCACCGGTGAGACTTTGTCGCAGATAATCAAGAACGGGTCTTCATTTACGACGTTTCAGGTCAGCGAATGGATTCGCAAGCTGGCGCAGGCTCTGGACGCGGCTCATAAAGCGGGAGTTGTTCATCGGGATCTGAAGCCGGCAAACGTCATTATCGATAGCAGCGGTGAGCCGATCCTGATGGACTTCGGTCTCGCTTGGATGGCTCATGAGACTGATGCGCGTGTAACACTCGCGGGAGCCATCATCGGAACGCCAGCCTACATGTCGCCGGAACAGGCCGAATGTGAACCCGACAGGGTAGGGGCCGCCACCGACATCTACAGCCTTGGTGTCATCCTCTATGAACTGCTAGCTGGATGTCCAATGCGGACAGGAAGCGTGACGCGTGTGCTACACAGTCTGATGCACAAAATTCCGGCTCGCCCAAGCGAGATTCGCAGCGATGTCGATCTGCATCTTGAAAGCGTCTGTTGGAAAGCTATTGCTCGCCGACCTGAAGAGCGATAAAATAGGGACCATGGGGACACCCACAAATAGAGATGATGAAACTTTGCTAGCCTTCTCAGGCAAGCGGGTTGATTCCTTTTTCACGAAAATTGGACGGCACTACTGGACACGCGTAAGGGGGTATCGGCTTGACTCCACCGGCAACCGTCCAAGCTCATGAAACGTGGTTACCGCATAGCCCTCAAACGAGTCAAAGCGTCCTGCATCGGGCATTACAATCTTATCTTCAGCAGGAATGTAAGCTGCGTACTCAAATCCAATCGCAATAATCAATTTTTTGAGAGGTTGGGCAACGGAAAAAATCTCACGCAATTCCTGCGGTTCCCAATGACGATCGTCAATGATTGCGTTGCTCAACGCGTCTGTAGGAAGATTGACCACACGCCGATCAATCGCGATCAGTTTGGGACTTGTCCAGTCGAAATTCTGTTGGCAAAGTTCGAAGAACGAAAATACCGATTTGCCAGTCGTCGCTCAATACCCTAGGAAAGATCAGGGACTTTGATGAACAAAAGCAGATGGGGAGGGATTCGAACTACCACCTAATTTCCCTAAAAATGATGCAATTTGCAACTGCCGTGGTACAAATCCGACGCGCGCTCAATTTGACCCCGTTCTCAACCAGGTACTTTCTCCAGTCATCGTGCAGCTAATCGAATTTTGTCGTCAAATGAACCAGGAGACGTTATCCCGCGTCCTGAGCTTTGCTAAGTTCGAACTTGCCTCGTCGCCTCAGTCGAAAGATAAGGATGCTGGATAACTCCCGAATTCGATAGTGGGCTCGTACAAGCCGCCAATTGCCACTGAAATATTGGCGTTCTATGGGAATAAATCCTCTTTGCCTCGCTTACCTTAGGCGTGGTACAATTGGGTCTAGAGGAGATCGCCAATGAACTTGCGAATCGAATTGCCGCCAAATCTTGAACATACGCTCAAACTCCGCGCCGCTGCCGCTGGCAAGGATGTAGAGTCGTTTGTTGTCGACTCGATTCTTGAAACCCTTGGGCTACCTGAATCTCCGAACATTGCGCCGAACTTAGACTTCCAGGCTTGGCTCGAAGACGTTCGCAAATTGATTCCGCCCGTAACTCACTTCATCGATGATTCACGCGAATCGATTTACGCTGGACGCGGTGAATGAAGACCCTCATCGATACGAACGTCTTGGTTCGCCTATTGCAGCCGTCGAATCCAAGTTCCGTCGTCGGTACTTTGGCGATTCAGCACCTTCTCAGGGCTAACTTCTTACCTTGCTTGGTGCCACAGAATCTGTATGAGCTCTGGGCCGTAGCAACGCGCCCGGCAGAACGGAACGGCTTTGGAATGTCATGCGAGGATACGGACGCCCTTTTGCAAAAGTGTTTACTGCAATTTCGATTGTTGCGAGACGAAAGAGGGATTTTTGACCACTGGACGACGCTGGTCAAAGCGCACAGCGTACAAGTGAAGAATGCTCACGATGCGAGGCTCGTTGCAGCGATGCTCAAGCACTCAGTTCCGTGCATCCTTACGTTCAACGGGCAAGATTTCAGTCGTTTCGCCATCAAAATACTCGACCCCGAAAAAGTCGCTCAGGGTATTTTGTCTACAAATTCATAGTAGAAAGCAACCGAGAAAGTGACGCTGTCGTAGCCGCCCGCGCCCGTTACTCTTGCCGAGTGCTGTTCCGTTCTATGGCAGTCCGACATTCCCCTTCCCTAGATACGCGGACCTTATCCACGCTACACCGACGACGAAGCGTACGATTACGTCGGGGAAATGTTTTGCTCTACAAGCTGCGCTCGCAAGAGTCGTGGTTGGTAGAGAGTAGGGGAATAGCAACTTCCGTTAGCCCCAAACGAAGGTCCTTTATGTAGATGCACGCCACTTGGACCGCGTCTACATTGGCCATATGACTTGCTTTGGCGTCTGCAATAAATGGGGTGTTGCCTGAACTGGACTCAAATTACTTACTCGCTCAGGACACGCCCTCCTGAGTTGGCAAGTCGATAACTATTTCTGAGCTTCTGCTATTGGAGTTAGGATAACTTCAACCTCAACTTCAACTTCGCGATTTGGTGAAATTTCGCAATCCTCGCCTTTCGGGACTGATCGTGTTATTTGTAAATCGATAAATCCGATTTCTCCATCAGCGAATCAAACTAGGCTTTGATTCTGCGTCGACCAACGAAGCACTTGAACTCGATTGCCATACTTCGAGATTCAGGCTGACTAAATATCGAGTTCTCGTACGCCAAACTACAGAATGTCTTGGCACACAGCAGGAGCGTCCGCCCGGTCTGGCGCGTCCTACTCAAGTGACGCTCAGCAAACCGTCCACGGGACGGAAGCGAACCCGGCGATTAACTTTTCCAAAGAGGGGAAGTCCACCGGTTTAGTCAGGTGGCCGTTGAACCCGGCGTCTCTCGACTTTTGCCGGGCTTCCTCCTGGCCCCATCCGGTCAAGGCCACCAGCACCATGTCTTTGCCCCAAGGTTGTTCTCGTATTTGACGGGCGGCTTCATAGCCGTTCAACTTCGGTAAGCCAATATCGAGC
>JAWXCK010000019.1:0-4643 GCA_034408855.1 Pirellulaceae bacterium
CTCAAAAATCCAATTCGAAACGGGTGTCCGTTGAAACTTTGGTTTTCTATTCGTAACGGTAAATAGTCAATTTTGCCCCACAGATTCTGCGGAAGAGCCGAATAAGATAGCTTTCATGGGCCAGCTTCTATTGATTGATATGCACGGTCAAGATTCATCATCCTTGGATGTTCGCAGGTTAGGAACCATCCGTAAATAAGTTGCAGTTCTCGCGGAACGGCGCAAGCCCAATGCCACTGATTTTCATTCTACAGGGGGAGGTGTTGGCTTGTCCGGGGGGATTCTTTTGCGGAGTGATTTTTGGAACTTGGTGGTTTTGGGTCTTCTTGGGTGGGCTTATCGGGGGTATTCACGTGGCACCTTTCGAGTCGGATGCTTTCGTTTTCCTGCGCGGAGCAAAGCCCTCGTATAAAGTGCGTGCCACTCTACGCGGCGCAAAACCATGGGACACACGCAATCGATGGCGACAGTCGTCAATTTGACACCATAAAATCGTCAGAAACGCAATTTGTGGGTGTCCCCAGGCAGTCACTCGCCCTCCACCCTCTTCTCAATAACCCCCTCTCGCGAACTCCCGCCTCCTACAGCCCATCCCCGCACTATCTAATCCTTAATTTGTTATCCGTTAGTTTGGGACGATTACGTCAATCCTAGCCAGCGAGAAACGGCAGCTTCGACATTAGCCAATTGCTCCGCAGGTAGTGATCCGATCCGTTTTACCAATTTGACGTTGGGAACAGATACAATTTGCTGGGCGTCAAATGCGCCATCCTTCAGGAATCGAACGTCTGTCGGTACCTCGAATCGTGAACCACGAGTGCTAGTCGTGTGTGGAATGATAGTCATCAACACACGATCATTATCATAGTCAGCGGGAATGCTAAGTATCAAACACGCTCGAACCTTCGCGACCATGCCAAGATCGACGATCCAGCAGTCACCGCGTGTTGGCATCGTCGCCATTTATTTCCTTTGCGTCCAACATCTGGAATAAATCGTCAGCGACAGACGTCAAGTCTTCATCGGAAAGAGGGGTGTCGGATAAAACCGACGTTCGACGCAACAATTGCGTAACAATTTCGTGCTGTTCAGTAGCAGGCAGAGTCTCAAACGTAGCTAAAAGCTGGAATACAGTGTCGGACATATCGGGCTCCTTTTAGGTGTAGGCTTATTATAGCACAGCGTCGAAACGATGCAAAACGGCCCAATCCATTCAACGACTGTATCGCGACCAATGGTACATAGCCGCCATCAACGTTAAATGCTAAGTCAGCCAAATCACCGCTTTTTCATTGCATGGATCAGCTTGTTGTTTCGTTTGTCCGCCTTTTTCTCATTGATGACCAGGATTGCATGTATCAGTCCAGGCACATACAGGAGTAAGCAAAGAAAACAGTTTAGCAATGCCTGAATTGGTTTACCGATCAGAAGTACGGCAAGCGGAGGGAAGATAACGGCGATCAGGTAAATCATAGAACGCTTTTTTGTAAGGTCACTGGCAACGTTTGGAATCGCTTTTGATCAGACACAATCACGCGATAATATTCAAGTCGAATTCGTGCGAATGGACTTGCATTCGATTGTTTCGGATAACGATAAAGATCATCGGGCACGAACCGAGAATCTATCCATTTTGAAAACCGTGCAAGTCGTGCTCCGGGCGAGTAGTTTGGAGTCTCTCAAGTTTAGGTCGAGGTTTGTTTTCTCTGTTGGCCGCCTGGTTTCCCGGCGGTGCCACAATATGACGACCGTGCTCAATTGATTCTCCGCACCCTCTCAGAACCGGACGAGCGCTGTTAACGCATCCGGCTCCCAGCCATCACTTGGCACGACTCGATTACCATTATCGACTAGTCAGCGGGACATTGCAATCAGATCCGTGATCTTGCGAGGCATCGGTAAAGAATGACGAGCTTCGTACACATAGAAATCGGTCCAGCTCAAGTTCGCTCCCGTTTGGCTGCGATGACGCATCCATCGGAAACTTAGCCGGCGCACCGCGCCAAAGTACTTCATCAGGTTCGGCCAATTGTCATTGATGCCGTAGTACTGATAGTGACCTTGTAGTTTGGATCGCAATATCCTCCAGACTTCGCATAGCGGTGTCGTTAGTTGACTGCGAAACCAACTCTTCATGTCTGCGATCTTCGCTCGATATTTCTTCTTCGATGTTTTCCTCTTCAGTTTGAATCTGCCTGCTCGACTGCGACCACAATAATGCGTAAAACCCAAGAAGTCGAAAGTACCTGGAGCCCCTTCGCCCAATCGCGTGGCATCGCGAGCGGCAAAGCGGCCAAATCTCAGGAGCTTCGTCTTATCCGGGGCCAGCTCTAACGAATATCCATCGCCACAGATCGTAATCAGGGTGTTCTGAGGTGCATTCCAGTTCGCCCGACCAGCGGACATCATCCGCCCTCCAGCCGGACGTTTTCAGGTGAAGTGTTCCAGCGTCGTCGTAGCTATGCCATTTGCGCCAGTACCAAGATGTGTCAGTCGGTTCTTCGTAGCATTCACGCCACCAATTAGGCGGATCGGCAACGTCCTGATGCTTCGTGATGTGGAGTGGATCGCCACCGCAGTGAAGTGAAAACCCGGTACCATCGTCGTTGAAGGATACGACCATACCGTTGCCGCATGCTGGGCACGGCATGTTAAGCACTTCCGCGAGCGGAGCGTGCTGATGCACCAGCGCAATGATGTGATCGGCTTCTTCGTCAAAGACGCCATATGTTGATAGCATTTTCATGTGACTTCATCAGCCAAATAACGGCTGCGATCACCGATGTCGCGGCCAGAAAACTCACCATCAGAAAGCGGCCGCTCCGCGACTTCGGTGGATCGCTTTGTTCGGACTCATTTCCGTGCGTCGTGATTTTCATTCAAGAATCTTGAGCTTGAACTTTTGAAGCAACCATTTCAGCAAGACTCTTTGGTCGTCGATTGTCGCACGACGAACTTGCGCCAGCAAGTGAACTTGGTCGGGCTTGGGAAGGCTCGAATTCTGCAGTCCTTCGTTACAATTCGTGCAGATCGCTCTAAGATTTTGAGGCGAATCGTCACCGCCCTTTGATTTATCGATGATATGTCCCATAGTGAGCCGAACGGTACGATCACTGCCAAGTGGATCCGGATCACCGGCAGCAACACCGCACATTTGGCATGTATAGCCGTTTCGTTCGAGCACCCACGCCCGGGTTTCTTTTGAAATGTTTCGCTTGAACGCAAGAGTTCTTTTCGTTGTCTCAAGCAGGTATTGATTTGGCTTTAGGTCAGCACGATCCTTGTGTGAAAGAATTTGATAGCCTTCCTCATTTCTCAATTCTCTGACTCGTCTTGCCCACTCTACAGCACCACCACTCGCAACTTGAATGTCGCGAGATTCAAGTATTGTTCCGAGATTGGCAAGAAGGAAATCAAGAATGAGTTGCTTTGAACCCTTACGACGAGCCATCGAGACCTCGCTCCATGGCCCATTCAGCGTATTCCGGGTTCAATTCAACCAACATCGCGTTTCGCTCGAGTTGGTTTGCAACAAGTCCAGTCGTTCCGGATCCGCCAAAGGGGTCAAGTACCCAGTCACCTTCCCGTGACCCAAGCAAAATGCATCTCCGCGCTAGCTCACGCGGAAACGCGGCAGGGTGACCGTAGGTACTTGGGTCAGGCCCTAAAACCCAATAGTTGCGAAGATTTGCGCCCGATTCTTCGCGCACCGCCTTCGAGTCGTAGTAGTACGCTGGAGACTTCGCGAATAGGAAAATCTCTTCCGTTGCATTGGTAGGTCTATTCTTTACGCTTTCAGGCATTGCCGTCTTCTTAATCCATGTGATTTTGGACCGAAGTATCCAGCCATCCTCCTGTAACGCAAAAGCGACTCGCCAGGGAAGGCCCATTAGGTCTCGGTCCTTTAATCCCCACACGTCCGGTACCTTACAATTTCGCTTCTGAATTAGCTTTTTTGTGTTGCCGACGACCGCATTGGGGCCACACCGTCCGGTTCCGCCGTTTCGCGCGTATCCGTCACCTACGTTCAGCCACAGTGTCCCATCCTCTCGGAGAGTTCTACGTACTTCCCGGAAAATCGACACCAAGTTCTTAACGTAAAGATCGGGTGATGCTTCCGCCCCAATTTGGTCAGGATGGTCATAGTCTCGCAACCCCCAATAAGGTGGGGACGTTACGCAACATTGGATATAGTTCGCGTCGAGCTTTGGAAGTACTTTTCCGCAATCGCCATTCAAGACTTGCAGCTCAACTTCCCGTCCAAGTTTCAGTTTTAGCTGTGCCACAATACAAGACCGCTTCCAAGCTGGTGATTTTTGGTTGAGTTCCGCGTTTGTATTATAGCATTCGTAACGTAGTCAGTCACGCGGCGAAAATCGTCTCTTGTTACGACGTCCGAACGTTCGAAATCACGGGTTTGCGGCGAGGAAACTATCCATCAAGAAACGCGCGACCCGCAACTCCCGTGCATGTACGCCCGTCATGGGCGTGAGTTTGTGGGGTGAGTCCGACGAGGACAAGTCCCCTGTGTTTAGTTCCGATCTTCTTATGAAAGTCAGTATACCAAATGAATAGTTCCTAAGAAAGCAACACGAGGTGAAGGCAACTGCGGAAGGGTGACCGACCGTGGGAAGGAAGCCTGC
>JAWXCK010000020.1:0-20528 GCA_034408855.1 Pirellulaceae bacterium
AATCCAATGCGAAACGGGTGTCCGGTGAAACTTCGGTTTTCTATTCGTAACGATAAATAGTCAATTTTGACCCACAGATTCTGCGGAAGAGCCAAAAAAGCAAACCGTTCCCGAAAGCAACATGCTTCGGTACTCCATCAAACTTCTCAAACCAAGTGAATCAATCGTTTGTCGACCAAATCGATTGTTTGTCGACCAAATGTTTTCAGTTTGCCAACGAAAAATCGTGCGATTCGACTAAAAACAACCCATCATTCTGGATCTTTGATTCAAGGCAATTCTCGCGCCGGAATTTGCGTTGAAGGCAACTTAGGCAATAAAAAAAGCCGACGTGGCGGCAGACCCAAAGGTTTTCAACCGCGTCTGTTTACTGATCACCAGATTTCTGAAAATCACAAAATCATTTTTGACTTCCAGATCCTATCGCAAGCTCACGTCGAGCTAATTTACAGAATCGGACCGACTCACTTTTGAAACGAGCGTCCCGGCTTCCTTCGAATCCATCCGAAGAAAATCTTATCTACACGCAATTGGCGTTTCTCCGATACACGAAAGGACTCGATTCCGTTGGGATTGTAACTCAGCACGAAGTCTATCTCGATTCACGCGCCGATCCCGACGAGGTTGCCAATCAGATCGACGCATCGCTGCGGTCTGGACCAGTTGCTACGACGACGCGGCGTAAAGGAGCGTTTCAAACGAGCACACTTTCCGATTTAGTAGATCCCTTCGGATTTGCTCTTTGGTTGGGCTACGCATGCACCGGCTTAGTCTTGTCACTCATTGCAGCCACGATGTTCATGGCGGTTCAGGATCGAGTGAAGGAACATGCAATCCTACATACATTGGGGGTCCGACCGTGGCGAGTCTTCGACTTGTCATATCCGAAAGTCTCGTACTCTGTCTCATTGGCGGCCTGCTCGGCACACTCACAGCATTGTCCATTCTTTACTTCGGTGGTATGGCCATTGACGCTGAAGGAGTCACTATTGCGTTTCGACCTTCCTTCGAATTCGCAATCTTAGGATTGGAACTATCGTTGGCAGTTGGCATGATTGCCGGGCTCGTACCTGCCACCCAAGCTGCCGGGATGAAAATCCGACAGAACCTCAGCAGCTAAAATTTTCTCTCGAGATTTTAAGGATAAAGCTATCGAAATGATCGCTCAAAGTCCCGCCGGAATCGGCACTCCGAAGGCATGGTTGGGTAGGTGCGGGTAGGATCGCTAAGACCGCAGTTTCATTCGCCTTCGTCGTCCATCATCCATTGGGGCCAAGCGCCTTCGGCGTCAGCGGGCGAGCCCCAATGGATGACAGCCGACGAAGACAGGTTGAATAAAAAGCAACTTATTTGCAACACTCTTTCGGTTGCTTGCAACAACCCTCTCTAGATGCGGTGAGTACACGTTTTGCAACTGGCAACGCGTCGGCTCGGCCGTGGTTTGCTCTTTCGCTTCATGCTCTGGGAAGACTTCTTAACCCCAGCACTCGTTGACTTTCTTGAAGGCCAAGCACTTTCGCCGGCTTCAGAAAGTCAATGAGGACTGGTGGTGCATCCTCAAGATTTTTACTCGTTTTTATTCCAAACCTGGAGAAAGAAATTATGGCAAATTTAACAAAGGCATCGTATCAACTCTTTTCGCGACCCGATGATGAGCGCTTCGATGATTTTGAGACGCTCTATGAAAGTTGCAGCAACCGAAAGGAGGATTCGGAAGTTCATTGGAAATCGACCGCGGAAGTGATCCCGATGAACTACCTCGGCAGGCTCGGACTCAAGATTTCTGGCGACCGGCACTATCGCTTCAACGACTGGAGCTTTGGCCAATCCTGTCAGCTCGCGGAAATCAAGAAAGAGACAGTCAATCGATTGAAGCCCGATACGGCGGCTCAAGTATTGATGGAAACGATCCCCAATGGTGCGAAACCTTTTCAGGTACTCACCCAAGGCGATTCGATCCGATCGATTCATGGAGTGTCCTATACTGCTTCAGTCGATCGACACCACGAATGTTGTTGGGCTGCGCGACAAAAGTATCATTTCAATTTTGATCTACACGGCCGCTCGAATCGGTGCCGTATCGAAACTCAAAGTCAAAGATCTTTACGATTCCGGCGACCAATATTGTCTCCACTTTATCGACAAGGGCGGCAAATCTCGCGAAATCCCCGTCAGACATGATCTTCAGAGCCTACTTTTCGAATATCTCCGCGCCGCCGATACCTTACTCGGTCAAGACAACCATCGTCCGATTTTTACGACATCCAATCGTCGAACCAAAGATTTGAACATACGATCGATGACATCAAACGACATTGGGCGCATGGTCAAGCGCCGCATGAAAGCCGCCGGACTCCCCAACCGCTTGTCGCCCCACTCCTTCCGAGTCGCGACCATAACGTGACTTGGACGTAAGGATCGTAAGTTTCAGTCACTCTAATCCTGCGACCCGCGAACTGTGCGAATCACTAATTAAGTGAATCGATGTCTGAGGCGCTCTCGAAAAATTGTCGCGCATTCAGAGAGGATGGTCGATGCGGACCATTTCTTAAAAGCACTCTGAATCCTCATGTGTGACAAAGTCTCAGAAATCTTGGCGACAGGTGTGACTTAGCCGCTTGTAACCTGCTTGGGGCTTCTTGTTAATCGGCGACTTTCGCCGTGCGTTCCTTTCTGCCAGGGCAGAGTACCGAATCGCTCGTTTCCTGCCCGCAATCCCCGCCAGAACAACGAATCTATCGAACTCTCTCGGTTAACGGGAACAGGCTAGTTAACAGAATTGGCCAACCCGAGAGTAAAACCGGCCGCAGAGCTATTTCGTGGGTGGTTCTTAGCTTTCCTGGGCTCCGGCGATGCTAGGAACCGCCAGATTTGAGAGAGATAAAGAGATTGGCGATGAACTGGTAAGATCGTATACCGGTCTAGCTTGACGTCTGCCAGAACTAGGTTAGCGTTGTGCGAGCTTGCGTACCGCGGCAGTCGGCCTGATCGAACTCGGTGCTGGCCGTTCCGGGCGGCGAGATTATATGAGCTCGTAATAAAACAGAGTGAATCCAAGATGGAAAGACTAAGGAGATTTTTCTGTGAGCGATGAATTGCTAGAGAATTTTGATGAGTCGCTGCCTCATGTGACTTTTTACACCGAAGGCGAAGGCCGCTGGTTGAAGCGGGTTTGGGCGGTGCAATGTCCTGAGACGATTCTACTCCGGGATCGGTGCCAGGGTGTTGCCGGTCACTTGGGCGATCATTGGTGCTTTCAGCCGGATGGATCGTACCACTACAAGCCCCACGAAACGGATCCCAAGCGGAAAGAGGTCGGTTGCGGGACGAATCCGCCGGGAAGCTCCGAGTACCGAACGCCATTGGAGATGCGCCGCTATCGGTATGCAGCCCATTATGAAGACAGCGACGTTACCGATCCAAGCGAAATTGCAAGGCTGCAGCGAGGCGAGTTCGCTCCGCATGAATCGGCCAATCTACCTTGCACGGAAGAGCAGATCGAAGAGCTTCGCAAACTTGGGCGTCTCGATTCGGACGCGCGACAGATGCGACGAGATCTAGCCGCGTCACTGAAATACAGAATCAAAGACTTTTCAAACAAGTCAACGACGACAGACATTGAGACTCGCTTCGATGCAGACGTGGATCGGTTCAGCAATCTGGAGACTGGCCAGACCGCAACGATTGATGCGCCGCTGGCGATGCAACTGATCACCGAAGCAGCAGTGCGATTGACTCCTCAAATCGGTCGAGTACTCGACATCGGTTGCGGTGCTGGAAACAACACGCTGAAGCTGAAAGAGGTTTACGGTAAGCCATTTGCCTGTGACCTGTTGGATCTCAGCCGACCAATGCTTGAACGCGCTAAAGAACGAGTCTTGCAAGCCGGTATCGAGACCGTTGAGCTTTGGCAAGATGATTTCCGAGATGCGGAGTTGCCACGCGAAAGCTACGACGTGATCCTGGCCGCTGCGGTACTGCATCACTTGAGAGATGACGAGGATTGGCAAGCGGCATTTGAAAAGCTTCTGTCGCTACTTAAGCCAGGGGGATCTGTTTGGATTACAGACTTGGTCGTTCAAGAAACCGTTTCAATCCACGAACTGATGTGGTCTCGTTACGGAGATTACCTCGAAGGTCTTGGTGGAAGCGCGTATCGACAGAAAGTTTTTGACTATGTCGCGAGAGAAGATTCACCACGCTCGGTCACCTATCAACTGGAACTACTCCGCCGCGTTGGCTTTGCTCACGTCGAACTCCTGCACAAGAACAGTTGTTTCGCCGCGTTTGGTGCTTGGAAAGAATAGAGCGATGGCCGACCGATTAAAAGTCCTTTTCGTTTGTAGTAGGAACCAGTGGCGCAGTCCGACCGCTGAAGCTATCTACCGAGACGACGCAAGGGTGTCGGTCCGCTCGCGTGGTACCTCCAGTGCGGCGGTGCGGACGATAAGAGAGAATGACTTAACATGGGCCGACCTGGTGCTCGTGATGGAACAAAAACATCGAAGCGGCGATCTGCTAAGCCAGTATGGCTGGAAGTGGCCTTCAAGATAAAGGTTTAAGTTTGACGTTCCTAAACCATTGGAGGTATTCTTTATCGTAGGAAAAACTTATGTCGGCAAATGAATGGATTCTGGAAGGAGATGGGTTCTGCTTGTTGAGCCATGCGGTTGGTGCAAAAACGATTCAGCGATTGTTGACCGTTTTCGATGATGCATTTGAAGATGATTCACAGGCGGTGCGTGCTCGATCGAGTCGTGGGCACGTTTATGCAGCGAGGAATTTAATCGAGTCGATTCCCGACGTCTCGACTGTATGGCAGGTCGATCCGATGCTCGCGTTACTTCATGTGAAGCTTGGCAACGGCTGCGGCTTGGTAAGAGCACTTTTTTTCGACAAGCCGCCGGAACGCACATGGAATCTACCATGGCACAAGGATACTTCGATCGCGGTAAAGGATAATTCAATAAAGTCTCCAACATTTTCAAGGCCGACGATCAAGGCTGGTGTGCCACCTGTCATTGCCAGCGATGATATTCTTCGCCAGATGCTGACATTGCGAATCCATCTCGATGACGTCACAGCCGAAAACGGGCCACTTCAGGTGATTCCCGGATCGCATGTTTCAAGCGAAAGCGTTGGAAACGGTATGCATACGGCAGTTTCCATTCATGCGTCGGTTGGCGACGTATTGGCAATGCGACCGTTAATCAGCCACAGCAGCAGTTCGTCATCGCCAGGCACGAAACGGCATCGTCGAATTTTGCATTTAGAGTTCGCGGCGTCGGAAACATTACCTGATAATTATCAGTGGCATAACTTCATTCGGCCAACTTTCGTGGAACCAATTGCAACATAAAAATGATTGCACTCGGCCTCTGAATCCCTCATCTGGCCAACTTGCCGGTCTTGAGGTCCACACATGTGATGGAATTTACGATAAGGTCCGAGTACCGGATCCGATACGACTTATTCGAATGCCTTCGCAACAGGACGTCGGATAGACGATCTAGTACTAGATTGTGCGTTGCCGAGGGTGATGAGAGTTGTAGCGGGGCAGGAATCGAGTGACTCAATGGATTCTTGATCGCCGAGTGATTCCGCGCAGAGATGATCACGGGTCAGAGTCGCCAGATTTTATACAAATGACTCCCGCCTTAAACCCAGGACTTACATGAAACCCAGGACTTATATGGATTCTTTACCCCTTTGAATGATTTGTCTCTTCGATTGGCGAGGAAACTGGGCTCTCAGAGACAGATTGGCTGGTCATCGCGAGATGCTATAATGGTGGGACAAGCGCTAACTCAAACGGCGGGAGAAAACTCGTGTCACAAATACCAATTACCGATGTCAAATCGAATGCTCACAAAATTATCGATGGGCTTCCGGCATCAGCGACCTGGGACGACGTTATGTATCGAATCTACGTTCGTCAGAGTGTTGAATCTGGACTAAAGGATGTTGAACAAGGTAACACGATTCCTGTTGACGTGGTACGGAAGCAATTCGGACTTACGGAATGAATGTTGAATGGACCGGAAATGCCGTTGCACAGCTAAAGGGTATCCACGACTACATTGCTAGAGACTCAGATTTTTTCGCAAAAAGGACGGTGGATCGTCTGACCTCACGGTCGATTCAAATTCAGGTTCATCCTTTTTCCGGCGAGATGGTACCCGAGTTTGGCGACGAAACAATTCGAGAGGTGATTGAAGGACCCTACAGAATAATTTACCGGGTTTCTCAGTCTGCCCTGTTCGTGCTTGCTGTCATTCACGGTTCTCGCCTGCTCACGCAAGAGTCAATGGAAAATCAGGGGTAACACAATTGCATCGAAGCCGCGTCCGCACGTGCCCTGGTGGGTGTGACACAACCTACTTCGCGATCTTTGGCCATCAACCGGAAAACGACGGGATGAATGTGTTGTCGAATTATTACTGGATTGATGATGATGGCCACACCAACGGCATATTTGTCTATTCAATAAAGAAGAATGAAGCAGCTGTTTTCACAGGCGTGCTATTTCAAACGAATCAATACTTCATTTCGTCTCAGCGGACCCGGCGTGAAGGGCGGGTCGTAAGATGCGGTTTCGACGCCGCGTGATTCGGCTGAGTCGTCAGCAATGAGACCTTTGTTTTCCATCCAGGTTCGTAGCTTGGCTTCCGATTCCTTGGCAAGCTTAGTATTGAGTTGGCCGGCAAACCGCAGAACGGCAAATCGGCCTCCGATTCGTTTGCGAACGTCGACGCCTTCGCCAGTGGGCGCAGGGACGCCTTCGACGGTAATATCTTTGGGCATCACGAAACCCATTTGAACTGCCGAATCCGCTTTGTCATTTTCCATGAAGACCGGTGTGGTCATGGAGATTTTTTTGTCGGATTCATTCGCGCCGCTGATGTGACGGAACAGTTTCATGAAACTACCATCGCGACCTTGAGCGTCCATCTTGGTAGAGGTCGCGACCAACATTAAGTCGGGGTATTCACGGACTTCGAACTTGCCATCTGAAGTAACGACCTTATATTCGGCCGACTCGTAGGCTGCCCTCGCCATGGTGTTCCAAGCAAACACGCCGGCCATGACGAGAATCGCGATTGCTGAAAGATAAATCATTGGTTTGCGTTTCATTCGTTTTGCCTACAAGAACATGACCACGACGCGATTCGAAATCGAAACACGTTTCAAACCATTTTAGGTAGTCAACTAGCGCCGAGAGAAGCGGAGGAAGAATATGTTCGCGTGGAAGGTCAAAACTGGGAAACGGCAATCGGGACAGGCTCCGACGCCAATTTGCAACAAATTCCGTGAAAGACGGCTGGATTTACCACAGGAAGCGGCTTTACCACGGAGTAAAACGGTAGATTTCGGTAAATTATCCTTGCTTTAGTTTACTGAAAATGCCATAGTTACTCGGTAGTAAACATTTGTTTTTCAGTGAATTCATGAACCCACTACCGCCGCAATTCGATCACTTGCTCACCCAAGTACTCTCAGAATTGGGTGCTTTCCAAGTATCGACGAACCCAGATCGCAAAGTCGCGGATCGCGATTTTCGGGTTGTTCAACCGGCTGGTTCCGACTTTCACCTTGAGGTCAAAGAGTTCAAGCGGATCACGCCAGCGATCGCAGAGTCCGCCTGTTTGACCCTAAAGCGAAATAGCGATGCAACCGGCGCACAGCCAATACTCTACGCCTCCGTGGTGTCTGATCGGACAGCCGAGATCGCGATCAGGCATGGAGTGTCATGGATGGACTTTGCGGGAAACTGTCGCTTGGTGTTTCCTCCGTACGGAATCTATGTGCGTCGTAGCGGCATCGACAATCCGTTTGGCAAGCAACTACCGAAAGTGCTAAACGTCTTTTCGTCGAAGTCCAGTCGCGTGGTCCGAGCAATGCTTCAGGATCCATTCCGAGGTTGGCAACTCAACGAGCTTGCCAGTCGCCCCGATGTTCAAATCAGCCCCGGCCTGATGTCGCGCATTAAACGTTCTCTTGTCGAGGGCGGTTATGCGTTGATGCTCGAAGGACAACTTCGCTTGAAGCGCCCCGATGATTTGTTGGACGATTGGGTGAATCACTACCGAACCCACAAGCCCAGAGAATACGGTTTCTACATGCGCGGTGAACTAGAGCAAGTTGAGCAACAAGTTGCGAACTGGTGTTCAAAATCCAGCAGCGAGTATGCGCTTTCGCGTTTCTCCGCTGCATGGCGTTTGGCACCTGAAGTACGCTACAACGTGGCGAGCTTTATGGTTTCCACGAACGCAATTCTGACTGAACCATTTATTGACCTCACAACCCATTATGGCGCACGCAAAGTTGATTCGGGTGCAAATCTCATCCTGCAAATCTCGGACGATGAAAGTTACTTTAGCAATCGACTCGGCGATACACTTCCGACAACGTCTCCCTTGCAAACTTACCTCGACTTAAGGGCAATGGATGGTAGAGGTGAAGATGCGGCTACGGCCATCTACGAGAAGTACTTGAAGCAGAAATTCACGGAGGCGACTGAATGGGCGGCGGAGAATCATGAAGGAAACTGAAGCGGCACGCGCGGTATTACTCGAAGTACTCAATGCGCTCGGCGCTATGCGTAATGAATTGGTCATCGTGGGTGGCTGGGTGCCAGATCTACTGTATCCGACGAGCAATCACATGGGATCGTTGGATGTCGACTTAGCGGTATCGCCTAACGCGATTGGTGGGAACGCATATTCATCGATTCGCAAGCGCCTGACCAAAATCGGCTATACGATGCATGAGTCGCCTACTCGATTTTTCAAGCATCTTCCTGGCCTCGCCAATCCCATCAAGATTGACCTGATCACTGGCTTGTACGTCTCGCAACAAAAGCAGGATTCCATTCTGGTTGACGAGATTCGCATCAACGCACTTCGCGGTATCGACCTGGCCAGGAAGGTACACGGGCTCTCGCGGACGGGAATTGGCAAGGACGCATTGCAATTGCTCCGAGCCAAGTTCCGCACGTTTGATTCTGTCGGTCCAATATGGGCCGGTCGGGCAGCAGCCACAGCGGGTGAAGACACTGTGCAGTTTCAACGTGCGGCATTTGAAGATGCGGATGATTTATTCAGATCGCTTGATGCGATTTGAGAGTGACGCACTGCACCTAATCCCTCGCTGTAAGCCAATAGCTAAATTGAGGTAAGAACCTCAGTTTTGGAGATAGTATTTCGTCTCTCAGGCCGAATGACACCCCTTTTGTGACTCTCTATTTAGCGAAAAAACGCCCACTGTTTTACGCTCGATTGGAGTCTGGCTCCCGCAACTTGTTTTGGATGTAGCAAACCATCGCTACCCCAAGGTTATCGAAAAAGCCGACGTCTCACCACGTTGGCTTTTTATGTTTCAACGCCAAGTCCTACAACTACTTACGATCAGCCTCAAAGTCTCAGACTCTCGACCTTCGTTTGAAGTGAGACTTTCCGTTTCCTCACTGTCGACCCCTGAAATTGGCCTCGACCCCGAAAATCTCTCCACTCTCCAAGTCTCTATCCCTTCGGGTTACCAGCCGTTACTCTCCCTCAATCACCCGAAAAACCCAGGGTTGCGCTCGGTGAGTTGAATCGGCAGATCCAAATTTCGATCGCGATAGGTTTAAAAACCGAGTAACACGAATACCCTCGCAAGGTGCGAAGCATTTCGAATCGCTGACTCAGAGTCCGATCAATCGTGACTTCGCAACGATCCCTTTGGATTCAAATTCATACGAAACCGATGGAACATGCTGTACGTTGCGATCGCATGCGCGATCCACGATCCGAGTACGTAGGACAACGCACATTCCCATCGAATGAAGTTACATCCAACCGCAATCGTCATCGCCGAGGCAGCGATCGTGCTCGATCGGAGGACGTCGCTGACAACCAAGCGTTGCTGGCGAGCGAGTTCGATTAGTTTTCCGGTTGCCGATCCACTCTGAACCGAAATCGGTTCCGGAATTGCCGGCGGGTTGCACTTGGTTTCGAATGCAGGCGTTGGGTATTCGAGCTCATTGCCGATCGGATGCGCAGCTAGATCCATTCGACGTGAGCGACGAGCCCTTTCGAACCGAATAGCTGACGTGATCGAATTTCCGTAAAGCATGATCAATTCCTCGCACAAGTGATAGGATCGTATCGGTTTGAAAAACGCGGGTATTCGGTGCCATCGAGACTTCGGCCCTCGAACGGCATCACCGTTCCGCTACCGAGCCGTCTCGACGAACTCTGGTTTCAGAACCAAATAACCACGTCGACCGAGAGTCTGACAAGAATTCTTAGAAATCCCTTTGCCATCACGCTCACCCGGCGCGAGGCAACATATGACAGCTATTTGGATCGCGATCTTCTTCGCGTGCACGCCGAGCGGTCGATCGAAATGTCGATAGACGGCTTGACAACGGCGGTCTGATGTCGCACAAAATCGTATCACTTTTGTTTCCGACAAGGAATTAATTCTGTTGTGAAAGTCGTTTGCCCTCCGATTGTGCTCGACACCAATGTCTTGGTTGCGGGAGCGTGTCGGCATGCCTTAAGTCTTGCGTATCGGCTATTGCTTACCGTCCTACAAAAGCGAGTGGCGATGATACTCACCGAATCGATCATCGGTGAGTACCTCGACGTTCTTTCGCGACGACATGTGCGGAGCCTAACTGGATTAACGGTGAAGCAAAGTAGCGAATTGGTTCTCAATTTGATTGCATTGTCTTTCCAGACTCAGTTGCATTTTAGCTGGCGACCCAACACCGTTTGAATTGATGACACGCTACGACGTGGAGAACTGAGCATGGCAACGCTTTCATTGCGGATGAGAGATGATTTGAAAGAAAAGGCGCAGCAAATGGCTAGCGAGCAGGGTGTATCGCTCAACAGCTACATCAACGCAACGCTCGCCGCCACCATCGCCCAACAAGAAACGCTAGTATTGTTCGGAGATCGCTTGCGTGAGATAGATCAAGATTGACTTCACGCTCGCGTGCTGAAATTTATGTCCCAGCCACGAGCCGGAACCGAACCAACACCTGAAGAAATCGACCGCGCACGCTCCGGCAAGCCATGAACAAGGAAAGGGGGGGACAAGCCTGGGCTGTTAAAAATTCGGTATTGCAATCCAAATTGAACGCCTTTTTTCAAAGCCGTTTTTGTTCTGCACCGATTCAACCGATTGGTAACTGAAAGCCCAAGCTTGCGTCGTGTGCACCCGTTCGTATCTACGCAACCTTCCTGGTTGAGTAAATCCCGCTGGCTTGCCCAGCGGATCGTTCGGTTCTGGCCCTACTGAACCAGCGAGCTGCGTCGACCAATCTCTTTAGGGCCAAGCCGAAACTTCCGCTGGGCGAGCCAGCGGGATTCTCTTGCGGGGAAACGTTGCTCGGAAGGGCGAAGTGTGCAGGTGCCAATTGGCTCCCCTATCCACGCCCTTCGCGGACTCAGGGACGTGCCAGCCAGTGTAGAACAATTGTCTCAATTGTTCAAAGAACCGCGAGAAACCTTTCCATGATTCTCGACGCCGGAACGATGGGATACATTTTTCGACACGTGTTGGCGCTGCCGGAACAATTGAGACTGAGCTAAACGATTGGCTAGGTCGCACTTTGATACTCAATAACTCGTAATTTGGGAACTCGCCTGAACTCCAGCACATTGGTAGTTAGCAAGTCGTAGTCATTCTCCAAAGCCGTTGCCGCAATCCAATAGTCGTGAGGACCGATCGTCGTTCCTTTCGACGAGAGTATTCCCATGGATCATCGAGTTCCTTCAATGATGATCGTACTTGGTTAACGTCTGCTTTAAACTGCTCTGCATCATCGCCAAGCCGCGGTAGCGAGCGAAGAGCTCGATCCAGATCAGCAAAGGTCTTTGGACGCTCGATTGGAACGAGTCGGGCAACGGGTACTTGCCCCTCCGCTAGTTCAACAACAACTCTGTCGCGGGCTACGTGGCGAACCAGATTGGGCCAATCGATATTGCTCGCAAGAATTTCATGTTTTTCCATTTTCTTCTCCTTTCGACAGTATACTTTGACCTGTCCGTGAAATCGGCACCACCTCAGCATTGCTGTTGATAGGCTTAGGGATTCAGACTTGGGTATCCGCGGAGCGTTGGAAGAATCAGAAGGAGCAAACACGCGTTGCGGCGGAATCGCTGCAGAATAACCTTGGTCCTTCGATCCCCGTAAACATTAAAGAACTCCGAAAGTTGCCTAAAGAATTGGCTCTCGCGGATTTGACCATGCGATTCGAGTCAACGACGAATCCCCGACATAAACTCGCCCTTTCATACGCTTTGGCAGATTACGGTCGCGCGGAAACAGAATACGTGGTCTCGCGAATCGACGACATCGCCGATACGGACACTGGCAATTTTATTGACGCTCTCAAGTTCGATCGCGACAATGCAACTGCTGAATTAACGAACGAAGCCACAAGATGTACGGACAAGACTCTTTGGCGTCGGAAAGCGAAACTAGCCATCGCCTCGTTAGCTTTGGGTAATTCAGAAATCGCCAATGACATGTGTACGTATGAAGACCGACCGGATCCCGAGCAGCGGACATTGTTTATCGACGAGTTTCCTCGTTGGGAATTAGATATCGGAGAACTGGCGAGTACGGTTCGGGCGACCGAGAGCTCGGCTTTGCGATCTGGTATTTGCCTAGGAGTTGGCAGCATTCCATCCGAACGCGTCTCGGAAGCGAATCAAGAATTGTGGAAAACTCTCGCTTCGGAGTGGTTCGTTGAAAAGGGAGATACATCGACGCACAGCGCAGCTAGTTGGTTGTTGCGCCAATGGAAATTCGACCTGCCTTACATCCCCAAGCAAAATGAGATCATGTCGCAGCGAGACTGGTTTGTGAATTCGGTCGGTTCCACGATGCTTCGGATCCGGCCCGTTCCATCAGATGTAAATCTGGCCAATCCGATAGAAAAAGATCGGCAACAACTAAAAGGCTTAGCAAACGGCGCTCTCGAGATGGAAAACCCAAAGACACTCGATGAGTATTGGGTTGCCGATTGCGAAGTAACGCGTGGCCAATTTAAGCAGTTTATTGCCGATGAAAAGTTTCCTGCAACGGAGAAGCCGATCAATTGGCCAGGAATTGACGTCGAAATCCGTCCAACAGCCGCCCATCCCGCCCAGAGGGTGAGCTGGTACGATGCGGTCATGTACTGCAACTGGTTAAGCTTGAAAGAAGGGCGCAGTCCCTGTTACCGACGTTCAGGGACCAAGTAAATGGGCACTGATAAAGGGTACGAAGCTTGGGAAGAGATCCCTGGTGCAACTGGCTATCGTTTGTTGCACGCAACGGAGTGGGAATATGTGTGTCGTGCGGGAACGCAGACAGAGTGGTCGGTGGGCAATGATGAGACGCTATTGGTAAAGTTCTGCCAGATGCCATCGTCGAAGTCATCGATTGTTGGTTCCAAGTTGCCCAATGCATGGGGCTTTCACGATATGCACGGCAATGTGTATGAATGGTGCTTTGACAAAACTAACAGTTCGGTGGGCTCGCCCCGGGTGCTCCGTGGCGGCAGTTGGGGCGGCACGGTTGCGAGTTGCCGGTCAGCGAACCGGGGCACGAGCGCGCCGTCGGACCGGAGCGGCGGCATGGGATTCCGGCTGGCCCTGAGTCCGTCTATCGAGTCAAGTAAAAAGGAAGCGGAGCCATCGGGCGGAGGCACGGAGGGAGCGACTGCGGAGCAGCGACCGGAGCTGCCGTAGCCGGATGGCGTAGCGGAGAATTGTAGAACAATTGTCCCAATTGTTCATGTATTGCGAGTTGGACGAGACAAATGAGCGACAATCGTTCAGCACTGCGGGGGTGCAGGGGCCATGCCCCCGCTCGCGTTTTTTTTGGAATTCGATCATGGGTCTTCGATTTTCGCTCGTGCCCAGGCTCCGCCTTGGCACGCACTGTCTTGGAGGCTCCGCCTCCCATTCCATCGAAGCTCCTTCCAACCGATTCACCCTAGGTAATCGCATCACTGCCAATCGACGCATACGTCGATCGGTTCTGTCATGCCGGCATAAGAACGTGCGCTTGAGTACCGCCAGTGGGTTGATCTGGGGACCAACTCGTCTGGGCCATTTGCGTCGATTATTTGGAGACGGCGGCATTTTCGGCAAGTCTTCAACCAACATTGTCAAGAAACCGAATCGACTACAAAACAATTTTGTCTGACAAAGAGTTTGACGTGTTTTCTCGATTACGAGTTTTACGAAAAGATATGGCACAAGCCGAAGCGGTACCGGTCTATGCGTTGTTCACCAACGAGCAACTAGCCCAAATGGTCCTGCGACGTTGTCGAACCAAAAGCGAACTGCTCGGTATCGAAGGCGTCGGAGAAGCGAAGATCGATAAATACGCCGAGCGACTACTTCTGATCTTGACCACAATTGAGGAGCAAGCGGATGCGACGCACAGCGAATTTGTTTGATCAAATATGGCAGCCAGATAATATACGTCTCGCTTTTCACAAAGCATCCAGAGGAAAGAAATCGCATGCGATGGTTCGAGGCTTTGCTCGCAATTTGGATCAACACGTCGAGCATATCTCACACGCAATTCGCAACGATACTTTTTCAGTCGGACGGTTTCATCAATTCCTGATTCAAGATCCTAAGGAACGTGTAACCGTTCAATCGCCAAAGACGGAACATCATTGCGATGGTGCATCCCGCACGATGCCGCTTTTCCCAGAGTTGAGGCCATACCTTGAGAAGGCAAAGGCGAACGCGGGTGAAGACGATGTCTACGTGGTCGACGAACGATATCGGAAGCCCGCGATGACCGCCAACGGTTGGGCAAACGCAAACCTTCGAACCCATTTCCTTCGGTTGCTCAAACGTGCCGGTGTCGAACCCTGGCCTCGGTTGTTTCACAATCTACGGGCATCTAGGGAAACGGAACTCGTTGCTAAGTTCCCGATACACGTCGTCGCTCATTGGTTGGGTAACACGCCAGCTATTGCGATGAAGCATTATCTACGAGTGACGGAAACCGACTTCGCAAATGCAGCGGCGGGAAATTCGGCGACTGAATCGAACACAAAAAGCGGCGCAAAAAGCGGCGCAGTGTTGGCGCAAAAACAGGCGCAGCAAGCGTCCGCAGGGGAAAGCACGCTGTGGCAAGAATTGCCACAAGTGCTTATAGAAAAAGGGGGTGTGCAAAATGTTGCGATTTCTTGCAACGCCTTACACACCCCCCAAGTGGAGGTGAAGGGACTTGAACCCATGACATCTTGCTTGCAAAGCAAGCGCTCTCCCAACTGAGCTACACCCCCGAGGGTTTTTTTGGTCAATGCGTCTTAAATGGGATGAGACACATTTCTTTTGTAATCTACTTCCAGGATAATGGTTTCAATGAGTCTTGGCTAGTGCGCACGCCTGGACTCGAACCAGGGACCTCGTCGTTATCAGCGACGCGCTCTAACCAACTGAGCTACGCGCGCAGGCATTTCGTTCTCCCTGCGACGGTTGGTCTTGGAGAAACTCCCCGCGATCAGGTAGACTGGCAAATGTAGCCAAAGGTTCGGACGTGTCAACCGCGTTCGAGCGGCCGTATGCGTCATTAGTTCAAAACGATGTAGCTCGTAGCGGCTCTTCGCAATGCGACGTCGGTTACAAAATGTCAAAAGTTTCGCCTGTAAAATGATTTACGTCCAGTTTGGATCAAAGCAAGGAGCTTCAATTCGATGGCAATGCGCAGCGTTTTTCTACGTTTTTCGCAACTTTACCTAGCAAAACCTATCCTCAGTGGGGTGCTTGGAAGTGCTGCTCTTTCTGGGACGCTTTCCAATCTGACGGCAGCGGATGTCGATTCCCGGCTTGTCGCCCAAGGTTTGGCTAAACCTGCTAAGCAAACCGATTCGGACTATACGACGATTGATGCCGGCGACGCGGCCGGAAAGTACGAAAATCGAAACGAGATTCGTGGTCTGCTCATCTATAACAAGAGCAACAATGAAACTCTTCGTTGGCTAGCCGATAGCAACGGCGATGGAAAAGTTGATCAGCTCTCGTTTTTTAAAGATGGTGTGGAAGTCTATCGCGACATCGATAGCGACTTTGATGAGAAGATCGACCAATCTCGCTGGATGGGGACGGCCGGGATGCGCTGGGGGATCGATAAAGACCAGGATGGCACTCTCGACTATTGGAAAATGATCTCTGCCGAAGAAGTGACCTCGGAAATCGTTCATGCCGTTCGCGACAACGATCCGACCCGTTTTCAGCGTTTGCTGATGACCAAAGCTGAACTCAACGCGCTCGGATTAGGTCAAGTAAAAACCGCCGAGCTTTCGGATCGTTTAGATGCGGCGCTCGAAGAGTTTCGGAAGTTGGCTGCTTCACAAAAAGCTATCGATAAGTCGAGCAAATGGGCGAGTTTCGGTGCCGACAAGCCAGGTTGGGTACCTGCCGGGACGGAAGACTCGACGGCGGATGTTTTGGCCTATGAAAATGTGATGGCGGTAGTCGACACGAGCAATGGCCCGCAGCAAATGTTGATTGGGACGCTTGTCAAAGTAAATGAGAATTGGCGAATGCTCGACGTGCCCAAGCTTGTTTCCGACGGAACGGCCGTGACAGAAAACGGCTTGTTTTTCGCCGCATCCACTCGCGATCGAAGCCGAATATCGAACGGTTCTGGCAGCGCGATTTCAGGAGCGATGGAGAAACTTATCAAGGATATGGAAGTTGTCGAAAGCAAGCTTCAAGATCCCAAGGGCGATAAATCTAAACTTCATAGCCAGCGGGCTGATATTCTGGAACAACTTATCGCCGCATCGACCACCAAGGATGATGCGCAGGCATGGGCTCGTCAGTTAGCCGACCAAGTTCTTTCGGCGGTTCAATCTGGTGAATATCCAGAGGGAATCGCTCGATTAAGGCGAGTTCAATCGAATGTTCTAGCAACCGAAGCGAAGTCCGAAGTCTCGTACGTTGCCTATCGAATTCTCAACGCCGAGTACAACGTTGCGATCGGCGATAAAGACGCAAATTTCGAGTTGATTCAGAAGAAACACTTGGAAGGTCTCGAGAGTTTCGTCGACAAATTCCCGTCGAGCCCGGACTCGGCAGACGCCATGATCCAATTGGGACTCAACAGCGAGCTTACTAACGAAATTAAAGACGCGGAAAAATGGTATGAACTTGCCGCGAAGAATTTTCCAGGGACCTCGCAAGGTGAGAAAGCTCAAGGTGCCTTACTTCGACTTTCGCTTGTAGGTCGAGAGATCGCCTTTGCTGGGAATACCCTCAACGGAAAGAACTTTACGACTGCAAAACTAGGTAAGCCTGTCTTGGTTCACTATTGGGCCTCGTGGTGCGTCCCTTGTAAGGCCGACATGCAAGAGATTAAAAAATTGCAGGCCAAATATGCCAAAAAAGGGCTGACGATTGTTGGGGTAAATGCGGATAACGACGCGGCCGAAGCGGTTAAGTACCTCAAAGAGAATCAAGGCATCGATTGGGTACAGTTGCACGAAAAAGGCGGCCTAGAAAGTCGTATTGCGGTTGGACTCGGTGTGCTATCGCTGCCGGTAACCATTTTGATTGATAAGAATGGCAAGGTAGCTCGCTCGACCTCGCATTACACACCGAACTTGGAGACCGATATCGCTGGGATGCTCAAGTAAGTCGATCAAGCGACGATCGCATGTTGCAAAATTGAACATTGGTAGCCATTCGCTTAATGTTTCGCAATGTTTTAATGGAAAACGGAAGGTTTTTCGAATCGGAAAATCGTCGATTTTTCCAGGATTTATGCGACTTCGTGCGACTGGCGAAGGCGAATTGATTGGGTTTTGGCGGCCGCAATTTGCTTTTGGCATAGCGCTTGCTTGATAGGAAGAATGACTGAAAGAAGCGTTTTCGAGGCTTGTCGGTAGCGAAACGGCCGAGTCGGAATAGACTTAAGTGTTTAGCTGCCAACGATTTGTTGACAGTTTAAGAGATTTTCTGAATTATTTCTGTTGGAGTTTAATTGATGATGACTACCATCCGCTGTTTTCGTGAGGTTGGCACTTCGATGCTTATGGGCATCGTTGCATTGCTGGCGTCGGCGTCTGACGGACGTTCTGAAAGCTCCATTGCGCGATGGGCGACGTACGACGCCGAAGCGGGGCAGACTTTTTACGCGTTGAGTCTTCAAGCTGATATTCGAGCGTTGAGTTCGAACGAGGCTGCCAAGCGCGTCGTCGTTATTGTTGATACCTCCGCATCGCAAACCGGCATTTTTCGGACCGAATCGTTGGCGATCGCCAAAGCCTTTACCGAAGGATTGCCGAACGACTCAAAACTCGCGATTGTTGCATGCGATATCGAATCAGTCGATTTTTCGGAAGGGCTACAGAGCAAATCGTCGCCAGCCATTCAGAAAGCTCTCAAGAAACTCGATGATCGCCTCCCATTAGGGACGACCGATTTGGCTGGAGCCCTACGAACGGCTCAGCGAATTCTCGGCGAAGATACCGATGGTTCGATCGTCTATATTGGCGACGGCGTAGTTCGAAGCCATGTCCTGAACAAAGACGAATTCAAGAATTTAATTGCCGGTCTCGTTCGTTCGAAGACGAGTGTGAACAGTATGGCGATCGGTCCATTCGTGAATATCGAAGGCTTAGCAACATTAGCCAACCATACTGGCGGTCGCGTTTTCGTTCGACAGAATATTCAAGCTACGACGCAACAGATCGGACAGTCGTTGGCTAACGCTGCGATCGAGCCGGTTTTTTGGGTTGAAGATAGTGAGCTTCCAAAGTCGCTTAGCAATCGACTTCCAGAAAACATTCCACCCATTCGATCGGATCGCGATTCAGTGTGGGTTGGTTTGATTTCAGATTCCGATGGCGATGCTAATTCCGAAGAGAGAATTGTCCTGCGTGGTACTCTAGGTGGCATTCAGCGAGAGTTGGTTTGGAAAGCAGTTCGAGAGAAGAGTAACCCTGATTTCGCTTTCTTGATGGCCGTTGTCGAACAAGCCAAGTCAGACAAAGGACTTTATCTACCGACCGCCGGTTCGGACTCTTTGCGAGGACTTAGTCTTTCGATGTCTAATAACGCATCGCATATGGTAGAAAGTGGTCGATTTGCGTTGCAATCGGGCGATACCGAAGGCGCGTTGCGGATTGCAGATGAAGCTCTTAAACGAGATCCGAACAATTTAGAAGCTCAGAATCTTCGCGATGCTATTCAACAGAAAATGGATTCAGCCAGTCTTCCTCGCAAAGCCAAGTTTGTTCAGGTGGCAGCCACCGAGGATATATTCGGAAACCCACTTACCGACCCGTTTGCGCCTGCCCCGGTTGCCGAAGTAACTGACGCTGCTCCAGCAGTACCCGTCGAGCGTGCTCCTGCAACATCGTTTCCTAATGCCTTGATTGTTCCCGCAGTACCGACACCAGCAGGAAGTGGATATACCACTCCGACTTCCGACGGTCTCTATGAACTTGCAACAGCCGGCGACATGTTATCGCAAGAAGAAGGATTGCGACGACTGCGAACTGAACGGTTTCAAACCGAAGTCGAAGCCCGACTGCGAGATGCCAGAAGCCAAGTCGCTCGCGATCCGGATGGCGTCTACGATTCTTTAAAATTGCTGCGAGACCAGATTCGCTCGGCGACCGATCTCGATCCAGGTGTCATCGCCCAACTTAAAAACAAAGTGACATCGGCGATCGAATCATCTAGTCGAAGCGCAGCGTTGTTTCGCGAACAACGGGCACGCGCCGAAGCGGTCATTACTCAAGCTTCCGCGACGGAACGACTGCTTGCAGATCGCGAGCGCGCGACGGCGTCGGTCCAGCAATTGGTTGAACGATTCAATGCATTGATGACGCAACAATTGTACTCGGAAGCCAACACCGAAATCGCGCCGGTCATCAACGATCTTCTTCCCGACACGGCGATTTCGAGAGCTGTCGAAGTAGAATCGAGTATCGCGTCGAACCAAGCCGTCATCGAAGACTTGGTCTATCAAAGACGCCGTGGCTTCATCGACGTGATGCTTTTGACCGAAAAAGTCTCGATTCCGTTTGCTGACGAACCGCCGGTTGTTTTCCCGCCTGCCGACGTTTGGCGAGCTCTTTCAGCAAGACGACTCGAACGCTTCGGTTCTATCGATCTTGCGGCCGGAACCAGTACGGCAGAAAAGCGAATTTACGGTGCTTTGAAAAATCCGGTAAAGCCAGACTTCAATGCAACGCCGTTGAGAAGCGTGATGGAAACATGGGCGATTGAAAATCAAATTCCTATCTTTATCGATACTGCGGCGTTGGAATTGGACGGTACAGTCAGTGCCGAAGATCCGGTTACCCTACAAGGGATTCCAGAGATTTCGCTTCGATCTGCATTGCGATTGGTTTTAGATCCAAAGGAATTGACTTATGTGATTGAAGACGAAGTTATGAAAATCACTACGAAAGGCGAAGGCTCAGGGCGCGTTCTACGCATTTATCCAGTCGGTGACCTTGTCGTTCCGATTATGTCAATGGGTGGCGGCATGATGGGGGGTGG
>JAWXCK010000021.1:0-42528 GCA_034408855.1 Pirellulaceae bacterium
CAACGCATGGATCCATGCGTTGATGACCGCTTTCGTATGCATCGCCGCGATCGCCTTTCAGATCACGAAGATCGAATGGTGCCTGATCGTGATTTCAATCGCTGCCGTCTGGACCGCAGAAGCGATGAATACCGCCATCGAAAAACTTACCGACTTAGTATCTCCCGAGCTGCATCCACTTGCAGGAAAAACCAAAGACGCAGCCGCCGGTGCCGTTTTAGTCATTGCGATAGGAGCCGCGATCGTAGGAGGAATCATCTTCCTCCCACATATTTTAGCTCTGGCAGATTGAATCAACTTATTTCAATTCGCCGCAGTCGCGGATGGTGATCGTTGTCGCAGTTTGTCCTGAACCACTGCCGTTGCTTTCGATCCGTTTTACAACTTCCAAGCCTTCGATGACGCGACCGAAAACTACGTGCTTGCCATCGAGATGTGGCGTTGGAATGGTGGTGATAAAGAACTGCGAACCGTTGGTATTCGGACCTGCATTGGCCATGCTCATAATGCCTGGGGCATCGTGGCGGAACTTAAAGGCTTCATCCCGAAACTTTTCACCATAGATGCTCTCACCGCCGGTTCCGTTAGCTTTAGTAAAATCGCCGCCCTGCAACATGAACTGAGGGATCACTCGATGAAAGATGCTACCTTTGTAGTGCAACGGTTTACCACTTTTTCCCATCCCCTTTTCGCCAGTACATAGGCATCGGAAGTTTTCTGCGGTTTTCGGTACGTCTTCGCCAAAGAGTCCAATAACAATTCTACCGGCGTCTTCGTTGCCAATCGAAACGTCGAAATAGACCTTGGAAGTTACTTTTCCTAGACTGGGTGAATCGGCCGCCATAACGAAACCTGCCATGAAAAGAAAGCATGAAACACAAAGCAAACGCAACATTCTCGAACTCCAATTTACATTAGTGCGAAACGGACCATCAGCAAAGCTAGCAAAACAAAGGTTTTGTTATCGCCGATTCCGGGGTTATTGTATCGACATCGAGTTGAAAATGAAGGGCGATTTTGCTGGTAGTGGAGGTTGTTAAACCTCCTTGCAGCGCTGGATCTTTAACAAGATCTACTACCCTAAAGCAGATTCACTGAACAGTATTGGGGTTAAACGACAAAATCTACCATCGAATTCAAGCGTGAAAGCTTGTCGAATTGAACGTCGCTGATTAATATAAAAGCTGGTTGCATTCAGCGATTGTGCTTCCTGGGCGTGAGTACTAATCGATTCGAGTGTTCGCTTGTCTTTTTAGTCAACCTAGTTCTTTAGACTCAAATCTCTCATCTTTACTGGATTTTACGCCCTTCATGACCAGATATTTCTTGGTGTTGGTATTAGCGCTGGGTGCTGTAATTTGCGAATCGCCATGCTTAAAAGCCGGGACGATTACTACCGGCGTGACACTCATCTACGATGAAAACAACGATGGTTCGCTCTCGACGGATAATTTAAATCCAACTGTTTTGCTTTCAGGTGGTTTCTTGCCGATCGGCATCAGCCGACTTTGTGGAAATGTCGAGCTGTCGGCAAGTCGCGGCAACGTCGATGTATTTAGCTTTAACGTTGCGCCATCGACATTCCTCACTGAAATAAGAATTTCCGATTACATATCAGCCGACCAGATTGCCGTAATGGCGATCAGCAAGAATTCGATTTTCCCGATTTCGAGGGAAGTTTTTAATGATCCATTCGATCCAGTTTTATTGAATGACGTTTTGGGCGTTGCTCAATTTGGAACCGGTTGGGGTTGGACAACGGGAACTGGCGCTCGCGATCTCTTGCAAGGAACCGATCCAGGATTTTTGACCAATGCCAATCTCATCGGGGGGCGAGCAAACGGGTTTCAACCGTTTGAAACGTACGGTCCTAACGACAAGTTCAACCAGCTCGGGCCAGGGACTTATACCGTTTATGTCCAGCAGCAGGGGGACAACACAGACTATACGATGGATTTCACGGTTACGGCAGTGCCGGAACCTTCGTCGCTTGCGCTGTTGGGGTTGGTGGCTGGGTTTGTGGTTCGTCGCCGTAGCCGTCGTTAAGCCGCCTGAAGGCGGAACTACGAACGAGAGGGGAACTACGATCTGGGTAGTCCGCCGGATGCTTGGAAGAGTAGCAAGGCTTGCTTGGTCGCTAAGACATCATGGATGCGTAGAATCTGGATGCGTTTCATTGCCATAGCTAGGGAAACGCCGATGCTACCTGGCATGCGATCGGCTTGCTTGTCATCGATTATTTTTGCGATAAAGCCTTTCCGAGAATGGCCGACAAGAAGTGGACGTCCGAGCGCATGGAAGGCGTCGATTCGTTGTAGCAACTCCAAATTGTGCTGGTGGCTTTTACCGAATCCAATTCCGGGATCTAAGCAAATTCGGCTCGGATCAATCCCGTTTGAGATTAGCGACCGATCTCGTCGAGAAAGATAAACGCGAACTTCTTCGACGACATCCGAATAGTGAGGGTTTTCCTGCATCGTTGTCGGGGTGCCTTGCATGTGCATTGCGCACACGCCAACTTGAGTGCGCATCGCAACAGCCAACATTTCCGGATCGAATTCGAGCCCGCTGATATCGTTGATGATCTCGGCGCCAAGTTCCACCGCTGCGGTCGCGACTTGCGATTTGGTTGTATCGATCGAGATTGGAATGCCAAGTCGACCTTGCAAACCGGCGACAACGGGTAGGATTCGACTGATTTCATCTTCGACTGAAACTGGTTCGGAAAAGGGGCGGGTGCTTTCTCCTCCGATATCGAGGATGTCGGCTCCGTCGTCTTCCATTTGCAAAGCCCGATCGATCGCCGACTGGGTAGAAAAGAAGACGCCGCCGTCCGAAAAGCTATCCGGCGTGATATTGAGTATTCCCATCAATTTCGGGATCGCCCCAAACTCGAGCTTCGTTGTTCGCAGTTTCCAAGTAGAAGCGATGGGATTCACAGTTCGAAGCGTTGCCGGTAGCACAAGCGATGATGATTGTGGCATCGCGATGCTAGACTGATTGTAGAGCGGACTCGAGTTTACTGCGGGTTGGCAGTCCGACAAATCGCTCCGCAACTTGTCCGTCCTTAAACAGCAAAAGTGTTGGAATATTCATGATGTCATACTTCTGAGCGGTCTCAGGATTATCGTCAACGTTGACTTTCCCAATCTTGACTTTGCCGCTGTACTGAACGGCTAGTTCTTCAATCAAGGGGGCAATTTGACGGCAAGGACCACACCAGGGAGCCCAAAAATCGACCAAGACTGGCACTGCGGATTGCAAAACGTCATTGTCAAATGCTGCATCGGTAAATTCAGCCGCAAGACCCATTTTATTGCTCTTTTCTCGTAAATGCTCGTTATTGATTCGGTTTAATTCGGAAGCTGAAGGAATAAACGCCCCATCTTCGGCTTATCTGCTTCTTGCAGAATAAAAAGGATTGTAGAGGGGCAAGCGGCAATGTCAATTCGGCCGCCCCTCTACGAATCGCGAATTTGATTTATTCAAACGGTCAATAGAACTTTAAATGGCTAGACGCTATCTTTTTAGACTTCCCTTTTGACGCAATAGTTCAACTATCTTGTCGACGCAGTCTGTGATCGCAACGGAGCCGGTGTCGAGGACCAAATCTGGATTCTCTGGCGGTTCATAGTTCGCGAGAACATTCGCGAATTCAGGTAGATGTCCTGTCGCCGCTTCCTGATAAAAACCTTTTGAATCGCGTTGCTGTCGCGTCTCTAGGCTGGCAGTAAGATGGACGACGGAGAATCGATCTCGGCCAATCACGTCAGCTACGCGTTCCCGAACCGACTCGCTCGGTGCAACGAATGCCGCGATGCAGATAAGACCTTGTTCATTTAGTAGATATGCCATGTGAGCAGAGCGTCTTAGGTTTTCGCTGCGGTCTTCGACACTGAAACTCAAATCAACGTTCATACCTTTTCGAACTTGTTCGCCATCGATTACGGCAACCGCTCGTCCTTCATCAAAAAGTCGACGTTCAACGGCCTTGGCAATGGTACTCTTTCCAGTTCCCGTTAACCCGGTTAGCAAAACCGTAGCTGGCAACTGACCATAGCGAGACTGACGTTCTGCTTCCGTCACCGAATTGATGCTGCTTGCCACTTGCGATACATCATCGTCGACGCGTTCCCAAAGGGCTACTTTGGTGCCTTTGTTGACGTCGCGATCGGTGATCATTCCAGCCGCAACGGTAATATTTGAGATTCTGTCGATCATGATAAACGAGCCCGTCGTTTTATTGCGTCGATACGCATCGTAGAAGAAAGGCTGGTTCACGGTAACCGAACATCGGCCAATTTCGTTGAGTTGCAAATCGGGGGCGGGTGAGCGATGCAAGTTGTTCACATCGACACGATATCGCAAGGAATCGATTTGGCCGATTGTCGTAAGCGACGTATGTTTAAAGAGGTATGTTTTACCTGGAATCAGGGGTTCGGTTGCCATCCAAACGATCGTCGCATCGAACTGATGATTGATTTTTGGCACGTTGCCAGGCCGAACGATCATGTCGCCTCGGCTGCAATCGACTTCGTCTTCTAAGACCAGCGAGACCGCTTGTGAGCAGAACGCTTCGGCTAAATCACCATCGTAGGTAACGATCCTTTTTACCTTCGAAGTTCGCTTCGAAGGCAAGACCATAATCTCGTCTCCTTGACGAATAATTCCAGAAGCGATCGTTCCGCAAAAGCCTCGAAAATCGAGATTCGGTCGGCTGACGAACTGCACTGGAAAGCGAAGGTCTTCGAGATTCTTATCCGATCCGATATAGACCGATTCTAAGAAACTCATCAGCGTGCTGCCGCGATACCAGGGCATGCTTGGGCTTGGGTCGACGACGTTGTCGCCGTTCAGTGCTGAAATGGGGATAAAATGAACGTCCGGCAAATCGAGCCTCGATGCAAAATCGCGGTAGGCATCGCAGATTTCATCGAATCGCGCTTCGCTGAACTCTACCAAATCCATTTTGTTAACAGTTACGATAATGTGCCGAATTCCGAGCAATGAAACAATAAAACTATGACGTTTTGTTTGCGTCAGAACGCCTTGACGGGCATCGATCAACATGATGGCCAAGTCGGCCGTTGAGGCACCCGTCGCCATGTTTCGCGTGTACTGCTCATGACCGGGCGTATCGGCGATAATGAACTTGCGTTTCGCGGTCGAGAAATAGCGATAGGCAACATCGATGGTGATTCCCTGCTCGCGTTCGGCCTTGAGTCCATCCGTTACCAGGGCTGGGTCGAATTTCCCACCGGTCGTGCCATGAACCTTGCTTTCGGACTCGAGCTGAGCTAACTGATCCTCATAAAGCATTTTCGAGTCGAAGAGGAGTCGGCCGATGAGCGTGCTCTTGCCGTCGTCGACGCTCCCGCATGTAATGAAACGCAGCAACTCTTTTTGTTCGTGCTGCTTCAGGTAGGCCAGAATGTCTTCTGAAATTAGTTCGCTTTGGTGTGACATTAGAAGTAGCCTTGCTTCTTTTTCTCTTCCATTCCTGCGCCACCTGCATCTTTGTCGATAACTCGACCTTGACGCTCCGAAGTTTTGGTCAAGAGCATCTCTTGTATGATTTCTGGCAGCGTCGTGGCGGTCGATTCAACTCCGCCGGTCAACGGATAACAGCCGAGTGTTCGGAAACGAACCATCTTCTGTTCGACTTTTTCACCCGGTTTGAGCTTCAATCGATCGTCATCCAGCATGATCCAGGTTCCGTTACGAAATACGACCGGTCGCATTTTTGCAAAGTAGAGATCGGGGATTGGGATGCTTTCGAGGTAGATGTACTGCCAAACATCGAGTTCCGTCCAATTGGAAATCGGAAAGACTCGGATGCTTTCGCCTTGATTGACGCGTGTATTGTAGAGACTCCACAATTCAGGACGTTGATTCTTAGGATCCCATCGATGAAACTTGTCGCGGAAAGAAAATACGCGTTCTTTCGCACGAGATTTTTCTTCATCGCGACGAGCTCCACCAAAGGCAGCGTCGAATCCATGCTGCGTCAATGCGGCTTTCAGCGATTCGGTTTTCATGACTTCGGTGTGCTTTTCACTATTCTCAGCCGGATCGATACCCAGTTTTAATCCTTCGGTATTAATATTAACCAACAATTCGATACCCAGCTCGTTTCGAACGTAGTTATCGCGAAAAGCGATCATCTCGCGGAACTTCCAGGTCGTATCGACATGCAGGAAGGGAAAGGGAGGCCGACCAGGCGAGAAGGCTTTTAGCGCCAAATGGGTCATCACGGCAGAATCTTTACCCACTGAATAGAGCATGACCGGCTTTTTAAACTCGGCAGCTACTTCCCGAATGATGTGGATGCTCTCGGCTTCCAACTGCTTTAGATGTGTGAGACTGAAAGAGGTCATCGAATTAAAATGAGTACAAATTGTTTCAAGGAAAATCAGTCCAGCAACTTAGTGACGAAAGTCGCGTTTTGGAAGGGGGCTTCGCGAGGACTTTCGATCCTTGCAATCGACTAAATCTTGGATTCAACCAATTTTGCAACCAACTCGGGTTTGTCCTGGGCTCGCAAATGCGCGATGCGATCTGGAGGCGTTCCCATTTTTTGCAGGTGTCCGGCGATTTGATCCCAAACCTTTTCGCGTTTCTTTCCTTCGGAAAGATAAAGCTCCGTCACCAGTTCCTGTACTCGTTGCAACGCGATATTTTCGCGGTTGTCGTAGTAGCTTTTGATTATTTTTTGCTGGTGTTTCGAGAAATTTTCCGCTGGCATCGTCAATGGTTCCTAAAATCTCGCGGGTTCTGGCTTCGATTCATTCCGTAGTTTATCGATTGTTGTCTGTCATCGGAACGCGAAGCGACCTATTTGTAGCTTGTTGCGAAGTAATTTCCAAAATTGCTTTGCTGGCTTTGTTGCCTCTAGCTGCCAAACGGCCAATCTTTTCGGAGACTTTCCTTCTGAAGTTGTCGAAGTTGAGAAATTCCGTTTCGGGCCAGCCCCAACATCGCCAGCAACTGCGGATCATCAAAAGTAGCTTCCTCGCCACTCCCTTGCAACTCGATGTAACGACCGCGGCCAGTCATGACGATGTTCATATCGACATCCGCCGCGGAGTCCTTTTCATAATCGAGATCGAGTACCGCTTGGCCATCGACAATCCCGACGCTAATTGCCGCCAAACTATCGCTCAGCGGGTATCGATCGGCTGGCAGACCGCCAAACTCGGCTCGAAGAGCGTCGACCAGGGCGATGAAGCCGCCGGTAATACTAGCCGTTCTTGTTCCTCCGTCAGCTTGTAGCACGTCGCAATCGATCGTCACCGAACGTTCGCCCAACAGTTTTAGATTCGCTGTGGCTCTCAGCGATCTACCCACCAAGCGTTGAATTTCAGTGGTGCGACCGTCGACCTTTCCAGCTCGCTCGCGGGCCTTTCGAGGCCGGGTACTATTGGGCAGCATATTGTATTCGGAAGTGATCCAGCCTCGGCCTTTACCGACGAGCCAATCGGGGACCTTGGCTTCAATCGCCGCAGTACAAAGCACGACCGTGTTGCCCGATTGATACAACACGCTGCCTGGCGATTGATTGGTAAATTGCCGTTGAATCTTTACGGGTCGAATGTCGGACATGAGTTTTGCTTTCGCGTTCGAGTTACCTATTGGAGGCGCCTTAGCAACCGCCACTACATCAGTAGGTGTCGGGGTAGATGACGAATTCGATTCGTCGATTTTGAGAGCGACCGGCTGGCGATTGGTTGTCGGCGATCGGATGGTTTGTACCATGTGCCAAAGAAAAAAGCTGCGATGTCGGAACTTTATTGCGTCGCGTTAAATGCTCGACGATGGCCGTGCTCTGCGCCGAGGAGAGTTGCTGTGGTGAAGAAAACGTTCCGCCGTAAAACGGCCCCGAGTCGGTGTGCCCTTCGACTCCAACTCGTTGCTTCGTGAAGTTGCGTTGCACGGCTTCGGCGATCCGGTCGAGCGTTTCATGAGCGCCGGTATTCAGTGTGGCAGTGTTGGGCTGGAAAAGCTGATCTGCTGGGACTCGCAATCTTAGGACATCACCGTCTTGCTGCACGGGAAATCCGAGGTCGGACATGCCGTTGGTCTGATTGCGAAGACTACTATTGGCGGTCAGCCGAGCACCGCCTCGCAATTGATTGGATGTTTGAACTTGTCGAACTTGATCGGACATTCCTTGAAGCTGATCTTTTGTTTGCAAGCTCGCAATCTGCGTTTGCTGTAGTTGGCCGGAAACGTCCTGCAACTGTCGTCTGAGAAGCATTCGCTCGTCCGCGGCCAGTTGTGTTTGCTGCTGCGACTGGGCGAGTTGCGTTTGCAACTGTCGATTGTTCTCGTCGAGCAACGCGATGCGCCGCGTCAACTCGGACTCGCGGGCAGTTGCGGATTGCGGTGTCAAGCCTACAATACCGTTCAATGACGGTGCATTGCCTAGAATACCGCTCAAGAATCCTGATGGCGGTAAAGCAGAAGGAGCGACACCGACTTGTTGCGTTGTCAAATACGGGTTCGAGCGATTACAACCAACGTTGGTAGCCGCAACGGATACCGCTACAAGCAGCACAATCGGAATAATCGTATCGTTGAACCTGTCCATTAAACCAAGTCGTTCCCAGTGATTCTTTGCTTCATGCCAATTCTCCGAATATGATCTTTCTATTGACTAAAACGTGTATCAAAGCCAAGCTCTAGGGCACAAGGCCAATGAATTTAGGATGCTAAACCGGCTTATCTATTTGGGCGAATCTCTTGACATCCGATACGGCCTGGAACATGCTGGAATCCTAGCGATTCACTCGATTTCGAGCGTTTATCGGACTTTGCATAGGGTATCTCGATCATGGCTCAAGACAGAATCAGTAGCAGCATTCGCCACCGAAGTGGCGTTCTTGGTTTGCTGTGGTGTCACAAATTAACGATCATTGCGACGCTGCTGCTGGGAATGCTAGCAACAGCTACTTACCTCGTCGTTTCTGATCGCGAGTATCGATCGGAAGCCAAGCTGTTTGTACGAGCTGGTGGCCGGGCTTTGAATCTACAAAGCGCTTCGACTTCCGAGAATCTCACATTTGCCGATTCGCAACAGCGCGAAGTTTATGCCGTCGCCGAACTGCTTCAGAGTCGACTCATTGCCGAAAAGGTCGTCGATCAATTTGGCAAAGAGCTGATCTTGGATGCTAAAAAGGACGAGCAAGAAAAGAACAGTCTGCTTTCGTTATCGGTAGTAAAGGATAACATCAAAGCCGTGCTCGCAAATTTGAACGATTACAATCTTAATCCTTTTCAGAAGTTTAGCGATCGCGACGAAGCGATTGAAGAATTCGAAAAGCATTTCAAGGTATTGCCGACGAAGACGTCAAGCGTCATGTCGATGAGTTTTGATTTTTCCGATCCGCAAGTTGCAATGGATATTCTTGAGTTTCTTTTAAAGACGGCAATGGATGAGCACTTTCGAGTACATCGAACACCCGGATCGCAAGAATTTTTTGCAAGCCAAGCCAATCGTCTGCGAGAAACGCTCAACGATCTCGAACTTCAATTGCGAGATTTGAAGAACGAAACCGGACTAGCTTCGCTTGAAATCCAGCGTTCCACGACGCTCGAATTGATTGGAAAGCTAGAGCAAGACCACGTGATGTCGTCGACGCAATTGGATGAAGCGGAAGCCGAATTCGAAAGTCGACGACAGCAACTAGGTGGTATTGAAAAGGAAATCGTCACCGAGCGTGCTACCGATCAACCAAACAGCATCGGTCAGAACCTTCGATCCAAAGTCTATGACCTTGAGGCCGAAGAATTGAATCAGGCTTCTAAGCTCGCAGCGGATCATCCAACGTTGGTTTCAACGCGCGAACGATTGATGGAAGCTCGAAAACTACTTCACGACGAGAAAGAATCGGTTGGAGTAACAACTGGCGTCAATCCGAACCATCAGGCAACCGATCTCGCGGTCAAAGACATCGAGGCCAAAGTGAATGGATTGACGAAGCGTGTCCTTTCTCTCTCGGACAAATTGCGATCGGCACGAACCGAAGTCCAGCGTTTGAACGCAGCCGATGTCGAATTGAGCGAACTCCAACGCGAGATCGATTTGGCCCAGGCGAATTATCGAACCTATTCTGAGAATTTAGAGCAAGCGAGAATCAATGAGGAACTTGAGCACGCCAAGATTTCTGGATTGACAGTGCTACAAGCACCGACAAATTCACCGACACCAATCAGCCCAATTCCATTGTTCGCCTTGCCGCTTGGCTTCTTGCTGTCGTGCTTTGCGGCCGCAGGCTTCATCACACTTTCCGAATATCGTCGGGAAGAGCAAAGCTTGGTTTTTCACGCGCCGGAGGCGGTCCCATCGACGGAAGTCGCTTCAACCGAACGTGCAGCACCAGTGGAACCGACCAAAGTTATTCTTCAACGAGTCCAACGGAAGAGCGTCATTCCCCGATAGTGGGCGAAGGTTAGGGGTTCTAAACCGCTTCAGAGGTGAACGCAATCGTTGATGGCTCCGTCTAATTCGACCACGCAACCAAAAATCCGACAGCAAGCTGCTTGGGTTATTGGCTGCCGCGTGATTGGAATCGGTTGCACACTCGCGTCGAATATGTTGGTCGCTCGATTGCTTGGCCCGGCAGGTTTTGGCGTATTTCTTTTAGTGGTGAGCGTGCTTGCGCTTGGCTGTATCTTAGCGATGAGCGGCTTAAGCGAAGCGGGACTTCGATTTGTCTCGGAGAACCTTGGGCTTGGTCAAACCAGCGTGGTCCGTAGTTACCTCGAAACGACCGTGCGTTGGATAGGAGTAACGTCGGTGGCTGCGACGTTACTTGTGTCGGCCTTACTAGCGATATATCAACGCTACAACGAGAACACGGAAGTTACCGTTTTTACAATCGCTCTAGTAAGCGTAGGCGTTATCGTGCTTGCTTGGCAGCAGTTTTCTGCGCAATTGTTGCGGGCACTTAATGACCTTCGCGCAGCAAGCTTTTACTCGGGAGGGCAAACCGGTGGACCACTGAGCAATCTACTTTTCATGATTCCGCTGCTCCTGATTTGGCTTTGGTTAATACCGATAACGACCAACCAAATCATCGCCTTGCTGGTGATTTCTATTTGTGGAACGCTTCCTATAGCATTGTGGGAGTTTTTTCGGGCAAGTCATCGCGTCTTAAGTACAACGAATGCGAACGAATCGTTGACGCTATCCGAGGAAAAGAAAACAGAATTGATTGCGGTGGCGAGTTCGTTTCTGGGAATCCAGCTACTGGCTTTCGTCTTCATACAGTGCGATATTTGGATCGGAAGTTGGTTGCTGACTCCCGAAGATTTTGGGTTGTACGGGGCAGCCAAACGGGGCCAGCTTATTGCTCAGATGCCACTGCAAATGGCGTTAATGACGGTTCAGGGATCGATTCCAAGTCTCTACGCACAAGGCCGACGAGCCGACTTGGAACAACGCTATCGTTCCGCGATTACTTGGTCGGCTATTCCGGCGATTTCGTCGCTCGTTCTGTTCATGATTTTTCCCATCGAATTCTTAACCGTCATCTGCGGAAGCGCTTTTGGCGGTGCCGCACCGATCGTCGCTCCTTTGGCAGTAGGTCTATTGGCGCTTTTGTTCTTCGGTAGTCCGAGCGATATATTAGCGATGACGGGCAACCATCGCATCGTACTTTGGGTCAATGCGTTTTCGGCAGTCGGCTTAATTGTTTTTGGCATTATCGGAGCATGGCAAGCCGGCCCCATTGGCTTGGCGATCGCATCATCAGCGGTGTACGTTCTGCAGAATGTAGGTCTTTGGACAATTGCTCGGAAGAGACTACGTTTGTGGACCCATGTGGGAGGTCTATCTTGGAAAACTTTGGGGACGCTAGAGCGTGAAAATGTTTGATTGAATTACAATGGAGACCATGTCCGATACGGAAACTCAAACAGTCAAAAAACAAAACAGCGTTATCATCCAACGCCTTTGGTGGTTGCAGCCTGCTTGGTTATTTGCCTTCGTCGTTGGCGTTACCATGACGCTAGCAGTTTTGCAATCCGATCGCAGCTACCTGCTCTACAATACGCCAAAGTACATCAATGCAACACATGGACTGATGGCTTTGGGAGCGATCATCGTCTTTGCGATTGGTTGCAATTTGGCTGAGGTGACCGGACGAAAATCGGAGCCGATTGATCGTGTCGCAATTCCACTATTAACCAGCTCTCTAAAATTCCTCTTTGCGTTGACAACCTTTGGCTACTTCGTTTGGTTGCTCGTAGCGATCAAGAATGGATTCTCGATTTCAATGCTTCGCGAGGTCCTATTCGGTGACGACGCGGGAGCGGTGTACGAATTGGCTACCGATGTTTTTGCTAATATCTCGGGAGTCACCACTTGTACTCAATTTGCGATGGCGGCCGTTCCATTGGGCGTTTGGCTATTTGCCACCGGCTATCGCAATGCCATCTGGTTTGTCGGCATCATCATCGCCATTGCGTTCGCTCGAGCGTTTATGCTCAGCGAACGACTTTCCTTAGTCGAATTGGTGGTTCCGGCCGGCGTCATCATCGTTCGTCAGTATTTTCTCAATCAAAGGATATCCAGTTGGGCAGCCTGGGGCCTGCGCGGTGCGCCGCTTTTTGGTGTGATCGTATTGATGGTTTTCTTTGGCAGCGCGGAATACTTGCGATCGTGGAAACTGTATCAAAAAGATTTCGATTCGATCGCCAGCTTTACTGTTTGGCGAATTTCAGGCTATTACACAACGGCCTTGAATAACGGTGCGATGGCGTTGGAAACGAAAGCAAACTACGCTTTGCCTTACTATACGATTCAAAGCCTTTGGGCATTTCCGGGAGTTTCGACATCGCCGCTGGGTTACAAAAATCTTACCGGTGTCAATCCCGAGAACCAGCACCTGTACATGCTGGAACGTTTTGGAACGGAGGAACTCAATAATTTTGGTGGACTATTCGGACCTGCTCTGGATTACGGTACGCTTGGGTTCTTAGTTTTTTGGTTCGGTTCGGGATTTGTATCGGGTCGGCTGCACCGATCATTCCTGGTTGGATCACTGGCGGGAATTATGCTTTACCCACTCTTTTTTCTTGCCATTCTCGAAGTCCCTCGCATTTTATACCTTCCGAACCAACGAATATTTCCGTCGTTAGTTGCCATTGCGGCCATCGTTTGGTTGGCTTATCGACAGACTCGACTATCAAATGCTACGAGGGGTGTGCCCGCTTCCAAATTGCAGGCCAGCCGTTGAACGAGCGCCGCAACTCACCAATACTATCGATACAAGTTGTCGAAGCTACGCTGACGGGTGTCGGGCGACATGCGGTCGATCTGTGCGACGGCTTACTGGATCTTGGCCATCAAGTTGTCCTATTCTGCGCCAGCGAACGAATGGATCGGCAGTTTTCTGAACGTCTCGAACGGCTCATGAAGCGAACTGATTTTCAGCGAATCGATTGTCCGATGCAGCGCAGTATCGGACCAAGCGATATTCGAGCGATACACCAAGTCTACGACTTCCTTGCCAAGCAATCGCATACGAAAATTGTTTGCCATGGCCATAGCTCGAAAGGTGGCGCGATTGCGAGACTTGCGGCAGCCAAAGCCCGAGTCTCGGCGGTCTATACGCCCAATGCTATCAGTTCAATGAATCCAAAAGCCGCGATGTGGAAAAGGGTTTCATTGGCAAGGCTAGAGCGATGGCTTGCTCAACGAGGTAAGCAGCGTTTGATCGCAACGAGTCGGGACGAGTTCGAGCATCTCCGAGATTTTGTTCGAATTCCCGATCGGATTGTGCAAATCGTACCCAACGGAATCGCAAGTCGACAACTGCCGACAAGCACAGAGGCCCGAGAATCACTAGGGTTGCCTCTCGACCGTTTGATATTTGGCTTCGTCGGGCGGATGGCCAGCCAGAAAGGACTCGATGTTCTTATGAGGGCTTGGACTTCAATTCGTCAGCAATTTCCGACAGCTTTGTTGGCATTGATTGGAACAGGTCCACTCGAACAGGAATTGAAACAACAAGCCAAGCTATTGGGGCATGGCGATTCGATCGCGTGGCTTGGCGAAAAGCCGGGAGAAACAAGCATGCCAGCCTTCGACGTTTTTGTGCTTCCCAGCCGATATGAGGGCTTGCCTTACGTACTCATGGAAGCATTGGCAGCGGGATTGCCAATTGTGGTAACCGATAAAGCGAGCGCGGGACAAGTAGTCGAAGATGGGACCAATGGCTTTATCGTACGTTGTGAGGACGATAAACACTTGGCATCCAAGATGACGCAAATCATCCGAGACGACGGAATTCGACAGCGTTTTGCGGCTGCGTCGCTGCGTCGAGCGGGATTGTTTACCGCAGAACGCATGGTCGAAGACGTTGTAAAGCTTTACGAAGAACTGCTTTCGGATCGATAGGAATCGAGCGTTTCAACTCGTGGAGTCAGTTTGGCGCGAGTCGTCGAGGCTACTGGTAATTTGCGACCAAATGATCCGCAACACGTTTGGCGGCGTTACGCCACGAAAACAATTTCGCTCGTTCCATACCACGTTTCCCCCACACTTCTTTTGCATCGGGAGCTGATGCGATAGCCAACAGCTTTTCGGCTAGTTGATCGGCACTGTGGGGATCGAAGTAGGTGACGGCATCGCCACATACTTCTTTGACAGCTCCAATCTCCGACGCCAGTACTGGGCAGCCAAGCGACATCGCTTCGAGCGGCGGAATGCCGAAACCTTCGTAGCGCGAGGGGTAGACAAAGCAAATCGCTTTTCGATAGAGCGCTTTAAGCTGCTCGTCCGTAACATAGCCAAGGTATTTGGCCAACTCGGAATGATTCTGCGCCCCGCCGAATATGGCAGGATTGACGCTGCCTGCGACGACGAAGGCAAAAGGTGCCTGACCAATCTTCTGCATCGCCTCCACAACTAGTCGAAAATTTTTATTGGGAGTCGGACTGCTAACTGCCAGCACAAAGGGTTTGTTTCCGACGAGTTTTAAAATTTCATCGTTGCTTACTTCTTCAATGCGGTCTAAGTGCTGCCAACCGGCCGAGGTCACGCAGACTTGTTCCGACCGAGCACCAAAGTACCGAACACATTCAGTTTTCGCATATTCACACGCGGAGAAAATTGACCGACTTCGCTTTACAATCCAACGGATCATGAATTTGTACCAGAGTTTGAATCGCCAGCTATAGGCGTCTGGTACTCGATAAACCGATGCATCGAATACCGTGATGATCTGATTGCGATGCAAAAGTGGCCCCGTCATTCCAAAGCTTAATAGGATACTCATTCGAGATTTTTGCCAAAGCGTCCATTGCTCCCAAAGATTACCTTTAAATCCCGGAACGGACTCGACCTCGATGCGTTCAAGTTTTGGAACGATCGTTCCGGATGGGACAAGCAGGACCCAACGAAAGACTCGAAATTCTTCACGATTCGCGAGCTCTTCATCGAGCGCTAACATAACTTCCCGACAATACCGCTGAGTTCCGGTAATTTTTTGGGTGAGAAATCGACCGTTAATATAGACTGTCTTGAATTGATTCATGGTTGACAAAGAAACCTGACGACCTGGATGCGACCCCGAAAAAAATAGCCGATCCAGCAAAAATGGGGTGATAGATGAAGTTACAAGTATGATTTGCGATCCCAGAATTCCAAGCGTGATCCACCGTGAACCCTAATTTGCGCTTTTGGGTCTCTGGAATAGTTCTATTCTTGTCGCCACGAAGGGCGGAGTTATAGTAGAGTTATGAAGAGGATGTTCTCTTTTTGGTCGAAGGCAATGGATTTTAGTAAAGGAAACCCCATACCCCGTGCAAACTCATGATCGCGCAAGTGGTGCGGCTGGAGAATTGTGTGTTCTCGCCCGTTTGGTCTCTCAGCGAGAGACTTTGCCCGAACATCCCTTAGAAGAGCTCATCGGACTGGCGGAAACCGCCGGCGTGCAAGTGGTCGGTAGCGTCATCCAACGCCGCGACCACCCGGATCAAACGACCTACCTTGGAAAAGGCAAAGTCGAAGAACTTAGGGGGTTGATCGAAATGCATGATGCAGACATGGTCGTTTTCGATAATGACTTGTCGCCTTCTCAGACTCGAAATCTCGAAAAGACGCTCGACGTCAAAGTCCTCGATCGCAGCGAATTGATTCTTGACATCTTTGCCAATAACGCTCGCACTTACGAATCGAGATTAGCGGTTGAACTAGCGCAGCTCGAATACTCGCTGCCGCGACTCAAGCGGATGTGGACTCACCTTTCACGGCAATCGATGGGCGTCGGCATGCGTGGTCCCGGCGAAAAGCAACTCGAAGTTGACCGACGATTAGCCGAAAAGCGCATCCACGAACTCAAAGATGAGCTTTCTAAAATCGAGCGCCGCAAAGAACGCGAAGTTGCATCGAGAGATTCGATGTCGGTTTCGATCGTCGGCTATACGAACGCAGGCAAGAGCACACTGATGAACGCCTTGACCAACGCCGATGTCGAGGCGGCTGATAAACTTTTCGCGACTCTCGATACACGGACTAGACGATGGATGTTGCCCGGTTGGGGACCGGTACTACTGAGCGACACGGTTGGATTCATCCGCGATTTACCTCATCGCTTGATCGCATCGTTTCGCGCAACGTTGGCCGAAGCGCGGCAAGCCAATTTGCTTTTGCATGTCGCCGATGCGAGCAACCCGGCGGTCTTAGACCAGATTTCGTCGGTCTACAAAGTCCTTCGAGAACTTGAAATTGACGAAAAGGACACATTGCTGGTCCTGAACAAAATCGATCGCCCCGGTGCCGCCGAGCGAATCGAATCGGTTCAATCGCGATACCCAAACGCAATTCCGATCAGCGCTCATAGCCGGGCTGGATTTCCCGCGATGTCGATGGCCGTCTCCCTGGCTCTCACGCACGATTTCGTCGAGCTCGAAGTTCGACTGCCGCCATCGGATGGCAAAACGGCGGCTTGGTTGTCGAGTATCAGCGAAGTTCTATCGAAGCAATATGACGACGACTACGTTTACGTCCGAAGTCGCATCCGAGCCAGTCACGCAGGTCGATTAGTAGCTCAAGGCTACGATGTTCGCGTTATTTCAGGCAAGATCCCGCAAAAGACGCTTTCGAGTACCGCTCCTCAGACCGCAACGTTCAAGCCAGCAGCGATAACCCATGAGGATGGCGATGCATCTGAGAACACCATGGGAGACGTTGCGTAATGCGTCGGTCCCAGGTTACCACGTCGTTGAAGTGATCCCATATTCCCGCAAGTGTCTACGGTGTCAACTCAGCAAGCCTTAACGAAACGACGGATCAACTCGGTTTCGCTGGCCGTGCCGATCGCTTGAAGGATTTCGACGGCAGCTTCGCTTGGAAATCCCGGCAATTCGACACCATACGGCCAAGCATCGATTTGTCCGACTCGTGGGCTCTTGATGGCGACATGATTTCCAATACTCCTTGGTCGTAAGTCAACAAACGCCCTGCCCTATCCGGATTGTCCGCCAGTGTTTCATAGGTTTGCCACGAAATCGAGCGAAGCAAAACTCGTTGTTCTCCGGCGATTGTGACTGTACTCATGGTTGGCTTTTCGACTTCATCGACTTCTCGACTCTTATCATTGTCGTCTACATTTTACTCCATCGTAACTGATTTGTTACACCAAGTCGCAACGAAAAAGGTTCCTTTATCGGAGTATGCCGATCCATTCGTGAGTCATTGGGATCGTCGCGTCACGAGCCACGATCCCTCGCACTTCAAGCACGCCCTTCGTTCCTTAGAGCGTGTCACCCTTTGCTCATCAATACGTTAACTTGCGAGTGCCAACCCGACCGACAATGCGGCTATCTCGGTCTGACCGGCAGATTCGACATTTGAATTTGATCGTCACGCAAGTTATCGACTTCGGCGACCGCGAGCTCATCGATAAAATCGGTGCCTGGCATGAGCCACATGGGACCATCATTTCCATCTTGTTCTGCGCGAACACCGTGATGCCGTGTTAGCTCTAGAGTCGCGAGGAACATCCCCACCAAAGTGCTCTTATGCTGGCCGGCGTGAAACAGCGATTGAAGTTCGATTCGCCTTCGCGATTTTACTTCTCGATGGATTCGACTCATGTGTACGTGGATAGGCGTTTCATCGTAGAGAATTTGTGTCGACGGGGCTGGGGCCTTCTCTCGCATGATTCGACCGAATGCACTCACCAAATCCCAGATTTCGATACTGGCGATCGGCTGCTGATTGGGTTCGAGTCGACGTCGCGGAAGATCATCGGCTTGACGGGAGTATCGAAGCTGCCAGCTCCGGCTTTGTTCGTCGAGAATCGTAGCGACGTCTCGATATCGCTTGTACTGCACTAGTCGATGAACAAGTTGGTCAGCCGGGTCATCGAGTGCAACTTCAGCATCAGCCTCTTCCCTTATCGGAACCGGCAACACTTGTTTGGCTTTCATCTCGATGAGAACGCCTATCGGTTCGAGAAAGTCGGCCGTTGCATCGATATCGATCGCATCGATGAGTTCCAAGAACTCACAATACTGTTTCGTGACTTTCGATAACGAAACTTCGGTAACGTCCAACTCTTCGCGACGAACCAAGTAGAGCAACAAGTCCATGGGACCGGCATAAAGCCCTAGATCGACCGCGAAGGAAGTGGTCATCGCGTCACGCCCATCGAGAAATTGAAGATCTGTCGTTGATCGCCGGCCGCATCCATGATTGGAAAGGCGAAATCGAAGGCCAGTGGAGCTGGCCCCATAGCGGGAACGGCTATTCGCAATCCAAGTCCAGGTGCGGCTCGGAAATTCTTCCAATCGAACTCGATATTTTGCTCGATCGTACCGTAGTCGATAAAAGTAACCATACGAATCATATCATCGGCAGTGATCGGGAACATGTATTCCAGGCTACCGATGAATTGAAAGCGACCGCCGACTTGCACGTCCGATTCGACGGGGCTAGCACCTCGAAATCGGAAACCGCGGAGCGTCGAAAAACCGCCTGCAAAGAAATTTTCGAAAATTGGCGTATCGACACCGCTGAAGCCGACTCGATGCGACGAGGTAAGTGTCTGGCGTCCAGTGCCGTCGGCTCGTTCGCGTATCAAAAAGTAGCGACTAAAGTTGACTTGCCCGCGCGGGAAGTCGAACTCGCCAAAACCTTGATCGTAAATCATTTCAAGATAGTGCCCTTCGGTTGGAAGGAATGGACTATTCCGCGTCGAGTGAATCAAACTTACACGTCCGGTGAAAAGGTCGTTGCTACCGAGTACTCGATCGAGTTGCGGTACCCCCGAGATACGAGGATTCTTGATTTTCACGTCCTCCGCTCGCAGCTCGGTCGATAACGATAGATTCGAATCGACCTGGTAACCGATCATGGCTCGGGCACCCAGTCGGTCTTCTTTCCAATCTCGATAATATCGAGAAAAGAGAAAGCCACCGATGGAGAGACTAAACGGCGAATAACCAAACAAGTTCGGCTCGGTCCAATTCACGGTATAGCGCTGGACTTGATTTCCTGGCACCATTTCCAAGCGGAAATTCTGCCCGCCGCCTCGAAAGGCACCGTTGAAAAGATCGCTAGGGCGTCGAGGAAAATTCATAATGTCGAAGTTGCGTTCTTCAATGGTAATATTCCCCATCACACCAAGATCGCTATTCACCGAACCGCCAAGCATGAATCGACCGGTCTGGCCTTCTTGAACATACACATCGACTGGAACATCTCGAATTCGAGGCTCATACGGCGCGGGCGCAGCAACATTCGACGGCCATAGGTTGGGATTGAACTGGAGATCCGGTGGCGTATATGGCGTTGAACCAGCCATGCTGTCCGAAGGGGACGGAATTTGATTGGCTAAAGCAGCCGAATTGTAGCCCGGCGGCGATGGAGGAAACGCTTGAACAGTTGGCTGACCGTACTGAACAGTTGGCTGACCGTACTGAACGGCTGGCTGACCATACTGAACGGCTGGCTGACCGTATTGGACCGATGGCTGACCAAACTGAACCGGCGGCTGACCAAACTGAACCGATGGCGCAGATGGCTGAGGAGTGTTAGGGAACTGAGGGGGCGACGGGTAGGCACTGGGGGTCGATGTTTGTGTACCAAAGCTTCCTGGCGGTCCTGCGTAGTTCGACGGTGGTGCAGGAAAGGCGGGTTGCTGGTTCGGGTAGGAGCTCGATCCAATACCGCTAAACTGAGCGAAGGCATCGTTCGATAGCGAATAGCATGCGACAAACGCACAAATCGCAAGCAAGCACGCAAGGAAGCGCGACCGCGAATTCCGTAGGCTACTTTTTGTCGTTTGAGGCTGCGGCATGCGTTGGGCTCGACGAAGTTGGTTTTGCGATAGTTTCAGCTATACCGTTGGATGACGATGCAAGGCGATATCAATTTCAACGACGAATCGAGTCAACTTCATCGGGTGGAAGGACTTCGATTCTTGGCGGTCCACCGTCGGCTGGGTTGATATTGAAGATCGAGGATGCAGCCAGATTCCGTTCGCCGACTTCCATATCGACGGAACTGATGATTCTTCCTGGCCGAACGTCGCCAATCTTAGTCAGAACCACGTCGCGTTTGGTATGGCCGTCGCCTTCGATATGAATCCGCACATCGCTGGCTCGATAGACGTCGCCCTCGGCGACACTGTAAAGGATATCGACTTGGTTTTCGGGCAGATATTTTACTTGTCCAACAATATCGGCGAAAATAAAACCACGCTCGCCGTATAGATCGCGAATCAATCGTTCGTCATGATTTTTCTTGCTCTGATTGAAGGGCTCGTCTTTTTGGATTCTGAAGAGCGGCATGATCTCGTCAGTCTTGTAGTACTGATTGCCTGCAACTTCGACGTTCCGAACGTTGTAACGCTTACCTTCTGAGATGACGAACGTCAGGTAGATCCACTTTCCTTTGTCGTCATAGTCGATAACGTGATCGACGCGAGCATCGAAGTACCCGAGGCTGCGGTAGTAGTTGAGCAGTCGATCTTTATCCTCCGCTGCGCTTTCTGGCGAGGCTTTGTTGAATGCATAAGCCGTGACTCCGTACCGCGAATCGCGGCTCTTGATTTTGGCTTTTAAAAGCGCTGAGGAAAATTCAACGTTGCCTACAAACTTGATTTCCCAGGTTCGCTCGAGCTCACCTTCACTGATCTTAAAAACGATATCGCGTTCACCGGGTTTGTTGCCCGAGACGACTTGAACATCGGCATTGTTAAAGCCTTGATCTTGAAAATATTCCAGGATTCGCGAGCGAGCGGCATTGACGGCGCTGGGGCCGGTCGGATCGCCAACATCGAGACCGCAATGCTTCTTCAGTTGCCGATCATCGATCGGTTGATTGCCATGAAAAGTAACCGATTTCACCGTCGGCTTCTCGCGAACGATCAGGCGAATATGAACACCTTGCGGGGTTTCACCTTCCGGCGTTTGATGGATGAACGGCTCGATTTTTTCGAATAAGCCGGTGCGATAAAGTTCGCCAATGTCGCGATTGAACGTGTCTTGATCGTAATTGCGATCAATTCGAGATTGCATGTGCGACACGATTTTGTGCTGCGATACCGTTGCGTTGCCTTCGATGGTAACCAAAAGGATTGGCAGTCCCGATTTCGAATCAAATTGGGGTCCACCCGCCTCGTAGACGCGATCACGAAACTTTGGCTCATCGAACAGTGGGACGTTGCTGCCGCCCGGCGCGCCGCCTCCGCCCATTTGCGCAATCGCAAATTGCGAGCAATAAAACAATGTGCAGACAGTTATCAGCAATCGAACCGGTGACATCCATGCCTCCACGCGAAAGTCGATCAAAACGGTACCGTTAGCTTCCTCTTCGAAAATCGCTAGAAATTCGAGCGATGGACGAAGGGGGCTAATACAAAGGTGAGTACCGGATTTGAGACTCGATCGCAAGCTCAGAAGAGCAGAAAAGAAGGTCAACGCATTGAAGTGGCGTAAGCTTCTAGCTTGCGATCCTCAATTGCACGCCGAACGTGGCAAGCTGGAAGTTTGCCCTACGTTGATAAACTGCGTTGCCCTGCAGCGAAAAGTCAGCGTGCCATACAAATGTACAGAAGGTGTTTTTGACCGTTCCCTAGCCGGCGGCTAGCGCCGACGGCTCACAATAGGGAGATTATGCAACCTGGGGTCGTCGGGGCTAGATCACGCCGCCGTGTACGCGCCAGGGCGTCATGTGGTCAGGCTGGTCCATGAACCAAAAGCGCTCCCACTCTTGGACAAGGGCTCGCAGATTTTCCGAGGTGTAGATCAGTTGCTCAGCCCGTCGCTGCGGCAACGCTGAGTAGGCAGGAATCACACATCCTACAGCCGGAACAAGAGCACTGCTAATAAGCAACAACACGCATAGTTGGCGTCGCATTGAATTCTCCTCCATGATCTCCGAATAAGCGACGCTCCGCGTCGCACCGCTCGACGCCATGCGTCAAGTCACCCTACATCGATCTAGCCTTCTGCAGCTTGATCATCATTCAATTCTTCGTCATCGGACGCTAGTTCAGTTTCACCGGACGCGACCGCAGCGCGAAACTTTTCGGCAGCTTCCGTTCCTTCGATCGACTTGACTAGCTTTTCCATCTCTTTTCCGGGCTTGAACGTGACGACGAATTTTTCAGGAACGGTAACTTGATGTCCCGTACGTGGATTCCTCGCCTTTCGAGCAGCTCGCGGACGAACCTGGAAAACTCCAAAATTCCGCAATTCAACCCGTCCTTCGACGACAAGCGTTTCAATGATGGCATCGAAAGTCCGCTGAACGATCCGCTTGATTTCAAGCTGGGTCAGTCCAGTTTCTTCCGAAATCGCCTTCACGATTTCCTTCTTCGTCACGGCACATTGCTCCCATTAAGGTTTACCGGCAAATCGCCGTAACTCTTTCCATGACTAGTGTTTAGTCGCGTTCGGAGTGTAAACCTAGCAAAGCAATGCGTCAAGGTCTGTGATCCATTCGAGCGTTGCTGGCAATCCCTTACGAGTGCCGGCAAAGCAAATAGCGCATAACCTCACAGAGCTCATTATCGACCGTAGAACCGGAAGACTTGATTCAATTCCTCCAAACGTTAAAGTTTGACTTTTGGTCAGCTCTCGCTCCCATTGCGGCGCGACGCTCCGCCGTCGCGAATCACGACAGATCCAGTCTTCTTCCCCATTGTGGCGCGACGCTCCGCCGTCGCGAATCAACATGGAGCTAGTTCCCGTTCAAAAAACCAAAGCTAACGCTCTACGGTTAATTGCTTCTCAAGCAACCCATGCGATTCCCTGGCGGGTTCTCAGGTTGGTGATGACAAACTTTGACAACTAACTACAATGCACCAGCCAAGCAGGCTGAAATATCTCAGAAGCTCATTTTTTCCTCGCTCGATGGGATGCGAACGTGGCGGCATATTTGCCAATATTAATTTATTTGATCGCAGTCATAGGGTTCGCAACGGTCTCGCTCGTTCTACCGCACCTCGTTGCGCCGAGAAATCCTACCATTATTAAAGACATGCCGTACGAATCGGGGATGGATCCGATTGGCGACGTCCGAAAGCCGCTGGATATCAAATTTTATTTGATGGCAATTCTTTTTCTTGTCTTTGATGTCGAGCTGCTGTTTCTCTATCCCTGGGCGGTCGCACTGAATAATCCGGCCGGTATTCCTGACGATTATCGAATTCCCGTGTTATGGGTGATGCTGATCTTGCTAACGACGTTGGGGTTGGCCTACGTCGTCGCGTTAAAGAAGGGGGTTTTCGAATGGCGTCGGAAGTGAACAAACAACTTGGCGACAACATTTTTCTAACGAAACTGGATGCAGCCGCATCATGGGCACGAGCCAACAGCTTGTGGCCGATGCCCTTTGCAACTGCCTGTTGCGGAATAGAACTAATGTCTGCGGCGGCTTCGCGTCATGACCTATCTCGATTCGGCAGCGAGGTCATGCGATTTTCGCCCCGCCAATGCGACTTGATGATCGTCGCCGGTCGCGTCGTCATGAAAATGCTCCCGGTCCTGCAGCGAATTTGGCTTCAAATGCCGGAGCCGAAGTGGTGCATCTCGATGGGTGCCTGTGCTTGTTCAGGTGGCGTCTTTGATACCTATGCGGTTGTCCAAGGTATCGATCGCTTTATTCCAGTCGACGTTTATGTACCGGGCTGCCCACCCAGGCCTGAACAACTGATCCGATCGATTATCGACCTTCAAGAAATGATCCAAGCGGGCGGGACGTTTAACGCGCGCGAATTCAAGCGCCGCGATACTCCAGAAGGCCCAGATCGATTCGATGAAGACGAACTTCTTCGAATCCGTGAACGCAACGGATTGAAACTTGCGTCCCCAAAATACGATCCTATTCATTAGTAAACTACGATGTCTTCACCAGCTAAAGAAACGCTCTCGGTCAAGTTGCCGAACCTTGTCGGCTATTGGTCCGAGTTTCGCGGGCAATGGCGGGTCAAGATCGCAGTCTCGTCGCTCTTGCCTGTTTTGCGCAGTTTGCGAAACGATGCTGGTTTTAATCAGCTTACCGATTTAACATGCGTCGATCACCTAGAGCTAGCAGGTGCCACCGATCGATTCGAGCTGGTGTATGTGTTGTTAAACATTGAATCGGGTGAGCGCGTGATTGTTAAGACCTTTGTCAACGAGCCGGACCTCAAAGTCCCCTCGGTAACATCCATCTGGTTTGGAGCTGATTGGTTGGAGCGAGAAGTCTACGACATGTACGGAATCACATTCGACGGGCATCCGAACTTCAAGCGGCTTTTGCTACCTGAAGGCTTCGCATCGTTCCCGCTTCGCAAAGATTACCCGCAGCAGGGACGCGGCGAACGACACAATTTTCCTGTCATTACTCGAGCGGAAAGCTAGAACGAGCAAGGAAAAAACGCACGATGCCCCTAGAACTACTTGAACCCAACACGTCCGACCCAAGCAAGCGAGAAGGGTTATGGACGCTCAATTTCGGGCCACAGCATCCAGCGACGCATACGACCTTGCGATTGATTCTGCAATTGGATGGCGAGATGGTCGTCGATGCCGAGCCGGACATCGGTTTTTTGCATTCGGGTTTTGAAAAGCTCGGTGAATCGCTCGACTACAACCAGTATGTCACGATCGTCGACCGAATGAACTACATTTCGCCGTTAGCCAACGAAATCGCCTGGCACCATTCGGTAGAAGCGTTGCTCGATATCGAACTGACGCCTCGATGCAAATATATCCGAACGATCTTTGCCGAGCTGATGCGGATTCACGATCACCTGCTTTGCTTGGGGACATGCGTTCTCGACTTGGGCGGTGCAACGGCCTTCATGTATGCCTTCAACGAACGAGAATACATTTACGAGATCTGCGAACGAGCATCCGGTCAGCGTTTTCATACTTCCTATACGCGGGTCGGCGGTTTGCTTTACGACGTGACGGACGATTGGATCGCGATGGTTCGCAAGTTCGTTCGCAATTTCCACAAAGCCTACAACGATTTTAGTGGACTCGTCATGAAGAATCGCATCTTCATCGAACGTACGCGAGATGTTGGCGTGTTGAGTTATGAAGACGCCATCGCAGGCGGAGCCACCGGACCGGTGGCTCGTGCAAGCGGCGTCGAACGCGATCTTCGAATCGACGAGCCGTATCTGGCCTACGATGACTTTGATTTCAACATTTGTTGCAGTCGATCTGGCGATTGCTATGCGCGATTTCAGGTTCGCATGATGGAGATGTTGCAAAGTATTAAGATCATCGAACAAGCTATCGAGAACCTGCCTTCAGGTCCGGTTTTCAACGAAGCCTACGGCAAGGTCGTGTTGCCCGATAAAACGGAGGTTTATAGAAGCATCGAAGGGCTGATCCATCATTTCGAAAGCATCATGCCGAATCGTCAAGCTGATGGCCCAAAAGATTCGCTCTATGCGGCGACCGAATCGCCCAATGGCGAACTCGGTTACTACTTGGTTTCTGACGGTAGTTTCCGAGCCTATCGCGCTAGGACTCGACCACCGTCGCTTCTCCATTTTTCACTTTTCCCAAGGATGATTCGCGGTTGCATGTTGAGCGACGTTGTCGCAGTCTTGGGGAGCATCAATATTATTGCCGCAGAGTTGGATCGATGAGCGAACTAAGCGAAGATACAAAACAGAAAATTCGCGATCATTTTGGTCGCTATCCAACCAAGCAGGCCGTGACGCTGCCTGCCTTGCACATGGTTCAAGACGAAAAGCGATGTGTGTCGAACAAAGCGATGGAAGAGATTGCGGAGATTCTTGAATTAGCACCGTCGCAAATCCACGATACGCTTTCGTTCTACGGATACTTTCGAACCGAAGATGCTCCGCTCGGCGAGACGCGCGTTTGGATTTGTCGTTCGCTGCCATGCATGTTGCGAGGCGGCGAAGAGTTGCTGGCCGAGCTTTGTGGACGCTGGGGGATTTCGCCCGGCGAAACGACCGCCGATGGCAAGATAACTTTGGAATTGGCCGAATGCCTGGGGGCATGCGACGGAGCGCCTTGTATGCTGGTCGGCGATGAATTGTCGTTGAGGATGACGGCGGACAGCGTCGAGCAACAAGTGCGAGGTTAGGACACGCAGTTTACAGATTCAATTTTATGACAGACAACATCAATTCAACAAAATTCGAACCGGTGCTGCTCGGAAGACTCGGTCGGCCGAATAGTGCGAGTTTGGCGAGCTACCAAGCCGATGGTGGCTATTCGGCATTGCGCAAAGCCCTGACGATGACGCAAACTCAAATCGTCGATCTTGTGAAAGATTCGGGACTTCGCGGGCGAGGTGGAGCAGGGTTTCCTACCGGTTTGAAGTGGTCGTTTCTTCCGCAGAACATAAGCGGCCCGATCTACATGTGCATCAACGGCGACGAAAGTGAGCCGGGGACATTCAACAATCGAATCTTGATCGAGGAAGATCCGCATCAAGTCCTCGAAGGAATAGTCATTGGATCGTATGCGACGCGGGCCACGACGGCTTATTTTTACTTGCGATATGAGTACGGTCGTTGCTATCGAACGCTGCAAAAGGCAGTCGATGAGATGTACGCGGCTGGCTTGTTGGGGAAGAATATACTTGGCAGCGACTATAGTCTCGATATTCACCTGCACCGCGGGGCTTGTGCATACATTTGTGGCGAAGAAACTGGGCTGATCGAAAGTCTTGAAGGGAAGCGAGCTTGGCCTCGCATCAAGCCACCGTTTCCTGCCGTCGAAGGGGCTTTTCGCCGACCAACGGTCGTCAACAACGTCGAGACGATGGCCTGCGTGACGCATATCGTGAATCGCGGTGCTGAGTGGTTCAAATCGATCGGCGTTCCGAAGGATCCGAGCAACCCTCGCGATGCTGGTTCATACGGACCAAAGCTCTATTGCATCTCGGGTCACGTTAACAAGCCTGGCTTGGTCGAGCTTCCGTTGGGCGTTACCGCTCGCGAGTTGATCGATCAACATGCGGGTGGCGTTTGGAAAGGCCGCAAAGCCAAGGCCGTCGTGCCAGGTGGAATCAGTATGGGTTTCATGTCGGCGGACGAGCTCGACACGCCGCTCGATTTTGCTGGCCCGGGACGAGTGGGATGCCTTGGTTTGGGAACAGCCGCGGTCGTCGTTATCGACGATCACACCAGCATGGTCGATGTCCTCTATAACTGCTGCCGTTTTTTCGCCCACGAATCATGTGGACAATGTACGCCGTGTCGCGAAGGGACGGCTTGGTCAACGAAAATCCTCGAACGCATGCGAGCTGGTCGTGGAAAGATTGGCGATATCGATTTGCTGCTTGAAATCAGTGGTTCGATCGGTACGATGCCAGGAACTACGATTTGCGGACTCGCCGACGGTGCTGCTTGGCCGATCAAAAACGCTATTCAAAAGTTCAGACCCGAACTCGAAGAATACATTCGGTCAGGTCGAAAAGCCGAAGCTCCTCAACTTGCAGGAGCTCACTAAGCCATGCTGCAAACCAAAGAAGCGGCGGTAATCGCAACCGCGAAGGTAAACGACATCGAGGTCGACATTGGACCGCGCGAGAACGCGATTCAAGTGGCTCGCAAAGCTGGTGTTGAAATCCCGCACTACTGCTGGCACGAAGCGCTATCGGTGGTCGCGTCATGCCGGATGTGTCTTATCGAAGTCGGAGAAACGAAACCGGACGGCACTATTGCGATGGGCGGGAAGTTGGTCCCGGCTTGTCAAACACCGGTTAAGCACGGCATGGTGATCAAAACGGAGACTGCCAAGGTTGTGACAGCCCAAGCCATGACGCTTGAGTTTCTGTTGCTCAATCATCCGCTCGATTGTTCGATTTGCGATCAGGCAGGCGAATGCTATTTACAAGACTATACCTTTAAGTTTGGCAAGGCTAAAAGCCGCTTAAACGAACCGAAAATACAACGGATCGACAAGTACCATATCGGCGAACAGATCGCCCTTTTTACCGACCGATGCGTCATGTGTACTCGATGCGTTCGCTTCACCCGTGAAATTTCAGGCACAGCAGAACTTCAAGTCGTTGCGCGCGGAAGTGTCGAAGAGATCGATGTCTTTCCTGGAATGCCATGCAACAACAAGCTTGCCGGAAACGTCGTCGATCTGTGCCCCGTCGGTGCACTCTGCAGCAAAGACTTTCTTTATAAGAAACGCGTCTGGTGGCTGAAGTCACAAAAGAGTGTTTGTCCAGGTTGCTCGACAGGTTGCAGCATCGAAGTCGATCAAAACGACAACCAAGTTTATCGACTGAGACCTCGAGCCAATCCGCTGGCGCAAGGGCATTTTATGTGCGACGAAGGTCGATTCGGATTCAGGTATATCCAAGACGCTCGTCGACTACGAACGCCGATATTGAAAACATCGTCGACGCAAAGTCCGACAGCCGAATCAAAGATGAATGGCCAGCAGGTCGTCTCGCTGAATGGAAACGGACAAGCTCACTCGGAGACCGCCAAGAATGGCGTTTCCGACTTGGCCGTGATCGATCCATGGCCAACGGTCATTGCGGCAGCTCGCGACAAAATCCGTTCTGCAATCAAGATAAACCCGAGTGACTTTGCGGCTGTCTTGTCGCCGATGATGTCGGTTGAGGAAGCCTATCTATTGGCTGCTTATTTAAAGGGGCTTGATGCAAGAGTTCGTCTGCTGCTGGGTCCGATACCGACTTTTGGCGTCGATGACCGCTATCCGAAGTCGGCATCGGGTTCTGCACCACCAAGCGACAAAGCCAAGTTTACGATACGAGCTGAAAAATGCCCCAATCGCATGGGTGTTGAAATGATCCTTCGACATTTTCAAGGCGCGTCGGTTCCGTTCGAGCAAGCAACGGCGGGTAGTACCGATATCAAAGCCTGGTACTTCGTCGGCGGTTATTCTCAGGGGTGGGTTACCGAGAAGATCGCAAAAGCCGTCTCCCATCCAACCTTGTTGATCGTCCAGGATATTTTTCCATCGCCGTTGAGCATGCATGCCGACATTGTTCTTGCAAGTGCTGCGTTCACTGAACGCGAAGGTTCCTATGTGAACTATGCTGGGCTTGCTCAAGCGTTCCAAGTCGCCACAAGACCGATTGGAGATGCCCGCGCCGACGGACGAATACTCTATGAACTTACCGAACGACGTGGCTTATTCAATGCAGCGGTAGTTCGCAAAGAAATCTCGGAAGTCATCCCAGCTTTTAGACGGTTCGCCAGTGGCGATCTTGGTTTGAACGGAGTGCGTCTTATCGATCCCAAGGAGACGTACTCATGAGTTGGACGGAACTTTGGACAGAGTATTTCCCGCTTCTTTGGCCAACGCTTGTCGCGATTGCTTTCATCTTGGCTTGCGTGCCAGTGGTCGGGTTGTACGCAACCTTTGTCGAGCGAAAGATCGCCGCCGCAGTACAAGATCGACTTGGACCCAATCGCGTCGGGCCATTCGGTCTTTTCCAAGCCGTTGCGGATGGGATTAAGATTTTCTTGAAAGAGCAGATTATCCCGTCGCATGTCCACTGGTTTTTCTACATGCTTGCGCCATGCATAAGCCTGATGACGGCCATGTTTGCCCTTTGCTTTATGCCATTTGGCCCGGTTCCGACGGAATATAAGGCGGGATTCCGAATGATCGTGATGCCGGGACTCGATAGCGCTTTACTGCTGATGTTTGCGGTCAGTAGCCTTTCGGTTTACGGGATTATTTTAGGCGGCTGGGCATCGAACAACAAATACTCGATTTACGGTGCCATTCGTTCGTGCGCTCAATTTATCAGCTACGAAATTCCGTTAGGGATGTCGGTGTTGGGGGTAATCGTTGTGGCTGGTTCGATGAATATCGAGACAATTGTCGATTCTCAACAATCGATCGATGGCATCAGCAATTGGAATATTTGGTGGCAGCCGTTGGCACTCATCATATTCTTTACTAGTGCCCTGGCGGAAACCAACCGACTCCCATTCGACTTGGCAGAATGCGAGCAAGAGCTTGTCGGTGGTTTTCATACGGAGTACGGCGGGATTAAATTCGTTTTGTTTTTCTTAGCAGAATATACGCATGTCGTAACGATTAGCTTTATGACGATCTTGCTATTTTTCGGCGGCTGGCATTTTCCTGGATTGAGCGGTCCGGTGGACGCTTCCTGGCAAGCGATCGTGATCCGATTAATCGTATTATTAACGAAAGTCGGAGCTGTCGTTGTTTTGATCATGTTGCTTCGTTGGGCATTGCCGCGATTCAGATTTGACCAACTCATGGGATTGACTTGGAAGGGTTTGATTCCGCTGGCGATGTTGAACTTGATTGCCGTCGCTGTTGTTTCGACAGTTCACTTGCCCAAATGGACAATGGCGATCGTTTCACTTGTGCTCTTGATCGGTGCGGGACAATGGAGCGCATCGCAATTGCAGGCCAGACTGCGTCGGTCCAACGTTTTAAAGGCCATTTAATTCAAGAGAAATCGCCGCGGCCTATGGGCCGTGAAATCAAAACATCGAAAGAAGCGAAATGACGGCAACTAAAGTAAGCTCGAAAAATCCGAAAAAGAAAGTCGAATGGGCAGAAGACCCTAAGATTGGATTTGCGGAAGCCATCTATTTGCCTGCGATCGCTGCGGGCTTGGCGACTGCCCTCAAGCATGTCTTTTTCAAGAAGCGACTGACGGCTCAATATCCCGAAGTTGAACCGGAGATTCCGCCAAACTACCGAGGCGTTCATCGATTGAATCGCGATGAAGAGGGGCGGGTTAAATGTGTCGCTTGCTACATGTGCCAGACGGCATGTCCAGCCAAATGCATCGAAATCATCGCCGCACCGGCTCCATTAGACGATCCGAAGTGGGCCAATCGCGATAAGTATCCGGCGACATTTACGATCGACGAGTTGCGATGTATCTATTGCGGGATGTGTGAAGAAGCGTGTCCAGTCGACGCGATTGAATTGACTAGTCTCTACGACCTGACGGGATTGAGTCGCGAAGAGTTGATCTTTGATAAAGAGAAACTGCTCTCGGTCTTTGACGAAACGTCGGCGACAGGAAAGGATCCGGTTCGAACGCTTAGGGGAAAACTTGGACCAGCATCGGAGCAATCGACCACGGCATCCAATAGTCCTCCGCCTCCTGGCGGCGGTCGACACGGTTAATACTAAGAAGGATATTTGAACGTGAACTTTTTCCCGCTAGCGCAATCGATGCTCGACAAAGTCGGCAAAGTCGACTGGCATTTGATGGCCTTCATATGCATCGCATTTGGCGCGATTGGCTATTTTTCTCTGCAGCGAGGCATGCTGAAATCGAAATCGATTGCGATCGTCGGGGTCGTCTTGCTGACGGGCGCCGGATTCTTGGCGGCGATCACGAACGAACTTTCGTTGGATGTTTGCGTCTTCCTCGCCTTTTGCGGGCTAGCAATCGGTGGCGGAATCGCATTTTTATCGGTGCGACAACCCATCTATGCGGCGCTTGGTTTCGCTACGGCAATTCTTTCGGGGGCTGGAGTGCTGTTCCTGCAATCTGCGACGTTCATCGCTGCGGCTACAATCATCGTTTATGCCGGGGCAACCATCATCATGTTTCTCTTCGTGTTGATGTTCTCTCAACAAGACGCACCGGAAACCTACGACTTGAAACTCACCCGCCCATTCTTCGCAACCATCATCGGTGCGTTGTTCCTTGGCGTCCTCGTTTATTCGCTCCAGACCGCGGAAGATGCTAGTCCCGACGAATGGAAGGTTGTTTCGGCACGTCCATTGAGTGCTGAGACAACGTTAGATACGCCGAGCAGCACTGTGGGGCTTGGTCGATCTTTGTTTACGGAGTACCTGTTTACCGTCGAGATCGCCGGTACGTTGTTGCTTGCGGCAACGATCGGCTCGATCGCGGTAGCCCAACGGACGATTGAGGTATCTGCATGACGGAATCAACGCAACTACTTCTACTTTTTGGCGCGGTCATGTTCACGATCGGCATGGTCGGATTCTTGACACGTCGTTCGATCATTTTAATGTTCCTGTCGCTCGAAATGATGCTTGCCGGTGTCAGTATCAATCTGATTGCCTTCTCGAAACAGCACCATAACTATCAGGGGCAAGTCTTGGCGATTATGGTTCTGACGGTTGCAGCCTGTGAAGCGGCAATCGCATTGGCGATGGTTGTTTCACTTTACCGACGCAAAGCGACGCTCGATATCAATGTCTGGTCCGATGTCAATGAAACACCATCCCCTCCGGTCTCCGAGCCTCGCATTGTTATTGTCGAGGAAACGATCGAGTATCCAACTTTGACGCCAGCCGGTCTAGATCCATCGGTATCGCCGATTCCTTCGAATCTTAAGCCATCAGACTGGACGAAAGCCGACGATCAGCGACTTCACGACGCGGAGGTTTCGCAACATGCTTGAAACAATTGCTTGGCTCGTTCCTATTTCGCCGTTGATGGGTGCGTTGATTTGCACGGTTCTTGCAATTTGCGGAGATACGCGCTGGGCTCATTGGCCAGCCGTGCTTTCGCTTGCTCTCTCGGCCCTGTGCACCATCGGCTTACTCGGGATGCATCAAGCCGAAGAAGGGATGACCGTCCTTTACGGCTACACATGGATGGATATCGGGAGCATTCGATTGGATGTTGCGCTGCGCTTGGATAGCCTTTGCCTAACGTTGCTATTCGTCGTCACGTTTGTGAGTTGTCTGGTTGCAATTTATTCTCGCGATTACATGCGAGATGACCCTGGCTACGCAAGATTCTTCGCAGTCTTTTGCGGCTTCGTCTTCTGTATGACGATGCTCGTGATGGCCAATAATTTGCTGCTTTTGTACGGATTTTGGGAAGGTGTTGGAACGTGTAGCTATCTCCTGATCGGTTATTACTTTCGCAAGCCATCAGCGGCTCAGGCGGCCGTTAAAGCCTTTCTTGTGAACCGAATCGCCGATTGTGCATTTTTGCTCGGCATTATTTTGTTGGCGTACGTCATCGGACATACAGCGGCAGGAGAAGCGGCCAGTATGATCGGAAGAGGTCAACTCGATTTTTCTACGATCCACGCCGCCGCCGAGGAAATTTCACGGTCTTCGAGTTATCCCAATCTTATCGGTTGGATCGCTTTATGTTTCGTCATCGGTGCGATCGGCAAATCGGCTCAGTTCCCTTTGCATGTCTGGTTGCCCGACGCAATGGAAGGGCCTACCCCTGTAAGCGCCTTGATTCACGCGGCGACGATGGTGACGGCCGGTGTCTATCTCATGGCCAGAATGTCGCCGTTCATGGTTTACGCGCCTTCGGTACTTCTCTTGCTCGGATGGTTGGGTGGCATAACAGCCTTGGGAGCGGCAATCATGGCATTATGCCAGGATGATTTAAAACGTCTTTTAGCCTATTCAACGGCAAGCCAACTTGGCTATCTATTTATGGCAATCGGTTGCATCGCAATTCCAGGTATGATGACGCTCGCGGTCATGGCAGCCATGTTTCACTTGGTCACACACGCGTTTTTTAAGGCTCTGTTATTCTTGTCAGCCGGAAACGTGATGCATGCGATGGGCGACGTGATCGATATGCGACGCTTTGGTGGACTGCGCAAAGTCCTTCCAAAAACCAACATCCTCTTTGCAATTGGAGCCGCAGCTCTGGCCGGCGTACCGCTTTTCGCGGCCTTTTTTAGTAAAGACACTATCTTGTCGCTGCTTGCGGATGCTTCGAACGATGAGGATATTGGAATACACTTCAAAGGACTGCTGGCGATCGGCTTTTTAACAGCGCTATTGACTGCGATCTATACCTCCAAAGCATATTTTAAAACGTTTTTAGGACCGCAGAAACTACCGGTCGAAGCGGGACATCATCCTCATGAAGCAACCTCGATCATGTTATTGCCGATGTTGGTATTGGCAGTCGGGGCTGTCATCGCTGGCGGATTGCTCGGCCCGACGGGTTGGATCCTAAAGTATATTGCGACCACGCCATTCATGCCCCCGTTGCACGGCGAGCATCATGAGTCGCTTTGGGTGATGGTGGCCTCAAGTTTGATTGCGATAATCGGCGGGGGCGTTGGATATCGCCTGGCGTTCGCATCGGGTCGAACTGCTCCTGAAGGTTCGCTCGTATCGGGTCTGATTCATTTCGGAAAGCACCGGCTATACATCGATGCGATCTACCAAGCACTAATCATCGTGCCCTTGATGTGGCTTGGACAAATGCTGAGTAGTTTTGATCGTTCGATTGTTGATGGCTTAACGATAGGTATTGGAAAATTTCCGGTTGGTCTTGGACTCACGCTTCGGAAATTGCAAACCGGAACGGTTTCATCGTATGCGTTCATGACGGCCGCTGGAGTCACAGCACTGGCGCTTTGGATTGTCTTTCAATAATGGAAGTTAAATGACGACTTGGTTGTTACCCTTTTTGATTCTCGTACCGCTCATTGCGGGAAGCGTTATCTGCGCGCTCGGTGGCAGGATGCAGCGATTGGCAACCGATTTAGCAACGTTGATCGCCGGAGCAATGTTGGTCGGAGCAGTTGGCTTGCTTTCTCAAGTATCAAGTATCAGTCCGAACAATGCTTCCGTTGGCTTGATTCAGCCGCGCGTCGTCTTCAGTCCCGAGTGGATGAATCTTCGCTTGCCTGTTTCGATCAAAGGTCATTCCATCGATTGGCAGCTTCAATTGGGGGCGGATAGCTTCAGCGCCTCGATGGTCCTCTTATCGGCAATCGTCACGCTCGCGATATTGCTGACATCGCGTAATCAGATCAAGAGTCGACAAGAATTGTATAGCGGACTTGTTTTGATCACGCAGAGTCTGCTCATCGGCGTCTTCCTTTCGATGGACCTCTTGCTGTTTTACGTATTCTTCGAAGCGGTACTGCTTCCAATCATCCTGTTGATCAACATCTGGGGAGATGCCAAAGAATCGCTCAAAGCGTCACGAAAATTCTTGCTGTTCACTTTGGCCGGTAGTATTCCGATGGTCGTTGGTTTAGTCGGATTAGTGGTTCAGTCCGCTTCAATCGATAAGCCATCGTCCGTGTTGCTCACCGAGTTGTCACTTTCGGCATATAGTTCGCAGTTGGACGCAGTTGTCACGCCGGCGGCGAGCAATCAAAATGCCATCGAGAAAGCCCGCACGGTTCTGGAAGATTCCGGCAAGCTCGCGACGAGCCAAGGACTTATTCTTTTAACGCTTGTGTTAGGTTTCGGCATCAAAATGGCCATATTGCCGCTGCACAGTTGGCTGCCGACAACGTACGCCGTCGCGCATCCCAACACGACGGCGTTAATCGCATCGGTCGTAGGAAAATTAGGAGTCTATGGCCTGCTGCGCATCGTGCTCCCTTTGACGCCACTTTCGTTGATTTACTATGTTCAATTTGCATTCGGAACCCTGGGGGCGATAGCGATTGTTTATGGCGCGATGATTGCATTGCGACAAACGGATCTACGGAGACTGCTCGCGTATTCGTCGCTTTCGCACATGGGATTCGTCACGATTGGAATCATGGCGATGAATCGCGAAGGACTCTCGGGAGCTTCGATTCAAATGCTGAATCACGGGCTGATTACCGCCGCGATGTTTCTCTTGCTTGGGATGATCGAAGAACGCCGTGGTCGATTGCTTTTAAACGACGCAAGCCGTGGTTTGGCTTCGGCATTTCCTCGCATTGGAACGCTGATGGTTTTCTTCACCTTGGCGGCTGCTGGTTTGCCTGGGCTAAATAGCTTCGTCGGTGAATTGCTCGTAACATCTGGCATGCTTCGCGTTTCTATCTTCATCTCGGCAATCGCTATATTAGGTACCCTCTTAGGTGCGTGGTATAGCCTTCGGGTCCTTCAGTATTTGATGTTTGGCAGCGACGGGAATTCCACCGAACCGGTCTATCTTCGAAGTGATATCGGAACAGCCGAGCTATGCGCCCTGGTCCCAATCGCTCTACTTTGTTTATCGCTTGGAGTTTATCCAAGTGCGGCTACGGATTTTTTTCAAGCCGATGTCGATAACATAGCACAGTCGCTCGAACCAGCGGTCAGAATGCTACATCCGAATGTCGATTCTTCCTTATTGGTTAGTCAAGCAAAATAAAGGTCTTCTCAAGTGCCTGTAGCTGAAAACTATGCCCTCGCGATCCAGTTGCTGGCACCTGCCATCGCCATGATCGTCGGCGGCAGCTTGATTTTGTGTTCTAGCATCGTACTGGCCCCCTGTACCTCACATTCGATCGACAACCGACGGAACCTTTTTGGAGCGATGTCGTTTATCGTTTTGATCGTTGCGGCAGCCTTTCATCTTTCGAACAGCGGTAGGATACTGGCGTCTCCGACGTCGCTTGGTCTCTTTCGTTTCGATTCGATCTCGGTTGCTTCCGAACGATTGACACTCATCGGCGGCTTTATTTTGCTTTTACTCGGATGGTCGATCGGTCCCCGACGCTATCTAGCAGAATTTTACGGTTGCTTTCTGCTCTTGCTGGCAGGCATTCCACTCGCCGGCGCTTCGAATGATCTGATCGCCATGTTCTTGTCACTCGAACTGGTAAGCATTCCGACCTACATCGTGCTGAGTGTCGCGAAGGAGGAGAACGCAGGATTGGAAGCCGCTCTCAAATATTTCATGCTCAGCGCTTTTTCCTCTTGCTTGTTCTTGTTAGGACTCAGCTACCTCTATGGCATCGGAGGTTCGATGGACTTGGTAACAATCCATCAATGCGTTACTAGCGGCGAGTTTGGTAAGCTCGCCATGCTGGCGATACTCTTGGTTCTGTGTGGCTTGGCATTCCGAATAACCGCCGTTCCATTCCATTTTTATGGACCAGATGTCTTCGAGGGAACGTCGTTACTCGTCGCGGCTACCATGAGCTATCTTCCGAAAGTCGCTGGCTTTGTCGCGATGATCCGAATTCTAGATAACGATGGCGTTGCCGATGCCATGTCATCGAGTATCGTTCCGGTCCTCTTAGTAATTGCGTCGGTTACGATGTGCGTTGGCAATGCGATGGCAAGTGCGCAGAGCAACCTGAGAAGACTGCTAGGCTATTCCAGCGTAGCCCATACTGGATACCTGCTGCTCGCGATGGCAACGTTAATGCTCGACAACGGAGCCGAACAAGGTGTGCTATTCACGTACTTGGCGGCCTATGCGGCGATGACTCTTGGTGTATTTGCTTCGTTGGCTGAGATTGACGAGGCCGGCGGGCAGCCTACGACCATTGGCAGTCTTTCAGGTATGTTCTATCGTCGCCCGGCTGCTTCTATTGCGATGACGATCTCTCTTCTGTCATTGATCGGATTGCCGCTCACGGCGGGTTTCGTCGCCAAGTTCCAGGTCTTTATTGCTGCCGGAGGGACGGATCGTTGGGACGTCACGCTCGTCACCTTGCTGATGGCAGTCAACGCCGTGGTGGCCGCTGGTTATTATTTTCGAATGCTTAGCAAACTCTATGAGCGAGATGTCGATATGCCGCCGCTGCGATTGTGGCGGCCAAGCCTATTTCTAGCCTATTCCGTATGTGCGGTGCTGACGATCGTTTGGTTCTTCCAACCGACGTCGATGTAACATGCTTTTGGGAAGTCGAGCTTGGTTCTTTTTCGCGTGCCTGCTCTTAGTTCCCTGGCAACTTTGGCACGTCGCGAATCATTCGCAATTCTTGCATGTACCGCTGCCGACCGGCGATGGTCCAGACTATGAAACGATTGGATATAGTCTCAGCGTCGGCAAGGGCTTTGCTTTTGCGTGGGATGATCCAGAATGGAAGCGACCGTACTTAGCTGACGAGGCGGCAGATCAGTACCCTCACCTCAAGTCGCATTCTCATAATGGAACGACCACCCTTCGACCGCCATTTTTTCCGATCGTGATCAGCACTGTATACCGTTTTGTCGGTCGAGGTGAAATCGCGTTTGCGTTCATCCGCTCCCTTTCGGCACTTTCTATCGCCATCGCTGGCTCCTTAGCGGTACTGATTGCTTTTGAAATTGTGAGCCGAACACCCGCGTCATATTGGGTTAGGCACGTTGCCGCTGGTGGGACCTTGTTGCTCGCACTGCTGGACAGCAATACGCGCCGCTATGCTGCTGATTTTTTGACAGAGCCCTTCGCTTTACTTTGGACAACGATATTCGTGACGGTAGCGATCAAACTTGACGACGAACATCCTAAAACAAAATCGATCGTGTTGGGAATTGTAATGGCTGCAATGATCGCCACGAGAACGATCGCGATCGGCTGGGTGCCCGGCGTGATGCTTTTGCTCTATTGGACAACCCCAAAACTAAAATCCCGAGCCTCTCTCTACTTCCTATTGACGCTTTCGCTTCTACTCTCACCGTGGTGGATTCGCAATTGCTACCATCTCGGAAGTTTTATGCCGATGGGAGCACAAGGTCCGACGAGCATCCTCGGTGGCTATTCAACCGAAGCGCTGAACGACGATGGCAATTGGCATCCCGACGCCGAACAGCGGTTGCGAGAATCGGTAAAGGATAAGCACTGGACTTCCTTGGAATCCGAGAGACAGCTTGCGATCCTCGCCGCGAAAGAAACGCGAACTTGGATCGCTCAAAATTTTGCACATCTACCGACCCTGATGACGCTGCGTATCAAGTCGCACTGGGGACCCTACTTTGGTCAAAGTTTGATTTGGCGATTTGGCATGCTTCTCGGTGTGATCGCACTGATAATCTATCGCCGACGCGAAGCTTACTGGATGCTTGGCTTGCCGTTTATCGGTACTATTACTGTCATGCTCCTCTATGAAACGGGCGGACGGTTTTTGGTCCCGTTGTACGGACTGCTTTATGCGTTGGCCGGAATTGGAGTGGCGATGGCGATCTCGAAAAGTGTTTCGCTTAGTCAAACCATTCGTCTTCCGGGTCGAACTTAGGAAAAACGACGATCAGAACTTTCATTTTTCCGATCGCGCGATGTCGAGTCCCCGGTCGAATCATAATGCAAACGCCAGGTACGACCGAGAGAATCTCATCGTTGAGTTGCATTCTTGCGTCTGGCTGGCATTCGAGAAAATAATACGTCTCGGTGAGCGTCTTGTGATAGTGAAGTTGACTATCGATCCCAATTTCTGTGACATGGATTGTACCGGGAAAATCGATCACGTCGGTAAATGCCCGTCTCGCCGTCCCGCATGGGCACGGAACTCCCGGCACGTCTGCGAAGCGAACGATCTCATAGGGTTTGTGGTGCATCGAAAAGTATCTCGAGGGTTGACGGTGGCTAAGTCTTCGACGCCACGGCGTTTACTATAGCGTTTTCACTATTTCGACTATTCCAAGTTGGGAAATTTTACACCGGGCGGCTGGTGCCGCACCGCTACATTCTACACAGCAACGGGGGCGGCGATTCGTGGGTGCGGATCGTAATCGAGCAATTCGAAATCTTCCGGCTCATAGTCGACGATACTCTCGCGTCGATTTCTAATCACCAACCGCGGAAGTGCCTTTGGAGCTCTACTTAATTGAATCCGTGCCTGCTCAAAATGATTGACATAAAGATGGGTATCGCCCATCGCATGAATGAATTCACCTGGTTCCAATCCCGTCGTACTCGCCATCATCATGGTCAACAATGCGTACGATGCGATATTGAACGGAACGCCGAGAAATAGATCAGCGCTGCGCTGGTACAACTGGCAACTCAATCGTCCGTCTGCGACATAGAATTGGAACAGTAAATGGCACGGAGGCAAGGCCATCTTGGGGACATCCGCAACATTCCAAGCGCTTACCAACAACCGTCTCGAGTCCGGATTTTTCCGAATCTCTTGTTCGACGTTGCGAATCTGATCGATGGTGGAACCATCGGGACAATTCCACGATCTCCACTGTTTTCCATAAACAGGCCCGAGTTCTCCATCGGCGTCAGCCCATTCATCCCAAATGCTTACTTTGTTCTCTTTCAAATATCGGATGTTGGTTTCACCTCGCAAAAACCATAGCAACTCGACAAGCACGCTTCGCCAATGCAGCTTTTTCGTCGTCAGCAATGGAAAACCATCTTTGAGATCGAAGCGGAGTTGGCAGCCAAATAAACTGCGCGTGCCCGTTCCAGTTCGATCCGACTTTTCATGCCCGGTTTCAAGGACTTTTTCAAGAAGTTCTAGATACGAACGCATCGCTCAATATGAATTATAAAACGCCAAGGATTGGATCTGATTGATCCAATCATCATACCTTGTCGTCTCGTTCTGATATAGATGCTTTAGCGTTTTGAATCGACGTACAACCGTTCAACGCAAACAGATTTTCAAAACTGCACGCGTTAATATCTGCGAATTGGCTACGGCTTTTTCGACGTTTCTTTGGGATCGAGGAATTCTTCCCAAACTTTGGGACCGGTCCCTGTTTTCAAGATATCGGGAAAAGCAAGCTCTTTGTCGTTCACTTTAAACCAACGAAGTTCAACGGTGCCAACTTCGTCGCAAGGCAAACCCTTTCCATGCAAATCTTTCGGGTTCGGTACATGGCTGAGAAAGCTGCACGACAAATAGACCGGCAAATATATTCCCTTGAATTTTTCGTATTGTACATCATGCGTGTAACCGCCCGTCCATATGCCATCTTTCTCGCTTGATGAAGAACGCTTGATCGGCATCAATGACGACGGGTCAATCAAGTTGATCGAACGGCTTTTGGAACTCCTATCTGGCGAAAGGTGAAGTCGCATTACACCGTTGCTTCCAGTTTCGAGGACGCTGGTTGCATGGCTTTCCAAAACTCTCTCAACGATTTGCTCAATGGGTTGCGTATACGAAACTTGCGATTGTATTTTAATTCCCAGAAATTGCGGTAGTTCGATTCTTGCGTCCCGGCAATACGTTAAAAAATCGACTTTTCGGGGCTTCCCAAAGTCTGTCTCGTGCGACAACGAGACGGAACGGCTACTTCCTTCAAAGTAGTGACTTATCGTCGTTTCCGTAACAATTTGGTGATCGATTCCCTCATTCAGTTTGGCGATCGTTTGATATCGACGGATCACGAAGACTCTTTCCGAGTCCAAGTCACAAACCAGTCGATACGTACTTTTCAGTTCAACTGGAGAAAAGCGTTTCTCAAGCGCCCCGTCCTTAACCGATTTTGAATTCCACGCTTCAACGCGCACGTCGTAGCTACGCAACGACGTCACGTTCGCCAAAATAGCTTTAACGAGCGATCGACCTTCGGACTTAGTTTGCACAACCTCTTGAGAATATCCGTTCGAAGCTGAGGTTGCGAACATCGCAAATGATACAAGAACATTTAACGTCGGACACTTACATCGATAAATATTCATAAGAACACATAGCCATTGGCTCGAACGAATGCGACGAAAGATCATAGCGATTTACTTATAAAGGAAACATGACTATTGGAATCGTAACAAGCGAGATAGCTTAGGGGTTTGACCGTTGTTGACGTTGCCTGTACCGTCATCATCGGTTCATCATCTTTTTCTCTCCGACAAACTAACGCGATAACGCAAAACTAGATTCCAACGCAATTGACTTGCCCAAATCGGTCGTAAGCAACCATGTAAGCTTTCCATTGCTTCGTTGCGGTAACGAAGTAGGCCATTTGACGCCGACTCGATAGACACCACTCCCAATTTTCTCGATTGACGTTTCAAGAAAATCCCCATCCTGATTTTGACACGAAATGGCCGAAAGATTAGGCAGTTCTTTCTTTCCTGCCGCATGTTGAATCCTGACGATCGACGTCGCGACCCGAGAAACGTCCGACGAATCACTCACGGTGAAAATCAACTTTTTCGGCAGAATCTCAACAGACTGTTCTCGATGCAACGAACAACGAATGGTTGACTGAAATCCATCGCTTGTTTTCAACTGAATCTCTCCTGTGAGAGATTGCGCTTTTACTGCCTTCGGCGAGAACTTGCATTCGACGAAAGGCTTTCCGTCCACGACCAATGCTTTTGTCTTTAAAACATCAAGCTCATCGGTCACACTTACCACAACGTTCTTTAGAAAGTCGGGCTCTTCCGCAGAAACTGTGGGTGGTTTTCGTGATCCGCAATCGATTTTAGCAGTAAAATCCATGAAAAACACGAAACTGAGTGATTGCAAAAACCAA
>JAWXCK010000022.1:0-7935 GCA_034408855.1 Pirellulaceae bacterium
AATGGAAGTGCGAGATGCCAACGATGCAAGCCGATTGCGTACGCAGCGCCGCTACTTCGGGATCTCAGACGCGGGAGCTTCACCACAAGCGTCGGTAGCAATCGCAAAGGAATACGGCAAACTCGCTGCAGCGGAAACCGCAAAAGCGCTTGATCGATCTTTTAGCGTTTATACATCGTTTGCCGATGCTCGAGGCGATGCAAACTTTAAAAGGATCTACGCCTTTGTCACAACAGCCGACGGTGAAGATCTCGGAGAATATTTGGTTCGTCTCGGTCTGGCTCGCGCCTTTGGCGTGTATCGCGAAACACCTGATGGATTGCACCACGAAGCATATAAGGAAAGACTTCGCGATCTGGAGCTCGTTGCCTCCAGGAAAGGGATCGGCGTCTGGGCGAAGACGGACTGGGATAAACTTCCATTAGAGCGTCAACTTGAGCGCACTGACGATGCAGAACTCGGCCTCGCAATCGACGCGAAAAAAACTACGCCGACTGCTTCAATAGACTTGAATACTGCGGCCCGAGATGAACTGATGAGTATTCCTGGAGTCGGAGAAGTAACGGCCAATCGAATCATTCAAGGCCGTCCATACGCAACCTTTGAAGATCTCGGCAAAGTCAACGGCATCGGCCCCAAGACGCTCGATACTATCAGGAAATACGTCCGTATTCGTGAGCAATAGATGCGTCCAGGCAGGCTGCTATCTGTGGTAGCGTGACAGTCGAGCTAGCGAGGCTGCGCCGGGGTCAGACTTGGGTCAGACTTAAGTCTGACCCAAGCGCAGCAACTGACCCCAGCGCAGCAACAACTTCTCACTTCAAACTTTCGATGCGTCGCCGAAGTTGAAGCGATCGAACTATAATCGTGAGTTGGACTGCGGTCCAACCACTGTATGCTTGAAACCCAGCACCCGCGTCTCGGTCCTCCGATTCGCGGGTGTTGCTAATTGGCTAGTCCAATCAGGAAAGCATTGCTCCGGATTATCGGCGCCGTCAGAGACGATGGTTGAGGCTTTATGGAGACGGCGTTTTCGGGTAGACTAATTCCGCTTCCGGATTTCTGGGAAAGCTCGAGATGGTGACGAGGTGAAAAATGCAGCCCCATATGAACATCGTTTGCTCTTGCAAAGGATTAACGGAAAGAAGATTTACTCACTCTTTCAAGTTCGGAATACTCATGACGACATTTGCTTCCGTCGCTCTCGCGATTTCGTCAACTAGCATCTCGCAAGATGCGACAAGGACGTCAGATTCACAAAAGTCCGAATTGGGGCAATTCATGACGCCCTCGACCATTGCCCAATTCATGGCGAAACAGTTTCGCTCAGACCGAATGCAGAGAGTTTCACTGCTGGATGCTGGTGCCGGACAGGGAGCTTTGAGTTTAGCATTCGCAAATCGATGGAAACAAGTCAGTTTGGAATCGTCTCAATTGGTAATCGATGCGTACGAACTGGACAAGGCGATGGTGAAACTGCTTCAGCCTAAATTACGAAAGTTGGAAGCCTCCGGCAGCATAGAGACTCAAGTCATTGAGGGAGATTTTGTTGAGGAAGCGGCGAAACAAATTGGGCGTCAAGAATGTCGATACACACATGCAATTTTGAATCCACCGTATAAAAAAATAGGAAGTAAGAGTCGCACGCGAGCAACGCTGGCCAGCGTGGGTATTGAAACCGTTAACCTCTATTCCGGATTCTTAGCGTTGTCGATCGAGTTGGTAGAGAGAGAAGGAGAGATTGTCGCAATTGTTCCGCGAAGCTTCTGTAATGGCCCGTACTACAGACCGTTTAGAAAATTCATGCTTGAACGAACATCGATCATTTCAATTCATTTATTTGATGCCCGTGATAGCGCATTTGCTGAAGATGATGTACTTCAAGAGAATATCATCATTCACCTTCAGAAAGGCGTACCGCAAGGGGCCGTCTTGATTTCAAAGTCTACTAACAGGGATCTTGATAATTTGAGTACCGAACTTGTCGAGTTCAAAAGGATTTTGCATCCTGGAGATGAGGAAATCTTTATCCGAATACCGAACAAAGCAGGACGAGAGGCAAACGAGTCGCTTTCGGCAAATACGTGCACCTTGCAGCAGCTTGGAGTTACCGTTTCGACGGGGCCCGTTGTTGATTTTCGCTTGAAAGCCCATTTGCGAAGTTCCGCCAGTTCTGATGATGCTCCATTGCTTTACCCCGGGCATTTTGCTGGTGGTTTTCTATCGTGGCCTCGGATTGATTTCAAAAAGGCAAACGGCATAGCAATCAATGATGCCACTAAACGATGGCTTTTTCCGCCGGGGCACTACGTGGCCGTGAAGCGTTTCACGACGAAGGAGGAAAAACGGAGAGTTGTTGCGATGTTGGTTGATCCGGCATTGCTTCCTGAAACACCCTATGGCTTCGAAAACCATCTCAATATCTATCATGAAGATCGAGGCCCGTTACCCAAGGATTTGGCTCGCGGGCTAGTTGCATTCCTTAATACTAAAGCCGTCGATGACTGGTTTCGCGAATTTAATGGCCATACTCAAGTCAATGCGACTGACCTGAGGTCGCTTTCCTATCCCAACCGCGATGCCTTGATTGAGCTGGGGCGAAGCCAGGTTGCTCGCAAATCACATAAATGATTCACCCCAATCTAGTTGCTGCAACGGATATCCTTTCATCACTCGGACTTCCCAAAGCCCAGATCAATGCGAGATCTGCTTTGACGCTTTTGGCGCTCGCGAATGTTGGTCCTGCCAATTCTTTTGCGGATGCACGCTGTCCTTTGATCGGGATAACCCCAATCATGACTTGGGTTCTCGATAATTACGATGTCCGGTATGCACCCAACACACGCGAGACATTCCGTCGCCAGACCATGCATCAGTTCATGGCTGCGGGATTAGTGCTCTATAATCCCGATGTGCCGAGCCGCCCGGTTAACAGTCCAGCAGCGGTTTATCAATTGGCAGCAGAGACCGTTGATTTGCTGAAGTCATACGGAACCAACATCTGGAATAGGCGTTTGGACGCTTTCCTTTCGGTAATGGGAACGCTCGCAGATCGCTATGCACGTGATCGGAACTTGCTTCGCGTACCAGTTGTACTTGAGAGCGGCCAGACGCTCGAACTTAGCCCTGGCGGACACAGTGAACTGATTCGCGATATCATTATGGAGTTTGCCCCTCGCTTCGCACCGGGTAGTCGACTTGTGTACGCAGGCGATACCGGCGCCAAAATGGCTTTCTTTGACCGAGTTTTGTTGAGTATACTCGGTGTCCAAGTAGACAACCACGGAAAAATGCCAGACGTTGTTTTGTACTATGAGTCTCGTAATTGGTTGTTGCTGGTTGAGTCAGTTACAAGCCATGGCCCAATGGATGCCAAGCGGCATCAGGAACTGACCGCTTTGTTTCAAAGTTCTTCTGCGGGACTCGTGTATGTCACCGCTTTTCCGAAACGCTCGATTATGGCGAAGTATCTTTCTGACATTGCTTGGGAAACGGAGGTATGGGTTGCCGATTCGCCCTCGCATCTTATTCATTTCAATGGGCAACGATTTCTCGGACCGTATGCTGCCGAAAATTGACCCTTGTTTTGTGTTTAACCTCATCTTGAGCAACTGCCTGGGGACACCCACAAATTCAACTGCCTGGGGACACCCACAAATTGCGTTTCTGACGATTTTATGGTGTCAAATTGACGACTATCGCCATCGATTGCGTGTGTCCCCAGGTTTTGTGCCAGGTTTTGTGCATCTCCCGCCAGATAATGAATGTTAACAAATTTGACCCCAGCTCCAAGGCCGAGAAAGGACGTGGAATGAATACCTCAAGATGCACCCGATACATGCACCTGCGAACGCGGCGTTGCTGAAAACCCTCTCAATTTGGACTTCAAAAGTGAACTGTGACAATGCGTTGTCACTGCTTTGCGTTTTGAATACCGGCCAGCATCTTCATCAGAACTTTCGGGTCTACCGGCTTGACCATGTGATGATCAAATCCGGCTTCATGCGAGCGGCGGCGGTCCTCGTCTTGCCCCCAACCCGTCACGGCGATCGCATGACACCTTTGCCCCACGGCTGTTCACGGATACAGCGACACACCTCGTACCCATTCAACTTCGGCAAGCCAATGTCGAGCAGCATCACGTCGGGCCGGAACTCCCCGGCCGCGTCCACGCCCGCTTGCCCGTCATAGGCAGTGCGGGTGTCGTTGCCCATGATCTTCAGCAGCATCGCCAAACTGTTCGCACCGTCCTGGTTGTCGTCGACGATCAGGATCCGGAGCGACGACTTCGTGGCGGCTGGCTCGTCTTCGATGCCCGCTTCCTGCGGTCGTGACGCCTCGATCACGACCGGCAACCTTACGATGAACTCGCTTCCCTTCACCGTCACCACCACGTTGCTCCCTTGACGTTCGACGTTCAGTTGGATGTGACCGCCCGGGTCGCCGTACTTGGCAGCGTTGTTCAATAGGTTCAGGAACACTTGTGACAGTCGAGTCGTGTCGGCATCAACAAGGAGAGGTTGCTGTGGCAGAGTGACGGTGAGTTGGTGGCCCATCTGCTCGATAAGCGGGCGGCTGGTTTCCACGGCACTGTTCAGGATTGCCGCCAATAGGACTAGTTCCATGCGGAGTTCGGGTTTGTCTCGACTGATGCGGCTCACGTCCATCAAATCATCCACCAGCCGCACCATCTGCGTTAGCTGCCCCCCTTTGTTACGCTTCAAAGACTGGCGATTTCAGCTACGCTCGGGTAAACTTGGGCTATCGCTTGCGTAGTTGCGAAAGCGGCAAACTCAGTACCGTGGTACCGCATAATTTCAAAGGAGTGTGTCTCAATGTCTCAGCAAACAGTCCAGTTCAATCGCGACACGCTTGCTCGGTGGTATGCACAGCAACATCTAAAGACTGATCTTGGAATTACCGAAGTCATTTACTTGCCTTGCGAAGCGAATGATCGCGAAATTCGATTTGTCGAGATTAACGAAACGATGCTCGATGATGGCAAGTCCAGGCAGCTAATTCCGGTTGATTTTGGCGTCGACATGGGAACGGAGAATGAACACAGCCTATGGGTGTTGGATGTTTCGTCCAGCCAATGGACTGCAATTGAGAAGGGCAGGATTTCACTTCCGCATGGCTGGAAGCTTCAGTCGCTGCAAAGCTTCAAACGAAAATGAATAAAGCGCAAGAGATGTGGTGGAGGCAGGCTGCATCGGATTACGCGGTTTTTGAGCTACTGCGATCTCAAGGTGTCGCCGCGTGTCATCCGCTTCACTTTCTTCAGATGTCAACCGAGAAGATTGCAAAAGCAGCTTTTTGGTCTCGAAATACTGCTCCAGCGATGAGCCATGTGGGGTTTGTCAGCTTTCTAAAAAAGCTCGGCAGCACGCCAAGCAAGAAGCGCAGCCAGCTCGCATCGCTTTTCGAATTTCCCAACTTCAATAGTTTCCAAGCTTGGCTTCCCACAGCGTGCCAACTCGGTCGTCAAATTGAAACAATCGCTCCGGCAGTAATGCCTGACGGTCCAAACGCAGAGTATCCCTGGCCTCACGCGGCGCCCACCGCGTATCCGGCTAACTATCCATTCCCGATTTGGGATGACTTGAAACGATCACAAGGTCGAAGGATGACTCGTTTCATTGAAAGAGCCATGCGTGAATTTCCTCAAATTGCAGACCTCTAGCTGGCGAGATTGCGCCATCACTCAACTCAACGGCCAAAGTTCAAATCATGATAAGGAAAACTATGCGACTTCGGGAAAATCTCGGACTGCGAAATACGACATTACTCAATCTAGTTCAGCAACTTGTCGATAGAGCAACACCCCAATTATGGCATAGTTATGCAACATTCCCCTCTGGAACGAGCCATACTCCCGAACATACTCATCGCGTGGAGATTATCGCTGGACAGTTGCTCCCCGATAAACTACTTTCCGAGTTTACGGATGATGAAATCGGGCTTTTGATTCTTGCGTGTCACTACCATGACCTTGGGATGGTCGGAACCGAAGTAGACAATCAATCGCCCGAAAGTCGTGAACGCGTTCGGGAAGAACATGCTGTCTCGGTCGGCGACCGAATAAAGAAACACTGGGCTGCTCTTGGCTTCCCAAACCAAACGATGGCAGACGTGCTATCCGTTATCTGCAAGGGTCATCGTCCAAGGCGTATTGATGATGTTGCAACTTGGGAGAATTTACCAGCAAATCGAATTCTTGGCCCTGATAAAGACGTTCGAATTCGCATGATCTCTTCCGTTATCTATGCCGCTGATGAATTGCATATCGGTGAAGATCGGGCAACCAAGCGAGAAGAAGATTTCTTAGAAATCGAAAGCAGACATTCGCGGCCGCATTGGCGCAGACATCAAGCAATTCAGGGACCGGTAGTCAGAGGCGATTGTCTCTGTTTCGAGAGTACCATTTCCTCGACGATCTTCGAAATGGACCTGCGGTATTCGCTAGCCAAGGCGTTTACTGCGGTGCTAGAAATGAAATCCCAGATTGCGAGTGACGGTATTAAGGCTAACGCAAATGGAATCGGGCTTACTTGGAATCGGAATGACATTTGGACGTCCTTGATCGTCGCCGTCTGTTCTGATTTGCAACCTCGCTCTGATTTGGTAATCACTGCAGACGTGGAGTCACTATTCAAACAATCCGTAAAGGATTGCGTAGACATTTCGCATCTTTGTAAGGAATCCGATAATTCGAAGATCGCGGAGTCGCTTGACGACTTACGCAAACGACAGTTTTTAACTGGAGATGCAAACGCCCTTCAACTTGATAGTGGCTTGCGAACGGCTAGGTATTTCCTTGAAATCGCTAGGAAAGCTGATGACCTCGAAGCGCATTGCAACGACGCTAACCGTTCGATGCACGAGTACCAGTTGTACCAATCAGCATTTGGCCAACGGTATGTAAGGGACCATCTCAAACCAACGTTTGAACAAAGATTTGCGGTCGATCTTACATCTACTAAATCTGGAATGCATCTCTTTAAAGTTTTGGAAAATTCCCCGACCGCATCGCGTTTTCTTCAATTTGCTAAGCCTCCTGAATCAGCATTAGTACAATCAGACTTATTCATGTTTGCATGCGTTGCTGGAGTATTTGCAGATCTCGTCAATGTACCCGAAAAGATTTTGGATGCACAATTCCGGCAGTCCGTCGATTCACTCTGCCACGAAGCAGTCGGAAGACTGCCAGAGTTTTTGTTGTTCCTGAAAGAATTTGCAATTATTCGAAAGCTCTCTCATGAGCAAGTTTACGAAGCTACACTTGCAAGCGTACAACATCCCGCCCATCCCGAAATTAAAGAAGAACCGACGTCACAGGCTGTAACGATAAACGTTTCTCAAAGCTTTCCTGCGAATCGCCCAGAATGGTCGATGGGGCATCTTCTGTTGGCCCAGTCTCGAGCAAATGTATCAATAGCTTTCAAGAGCACAGCCTTTGCCCCTCTGTCGGTTAAAATCGACGGTGGCAACCATTCAATTGCAAATGGCACCGAACCCGTTTCGTTTGGAGTGGGGCCTGGTGCACCAATTCCGGTACCTACCAACAGTTTTCGCGGATCAATTGTGGAAGATGCTGGTTCGAAAACTATACGCTTTGAATTTGGCAAACTTGAGCATGAAGAAACGAAGCGGCCTTTACTATTACAATTCAGTCCGAACGTACGCGACTCTTCGATAACGCAGGGTTCGGCGTCCTGTAAGTTCTCAACTGTCGAAACAGATTTATCGGTCAACGATATAGTACTTTTAGCAAGACTTGAGGCAGGCAAAGGATGGAAAAGCGAGGTTTATATTTCGGGTAAGCTGCTTTCTAGCCCTCAATCAAGCGAAGCTTGATTGAGATTCTTTGATAGTTTCGTAAAAAAACCTGAAACCTCCAGGCGTTTTTGCGGTTTAACGTAGTAACTACAAAAC
>JAWXCK010000023.1:0-16597 GCA_034408855.1 Pirellulaceae bacterium
CTCAAAAATCCAATGCGAAACGGGTGTCCGGTGAAACTTCGGTTTTCTATTCGTAACGATAAATAGTCAATTTTGACCCACAGATTTGGCGGAAGAGCCATTTTTTCGTGATGCGTTTACTGAGCGCGGCGGTATGGCTAGTTCACTTGCGAGATCGCTTTTATATAACCACTTTATGGGGATTATCTATTTGGGGCTTGGCGCACATGGCAGGTGGCTTGATGACGATACCCGAGTCTTGGCCAATCATCACCTCGGAAATCAAATGCAAGCATTTCCGTTTTGGGAAAGTGAGAGAATTTGCGAGTTTAAGATGGTTTGGGGGTTGTAACTTGTCCATGATTTCGGCAACACTAGTAAGATATTGGGTTGAGTTGCAGGGAAAGGATTCCTGGCACTTTGAGTATGAGTTGCCTGCACGATGCCGGGCGCTCACCCTTTTCGCGTGTTCGTTCGTCGCAAAGTAGCGGCGGCAACTCCAATTCATGCTGAATCCTATTGGGACGGAGAACAACCCATGCTAGTTCTATCTCGAAAAGAAAAGCAAAATTTCATATTTCCCGGTCTGGGAATCACCGTCCAAATCCTTCGGGTTCAAAGTAATCGCGTGAAGGTCGGGATCACGGCACCAGAGAGTATCCAAGTGCTGCGTGGTGAACTATCAACGGAGCCCGTGGAGGAGTCGACTGACTCAAAACAAGATCGCGACCGAATCCATGCGTTTCGCAATCAACTCAATACGTTGCAACTTTCACTTGCCCTGATGCAGGCACATTTGAAGGCCGGCTGTTCTACACAAGCGGAATCTACGTTGCGGAAGGCTCTCGCTAGTCTGGAAGAGCTAGAGCAGTTAACCCAAGAGAAAGCCCGGAACCAAGCGGAGGAGAAGCAAGCCGCTACGAAGCCTCGAGCTTTAGTCGTTGAAGACAATGCTCAAGAACGCGAATTGCTTGCCGAGTTTCTAAGGGTTCATGGATACGACGTGGAGGGAGTTGGCAGTGGCGAAGAGGCTTTGGATTACTTGACCTCGCATGCTAGTCCCGATATGGTGTTGCTGGATATGTACATGCCCGGTATGGATGGTCATCAAACTGCCAAAGCGATTCGCTGCGACCGACGATTCGATTCGCTAAAATTATTCGTCGTGAGTGGCGCTGATCCCAATGACTTTAGCGACGAAGCCAAATCAATTACGTTTGATCACTGGTTTTCAAAACCGATCCAGCCTCAAGAATTTGTTTCGCAGTTGACTCACGAGTTAGCGACTTCATAAGACAACTCTCACGCAATACTCGATCGCAGCTCGACGATAAAACGATGCTTTGTTACTAGGCATGCCTTTCCGGAGGGTCCCTGATCTCTCGAAGTATGAAATACATCCTCGCCTTCACTGCTCTGCTACTGACTCCGCTGGCCGCATTACATGCGGCAGATGCGCTACGGATTGCCACATTTCAAATTGACGCTACGCCACCGATTGGTTCGCCGCTTTGTAACGGGGCCGTGAAACCGGTGAAGGAGATCGTAACGTCACTGACGGCACGCGGCGTGGTGCTGCTCGGCGCGGGCGAACCCATTGTGCTCTGTGCGTTCGACTGGGTGGGCATTGCGAATGAAAGCCACGACGCGTTTCGCGAAGCGCTGGCGAAAGCGGCGGGCACTGCCCAAGACCGCGTGACGGTCCACACGTTGCATCAGCACGATGCGCCGGGCAGCGACTTCGCCACGGAACGTTTGCTCACCGAGCACGGGCTGGGCGAGCTTTACTCGAATGCCGAGTTCGACCGGCAGGTGATGCAACGCGTCGCCACAGCGGCGAAAGACTCGCTCTCGAAGGCGGAGGCCGTTACGCATGTTGGTTTCGGGATGGGTAAAGTGGATCGCGTCGCGTCGAATCGCCGTATCCTCGGTCCTGATGGCCGTGTGATCATCCAGCGCCAAAGTTCCTCCCGAAATCCCGACGCGCAGGCCGCGCCGGAGGGGACGATTGATCCGCTGGTGCGGTTGATCGCGTTTTGGAACGGCGACAAACCCGTTTCCGCGCTGACCTATTACGCCACGCACCCGCAGAGCTACTACGGTCAGGGATCGGTGAACTGGGACTTCGTGGGCATGGCACGTGACCTTCGGGAAAAGGCACTGCCAGGCGTGCCGCACATTCATTTCGACGGTGCCGGTGGGAACGTGGCCGCAGGCAAATACAATGACGGCTCGAAGGACAACCGTCCCGTGCTCGCGCAACGTCTTGCCGACGGAATGAAGCTCGCGTGGGATTCACAAAAGAAGCAACCGCTGCTCTCGGCGGATGTCGGCTGGCAGGTGCTGCCGGTCTCGATGCCGGTGCGCGACACGTTGCATGAACCCAGCCTCCTCGCCCGACTGACAGACTCGACGCTGAAGCAACCCGACCGCCTCCGCGCCGCGCGCGATCTCACGTTCCTCCGCCGCACGCGGGGCGGGCATCAGATTCCGTTGAGCTGCCTCCGGCTCGGCACCGCGCGCGTGCTGCACATGCCGGGCGAGCTGTTCGTAGAATACCAGCTTGCCGCGCAGCAGATGCGCCCCGAAGATTTCGTCGCCATGGCCGCCTACGGCGACTACGGCACCGGCTACATCGGCACCGAGATCGCCTACGGCCAGGGCGGCTACGAGACCGGCATCGTCTCGCGCGTCGCTCCACAAGTGGAGAGGGTGTTGATGGATTCCATGCTACGATTGCTCGGAGACTAACCATGAAGCATATCATGAAATTCTTCCCATTCCTCACCCTCACCGCCCTCCTGGTCGCTCCGCTGGCTTCGCTCCAAGCCGTCGACACGGCTCTTACCCTGGTCGTCGAAGGGCGGCCGCGAGCAGCCATCGTGCTCGCTGACAATCCATCGGCCGCGGCGGAGTCAGGCGCGTCGTTGTTTGCGGCGCAGATCGAACGCATATCGGGCGCGAGGCTGCCGGTCGTTAAAGAGAGAGACTTGCGCGACGTGAAGACGTCCGATGGATTCGTTCACGCGACGATTAAAGGCGGAACACCGGAAGTCTTCGTGTTCATCGGCGAAAGCTCGCTGACAAAACAACTCGGTGCCACGCCCGATGGTCTCGGTGCGGGCGGTATTCTCCTTCGGACTTTTGACAATGGGCTGGTTCTGCTCGGTCCCGACGACAAGACACCTTCCGACCCGAATGGCACGCGCTACGCCGTGACAACTTTTCTCGAAGACGCGCTCGGATTTCGGATCGCCCTGTGCAAAAACGAGATTGCGATAAATTTAAGCGTTTTGCAATTTGCTAAGTTCGAATTGTCACCTTGCATCGAGCGGTGAGAAGACTGCTATTAATTGCAGCGTCGTATTTTCATGTTCAAAAGATTCTCTATTTGAACTAACTCGACCATCAGAATTCCGAAATCTGCTTCTCTCGGTACCGAAAAGCGGTCGGGTCTCGAACTTGCGATTTAAAGAAATCGCGATATTCTGACGGTTTATTCGAAAAACCAAAACAGTGAATCTTACGAAGGAGGGTTGCTTCCGGGGACGGCGGCAAGATTCACCCGACGTTGATTGTGGTTGATTTGGTCTTGCCGAGCAAATGACGGAAGGCCGTTTCCAAGGTTGGCTGGCGAAATTCGTATCCGGTGCGAATCAATTTTTTTGGCTCAACTCGAACGCTCGCCAGCAGCAATGCATCGGCCATCTCACCTAGCGCAAGTCTCGCTGCAGAAACGGGTATCGGAACAATCGTGGGACGTCGCAGAACGCGGCCGAGTGTCGTCGTGAATTCCAAATTTGTAACCGGATTTGGAGCCACACCGTTCACTGGCCCGGAAAGCGAATCCGTCATCAAGGCGTGATGAACCGCCCCCGCAGCGTCATCGATGGAGATCCAACTCCAATACTGTTTGCCGCTGCCAACGCGCCCACCGATTCCCAATTTGAAAGGAAGAAGCATCTTCGCTAGGGCTCCACCCTTCGGACTGAGGATCACTCCAAAGCGAAGGTTCACGACTCGAATCCCAGCAGCGCTTGCTGGCTGCGTGGCCGCTTCCCATTCTTGGGCAACGTCCGCCAGGAAGCCCTGACCTGCAACCGAGTCCTCGGTCAGGATCTCGTCGCCGCGATCACCGTAATAGCCAATCGCCGATGCGCAGACTAGAACCCTTGGCGGCGACTTCATTTTCGCCAGCGATTCGCAAAGTGCTCGCGTTCCTTGAACACGGCTGCTGCGGATTCGATCCTTCACTTTGGCCGACCAGCGTGAAGCAGCAATGCTTTCGCCCGCTAAATGCACGACGGCGTCGATTCCTTCGAGCGACGATGCGTCGGATTTGCCTTGCGGATCCCAGGTCGCTTCGCCTTCCCCCGGAGCCCTTCTAACCAGTTTCGTCACCGTATGCCCGCCGGTTGTGAGCATCGGCACAAGCGTTGAACCAACCAACCCGCTTGCTCCGCTGACGGCAATGTGCATCGTTCCTAACTCCTTATGCTTTGCATGAGCCGCGAGATCGTCTCGAGTCGTGTTGTGACGGTAAGTGAACATAGCTTCAATTTTCTGTTTGATGACGGCTCCGCCAAGCAGACTTCCGACGAACCCACCCGGCAGTCTGTACTCGATGCGGTCGGTAAGTGCTCCGTTCCCGTCGGCGTTCTCTCGAAACCCGTGAAAATGCTCCCATTTTGCGAATGGTCCCGATAGCTGTGTATCGCGAAAGGTTTTTCCGGCTTGAAAGCCATGATGTTTCGCGACCCATTTCAAACGGAAAGGGCCAATTCGCTGAACGAGTTCTACAATACTACCGTCCTTAATGCCGTCACCGCGATGTTGGATCGAAACGCGTTCCCAAGGTGGAATCAGTCGATCAAGGGCACCCAGTCGTTCGTGCCATGCGAACGCTTGTTGGGCGGAAACTGGTAGTTGAAGTTGTCTCTCGAATGATGTCGTCATCGTTTTCTCCAAGTGTCGTTCGGAACCGTTACACCTTCGCCCAACATAACCTTAAAAAGCTGCGATTACGTTTATTTTTCTAGCGGGTGACGAGAAGACCAAAGAATAGCTGAAAGGAGCACGGAGCTGTCTATTCAGCCAACACAAATCTCTCAATGAGTCGCAATGGCTCTCGAACAGGTCGATCGAACGTTCGAGAAAACCGATGGAGTCGCCAGGAACGCGGTCGATGGCCATTGCCCGCAGACCTCGTTTCGCAGCTCGGAAAATACAGTCTGTCGGGAGGCATTTGGAACGACGAACGGCTACTCATCACCGGACACGACGATCCTTGATTGTTTCGCTGACAACGCTGTGTATGAGAAATACCTCAATATCTTCCGGGAAGATCCGGCTACGGAAAGAGGAAAAAAGCTTTGCGAAGAGCGGGATCGACTGCTTCAGCTCTTGTCTCAGAAAATGAAAAAAGCCGAAGACGACTATGAGGATCTGAAAAAGACCAGCCCGGTCTACCGCGTCATGGTCGAGAAGCATCTGAAGGCGCAGTTAAAACAGCTCAGAGGGAAGCTGAAGTCGCAATCATCCGAAGAGAAGGAAGACGGCGACAAATGACCCCACGATCGCTCAATCCACGGCCCACACGATTATGATAGCTCAATTTCCAATCAGAAGCCCCGAGCGGGAAACTCGGTGATCAACATCTTGCGGACAACGATTCAACGCCCGGCAAACCCCACGAGCAGAATCTTACGTAAGAGGGGTGCTTCCGGGGAGATTGCCAACAATGCGCAATTTAACCTGCAAAAAGAAACCTCCCATTCTCCCATTCACTTATTCTCCCATTCACTCCTTGAACGACCCATCGGAAACAACGAGAATCTATCATCACAACATCGACGGTCTTTGATTGCAGGCTACCGAGGCCCTACATTTTCACCATCCTTCTTTGCGGACGCTACCATGAAACCCTTCCTCACGTTTTGCATCGTTGGCTGTGCTGGCTTGGCGTTTGCCGCCGCACCTGAGGTACCGCCGTTGAGGGCCGGAGCCGCTACGAGCAACATCACGCCACCGCTCGGAAGTTTACGCGTCGGCAGCTTCACTCCTTATCCAACCGAACATGTCCACGATGAACTGCACGCCCGATGCCTTGTGCTCGATGACGGAAAGACGAAATTGGCGTTGGTGGTTTGCGATCTTTTGGGACTGCATCGAAGCGTGAGTATCGAAGCCCGTCGCTTGATTCATGACGCGGTCGGTATTCCCTCAAGTCATGTCCTGATCTCGGCAACACACACCCATTCGGCCGGAAGCGCGCTCGGCGTTAACCGTTTCGTCAACGACCAGGAGCTCGACCATTACCAGCAGTTCTTGGCACGACGCATCGCCGACGGTGTGCGCCGCGCACATAATCTACTTCGCCCCGCCCAGATTGCCTTTGGCTCATTCGATGCGCCCGAGCATCTCATCAACCGACGATGGTTTCTTCGGGAAGGCGACGAGCGGCTCAATCCGTTCGGCAAACTCGAACGAGTCTGGAAAACGGGCGCCCCAGGTAATGAATTCACTGGGCCCGCTGGACCTATCGACCCAGCACTCTCGTTCATCGCGCTCCGTGAACCCGATGGTCGCCCAATCTCCGTCTTCGCAGCCTACTCACTTCATTATGCGGGCGACACCGGACCAGCCCACGTCTCAGCAGACTACTTCGGCGCCTACTGCGATGCGCTGAAGCGGCTTAATGCTTCACCTGAGGAAGATCCGCCGTTCGTCGCACTCATGGCCAACGCCACTAGCGGCGATATCGGGCTGAACGCAGGAAAATTCCCGCCGAAATTGACGCGCGGCGCTTACCAACGGAGTTCGATGGTGGCAAACGACTTGGCTGCTCGAACCCACCAGACGTTGAACGGCGCGAACTGGAAGAACATTGCGGTGCTCGATGCTCGCTTTCGCGAGCTTGAAGTCGCTTGGCGCGCGATCGAGCCCGAATTGCTGGAATGGGCCGAGGACGTCGAGGCCGCGGCGCCACGTCTGGCCAGCGGTAATTTGCCGATCGGCGCCCGCTGGCCGACGACGCCGGAATGGGTGACAAGACTAAGTTATGCCGGACGCGTAAAATTGCTGGCGCTGGCCGATCAGCCGGCGCTAGTTCCACTTCAAGTCTTGCGCATCGGCGACATCTGCATCGCGACAACGCCGTGCGAAACGTACGCTGAGATCGGCCTCGAATTCAAACGCCGCAGCTCCTTCTCTCAGTCGCTAATGGTCCAGCTCAATCATGGTTATATGGGTTATCTGCCGACGCCACCCCAGTTCGAGTTCGGCGAGTACTCGACTTGGCCGGGAACAAACTTTCTTGAACCTCAGGCATCGGTCAAAATGCTTGACGCCCTCCTCGACATGACGGCTGATGTCCATGAGTAATCTACCGACCATCGAATGGTAGGTTACTTGTAATATTTTGGGTTAAATCTCCTTTGGATGCTAGGTCCAGAATGTAGTCTACCTTCTTGCGCATCTCGTTGCGTTCAGCTACTTGAGTGGTGAGATCGGTCGCATACTTAACAATTTTGAACGGCTTTCCGTTGAGGTCGAGAATTGAATTGTAGGATGCTTGGATGAAAATCTTTTTGTCCCCCTTACCAATTCGTTTGATTTCGCCTGCCTCGAATTCGCGGCGATTGAGCTTGGCCCAAAATTCCCGATAGCTTGAACTCTGACGATCAGCCGCATCCACAAACATGCGATGATGTCCACGTAGATTGATCAACCCTACCACCGAATCCGGGGCGACCGTTATCCGCTGGTGCGCATGCCAGCGGCGATGCCGTTGATCGCGAGCCGACTCAAATGTCGCAGATCCTCTGAATGCGATCCGTTCTTCTCAAGTTCTCGAGTGCGACGGAGCAGTTCGACTTGGACGAAATTCAATGGATCGACGAATCGATTGCGAACTCGAATCGATTCCTTCAGCCATGGCGTGCCGGCTAGCAATTCCGTGCGACCAGTCAATGTGAGAATCGCTTGAACGGATACCTTGAATTCGGCACTGATACAATCGGCGATCTCGATTAGAGATCTCTTGTCGCTGGCTAGCGCTGCATAGTGTTGCACGACACCGAAATCAGATTTGGCTAAAGCTAGCTCGGCATTGTCCACCAAAACGTGAAAGAATGGCCATTCTCGGTACATGGTTAGCAATTGTTTTAGCGTATCAGCATTTTCCAGCAACGCTTGCATCGCCGTGCCGAAGCCGAACCAGGCAGGCAGCAGACAACGCATTTGTGTCCAAGAAAAAACCCAGGGGATCGCCCGCAAATCAGCGAGTCCGCCATCAGGTTTCCGTCGTGAAGGTCGTGAGCCAATCGGCAGTTGTTCTATCTCGGATATAGGCGTTGCGCGACGAAAATATTCAACGAAGTCGGGCGACTCCAAGAGTTCGCGATAACACTTGTATGCGATTTGCGAAGCGTGGTCCAGAAGCGATAACCATGCATCCGCTGGCCCTTCGCTGGTATTGCCAGCGGCCAACAACGACGACCAAACCATTTGTTCCAAGTGGCGATGGGCAATCGCTGGATCATCGTACCGCTCCGCCAAAACCTCGCCTTGTTCCGTCAGACGCAGCGAACCACGAAACGTGTCGTGAGGCAATGACAAAATACTTCTCGCGGCGGGTCCACCGCCTCGCCCCAGCGAACCTCCGCGTCCATGAAAGAACGTCAATTCAACACCATGCTCTTGAGCCACAGCGACAAGTTCCTGTTGCGATCGATACAGCGACCAACACGCGGTCAAATACCCGCCGTCCTTGGTGCTGTCGGAGTAACCGAGCATGATGATTTGCTGGTCACCCTGTTGACGTAAGTACTCGCGATAAGCTGGGATGGCTAACATGCCCTTCAAAATCGTGGGACCATGCTCTAGATCGGTGATCGTCTCCAGCAACGGCACGATCGGCGGACCAACGAAGCTCGGTGATGATCCGCTATGGTTCCACAACCGCAAAACGGTCAGCACATCGCTGGGAGCCGAAGTCATACTGATGATGTGTGCGCCGATGGCTGCTGAGCCGAAGCATTTGACGATTCGATGCAGCGACATGAACGTTGCCAGTGCCTCATGAACTATCGGAGGCCAATCCCGCCTCGACAAAGAAATCTCGCTACGAATTGAATGCTCCAACAACTGTACGCGACCATTTTCGTCCAGGTCTTCAGGCGCATCGCATAGACCAAGAGTTACAAAAATCGTGTTCATAACTTCGGAATACACTTTAGCGTTTTGCCGGACATCCAATCGCGCAAGATGGAAACCAAAAGTACTAATTTGCGTCTGCCAAGCTCGTACTTCCTCGGCAGCGAATGATGTTCCCGTAATCGCCCCGACCGCCCGAGACAGTATCCGAACGTCGTCTGCGAGTTCGTTCGCCGAAGCATAAGCCCCAGTCGGTTCAGCCGAGTCGTCCAGTGTTATCGCTTGGGTTTGTTCCAGCCGCCAGGAAATCACCGATAGCCAGCGTCGCAGAAACTCATTCGGCGGAAGAGCTTCTAACCGCGCAGTGAGTTCAGGATAGTACGAGGTCGTTCGCGAAAGCGCCTCGACCAACTCTTCGGCAACTGACTTCGGGTTTTGCGAAAGACTCAGCGATTCAAACAACCCGTTACAGGCACCGACATGGAATGCGAGTGCCTCGCGGCGCAGCCAAGTGCAAGTCTGTTGCGTGATGTCTGCTGTCACGCCAGGATGTCCGTCGCGATCGCCACCGATCCACGAACCAAACGTGATACAGGGTCGCCTGTTCTGGACTGTGTCGCCGTAGTTTTCCTGCAAGGCTTTGTTGATTTCGTCGGCGATCTTGGGTGTCTCACGCCACAACACCGGCTTGATTGACAACCCACGACCTACTTCCTGAATCACCGTTGGCCGCCAAGGTCGAATGAAGTCAGTGTGCCAAATTTTGGCAATCTCACCAGCAATGGCGCGCTCAACACGCTCGCGCTGGTCCGGCATCAAATCACTGTCCAGTTGCCACAAGTAACCGCGTATGGCGCTGAGCTTACTTCGCACCGAACGTCGTTTGGATTCAGTCGGATGAGCGGTGAACACCAAGTTGAGATGCAGGCGATCGACCAGCGATTGCACCTGGTCAGCGGTCTGTCCATTCGCCTTCAAAACGGCTACGGCGCTGCCGATCGATTCGCTATGCGGAGCGGGATAGCGATCGCGACGTCGCTTTCGTAGCACGCGGACCCGTGCCCGATCTTCTACCACGTTCAGCAGATCGAGGAACACGGTGAAAGCACGAATGACCACACGGAGACTATTGTTGTCGAGGTCGGTAATCCGCCCAATCATTTGTTGCTCAGCGCCTTCGCGACCGACGCGCCGGTCCCAAGCCAGTCGCCGGAGTTCTTCGACGATTTGAAACGATTCGTCACCGTCCACGTCGCGAATCGTCGCTCCCAGGAGTGTTCCCAGAAAACTGATCTCTTTGCGAAGTTCTAAATCTTCAACGTGTTCCATCAATTTTCTCCCAAGTTCCGATCGCGGTGTAACGATACGAGAAGCCATCGCCTTCGATCGCCAATAGATGCAACCAACCGTTGGTAATCAGAGAAGCGACCAAGTCATTTTTTTCAATCACACGATCGATCGCGATGAGAGGAGCGGCAATCACGACTTGTAATCGCAATGGCAAGTGTTGATAGTGGTCGCCGGTGTGCAGAGATTGCCACGGAAGACCGGTCATCAAGTCACCTCCATTGCCCGATAAGACGCCGAATCGGCCGACGACGTTGTGGACTGTTTTGTTACCACTTCCGAAGTGATGATTATCGACGGTTGACGCGTAGTACTGCATGTTGATCCAGTTCGCCACAATCATCGGCGCAGTCATGATCAGCTCCAGCACTTTCCCGTCTGCGTCCAGCGTATGGTCGTAACTGTGAAGGAAAGAACGCGCGTTGAGGTTCGCATCCTTGGTCATCGACCGCGGTGCGACGATGAACGCGGCATTGCCCGCCAAGCCCCATTCGGGCCGCACTTCCGACCAATCGACGGCCCGAAGCAACAAGTCGGCTGGCGTGCCGCTGGCGACGATCGGCATGCGCTCTTGACGCGTCGCCTCGCTGGCTACCGCAACCGTCTCCTTGAGCTTCCGCACGTCCGCCCAATTTATGTGCGACTCCTGCGGTGCATCGAAGAACTCAATGTTGTCGGTCGTCGTGTTGTGGACCGCTCCGAGGAAAAGCGTATCGTCGGGGATGTCGATCCCCTGGGTACGCAGCACCGCGCGAATTTCGCGTTGATTGAGCAACAGTGCGGCTAATCGAGCGTTGGGTTCGCCCGAATGGCCACCACAAGCACCGCAGTTTAGGCCTGCGGCCAAGGGATTGTTGTCGGTCTGGCTGGCATGCCCACAGAAAACGACCAGCCGAGCGAAATTTTTGAGCAAGCCGATATTCTTGAGCATGCCGGCGGCCAACGCAACTTGTCGCTCGAACGTGATCCCTTGCTGTAACAAACCTTCTAGCGTCGGCCCCACGTTGCTCCGTTGCTCTAGGCTGACTCCGTCGTAGCGCGATGTTATGGGCCCATTCCAACCCAATACGCGACGAAGCAGTTTGAAGCCGAAAAATAATCCGGTGGTTTCGACAAACGAAAAACATCCCACTGCCGATGTTTGAAACCCACGCCAAAGCGTTCGCCATGAGCGTATGTCAACGCGCCGCGAAAGCACGTCGTCCCCTGCCCGCTCAGCTTTTGGTACGTGGCCCGAGCAGCAGCGATCATGCAATCCTTCGCGGACTTCAAATTGCGATTTGAGCAGCACGGGTAATTGTGCGACTGGTTCAGTTTCGCCAATCGAAGTGAACGCGATCGGCATCCCAAAGAAGCCGGCAAAGCCAAATGTCTCAACATCACTCGCTACAGCTTCAATTTGCCGACGAATTCGTTCGGAGCGAACGTCGATGCAGAACACCATTTGCGTGAGCTTCCGGGACGTTGCTGCTGGCTGCTTCGCGTTCGTGTCGAGCGACTGCAACAAACTTTTACGAAAACCGATCTCACTCGCTCGTAGCAAAATGTATCGCAGCACCGTATGGTGACTCGACGGCATCGGAAAGCTAGCCGCATCATCATGAACGAACTCGTCCCAGTTGCCTCGAATGCCGAGCGTTTCGCTGAGTACAGCGTCGTAAGCCAATCGCATCGCCAATAGTCCTGCGAAGTCATTGCCGGTCAGTTCGCTCTTCTGCGTGTCTTGGTACTTGGTCCACGCACTCCAACCAGGAATCGAAAACGCTTGGCAAAGCAGGACCGTCGACCACAATGGCAGCGGAATCTTCATGCGATTGAGCGAATACACAATCGCGGCTTCGGCGGTAAATGGCAGGTGCTGGACGTACCCGCGAAATCCAATCATGCCCAGAGACTCCATGCTGCGATCGTGAGACGCCAACGTTCGCCAAGCTTGATACAGCGGCAGATGCTTGACCGGACTTTGCCAACTCGCTTGACCATCGTCGTAGTGGCTCGCGCAAAAATTGGATACTTCGTCGCGAATCGCTTCCGTCCAATGCACTTTGGTTGACTGAGTTCCTATCTCTGCGATCGTTCGAATGCAACGATCGGGGTTGGCTTCCGGCGCTGGTTGATCGAGAGTCGTACGTTCCATGATCGTTGACTGCAATAGCGCATCGATCTCCTCAAGCGTTTGGTGGGTTTTCAATCCGACTTCGACCAGTTCGCTCATCGCGGCGGCGATGTCGGCGCGATCAAACGACGAGTGCTGATACTGCTCAGCGTAGAAGCTGAGCGGCATTAGCATCTCGCAATCGGAGAACACCTTCAAGAACGCTCGCGCGTCCATGAAGCGACGCTGATGGATTCCAAAATAGGGATTTACCGCGACATAGTCCTTTAATGGCCAGACCGGTGCGATCGTATCGTAAACTTCCTTGAGTATCTCATTGAATTGTTCAGCCGTATAAATTCGGCTAATCCCAGCAAATGAGTTGCCATCATTTTCACAGTTGGCGTCGTATAAGTCGTTCATCATCTCTCCAGTGGAATGTCCTTGGTCCTGTGAATCATTCGATTAAAAGTCGGCCCATTATGCGGCGTAAGTTGTTCTCGATATAGAATCCGTTCGAAGCGTGGATGTACCAACCATCAAGCCATGCAGGTCGCTTCGCAGACGACAACTGGATGTGCAGCCAAAACAACCCGGCGAAGCCCGCCAGCAATAATCCGGTCAGCAGGCCGCTGAGGGCGGGAACTGCATGAGCCGGGACACTAGCAGCAATTAGCTTGTCTACCGCGACGAAGCTCGCGACGTAAACGAAGCACAAGACCGCCGCGAGCGACATCGCTCGAGCCATCAATCGCTGACGACCCGATCGCATTACTTGGCCGACCCAATGCGTCAGCGCCAGACACAATACTCCGCCAAGGAACAGACCGCCGGGTTTGACGAGCGGGTTGATGCCGAAGCTCAAAAATGAAAACTCCACAAGAAATGCCAGGATAACTCCGACGGCGACTAGCGGCAGCCAAGCTGTTGACGCAGTCGTGTCGACGGCACCACCGTTGGTGGCGGCGCGCTGCTGCATCACGCTGCCGCTACTGAGGAAGGCATGGGCTTTGTAGAGCGAATGCGCGAGAATGTGTAACATTGCCGCCGAGAAAGCTCCCAAACCGCATTGCAACAGCATGAATCCCATTTGAGCGATCGTCGAGTATGCCAACTTCTTCTTGACGCTCGTTTGCGTCATCATCACGATTGCCGCAAAGCAAGCAGTAAAACCACCCACCACGGCTAACAATGTCATTGCCCACGGCTGGATCACCAATAACGGGCTGGTGCGGATGATCAAATAACCTCCCGCGTTTACGATCCCTGCGTGCATCAATGCCGAAACGGGCGTCGGCGTCTCCATCGTCAACGGCAGCCAAGTGTGAAACGGAAACTGAGCCGATTTGGTGATCGCGCCAATCGCTAACAGGAATGGGACCAGAGTCGTACCGATCGTCGGCTCAGTCGCCTGAAGCGACGGCGAAGCGATGGCGGCAAATAACTGTTGGAAGTCCAGCGTTTGGAACTGGTCATAGATCAGGGCGATCGCGGCGACGAGCGCAATATCGCCCAGTCGGCTAATAATGAACTTCGTCCAAGCCGCACGCTTCGCGGCAGGACGCTGGCCGTAATGCAACAGCAGCTTGTGCAGCGCCGTACTCGTCATCACCCACGTTGCCATGAACATCAACAAATTGCCGGAAATAACCATTAACGAAACGGAGCCGATTGCAAATGCCGTCCAGCGAAAGTAACGGCCCTGTGTAGCTTCGCCGTCGAGGTAACGGACCGAGTATTGGCAAATCACCCAGCCCACGAAACTGACCAGCATTAGCATCAGACAAGCCAAGTTGTCACAATGCACCGTCAATGCCAGCGCTGCGTCATTAGAAAAATCCCAGAAAGTCCAGTGGACTACTGGCAAGAATCCGACGATATTCGCGGCCGCAAGGGTCGTGGAAATCGCAAACTGCGTCGCCGCTAGAAGCGTCATCAGCCGCCGAAAAACTACGACTCTGGCGTTCGCAATTCGGTTAGGGACCAGCATCATCGCCACTAGCAGTAGCGCCGGAAGAATCATAACTTGGTGAGTAACATTCATCTCGAACCTCGATTTTACACGATATTTATTACACGCAATGTATAACGCGATACTCTAAACACGAAACCTATGTCGTCAATAGGAGTTTCGGAGATTCGTCTAATTAGCGTGAGCCAAATCCTAAAAAAGCTGCTAAAACATTCAAAAAAGCGGGGAAAAATGTGCATGAAAATCGTTTCGCGAATTGTAATTCGTGAACAGATCCGCTAATCTGCGAGTTGATGATGCTTGTTTTTTTTGGCGGAGAAGGCTGATGGAACCAAATACCGAGAAACGGTCCAATGAAGAAGAGAAGCTCGGACCAACAGGATCCGAGGCCGCAGTCACGCATCGTTGGACTTTTCTGACCAATCATGCGCATGTGTTGATTGCTCTTCAGGGCAATCAACACATGATCCTTCGCGAGGTTGCTGTACAAGTAGGAATTACCGAGCGAGCGGTTCAACGAATCATCCAAGAGTTGGAGGAAGAGAGATACATTCGCCGCCAGAAAATTGGCCGAAAAAACCAATACGAAGTACTAAGCGATCGTCCCTTGCGTCATCCGCTAGAATGTCACCGATCCATCGGGGATCTATTGCGACTTATCACCAAGACCGAGTTCAAGAGCACGTTATGAATGTCAACTTCCTCGCGATTGCCCACCGCACTTAATTCCTCGATGGACTCAGGATAAGGCAGTTTTCGCTCCACCATTTGGAGATGAAACGTATCGTCGTCGATGTCTTGAGAACTGCTTATGCTACTGACTGCAAATACGAGTAGCTGCTGAGCGCTAAATTGGTACCGACTGATAATTCCGATACAATTGTCATGCAGTTGTTATACAATTGTTATACATTCGATCGATTCGAGAATAACTTTTAAGCGAGTACAAAAAGATGCAATTCCTATTGAGTCTTTCGAGGCGGCGGTACCTGTGGCTAATCATTTCGATCACCGTCTGTTCGCCATACCTCGTTCAAGGACAAGAGGCAGGGACGAAAACTGAAGCTGCTTTGCGGAAGTGGCTAAAAAAAAATCCAGAAGCCGACGCTAACCGCGATGGAACGTTGACCGAAATCGAAGCCCTTGAATTTCGAAAGTCGGCCAAAACGTCGAATGTCGAGAGAAGCGCCGAGTCCAATCGTGGCCAAATGCCGACTCAGACCGATGTTGCGTACGGCGAGCATGAACGTCAGAAACTCGATTTCTGGAAAGCAACGTCGGAGCTGCCCACGCCCGTCTTGATATTTTTTCATGGCGGCTCATTCAAAGCTGGTGACAAATCGGCCATTCAATCGCGAAGCATTCTTGACGAGTGTCTGAAGGCCGGGATCTCCGTTGTCTCTGCCAACTATCGATTGAGCACCGATAGTCCTGCTGCCTGCGTGCGGTCCGTCTTGACCGCCGTTCCTTTGGTGACGCGTTCGGGGTTCGCGGAACCTGTGTTGGGCTCAGTCATCGGCACGACGCCTTTTAGCGAGAAAGCCTGGGCCTTCTTGACGGCTGCATTCAGTTTCTCCTCTCGATAGATGGGATTGAACTGCTGTAGATCCATCAGTTCATTGGTCGTGAGCATGAAATAACCAAGGATGTCTTTGTCGTTTGGGTCATTGTCAGAAAGGCTGTAATGCCAAAACCCATCCGCTTCTTGCGCAGGAATGATTTGGCTATAAATACACTTGTCGGTTTTTTGCTTCAAGCGATCAGACAGCTCGGCGTCGATGTTGCGAACATAACCGCTGAGAATTCCGGCGGCCTTGGCGACGTACATCAAATCATCATTTCTCCCGCCTTCTTTGTGCAGGATGTAGGCAACATTCGACGTATACGATCCCAAGGCTGGAGGACCGCCACCGATGATGGTCTTGCCGTCGGGCTTTTCCTTTTCTTTAGGCTCTTCCGCAGAAACTGTGGGTGGTTTTCGTGATCCGCAATCGATTTTAGCCGTAAAATCCATGAAAAACACGAAACTGAGTGATTGCAAAAACCAA
>JAWXCK010000024.1:0-11095 GCA_034408855.1 Pirellulaceae bacterium
GATTCTTTCTCCGTGGCCAGTTCGTCGAAGTCCAAGTTGGGTAGACTATGTCAACGAGCCGCAAAGTGAATCAGAACTCAATGCGATTCGAAAAAGTGTAAAGCGAGGTTGTCCACTCGGAGATGAGAAATGGTCATCGAATATTGTCGCCCGTCTTGGCCTGGAAAGCACTCTCCGACCCCATGGAAGGCCCAAAAAACACAAAAACGGTTCCTGACACCTTTGTTTTCCCACTTCGAAATTCGATAAACATGACTATCGTACTTCCAAAATTTTATTCGTTGATCATACGCGTGTTCGGTGTGGTTTTTATCGCGAGTTCATTTGCGTACGCCGATCAGAGTTCGGACTTACAAAAGTATCTCGACCAAAAATTCTCGAGCGAGATCACTTCCGTTTATGTAGGTTCTACAACGATCAAGATTTCGGGCCATTTGGAAAAAGCGAATGGTCGTCTATCTATAGGAAGCCTTCCTATGGATGCACCAACGGCTTCGATTCCTGACAAAGATTCGGTTGTTCTCGTTAGTCTCGATCAAGACGACAAATTTGCGATTGAATTTCCACGATTCGTCAAGCGTGGTGATCGCGACTACGATCAACTCACTTCGCGGTGGCAACTCTACCGCCGTGAGGGTGAAGTTCTTCGACCAGCTTCCTGTGCACGTTATTCTGATGAAGTTGTTTGTCGAGCACCCGATCGTCCGCTCGTTAAACCTAGATCTAAAAAAGGGTTAGGCGGTTGGTCGACGAGGAATCAATTAAGCGATGAACTTGACGAGCTTGGTATCGCATCGGTAACCGTAAACGTGATGGTCAGCAATCTCGTTTCGACGACTCCAAAGTTGAACCATACGCCGTTTCAATGGCAAGGAAAAACGTATTACGCCAACGAGCTTGCGTTGGCTCAATACGACAAGACATTCCAAGAAGCTAGCAAAAGAGGCGTCGTCGTTTCCGCAATTTTGTTGGTTGCGAATCCCATCAAATCGTCGAACGTAGATTACCAGCTTCTCGCGCACCCCGATTGTGAAGAGAAAGCCCACTACGCGATGCCGAACGTCCTATCCGCTGGTGGAATTGATTTGTACGGCGCGATTCTAAATCTGATAGCCGAGAGATGGTCGCGGGCGGACGGTGTGCATGGCCGCGTTCATCACTGGATCATGCACAACGAAGTCGACGTTGGGAGGGTTTGGACAAACGCTGGAGAAAAGACCGATATCGAATATGTCGATCTGTATGCAAGGTCGATGCGTTTAATGGATCTGATTGTAAAGCAGTACGATCCCCATGCTCGCGTCTTCATTTCGTTGACACATTACTGGGCTGAGAAAGGTAAAGAAGAATATTACGGCTCAAAGCGTGTACTGCAACTGCTTAGCGAGTTCTGCCGCACGGAAGGCGATTTCTCCTGGGGCCTCGCTTACCATCCGTATCCGCAGAGTCTGTTAAATCCTAGAACGTGGGAAGACAAACAAGCAACCTTTGACTTCAACACCAAAAAAATCACACCGAAGAATCTTGAAGTCCTCGATGCTTATATGAAACTTCCGGAACTTCGATATCGAGGAGAAGTGAGAAAAGTTCATTTATCCGAGAATGGTTTCAATTCCAAAGATTACTCGCCAAAAATTCTCGAAGACCAAGCCGCTGGTATGGCACTCGCTTGGAAGAAGCTTTCGTCGCTCTCATCTATTGAGACTTGGCATTACCACAACTGGATCGACAATCGCAAAGAAGATGGGCTACGCATCGGTCTACGGAAGTTTCCTGATGACGAAGACGATCCAGTCGGAAAGAAACCGATCTGGTATCTTTATCAGTCACTCGCAACGCCGAATGAACCCTCGGTCATCGATCCATATTTGAAGACAATTGGAGCGAAAGACTGGCCGTCGTTGATGCACCAAGGGCAGGTTGCGGCAAAACCTAACCTGCTAATCATTCTCACTGAAGATCAGGGAGCTCACATGGGAGCTCTCGGCACACCCGGTATCAAAACACCGAACATGGATATGATCGCGAAGTCCGGTACGCTCTTTCGAAACGCCTTTGTGGCCTACCCCGTTTGCTCAGCATCGAAGGCCGCTCTTTACACCAGCCTCCACAATCATACAAACGGCATATTGAATAACACGCTCAATTTACACAAACCTGCCAGTGCGGTTACTCCGGGCGAACTGAAGAATCCACTCTATCTCTCCAATCGTATCCACGGTGAGATTCCTACACTTGTCGAACGACTGAAAGATGCCGGATACTATCAGGGAGTAACTCATAAACTCCACGTCTTACCTAACACAAAATTCCCTTACGATGAATTCATTGTTCACAACAGCCGTAAATCCATCGATAACTTCATCGCGAAGGCAAATCAAGAAAACAAACCTTGGCATCTTTTTTACAATGTTCCCAACTCACATCGCCCGTTTCCAAACAGCGACAACGTAAAAATTCGAGTCAATCCTCAAGAAGTAAAATTACCGAGTTTCCTCCCCGATACGCCAGTGATTCGTCAAGATTGGGCTGAGTATTTGGCAGCCATTGAAGAAGCCGATCGTTTTGTTGGCGAGGCTCTCACGGCTCTCCAGGAAGCAGGCCAACTTGCGAATACTTATGTCGTCTTCCTAGGCGATCATGGCCCCTGCTTCGTTCATGGCAAGATGACGCTCTATGATCTCGGATTGCGAGTTCCTTTCGCAATAAGTGGACCGAACATCGCTGCCAATAAAATTCATGATGGACTAGTAAACGAGCTCGATATTTTCCCGACCATATTAGATGTCTTGAAGTTGCCACCGCTCGAAAAATCGCACGGTTTTTCGATGAGACCAATGCTTGACGGCAACAACAAGCCAAGCGCCCGTGAGTACTCGTTTGGGGAAATCTCGAATCTCGGTCCGCTACCAAACGATGGCATGCAAGAGCGAAGCGTTTTTGACGGAAGGTGGCATCTAATTTATCGAGAGAAAGTGGAAACAAGATGGCGTCAAGTCCAGGCTGATAGCAAAGACTGGAAACCGTGGGGAAACCGCAGCTACACTGAAACGATCCGTGTGAAAGACCAATTTCCAGAAGCCTATCGAATGCTTACCGAACTCGATCCGCAGTCGCTCGATGGAAATGTCCCCAACATCGAGCTCTATGATCTGACGAACGATCCCGACGAAGTTCGCGATCTTGCCAACGAACAAGCTCATCGCGAAACAACCGACCGACTTCTCGTCGCTTTGAGAAATTGGGTCCAGGAAACCTCTGATCCCGCCGTTCATCCCTAACATAATCAGTTGAGATTTACTAAATGACAACTTCTTCAAATTGGACGTTTCTCCATCCACGGCAACGTGAAAGCTATCATCTGATTATGAGATTCTCCCTCTTATGCCTCTGGAGCTTTATTGCCTTCACTTCGACCGGTCTCCATGCGGCGGAGGCTCCACGTCAAAACGTGATAGTCATCCTGGCCGATGATCTCGGTTGGAGCGACACAACTCTTTACGGTACGACAAAGTACTATCAAACGCCCAATGTAGAGCGGCTCGCGAAACGCGGGATGACATTCACACGAGCCTACTCGGCGAGTCCGCTCTGTTCACCGACACGCTCGGCAATTCTGACGGGCCTGAGTCCTGCTCGAACAGGCATTACCACTCCCAACTGTCACTTACCACAAGTCGTATTACAAGCAACCACTGGCAAGTCAGCTCCACCCGACCAAAAGGCAACTCAACCGCAAACGGTGACTCGTCTGAAAACGGAGTATCGAACACTTTCGGAGTCGTTCAAGGACGCAGGCTATGCGACCGGCCATTTCGGGAAATGGCATCTTGGCCCCGAACCGTATTCTGCTTTACAACACGGCTTTGATGTCGATGTTCCACACTACTCGGGGCCCGGTCCAGCCGGTAGTTTCGTTGCACCCTGGAAGTTCAAGGACTTCGATCACGATCCAGCCATACCGGATCAGCACCTCGAAGATCGTATGGCCAAGGAAGCAACTGCTTTCCTCGAACAGCATCAGAATGAGCCGTTCTACATGAACTACTGGATGTTCAGCGTACATGCTCCTTTCGACGCCAAGCAGGCTTTGATCGAGAAGCATCGAGCTCGTGTTGATCCCTCGGACCCACAACGCAGCCCGACTTACGCTGCCATGGTCGAGAGCATGGACGATGCGATTGGTACGCTCCTTGATACGCTGGACCGACTGAAAATCGCGGATCGAACGATCATCATTTTCACCTCCGACAATGGAGGAAACATGTACAACGAAATCGACGACACGACCCCAACAGAGGGGGGACTTTTAGGGACACCACTTATTTTTGAGGGGAGTGGTCGCGAACAGGATTGGGAATTTTTATGATGGGGTGATTCTGTACTTTCTTGTATCGGTCATGCGAAGGAGTGAATCATGGCGAGATTGGCTCGTGCTGAAATTTTTGACCCGGCGGAGATCGTTGCCGAACACCTCATCGGAAAAACGGTCCGCTCTTGCTACCTCACGGGTTTCGATGAGCGTTCCGGCAAGAATTTCGATCACCGAAAACGCGAGTCTTGGAACGACTTGGTATCGAGCCGACGCTTTGGTCGTCAATCGTGAGGGATTTTGGAAGAGCGTTTATGAACGTAGCCGGAACGGCAAAGAGTGTTTCGGAGGCTTGCAGTCGTAAAACGCATCGCAAGTTCTACCGAGCGCGAGTCTAAGCAACGCTCCCGTCGCCCAAATCTAAAATGTGTCTCCTTGTGGGAACGCCGGTAAGGGTAGTTGTCTGCGCTAATTAGCCACGCATTCTGACAAGTCATTTTATACGTTCCCGTAGCCTTCTCACGGTCTAATGGAGAGATTTGCCGCGCGAGGTTGTGTAGCGGAAAACGGCTAAAACGTCGGGAATAAACGAAAAACGCCGGGCGGCGACCTATCGTTGTCCGGCGTTAACTTTTGGGTGTTTTTTCCGATGAAAAAACTAAGGCTCAAATTCTAGCTGGCTCACGCTGACCGAGTGGTTAACAGAAGCCGCTCAAAAACCCATCCACATAGGTGGTTTTCTGGATGTTTTTGCGATGCCAGTGAGAAGCTGTCTTATAAATGAACGGTCGCAATCGGTACGAACTGGACTTGCGGGTAGTAAAATGCTACCATTGAATCCAAGGAGAAAATCATGGGTCAACCTGTCAAACTTTCAGATGAACTTGTCGACGATGCTCGGGCTGTCGTGCCGTTTTCGCAGCGCAGTATCGCGGGTCAGATCGAGTTCTGGGCGAGTCTTGGGAAATCGATCGAACCGCTGCTGCGAGGCGATCGCGCACTTTCGTTGCAAATGGCCGGAGCGGATCGATCGCTCTCGCAACTCTTGTCGGAAGTGGATACAGCCAAAGGTCGAAAGCGGGTCGAAGCTACTTTGAACAGTCGCCCCTATCCACATTACAAGCCAGTTCCCGAACATCCTGAACTCGTCCGCCGCATTGAGGAGGATGGAAGCGAGACCGTTGGCCGTTTCGTTGGACGTGAGTTCGAGGCCTTCGAGGTCGACCGTTGAGCTTACCGTTTGAGTTTCTAGACAAGCGTCCCATCGTGATTGCTTTGGCAGGTTCAAATGGCGCTGGCAAGTCAACTTTCTATGAGAGCTTTCTGGCTGACGCTGGCCTACGGTTTATCAATGCGGATGTTCTGTCGGTATCGATGGAAATGTCCGCGTACGAGGCAGCCGAACTGGCCGCTTCAATCCGTGCGGCCCTTGTGACACAGCGGGAGAGTTTTGTATTCGAAACCGTTTTGTCTGATCCAGTCGGCGAGAAAGTCGACACCCTCGCCTCGTACTCTACGCTCGGTTATTCATTTGTCCAGATCGCAAGCGACCTCTTATGACATACAACTCTGCTTCGCTCATCGTTCCCTTCAGTCCAAGTCGTTGTCGATGATCTCAATGCGTGATTTGGGCCATCCATACGCTTCGACACGATCGGACAGTCGATACTGCAGGTCGGTCGATTCGACGTTGTTTTCGACTTGCCTTTGGCTCGACTGACGAACGTAGACTAGAGCCAACTTTTCCAAGTGCTGCGACTGCACTTTTGTGCTAAGAAACAATGCGACTGCGACAGAACCAGGCCGTTGTGTAGTGACAAGCTCATTCATCATTCAGCTCCTCGCACAGAGGCGGTGCTTGCTGAATCATGCGAGTTAGCGACCGGAGTATCTTTAGCTGCTGATCGTTGGGAAGCTTCTCCCAAAGAAGCGTCAGCTTCAGCGTCGCAGAGGTGTTGTTCTGTAATTGAGTGCGCGGGGGGGCACGCTACTGTTGTGCTCGGACATCCTTTTCCTCCGTTACTTTGTTTTGCTAGCTGACACCAATCAGATAGCTTGAGTAAACACGTGATTTCCAGGGTAATCGCATCCTGCGATCCGGCACAATCCGAATTAGTTGTATCATTCTGATTGTGTTGTGATGTCGAATCACTTTCATCTACTGCTCAGGTCACGGCCTGACGTCGTTGCGACTTGGGACGATACCAAGTTGCGCCGCGTTGGTGGCAGTTGTGCCCGACAAGAAAAGTTAAACTGGAAATCGATAGGTTGGCCTTGGATGCCTGGCATCTGTCGGTCCAACGAGCTTTGCGATCTCCTCACTCGGCATTTATTGTCCGACATGAGATGAGGGCAAAAGATCATGCAGCCACCTCCATGACCGCTCCGCCGAAGCTGCCGGAACCCTCTGGTGGTTCGGGATTTTCCCAATCCGAATCGAGTAGTTCCTAACCGCACGACCAAATCCAGGTGCTGGTGCAACCGCTACTGGAGCTTCCTGGCGGCGGTTCGCTTGGTGGCTCTGATCCGGAGTCGCTCGGTCGGCTTCCGTCGGATTAGTTGCTCAAGTTGGTCCCGACTTCTGCATACTTCGTGAGCCGCTGTCGAGTCAATTATTAATCGCCGACCCTCAGCAAGCCGAATTGATCATCGAAGTCGACGGGGACCAACGGACCATCGTTGTCAATTTATCTTTAAATCACTCGTCATCTCGCCAAAAATTGCATTTTTCGCCGGTTAGTGGCAGCCTCGCCGAGATCAAGCAATGAGGTCGCGCTCGGTTGAACGCGGAAACGGCTAATCGACTCAAACCTTGCATTTCAAGCTTTGGCTCAACCATAGTATCTCTCTTTGCACTGCATTCAATGCCCTTCTTACCAAGCGCCCATCTTGCTCCTGGTTCATTAACTGGCGAAGTTCGGCGATAGGTTTGCCAAGTCGCTTGCGATGGACGATCGCCATGCCGAGCGTCACAACATTGACCGCTTGCGGATTGGGGCATTCCGAATATTCGCGACAATCACTCGATGGCGCTTGTACCGTGCAATCCACCAAATAAGTGGCGCGCTGGCATCGGATGTCTCTCTATATGGAAGATGGCTAATTTTTGGCTATTTTGACTTGACTGCCAACCAATTTTGGCCGATAATTAGCCAAAGAAAGGCCAAAGGATATGGAAATGACAGAAGCCAAGAAAACTATGACGCTTAACTTGTCCGTAGAAGAAATGACGGCTTTGGAAGAGCTTGCGCGCGAGAAAGAGCTTTCGAAAACAGGTGTTATCCGTCAGGCGCTCCGGCTGTACCAACTTATCCACGAAAGGACGGCGGCGGGTGAGAAGCTCGTATTTGAGGACGAGAAAGAAGGGAAAAAAGCGGAGGTAATGCTCCTTTGACTACGAGGAAAATTGAGATCGTACGGGTGGCTGATCGAGCAATTCTGGACGCCGAGTTAGTAACCGGCTTGCGCCCAGACGATTTAATTCAGATCGATCGTGAGTGGCTTCCTCTGCGACAGCGTGTTGTTCGCGCGTTGAATGACGCGGGAGTTTCATCTGAACGTTGGCCCGAGAGTAGTGGATGGAATTGGGTGAAGAAGTCAGCGGCGTTGAGGCTGATGGCGATTCGAGGTTTTGGAATCCGAATTGACGAACGATGGATTGGCGTTTCGATGATCAATGTTGCGCAGTACACAGCCAAACTGGCACCAGATCAACGCAAGCCTTTGGTCTATCTCGAGTTCATCGAGACGGCACCAGACTGTTGGCCGGTAAAGATAACAGGCGTTGAGCCTGAGTTTGGAGGTTGTGGAGTTCAAATGCTACGTCAAGTGGTTTTTGAAAGTCTCGATGAAGGGTTTCACGGAAGAGTCGGTCTCCATTCGCTTAATCAGAGCCGCAGCTTTTACGAGCGACATGGAATGACGTTTATCGAAGTTGACGCAAAGAAAGAGAATCTTGCGTATTACGAGTTTACGAAGGAGACAGCAGCAGCTTTTTTACGTGGTGGAAACAAGATATGAATAATCAGACGAATAGATATCGAGTTGATCAAGATTGGTTGCTCTCAAACGCTGAGTTCGAGGCAGCCGAGGGATGCATCAGTGTTCACGGCAGCACTGCGGATGGTGTAGAGGATTGCGGAAGTGCGGACAGTTTACTGAAGCGTCGTGGACACGATGACCACTCTGTCGGTGCTTTCGCTCAGCTGGTTGAATTCGGTCGTCGAAGAATGGGCTTGTCGTTAGAGCAACTTGCCGCAGAGTCAGATATCGACTTAGAGGAACTAGTTGAGATCGAACGTGCGTATGCTCAGCCAAGTCCTCGTGCGCTTCATCGGCTGGCAATGACGTTAAAGCTCCCTGTGGAACCGTTAGCGACTGTCGCGGGCTTGGTGAAAGCTCGCGATGAGAACTTAGAGCAGGCAGTTTATCGATTTGCCGCTCAGAGCGAACCAAATTGTGCGCTCACGCCGCAAGAAGAGGATGCCTACAACTCGTTTGTCAACGCGTTGCTCTCTCTTAGCAAGTCCGAAGAACAATAAATTACTGACAGAGAAAGGAGTTCGGCCCTATGTACGGAAACGGTCTAAATCGTTCGACAGCGAAGGCGATTAATCAGCAGATTGATAAGCTTATTTGCGACTTAGGCGATCCAGAGCCGCATGTTGATCACGTAGTTCATTCCGAAGTATTCAGCAAACAGTTCACGTCTTCCAGCTCAGACTCGCTTTTCATCGCAATTAAACCGATAGCGGATTTTCGGAAAAGAGGGCCCGTAGGTGAAGGAGAGATTCACCTACTCGACGACAATGGACGCGCACGGACTTTCGTTGTGCAGCTTTTCAATAACAGCTACCAGACGCTTGTCTTGGGTCGCGGTTTGAAGGTCAATTCCCAGAAGCCTATTTACATTGGCAATGTCTAGCCATTATTTGTCAATATGTCCGACGCCAACTTATCCAATGATCCAATTGAGCAACACCTGACGGTCAGTGGGCTGATCCAAAACATCGTCCGTGACCTTGGTTGTCGCACAATTGGCGACCTATGCGAGCTCGACATCAAAACGGTAGAAAGCGTGAAGGGAGTTGGCGTAAAGAAAGTCGACGAGTTTAGGCGTTTAATAAATAATGCTAGGCAATTAGCGGGGCAAACGATTGTAATAAATACTGTTCCGAAGGTCGATTTGTCAGGAATCGTCTTCGATCAATCGTCGTTACTCGTCTTTGTTCCCAGTATTTTGAAAGTCGCGTTTGAGCAGCTCGGAGTAAATACTGTCGAAAAGTTGCTCTCACTAGATATTTCGGCGATTGGAAACCAACCCGGCTGGGGTGAAAAAAAGAAGACAGCTGCAGTTGCCATCAAGGAACTCTATTCGCGGCTTGCAACTATCCAGCCTGATGCCGAAATTGAATTGGTTGGTGATTTGGTTCCCAAAGACGTTCTGCCCGCAGACAGCATAGGTTGCATGTTGCTGGATAAATTCATTTTGGGGCAGTTTCGTGATACCTTACAAGGGAAAGCACTGTTGGAAGCAAGCGACCTCAGAATGCTGCTCAGTCGCGTTTTTCGGATGAAATCAACGGTGGTTGGTCTGAACGAAATGGAGTGGCGCGATGTTCCGCTGCAAGTTGGCGTGAAGGTCGAATCAGTTGCGGAGAAATACAGTCTGACGACCTTGGGTCAGCTCGCAGATTTTGCGATGCACGGACGAGTGATGGACCAGCAAACACAAGAATTGCTCGATGTCACGCGAGAAGGCAATTTTGGCGAATCATCGTTAACATCGCTCCGCGAGGAGCTTCAGCGATTGGAGTCGATGGGAGTGACAGCTTATAGAAAGTCAATCGGCTGTTCTCTCGACGATCTAGAATGCGCTGACTTTGCTTGGCATGATGTACCACTTCGCGTGAATAAGCGAACGCGAGACTTCTTGCGCTCCCAAGGAGTCGAAAAGATTTCCGAAGTACACAAAGTCGCATTGCGCAAGCAGGTCTTTAGCAAAGATCATAACAAGTGGTTGTCCGTGTCGGAATTCCCTAATTTTTCCGAACGATCGATCTATGAACTGCGCGATGAATTGTCAAAGCTAAATTCCCAAGGTCTTGAAAGATACCGTTTCGGACAAGCGGGGTCTCCTAAGACATTCAAAGAATGCATCGATCGGGCGCTTTCTGAATTGGACTCACGCCAAATTGAGATCGTGAAGTCGCGTTGCAGTGGAGCAACACAAGGTGCAGCAGGACAACAGTATTCAATAACAAGAGAGCGAGCACGACAGATAGCTAATTCGGCGTTTAAGAAACTCAAGGTCTACCGCTTGGCGGCCGCTAGTTTAGTGAGTGAATACCATGAAACACTACCGAAATGTTTGTTATGGGTATCGGAGCGAATCCGCAATCAGCTTCACTTGGATGAAACTTGGCACCTGGACTTTCTACTGGAACTGGCTGAACTTGGTCACGAACGCCTAAATGCGACGACCATCTCACGCGTACCTGTAAAGTGCGTAGATTTGCTCAGGACTTGTTTACGCAAGCTCACGAAGGACGATACCACATTTTCGCTTCAGAACATAACAGCCATAGGCGAAGTGTCACATGCATTTAAGAAAGTGTTCGCAACTCAAGAGTCATCCGTCTTGCCACTCGAGGATTTTGCAGATTGCGAACTAATCACGAGCGATATCCGGTACAAGAAATCCATAGCAGATGCAGCCGTCGATGGTGCGGTACCCGAAGGCAACCTCCGTAGCCCTGCTCAAGCACAAAGCGATATTCTCGC
>JAWXCK010000025.1:0-11443 GCA_034408855.1 Pirellulaceae bacterium
CTCAAAAATCCAATGCGAAACGGGTGTCCGTTGAAACTTCGGTTTTCTATTCGTAACGATAAATAGTCAATTTTGCCCCACAGATTCTGCGGAAGAGCCGAAAAGTTATTACGCGGTGTGCGGTTTACTCGGTATGTGGGCGTCCCGCCCGCATTCCTGCGTTCAAACTGCATAAATTAGCCGATGGCCGTTAGGCCCGGTTCCCTTTAAAAAGCTGGAGCTATCGCTCAACGACTAATTTACCAATACCCAGCGAATGTTTCGTCCTAGCCACTGCCGTGCCCCCGTACAATTTGGATTTAGTGAAAACAACCGAGCTACTTGCCAAAATGCCCCTAGATAGGTTATGCTACGGGGCTTCCGTCAGTCCGAGAGCACGTGTCGTTACGTCCCGGTAGGCGGGTTTTTTAAAACCAATACCGATTCGTAAGACCTTTATTTTCGGAGGAACACGTGGGAGTTAAGAAAACTGGACGAGGCAGGCGTAAAATTGGCCGCAAGAAGCGACGGATGCGAGCGCGCATTCGCCATCGCAAGAAGTAGTTAACTCATCATGAATACATCGGGGCTTACTGTTCCTCCAGCCGTTAACGGCTTTCAATGGGAACAGTGTCCCGACTTAGACGCTCGACAAGTTTTTCGGCTTGTCGGATCCGATGCTCTCTGGATTGTGTGGCAATCCAATCGGTATCAGGCTATTTCTGCTATGTCCGACGATCGATCTTCGATTCCGTCTTGGCATCGTATTTCAGCGGAAACGATCGCCGGCGAACTTGGTGGGCTTCCGATTGCGTACTTGGCATCGTCAGCTAATCTTTCGAAGGCCACTTGGTTGGCTGTTCAGCTTGTATCGATATCCACTCTCGATCAGCTAATCGAACGATTCGGACAACCTCCTGTCGAAGTTCAACAAGACTGGACGCGGCAGTCGCGAGCATTGTCTGGCAAAATGGTTTTTGGATCGAACCAGCTCAGCCATGTCATCGCCATGACGGATGGTCGATTGATTTCGTTGCTCGCTATCGAAGCATTCCTGACTCGATTGGATTCGTCTTCCGTCGCTTGCATTCCCATGGAATTCCCATTGCCAGCTCTTGAAGAACGACTACAAGGACTTGCAACTCGAACCGACGGGTATTTTCAAAAGACCATCGACGAACTTTTAAGAGTTTCATCGCCGTCGACTGCCAAGGCAGATGCAAAACCATCGAAGAACATAAAGCAAAGTTTGCTCGATCCGAACGAAGTCAAAAAATCATCTAAGGTCGCGACAACCTCAAAACCTCGATCCCGCAAAATACGATGGGGAGCAGTGGCGGCGTTCGGAGTTTTGCTGGTTGGCGTTTGGACTATGCTTTCGTTATCGCGGCCCAAACCAGTCGCTCAAAACAACGGCACCGAATCGACAGAACCTTCAACACCCATTGCAGAATTGCCAAGCGAATCGCTCGAAGCCGAGTTTGACTCCGATGTAAAGTTGCAGTTGTCACCTCGTGAACCAGATCCAATCGGCGAATCGCTGTCTGAAAAAGCCAACGATTCGCTCAGCAAGATACTAAGCGGGTTCGGCGGCAGTTCCAATTCAGACGCGATTGAATCGATTTCATTTGAATCGGTCGAAGCGATCCTCAAGAACACCGACGAAGCCAAGATTATCGAACAGTCGCTCGGCCAATCGGCGGATGGCAAATCGATCGAAATGCAAGCTACCACCGCTCCATTCGGCGAACCGCTCGATGCTCCGATGGCACCCGAAGCCGCCGATTCCTCTGCGTCGACGAACGCAACTGGAACCGAGCCATCGAACGACATCAAAAGCGACGTAGGTTTTTTGACTCAGTCGCTATCGATCAAGCAAGCTCTATATAAGACGACACTAAAACTTCCATTTAAGCCGAACGACCGAAAAGCCGTTTGTCGAGTTCAGCTTAAATTGGCGGCCGACTTGTTGCAAAACCGGTCGAAGCTGTCGAGCTCGTCGGCCCGCAAGATACCGTTTGGAATGTCGCCTTACAGGACGACAACGCCAGCCTAGCGATCTACCTTCGATCAAAACCAGCTCGGTCATGGTATCTCGCTACCGCCGTGCGATTGAAAATGAGTCCCAATGTCGAGTTCCCGATCGATCCGCACGATCCAACTCAGGTTTGCAAGCGACTTCAAAATTACTTGCGATTTCTCGATCAGAACCGCCAGCTTGGCGAATCGATGCGGAGCAACAAAAAGACGCGATCGATGGCGATGGCGGGGCTGGACGAGATACAACGACAAACCAAGGCCACCGAGACTTCACTTAAAAAATGGATCGCTATCGAAAGCTTAGTTCGCGCATTCTACAGCGAAAACGCAATCGAAATTGAAATGGCTTCTTCCTCGGAAGAGTTGCCGCACTGAAAACGTTAGAGTCGTTTCATCAGTTCAGCTTGTTCTTGATCCCACATGCGAATGAGTTCGAGTGGCCACTGAACACGACCGATAGCGACACATTTACCGGTCGCTGGATCGGCGTCGATCCAAGTCGCAGCCAGTCGCACATCGCCACTTGCCACATCGAACGCTGCGGGTTCGAACGTAAGAGTCGTCAGCGTGACAGGGGCTATTTCTCGACCTAGAATACTTTCATAAGAACCTGTCATTCCAATGTCGCATTGGAAACCGGTTCCTTGAGGGAAGATTTGCTCGTCGGCGGTCGTTACATGAGTATGGGTTCCAAGCATTGCCGTAACGTGTCCATCAAAGTAGCGCCCCAGCGTTTGCTTGTCGCTGGTCGCTTCAGCATGAACGTCGACAATCTTCAGCGCGACCTCTTTCGGGATTTCTTCGAGAACTTTTTTGAGCGCTGAGAACGGACAATCGACCGGTCGCATGAAAACTCGTCCCATGATGCTGATCACGGCAACTTGAACGCCATCCGCCGTCTGTACTACACACCATGTTTTCCCCGGTGCTTCGGCCGGAAAATTGGCCGGTTTAACAATGTTGTCGGCTGATTGAAGTGTTTCGATAATCTCGCGTTTTTTATAGATATGATCACCCAAGGTGATGGCATCCACACCCGCTTCGATCAACCGGCGGTACTCTCGTTGCCGCAACCCGGTTCCATCGGCTGCATTCTCGGCATTGACGATAACCAAGTGTGCCTTGAGACGCTGCTTGAGCCAACGCGTCGCAAGACATACTACATTCATGCCAGGCTTACCAACGGTGTCACCGACCAAAACGATGCGAATCAATCCGGGCGGAGGAGCATTGGGAATTGGATATGCCTGGCTCGTCATTATCGTGCAAGTTCCGTAAAGCGAGATTCGCGGACTACCGTGACTTTGATTTCACCAGGATACGTCAACTGCTGTTCGAATGCCTGAGCAATGTCGCGACATATTTTTGCCGCCGAAGAATCGTCGGTATCTTTCGCGCTGGCAATGACTCGCAACTCACGACCAGCTTGAATCGCAAAGGCTTGTTCGACACCAGGAAATGCTCTTGCAATCGTTTCTAGCTCTTCCATCCGTTTAATATACCGTTCGAGCGATTCCCGCCGTGCGCCTGGTCGCGAGGCACTGCAGGCATCGGCGGTTGCAACGAGTAGCGTATAGGGAAATTCGGTCGTCAGTTGGTCATGATGCCCTAAAGCTGCATGTACTACCGATTCATTTTCGCCACTTCGTTTGAGTATATCGGCACCGATCTTAGGATGTCCCCCTTCAAGCTCATGATCGGCAGCCTTTCCAATATCGTGCAGCAACCCGCAGCGTCGAGCCAAAGTCGCATTCAGTGCAATCATTTCGGCCATCAACCCTGACAAGAAGGCTACTTCTACGCTATGACGCAAGACGTTCTGAGAATAGCTTGTTCGGAAATGTAAACGACCGAGCATCTCGATAACGCGTTCATGCAATCTGCCAACATTGACTTCGCTCGCTGCTTCTTCGCCTTTGCGAAGGATAAACTGAGCGATCTCTTTTTCGGTTGCCGCAACTATCTCTTCAATTCGAGTCGGATGAATTCGGCCATCGACGATCAATTTCGCCAGCGATTGTCGCGCGATTTCGCGGCGAACAGGATCAAAGCCGCTGACGATAACAACGCCCGGCGTGTCATCGATAATAACATCGGTACCAGTCGCTTTTTCGAAGGCTCGAATGTTGCGACCTTCGCGACCAATAATTCGGCCTTTCATGTCGTCGTTGGGGATATCGACGGTGCTGGTCGTCGTTTCGGCGGTGTGCGCCGAAGCGTATCGCTGCATGGCTGTCAATAAAATGTCTTTGGCTTTCTGATCAGCCGTTTCCTGAATTTGTTTCTCGTGCTTGAGGATTACACTTCCGACTTCACTTTGCAGTTCGTGTTCGAGATTCCGAAGAAGCTGCGACGTGGCTTCTTCTTTCGAAAGCCCCGTGATGCGTTGAAGTTCCGAAGTCTGCTGTTTCAGCAATCGCGTATACTCTTCGTTCTTTTTATTGGTTTCTTCGAGCCGTTCAGAAAGTTTTCGTTGATTGTTCTCGACGAGTTTTTCTTGCTTTCGAAATTCGGCCGAACTCTGCTGGAGCGTTTCATCGCGGCGATCGAGCGTCTGTTCTCGCTTACGCAAATCCTCGCGCTGTTTTTGAACCTCGGATTCGAAGCTTGACTGCAATTGCAGGATTTTCTCCTTTTTCTCGAGCTCGGCTGTTTTGACCGAGTTTTCCGCATCAATTTTGGCTTGTTCGAGCAAACGCTTCGATTGCGTTTTTGCATCGCGTCCCATCATGCGATCGATGGCATAGACAAGCAATCCACCGACCAACAATGCAACAACGGCAACAATCGCGGTCGAAGAAGTGTTGGGAGAATCAGCGGCGACTAGCGGAACAAAGACCGGAAGGGCATGAAGATTCGACGGAATAGAGCGATACGAAAACAATTCGGACGAGTATATAAGCACGAAGCAGTTCCTTCACGCAACGCAACACGATCAGCACGAAGCGATTCAGGTTCTCGAAGATCAAATCTCACCATTCCAAATAAAAAGTCCGAATGCAACGGACCCAAAGCACAAGAGGTTTGAACGGCTGTTGGCACGGTCGCGGCCTGCAGGCATTTCTGCTTCGGCACGACAACCTCACCCTTCGCAAGATGCGTCGACCGGCTTACAAACTGCTTATAAAGCAGGTGGCAGGCCATCAACATCCCAAGGAAGAGAGCAAATAATACAAAAAACATCGATTCAAAAGCTTTGCAAGAGTGGATCGAGTCGACCTAGGAAAACGAATCGAAAGGACCAATGCAAGACATTGCCTCGCCTCGGAGCAGCCTATCGCGTTTCAGGTAAACAAAATCAAATTACACGGCTACCATCCTAGCAAACCTAGGGGGGAATTCGCAACCAACCAACCAATTTGTTGCTAGTAATTCGAGAAATGCTAGAAAAACCAGCACTTTGTTCAGCGATGTCGAGAATTCTCGACATGATCCCTCACCCATCGTCACCAGGGAAGGTCCTCGTCGCCAGTTCGATCATGTGAACCCTGTCAGAAGACTTGTGGCGTCCCAAGGCTGAACTCATTTTAACCAGAATTTTTGGCGACAAGACGACTGAAAAACTCGTCGATACTTGCAAAGCGATCGGAAGATGGAGCAGCTTGAGCGTCTGGCGTCGTTCTAAGGCTTGCCATTGCGTCGCTTGGACGGACGTTGATGGGCTCGACGAGGCTGCCGACGTCTAGCGAAACCGATTTGCTGATTCGACGTCGCGGGTATTCAACCACGTATTCATTTTGGCCGCGTGTCGCATTTCCAAATCTAATCGTGTCGCCATTCAACGCTTGAATTCCGCTGCTCGACGCACTGGTGGTTGAAAGTACCAATCCAACAAGCTGCACGCTGACCGGGGCGGTAAAGAATTGAAGGATTCGGCCGTTTTGGTTCTGTTGCGTCAACGCATAGTCGAGCATGTCGACACGACCATCTTTGTTCAAATCATAAATGTTAGTAATGCTCGCCGAATTAGGTCCCAGCGTTTGGTGCGAGCGAACCGCATTCGAATCTATGTTGTCAGACTGCACCACGATGGGCGTTCCCACGTTTCCAAGATTCATATCGCCAACGGCGTTCCCGAAATAGAACACGTCGTTGGTCGGCAGGTTGGTATTAGCCGTCGCACGGACAGTCACTCGCAACCAACTATTGCGAATCGCGTTATCTGGCAGTTCGATTTTCACGCGTGTCGAACCCGTTATGCCAACGCCTGGATAGACGGAGATGATGGGTGCAATCGACGACGCGACAAAGCCCATGACGTCGCTGCCATTCCAAACCGCGAACTGAAAATCGGCGGCTGTCGCGTTCACTAGGCCATCGACATCGACGATCAGACCATTTAATCCCTTAACATAGTTGGTGTACGTCGACGTTTTGCTTGTTTGTCCGGGGAGCAATGCGATTTTCGTTGTATCGATTGCTGTCGCCGGATTGTCCGAACCATTGCCAAACACGGTGCTGCTCGAATGATTGTAAAACACCCGTCGATTGACGACTCGTGCATTCCCGGCCACGACAACGTTAGAAAAGGTTCCTGTATTCATTAGGGTCGTTGAATTGGCGGTCCCGACGAGGCCTACGAAGACCGACGACGTCATCGAAAGCGTTTTCGTTCCAATCTGCGTCCAGGTAACACCGTCACTCGATGAAAAACTCGTAAACAAATTACCGGCCCGAGTCAGCCGCACCCAATAAGGTGCAACTTGAGCGTCGGTACCGTTGCTCGACGTTGTTCCACCAATCACACTTCGCGACTGCATAATGATTCCGTTGGTCGGTCGAACGGATACCATCACATGCTTGGCATTGGCTGCCAATGTTTCGCGAATCATTACTCCCAGTTTCGCCTCATCGGCCGTGTTCTGAAGTGTGTCGACACGCGCTGTGATCGATCCATCACCTTGAAGCGGCTGCGATGTAAATCGGAAAGCATCGATGGCACTTCCGATTTCCGCACCACTACTGACGACTTTAAAAATTCCGCCGGAATAGCTGGTCGCACCCGATCCGTTGACCGCTCCGATATCGGTCGCAGTCCAAGGCGATGGAAGCGCATTGGTCGCTGGAGTCGCCGTGAAAATCACATTGCTTTCCGAAACACTCTCCGTCAGCGAGTTCGTTCCAGTAATCCGATAGTAGTAATCATTGGTTTGCGTTACCGTCGCGTCGGTATAGGTCAAGACATTCGCCGCAACCGTCGCGAGCGTCGTAAAAGTTGTGCCATCGGTCGATCGTTCAACCCGAAAATTCGTTTCCGCCGTAATGTTGTTCCATTTTATGGAGATCGAATTACTCGCAACATTCGTAAATACCACACCTCCAACTTTACTCAGTCGAGTACTTCCAACGACGTCCGCACTCTCGCCATCGCCGTTGGTGCTCGTTGGCGTAACTCTATAAGTAAATGTTGTCGCCGTGGTCAGCCCACTATCGGTATAGCTCGGAACGTTCTGACCGACAGTTCCTAATACCGTAAAAGTCACACCGTCGGTTGAACTCTCGATCCGATAGCCGCTCTCGCCATGCGTATCTCGCCAATTCAAAACGGTGGTCGAGAGGTTGAGCGATGTAACGGTGAGATTCGTTACCGCGTTGGGACGGTTGATCAAGGTTTTTACCGCCGAAGGAGCAGACGCTCCGGAAGCATCGATCGCTTTAACGCGATAAAAATATCGAAGCGTTCCAAAGAGACCGCTATCGTCATAGTTCGTTACATTTGCTGCAGTCGTCGTGACAGTCGAAAAATTCACGCCATCGGTAGAACGTTCAACACGGAATCCCGTTTCGCCACTCACATCATTCCAGGCAATAGCAAGATCCGAGCCAGTGCTCCGCGTCAAAATGACATTGCCTGGCGCGGGTAAACTATTGACTGTCGGCGGAGGCGTCCCAAGGTTACCTGTGAGCGAAACATTCTTAAATTTCGCCACATTTCGTTTGGTATTATCTTTGGCGGTAGAAATGAGACCAACGAGCACGTTGCTATTCATCGCGACGGTGCTGGTTCCTTTGAGCGTCCATACGACACCATCATCCGAAACGTATCCGGTAAAGACATTTCCGACACGCGTAAGTTTTAACCATTTGGCAGTGAACGCTTGGGTGCTGGCACCGACCGTCGTCGTGGCACCGTTTGCAGTTGCGCGCGATATCAATTGCTGTCCGCTGGCCCACGACTGAATCAATGCAACATGTTTAGCCCCCGTTCCGGTTGCCTCACGAATTTCGACCCCGGCTTTGGCTGCCGCATTCGTATTTGACATCGAAGTGAGTCTGGCAACAATCTCGCCATCGCCAACCAAAGTCTGCATGGCGAACTGCATCTGGTCGGCTGTCCCCCCAATATCCGTCCCCGAGCCAGCAATCGTGTAACTGCTGTCCGTCGGATTATATTCGGCGTACCCTTCCAGTCCGACACTCCCAATGTCGCGAGCCGTCCAGTCGATCGGCAGCGACCGGAGCGTTAAATTATACGTCCCAACATCGCCATAATTTTTGTGACTTGAAACCAAAACATAAAAAGTGCCGATAGGCAACGTGAGCGTGATACTCTGATCGTTCGACGTATTGCTATCTTGGGAGGCCAGCAAGATTCCTGCCGCGTCGAAAACGTCAAGTTTGAGATCAACGCCGGAAGGATCATCGGCTAACGCGGCAATATCGACACCCCCGCCAAGCGACTCAAATGAAAACGCGTCGACGTCATTGAGACGCTCGATGATTCCCGAGATGGTTTGGCTTCCTCCGGAGACATTCAGTGCCGTCGCAGTCGCGATCGTATTGCCATAGTCATCTGCGCGGTAACCATCACCGCCGGTAGGCTGATACGGTTTGATCTTCCCGGCAATGACACTCAGATCATTTTGCAGCGTGCTGGCCGAGCCAGCGTGCCCAATAAACCATTTGTGTATCGACTGCGCATAGTCAACGCCCATGATCGGACCATGAAACGAATCGTAACCCGACGAATACTCTTTCGTTCGATTGCCCAACAAGTCGTAGTCGCCTTGATGGCTTAATCCAAAATTATGACCAAGCTCATGAGCAAGCCCCGAAACTCGCGTTCTTACGTTGCTGCTCTGATTAAATGATTGCGGTTTGCTATTAGGAAAAACGTTGACATAACTGTAACCGCCGCTGATGTCATTGCCCGATACTAGCCACGCTTTGGGTTTTGTCGTCGCAACTGTCGTAACGTTCGTATCGAACATGGCGAAGTAAGTCGAAATCTGCCGCCAAGCTTCAGCAATATTGTTTTGCTCGGTAGTATTAAAGGTCGTTGGATCCCCATCTTCGTCGTAAGCTTGCGTCGTCGTCGTAGCGTCGCCGTCAAAATCGAGGAAGATCGCCGTCGGGGCATCGATTAGGCTATTCAGAATCGGCATACCGTTCGCCAACGTCGAAAAGGCTGCTGCTGTTTGACTAAAGACCCCCAAACCGGCTTGCGCCGCCGCCGCAAGCACCGTTTGCATTGTGCCGTAATCGACTTGCAGCGAATTCTGAATCGATAGATCGTGAGATTCGTTCACTTCTTGTTGGCTGTCGTCGATGTGACCTTCAGCGTCAACGTCGATTTCAGTGTCAACATCGAATTGAGCCGCAACGTCGTCGCCAACGGCAAGTTGCTGCGTCACACCAAAAATGTGCGCGATCGAACTCAAATCCGAGCACATCAACTTTCGTGTTTCCAAAGCCTCGAGGCGAAGAGCCCGTCGCAAAAAATGCTTTCTGGAGCATGGACAATTAGGGGAAAAGCGGGTTCGCTTCATGGAAAACGCTGCTTCTTTTGACGAGAAAACCATCACTTCAAACGGAAATACAAGCAGGCAAAAATAGGTCGATCGCAGAATGTCCAAATCCAGCTAAAGTGCCAGATCGGTCATCCAAGACAGACGATCCAATAACTATACTCTCTTGACGCTCACCGCGTCAGCCGATTCTATAAGAATTTCGACCGCCCTATCTCGCTCATAGGTCCGCTTTCATGCCGTCGATCGTCGTTCCGCCTTCAGGCGGCTGAGCATTGTTCTTTCCCCGCTAACATAACCCGATCGCGGAGGCATACAGCAAGAAGTGCCGGCTTTTTTGATGATTTATCTTGCTCGCGATCGCTCCAAAAACATGCTAACATAGCCATCTAGCCCGAATTGGACTCACCGCTTCCAAGCGCGCACGGTAGTCGATACCGCAGGCGTCTTCTTTTAAGCAATTAGCCAAGCCATGGTCGCACTGAATCACTCGAACGCCTCCATCAAAACCGCGAAGCCGCCCCCTTTCGCCGACCTGCTTCGATTTCGAATCGATGCTCCTCGTGCCGCTCCTCTAACTCCACCATCGACAAACCCCACCTACACCTACGATTTCAAAACTGAATCGCACTTCGCCCCAAGCAACACAGGCTTCAGTCACCCCCTCCTTAAATACCCCGCAGCATCTCCACCTACGATTAGCGTCGTAGCTTTTCTCTCCAGAGACCCCATTGAGTACAAGGGTAGCGAGTGGAATCTTTACGAGTTTCTTGAATCGAATCCCATCAAGAATTTAGACCCGGACGGAAAGTTGGTTGGATATGTCGGTGCCGCTTCAGTCGTTGCAGCGTTTGCATGTGCGTATCCGTATGCGGAATATGCCAATAGGAATTACGGCGGAGAATCCGATAAATTCCGCCACTGTTGGGTTTCGTGCCAAGCGTCGAAGACCTGCGGTACGCAATTAACAATGATTGCAGGTATGGGCAAAGAAGCACGGGATCGAGCAATTGCTTTATACTGCATCGGGAATCCGACAAGTGCACTGTGTAATGGTGGACACGGAGATTTCTGGGATAGTCTATCGGATATCGGTGCAAACTCAACTTGCACGGGTTACATCGAACAATACGCAGCATGCGGGTTCGTAATAAGTTGGTTTCGAGAGAGCTGCACGGCATGTTGCGCAAGAAGTTTTTAGTGGGACGCTTATATGACATGGTGGATGCGTAGTCTTCTACTGGGAGCGATCGTTTGTTTGACATTGTCGGTAATGATTGATTTACCGAGTGATCCGTTTGTCAATTTAACCGATGCGAATGGCGTGTCCGTGCGCATAAATCGATTTGTCATTGGGAGTGAGCAGCGATATTTGTGTGCAGGCGCACTTGTTTTGTGTGCATCAGTTTGGATAGCAGATGGATTTTTACGCAAGCGAAAAACATTTTAGGTAATGGAGCGTACGGTTCGAAAAATCTTCTTTCAGGATATTTAGTGTCAGATTCGGGATTCGAAATCGCGACGTAAGACGTTTTAGTTCGACAAAAGCGCTGCATTCAAAACGCCGGGCTTGTTGCGTCGATATGCGATCACTCATCTTGATGCCCTCCCGGTCTTGCTGGTTTTACTTTGGAATGCAGAAATACAAGCCTGAAACGTTGCGATGGTTTCTGGAG
>JAWXCK010000026.1:0-19603 GCA_034408855.1 Pirellulaceae bacterium
CATCGGAGCCATCCCTTGTAAATCCATCCGCCTAACTCATTGCACCATCCAAACCATAGCAATTTTTTGGGTAAGCATTTCCGATCAGAAAGCGAACTTTGGTTTTTGCAATCACTCAGTCCAGTGTTTTCGTTGTATTTCACGGCTAAAATCGATTGCGGGTCACGAAAACCACCCACAGTTTCTACCGGAAGAGCCAAACTTTTGTATTCCTGAGGCGCTAGACACTGTAATCGCCACGCGCCGAGCGGAGCAGCGACCGGAATTTCGCAAAAGGGTTTATCATGAGCAACGTCTTCGGCAACTTGTCCCCATTCATAGACCGTTACCGACGTCGCGTCGACCAATCGAAGCCCCGAATCGACGGAACTTTTTCTCACGACAGACTCGCTGGAAGTAATGTTGGTTTCAGGCAATTCGGCGATCAGATCGGACATCCATCGAGCTCGCTCTAAGGCCACACCGACAAGATGTCCCGACGGTCGACGCTGCCAGTAGATAAGATTCTGCCCTCGATCCCAATACCAAACCAACCACCCTTCGGCAAACTCGGAGGCGTTGTCACTCGATGCGAGTGACGTTTTAGGGGCGACGGAGCTGCCACGCGAGTATTGACTCTCGAACTGTTGCGAAAGACTGCGGCCGAGGTTCTTTTCGGAAGCGTTTTGGGGTAAGTTGTCATCGGACTTTTCAGTTTTGCCCGATTTTTTTGTCAAGGACATGGCCGTTTTAAGGTCCATATCGGTAAACATCTTCGAGGTTCGCGACAGGAATTGACTCTCGTTGGCGTTGAGCGGCTGAAGCGGATCAGGGAACACCAAGTCTCCCTTGGCCGATAGAACAAAGAGCTGCAAGAATCGTGGCTCGCGGCGATTCAACTCTCTTAGGCTTTCAATTTCGAAGCGGTCGATGTCCGCAAGCAGGCGAAGTTCTCGCGAGAGTTTTTTAAAGTGCCGAACAATCGATCCGTTGATGTCTTCGAGTCGCTGCGTCGTCAATTGTTGAATGCGTTGTTGAAGCAACGACTGTTCGTGATTCGCGATGTACTTGGCTGCACCAGCCAACAAGGCCATCGGCAGTATGACAATCAACGCAACAAGAACAAACGGATTCGCTTTCATAGGCATCTATTGTACTCTGCAATACCAACAACTGGTTCCGAGGCTCTGCCTCGGAACCCACTGCAGCCCAGGCTCTGCCTGACGACATGACAAGTTCCGTCGGTTCATGGATTCGACGAGCCGCTTGCCGGGACGGTGCGCTGCTGCTGGTCGATCGCATTCTGCAAATACAACTGGCTCTTTCTCGCCGATAGCGCTCGACTGTCGGTGTTGCCTGAGACATCCTTGAGTTGATCAAGCTGTCCGCCGTTTTGAACTTCTAACTCCTTGAGGCGTTTATCGTTGCCAAGCAGAACGCCATTGGCTTTTAAGTAATCGACGTTTTCTTGCAGGACTTCTCGACATCGCAAGACGTTGCCTTCATCGAGGTACTTGGTTGCCAATTTGCTATTCTCGCTCGATATCAGAGCGACCACATCCGCTTTGACCGATTTGTTGAGACTCTTCTCAATTTCGCTCGCGACATGGCTAAAGCGAACCGATGCATGGTTCGACAAGCGATCGGTGACTTTGGTCTTCATGTTGGTATAACTAACCGAAACGTTGGCTAATTCGCGCCGACTATCAACTTCCGATACCGGAATCTCGACTTCGATGACCAGATGCTTTGTCTGGTTGCTGTAGATCTGAGCTACACGAGTCACGATCTGCTGGCCGTTGATATCGGCCAGCTCGTCGAGCCTGTGTGATCTTCTCACCTGACATCGAACCCGACTTATCGAGTACAATCGCTAAATTCACCGGTGCCCGTTTTTGCTCTGTTTTAATTTGAAAGCCCTCTAAACCCACTCGTATCCAAGTCGTTTGCTTTTGGTCTGCTTTGAGGGTCGAGTGCATCGGCGAGACATCGAGCGTAACTTGGCTCGATTCTTCCTTGGCGTACGAAACGGCGAGACTCCCGAAGAAAAGCGTGGCGATTGCGATAAACATCTTCATGATCAGACTCCATAGTGCAAGAAAACGAAATTTGCGTTACTTTATTATTGAACGCGAATAAGCCCGATGAGTGGTCAGAAGCCTGTCAGAACTTTGTAAAAAGATTGTAAATTCCAAGTAGCTATGCGGTTGATCACACTTTCGGACGTCGGTTTTACTTGGCAAAAACCCTCTTTGCTCGACAATCTTGAGCTAGCTATCGATTCTGGCGAACGGATCGGATTGCTGGGCCGGAACGGTACCGGCAAGTCGACGCTGATGAAGCTTCTATCGGGCGACCTGACGCCCGACCACGGCGAAATTCGTCGAATGCCCAAGATTAAGGTAGCTCGATTGATCCAAGAGATTCCGCAGCAAACGATGGGTACGATACAAGAAGTCGTCGCAGCCGGACTTCCTTCTCACGATCCGAGCGTCGACGAATACGATGAAGAGCACTGGCAGCGCGAGGCAGCCCTTCATCGAACGCTTTCGCGAATGAACTTGGATGGCGAAGCAACGGTCGCCGACCTCTCAGCCGGTATGAAGCGACGAGTCCTATTGGCTCAAGCAATTGTGCAAGAACCCGACTTGCTTTTGCTCGACGAACCGACGAACCATCTCGATATCGAATCGATTTTATGGCTCGAAGAATTTTTGAAGAGCTTTGAAGGTTCGCTGCTGTTCGTGACTCACGATCGGATTTTTCTTAAGTCGCTCGCAACTCGCGTTCTCGAAATCGATCGCGGACGGTTGTTTGATTGGGAATGCGATTACGAGACTTTTCTAAAACGTAAAGCCGACGTGCTTGCCGCCGAAGAGAAGCAAGAAGCCCTATTCGACAAACGCTTGGCAGCCGAAGAAGTGTGGATTCGACAAGGTATCAAAGCCCGTCGAACTCGCAACGAAGGTCGAGTTCGAGCGTTAGAAGCGATGCGTCGCGACTCTGCCGGCCGACGCCAACGGATGGGGAACGCAAAATTGCAAGCGACCGCCGCAGATCGTTCAGGACAGCTTGTTTTAGAGCTCAAAAACGTGTCGTTCGCCTATCAGGAGCGCCCGATCATCGACGATTTTTCGACGCTTATCACACGAGGCGACAGGATTGGAGTTGTCGGTCCTAACGGGGCTGGAAAGAGTACGCTTCTCAAGCTCCTGTTGGGACAACTGCAACCGACCTCGGGCTCGATCCGTCAAGGAACGAAGTTAGAAGTACTCTATTTCGATCAGTTGCGAGAGCAGATCGATGACGAGAAAACGATCGCTCAGAACGTTTCTCCCGATGAAGACAAGCTGATGATCAACGGAGTCCAGCGGCATATTTTCAGCTACCTTCAAGATTTTCTCTTTACGCCCGAGCGATCGAGGCAGTTAGCCAAATTTCTATCCGGTGGCGAACGAAATCGACTCTTGTTGGCTCGACTTTTCAAGAATTCTTCCAACGTCCTGGTCCTCGATGAGCCGACCAACGACTTAGATGCCGAAACGTTAGAGTTGCTCGAAGAGCTAGTCAGCAACTATGCCGGAACGCTTTTATTAGTGAGTCACGATCGAGCGTTCCTGAATAACGTCGTGACCAGTATTATCGCCGTCGACGGATCTGGGCAAGTCAAAGAGTATGGTGGCGGCTACGACGACTATCAACGCGCTCGACAAGCCGATTCAAAACCGGTGCCAGCAATTTTGAGTCCAGCGAGGGATTCGCTACGAGGCGCGAAGGAAGATGCGAGCAAGAAGTCGGTCGGCAGCAAGCTAAGTTTTAAGGAATTGCGCGAGTTAGAAACGTTGCCGAAGAAGATTGAATCGCTAGAAATCCAACAAGCTCAAGTACACCAGGAGATGGCGAATCCCGAATTCTATAAGCAACCGCAAGAGAAGATCATCGAAACCACAGCTCAACTTTCAAAAATCAAGAATGAGCTCGCCATCGTTTTCGAACGCTGGGAATCATTAGAATCCCGCTCGGCCAACTAGTCCGCTCCGCAACTTTTGAAGTTGCACACTTTTTGCCCAAACCATCAAACGCCTAACAAAATACAAGCGCGAAGCGCCAGCGAGTGAGTCCTTGATGATCTTCGCATCCTCTCGATTCAGCTTTAGCCGCGTTGCGGCCCAGGCAAATTCCACTAGAATGGAAGCGATACGCATTCGGGGCGTAGCGCAGCCTGGTTAGCGCGTTTGGCTGGGGGCCAAAAGGTCGCAGGTTCGAATCCTGTCGCCCCGACTAAGTTGGAAGCCGTTCGAGAAGTTCATCAGGAAGACTACGTAAATCCTTCATTTACCGATTCGATAAAGGCCGCCTTCGGCTCGGATCAAGAGATGGTTGTCGACGATTGCGTACGAAGCAAAAATTCGGCCGGGGAGCGTATTTTTTGCAATTTCGATCGGTTCTTCGCCAAGCTGCAATACGACCGCGTCACCTTGTTCGCTTTGGAAATAGATATTATCGCCGTTGAGCAATGGCGAAGCGGAATAGTTCCCGCCCAAGCGTTTCTTCCAAAGCTCCCCGCCGGTCTTGCAGTCCACCGCAGCGCTGACGCCCTGATCGCTCGCCATGATTATTTGATCTCGATAAGCGACGACCGACGAAGTCTTGGGAACGTTCTGACTCTTATACTTCCATCGGACGTGCGTCTCGGTGACGTCGCCTTTGCCCGATGGATCGATCGCCAACAACGTTGTCGGGCCGAAGCCCGTACAAATATAAACCAGCCCTTGACTCATGATCGGTTTTGGAACCACCGAGTAGCCGTCGTATTGCACCGACCATATCACTTTGCCATTCTTCGGGTCCAGCGACTGCACAATGTTCGAACCTGCCGATATCAATTGATCTTGGCCGTCGATATGAAAAATGCTCGGCGAACAAAACGAGAATTTTCGATCGGCGGCGACGTCACGTGGCGTACGCCAAACTTCTTTCCCCGAACGCTTGTCGAGGGCAATCGTGCCCGGTTTGTCGCCACCATCGCAGGTGACGATCAGCAGATCACCAACGATTACCGGCGAAGCGCCGTTTCCATGCGTCGGCGGGTATGGATTCTCGCAATTCTTCCAGACAACATTTCCTTCCATATCCGTGGCAACCGTACCTTGATGTCCAAAATGCAAATACAACCGATCGCCATCGACGATCGGAGTCGGACTTGCGTGCGAATTTTTTTCATGAACTTTCGGTGCTTCCTTGCCTTGTTCGAGCACCTGGCGGTTGAATAGTTCGCGACCATCTTGACTGTCGATACAAACCAACCGCAGTTGTTGTGGTCCCGCCAACGATTTGGCGTCTTCGCTCTCGGCGACGGCTGTCGTTACGTAAATTCGATTTCCTACGACTACCGGCGATGACCAACCCAGCCCCGGGATTTTTGTGAACCAGCGTACGTTAGTGCTTTCGCTCCATTCGAGCGGCAAATCAACCTTCGGAATCATGCCGTCGCCTTGCGGGCCACGAAACTGAGTCCAATCCTCAACTGCCAGGACGACCGATGGGGTGCTGTTCAATGCGATCCAGCAGAAAACAAAACAAAAGCGGAAAGCTAGGTTCATAAGAAACTCGGCGTATAGGTGGTGCGGGGCAGGAGCATGAATGCATCTATTGTTTTTTAATCGATCCGATCGTGCAAGCCGTTTAAATCGATTGGTCGCCTCTTCTAGGGCATTTCTGCTAGAATTCTGCGTCGCATCCTGTAATTTTATCCGTCGTAATCTTATCAGCCGTAATCTTTTCGCGTCGCTATCGTTACAAGTCGTCGACGTATCTTTTCTCGCAAATCAATCAAAGTACATGTCCAATCACGTATCGAATCCCGCGCAGCCGCCCATCGGGTCCAATGGCAAAGAATTTACCGAAAAATGGCTGCAAGCACTGAGCATATCAGCCAGTCATCCAGCAGCCCAGCGGATTAAACCGTTGCTCAACGATATCGATTGTTTGCGGATTCAACGCACCGAGCAAGAGCATCTCGACGCCGCAAAACGACTTTGGGAATATGCTTCGCCAGTTGGTTTGCAATCCATACTCAGTATTTCGCCGCACCGAGCTGGTGCTTGGCGTTTTGACGGCGACGAGGCTTTTGTGTTCGAGCAATCCGAAAGCAATGCGGCGTCCGAGTTCGAGTCGTGGGTTCATGGACTCGGTCTCATGAAGCATCGAATTCCGATGATGGCGATCATCAACCAAGATGATTGGTCCGAGATAATGCGCATCGAAGCGATTCGATTAGGAAAGCCGCTTAGCGTGAGCGGCCCACCGCCAGCCAAGGAAAGTTTATTGTGGCTAAACTGCCAAGCGGAGTGGGATCGAACCAACTGGACGATCTGTTTTGACGAGCCAAGTTGGATTACCAAGAGTTTCGAAGGGCCTTTTTCGGTAGCTCGTCCCGAACTGAGTGCGATTGAAAGCACGCTTTCGGAAGCGATCGGCTTTGCCATCAAAAATCTTTCGAAAGGAACGATGACGATCCCAAATGCGAAGCTGGCCGAGCAACCTTGGATGCAATCGATACCTCATCTTTTGCCGCTTCATCAAAAGACGCTATCGCGTCAAACGGCAGAAGCTGCTCCGTGGTTCTATCGAACCTGGCTCTCGGTTTGGCCGGTTATCTATCGCGAACAGAATCGATTGCGAGGCTCGTGCGATATTGAACTGATTCGCCGTGAATTGGAAGCATCGTTCCGAAATGTCCCGCAGTTGACGATCTGGATGTTCGCATTCGCAAAACTGATCTGTCAAAATCAAATCGGAAGTGGAATCGGTATCTGCGGCGAGTATCGATAGATAGTATCGATGCGACTGGAGCCGCGCACTTTAGTCGCCATTCGTTCCTAATCTGTTAATTTGTCGATGCACTTCGCACCAATGTCGCCTTTCGCTCCGCGAAAGTGGCGTGAATCCTTAAAGAAACGATGTTTTGCTTGAGATTCACGTTTCGTTCGCGGAGCGAACGACGACAATGGTCTCCAAAGTCCGTGGCATTGGGCTAGCGCCGACGGCTCACAAAGCTGTTCGAGAGGCGGCGGTTAGATTGATCGGCATCGGACGAGCACCGCTTTTACACTGTTCCCACATCGCGAGATACGCTCGTTCGACGTTCTTTGCAAAGACGGCTCCGTTGAATAGGTCGCATTTTGGGAGATTGCTTGCAAGTCGCGATTTGATCGCCTGAAGGTCCAGCGGGTTTGTCGCAAGCTTTCTAGCAAGTGCTTCGTATTCGTCGAAATTATTCGTAATCAATTCCGGTAGCCCGACGGCATGAAGCAGACTACCTGCGACGCGCGATGCCATCGCATCGCCGACGAGCGTAACGATCGGAACGCCCATTCTCAACGAGATGCTGGCTGTTGCATGGCCACTGTACGGGAACGAGTCGAGAAAAAGATCGGCAAGCCGATGTCGAGCAAGGTGTTCAGCAATCGGTAGGATTTTGGCAAAAACAAGGCGATCTGGGTCGACGTGACGACGAGCAGCTTCGCGACGCAAGTTGGCCTTCGTTGTCGGCTGCCATTCGGGCAACCACAAGATGCTTTGCGGGATGCTCGTTAATAGTCGCATCCAAACATCGAAAGTGGCTGGCGTCAGTTTGAAACTATTATTGAACGAGCAAAACACAAATCCGTCATCGGGCAATCCGCATTCGCTTCGCAAATAGGATTTCGATGAAATCTCATGTCGACTATCGTTGACTTGATAGCAGCCAGGCAAATGGACCAATCGTTCGGTATAAAACGGCTGATGCTCCGGCGGAGCGACGAAAGAATCGACAAGGATATAGTCGATAAAATCTGCTCCCATCGTTCCTGGGAAACCGATATAGCTGACTTGAATAGGAGCAGGGCGAAGCGCGAGGAGTTTTGCTTGAGCATAAAGCGTGTGCCCTTGCAAATCGATGAGGATATCGATTTCATCGGCGGCGATTTGACGAGCGATATCGATGAATGATAGCGAGCGTACGTCACGGAAGTGATCGACAGCCTCGACAATACGCTGCCGAATGGAGCTTCCATCGTTTGGTCCAAGCGAATAGCCATAGACTTCGAATTGATCGCGATCATGTTCTTCTAAAAGCTCCGGTAGCATATAGGCTACCGCATGACGTCGAAAGTCGGCTGAGAGGTACGCGATTCGCAGCCGACCTCGTTTGCGTTGGGAAACCGACCGGATATCCAACGTCGCGACGCCAGGTGGGATCGAAAGTGCGGTTTTCGACCATCGACGCGCGCAGCGAAATTGCAGCTCGGGCGAAATCGGCTTCGGTAACGCAATGAATGTAAACGGTGCGATCGATGGCTCCTTGTCACCCGGCGACGATCGCTCGACCGTTTCGACCATTTCATCGGTCAGCCGGTCAAGATCGTTCCAATCGCATGCATGCTGGCGTTCCATGAGTAGAGAGCCAAGAGCATCGATGCGTTGGGGATTAATCGACAAGGCGGTTTGATAGGCAACGGTCGCTTCGGCCGGACATTTTAACTCGGAAAGCGTGATCCCTAAGTTGTAAAAAGCATCCGAAGATCGAGGAGCAATCTGGCATGCGTTCTGAAAGACCGATTTTGCGTTTTCGAGCTGACCTTGTTCATGGAGGATGTTTCCAAGATTGATGATCGCGTCTGCATAGTTCGGCTTTAAGGCGACAGCATCTTCATACGCTTTTCGTGCCAGATCGACTCTCCATAACGACTTAAAAACATTGCCAAGGTTGTGATAAGCTTCAGCAAGTCTTGGCTGAAGATTTATCGCTTGCTGGAGGGCTTGAATCGCTTCGTTGGGTCGCCCAAGCTCGTGAAAAACGATCCCCAAGTTGCAATGGGCGTCCGCTTGTCCTGGACTAACAACTATCGCTTGTTGAAAGGAATGAATGGCCGATTCTAGATTTCGTTGGGCGCGGTACGTTAATCCAAGGCCATTGTAAGCGTCTGTCAATGACGGGTTGATAACGAGAGCCTGAGAATAGGCGGATACAGCGTCGGATAGCTCCCCGGCTTTCAAAAGAGCGAGGCCAAGATTTGAGTAAAAGGGTGCGTTCCCGGGAAGAATTTGAATGGCCTGGCGAATTAAATCGATCGCAATTTGAGGTTGTTCGCACTGGTTGGCGATGACGCCGAGCAGATGGAGAGCGTCAGCATTTAGCGGATCACGCTGCAAAATCTGCCGATAGATCGACTCGGCCAGCGACAATTCGCCCTGCTGGTGATGCCGTATCGCGTCGAAGAGTAATTCTTGGGTCGTGCTCATATTTGTGTAGTAGTCAGGTTACGCAATTTTGATTTTTACGGATACTATAGCCTATGGTTTATCGATCTACTCGGAGTGTAGTTGCCGATCTTCGAAAGCATGGCCGTTTGATCGAGATCGACGAGCCAGTCTCGCCCACGTTAGAGATCGCAGAGATCCAGCGTCGCGTTTACGCGCGAGGCGGTCCGGCAATCCTTTTTACCCATCCGATCGGAACCAGTTTTCCGATGGTCGGCAACTTGTTTGGCTCGATCGACCAAGCACGTTTTCTGTTTCGCCACACGCTTGATCGAGTTCGAAAAGCGATCGAGCTCAAGATAGATCCGGCGCAATTGCTGGCCAGACCGTGGCGTTATTGGTCGGCTCCCTTCGTCGGATGGAACATGCTGCCCAAGAAGGTTCGAACAGGACCGGTCCTCAAGCATCGCATTGAAATCGACATGCTTCCGCAGTTAGTATCTTGGCCAGACGATGGCGGAGCGTTTATCACGCTGCCTCAGGTTCTGAGCCAAGCACCGACGAATGCCGGCGCAACGCTATCGAGCTGCAATTTGGGGATGTATCGCGTCCAATTGGCCGGCAACGAGTACGTGCAAAATTCTGAAATCGGATTGCACTATCAAATCCATCGAGGAATCGGCGTCCATCACCAAGCAGCATTGGCGACCGGCAAGCCACTGCGAGTCGCGATCAGCGTCGGCGGTTCGCCTGCGATGACACTTTCCGCTGTCATGCCGCTTCCCGAAGGGATGAGCGAACTTACCTTTGCCGGAGCACTCGCAGGACATCGGATTCCCATGGTCGTTTCGAGCGATCATGCTCCGCTCTATGCTGATGCCGATTTCGTTATCTACGGCGAAGTCGATCTGAATTCGATGAAGCCTGAAGGGCCCTTCGGAGATCATCTCGGATATTATTCAAAACAACACCCGTTTCCATGGCTTCGCGTTCACGGAGTCTACCATCGACCCGATGCCATTTGGCCGTTTACCGTCGTCGGTCGGCCGCCGCAAGAAGATACGACTTTCGGAATGCTTATCCATGAGCTTACCGGACCGATTGTGCCGACGGTCTTGCCGGGCGTCAAAGGAGTTCATGCGGTCGACGCGGCAGGCGTCCATCCGTTGATGCTGGCAATCGGAAGCGAACGCTATACTCCTTCTCGAAGTCCGGATCGACCGCAAGAATTGCTCACGCAAGCTAATGCGATTTTAGGACAAGGGCAAATGTCGCTGGCGAAGTACTTGATGATTGTCAACAGCTTCGATCAACCTGATCTCGATGTTCACAATATCGAAGCATTTTTGCGTCACCTACTAAGCAGGATCGATTGGACACGTGATTTGCATTTCCAGACCAAGACCACCATCGATACGCTCGACTACAGTGGTCATGGTTTCAATCAAGGCTCCAAAGTCGTAATGGCTGCCTCGGGAAGGGTTCGACGAAGACTGTCGACGGAACTGCCAGCCGGGTTTGAATTAACCGGCGAATTCCATTCTCCACGTTGGTGTATGCCAGGCGTTCTTGCGGTCTCAGGGCCTTCGCTGGTCGATTTGCCTCAGCCATTGAGTATGCCTGATAAAGAAGTTGCGAAGTTAATCGCGAAATGGGAATCGCTCCATCCGTTTTCGTCGACTGAACGCGAACGGTCAGGCGTCGAACCACCAGAACATCACGATCTTGGTTGGAATTCGATGCCTTTGGTGGTTATCGTCGATGATTCGATTTTCACCAGTCAATCGCTCAACAATTTTCTATGGGTTACTTTTACGCGAAGCGATCCGGCGGCCGACATCTTCGGAGTTGGAAGCTTTGTTTCGCATAAGCATTGGGGCTGCTGCGGCCCGTTGCTGATCGATGCACGACGCAAGCCTCATCATGCTCCTCCGTTAGTCGAATCTTCAGCCGTCTCGGCAAAAATTGACGCGATGGCCGCACACGGTGGCCCCATTGCTCAGTACATCTAAGAATCGTTCGATCAATAAGTGGCGTGTATTGTGCTGTACCGGCTAGATATTCTGATTGTGCATGCATTAGAATGCTTGTCGAAATCATTGAAACGGCGAGTTTTCAATGAGGCTGTCGTTATTCAAGATTCGCCGCACTTTCAAAATGATAGGCAAGAATTTATGCGTTGGGTCGATCGCCAAAAACTACAAAACGAATTTCTTGCCGGCACGTTCTTAAATCTCGGGAGCAGCACCGCTGTGGAAATCGCGGCCGACCTCGGATTCGATTGGTTGCTCATCGACCTCGAACATGGCAATGGAACGCTCGCCGACCTACGGGGTATGTTGATCGCTTGCCGAGGCTCAGCGTCCGCACCGGTCGTGCGAATTCCGAGCGTCGATGCGGATACCGTCAAATTTGTGATGGACAGCGGTGCTGCCGGAATTATGTTCCCATTTGTTAGCACTGCCGACGATGCAAAAAGAGCTGTCCAGTACATGAAGTACCCGCCAGCGGGAACACGTGGGGTCGCTGGAATTATTCGAGCTACGAACTACGGACGAGATTGGATTCATTACTTTGCAGAAGCGAATCGAGAGAGCCTTGTCGTCGTGCAAATCGAAACGGCCGATGCGGTAGAAGCTGCTGAGAGTATTGCTGCGGTCGATGGCGTCGACGTATTGTTTGTTGGCCCGCTCGATCTATCGGTCAGTCTCGGATGCCCGGGTGACTTTTCGCCACCCCACTTTGTCGACGCACTCAAGAAAGTCGTTTCGGCCGCTCAAAAGCATGGAAAAGCCGCTGGCATCCTATCGCGTCCAGCACTGGTCGCGCAGCATAAAGAGCTCGGCTTTCGGTTCTTCGCCCTCGGATCAGATTCCGGTTCCGTCGTTTCTGGCCTGCAACAAACGTTAGAAGCCATGCGTTCGTGACGTTGTAAACTTAGGGCCGAGTAGGCCCGCAACTGGAATTAGAAGATGTTTTTCGTCGAGCCGGGGTAATATACGTAGTGATGCTAAGATCTGACTTGTTCGTTCGATAACTCTTATCTCAATAAATGTATGCCACGCTCGCGAATTGGTCCGCTCGCTTTGGAGAGCCCATTGGGACGCTCCAATAGCTCGGTATATCGCGCCCTTCATGTCCAGCAGCGAACGCAAGTTGCTGTTCGCGTCTTTGCAACGCCGATGGGCTTGACGCCCGAAGCAAAACAAAGCTTTGCCGAGCAAACCGAAGAGCTAAAAAGTCTCAAGCATCCAGGAATCGTTCGCTGCTTCGGCGGTGGTTTTGATGCGCGTGACGCGTACCTCGTCTACGAATTAGTCGACGGCGAATCACTCGATCGAATTTTAGAGCGACGCAGCAGGTTGCCTTGGGAAGCGGTGCTTGATTATGGTGTCCAATTATCCAACGCGCTCCAATCGGCTCACGAACGAGGTTGGGTTCACGGTCGCATTAGGCCTGATAAACTTATCGCTTCGCTCGACGAGAAGACCATTAAGCTCAGCGACTTTCGACGTGAGACATCGATTTCGAATATTCAACCCGAAGCGATTACCGTCGAAAACATCGCATATACAGCCGCAGAAGCCCTCGGCGCGAAGGTCACGCCCGAACCAGCCGTTGATATCTATAGTCTTGGCGCGGTAATGTATCAAGCCTTGACGGGGACACTCCCGTTCTCGGGAGAGACCGCCAAGGAAGTGCGGAATCATATCCTAGAATCTCCCGTTCCTGCCGTCGCGACGTTGGTTTTTGATTGTCCGGTTTGGCTCAGCGCGATCGTCGAGCAAATGCTGGACAAAGATCCCAATAAGCGGCCATTTACTGCGGCTGCTGTCGCCATGGCTTTGAAAGCCGCTCACGAAAATGCTTTGTCGGGCGTTGGCGTCGCGCAGCATGCGGTCAGCGGATTTAGTCCGTTGCAATTGAATACCGATCGACAAGCGGCCGCCAAGGCCCTCGGACTAAGTCCCAAACGCAATCGACCTGCCAAGTCGGAAAATCCCACCCCTTTCACGGATCGGCCATGGGTCTTGGTGTTAGGAATCGTTTTGGCGATAGGAGCCATCTATCTGTTCACTCGCCCATTAAGCGAGGAAGCGTTGCGCAAACGTGCTGGTAATTTGATGGCGAAAGCTCAGCCTGAGGCCTATGAACAGGCCCGAGACCTCTATCTGCTGCAACTAGTAGCACGATTCCCAGATGGCCCACATGCCACGTGGGCTCGAGAGCAGTTGGATATCGTCGATATGGATAGCGCTGAACGAAAAATGGAACGCAATCGACGTTTCAATCGCGATGCGGCAAGTGAGGGTGAGCGAAAGTATGAAGAGGCACAACAATTTAAACGCTTCGGTGATCGAGTCGCCGCCATGGAACGTTATCAAGCGATCATCGATCTCATGCAAGACATCGAAAAGGAACGAGCCTTCGTCAATCTTTCCCGTCGACAAATCGCACGATTGAAGATCGATCCGCCAAGCATTGAAGAAGCCCAAAAGCTCCTGTCGAAAAAGCTTGAAGATGCCGATGCTCAATACCGCAAAGGTGATGTCGTATCGCCAAAGAAAACGTGGGAGAGTATCGTAACGCTCTATAACGGCAATCAATCGATGAGCGAATATGTCGAGCAAGCGCAAAGCCGTTTGGACCAAATGAGGAAATAGGAAATTTGCCGGTGTGATCAGCCTACTAGCCTGGAAAACTCATAAACCGAAGTGCGTTAGCACCGGTTGGCTCGATTTGCTGGGAAACCGGACGCTAACGCGTTCCGGCTGATTTGCAGACTGCTTTTTGTTCAAACGCCGTAAAGCTGTACCGTTACCTATGTTTCGAAAAGTCAAAAAGATTCATGCAATATCCAGGCTAGCGCTCGCTCACGAAGTTGAATGTCTTCTATCGAAGTCGAGAAATTTTATGAAACTGAATGCACTACTTACTGCACTTTCAACGATCTCCAGCGTTTGTATAGCTCTGAATTCAGTCGTATCGGCTAAACAAAACTCTGAGCTCGTTGGCTTTGCGACGTTGGAGGGGTATGGCCGAAATGGAACTAACGGTGGCGAGGGCGGCGAGCATCGACAAGTTACAACGCTAGATGAGTTTATAGACGCGACCAAAGGCGACGCGCCGCGACTCGTCGAACTCATGAACGATATCGACTGTTCGTCGCTGGACAATCAAGCCGCCGGATCGCCGCCCGATTTTAAAACTGGCCGCGTCTACCTCGGCTCGAATAAAACGATCTATTCTAGAAATGGAAAGGCGGCGATTCATCGCGGCACATTGGAGATTCGCCGTAAGCAAAATGTAATCATTCGCAACCTCAACTTTCGCGATCTCTGGGTGCTCGACCCAACAGGGAAATACGACCGATGGGGATGGGATTATGTCGTCATCGACGAGAGTCATCACGTTTGGGTCGACCATTGCAACTTTGACCGCGCCTACGACGGAATGATCGACATCAAAAAAGGTTCGGATCTGGTCACTCTTTCATGGAATGTCTTTCGCGATCAAAAGAAGTGTATGCTCGTGGGTCACAGCGACAGCAAAACGGCTGAATCGCTCGATCAAGGCAAGCTTAGCGTTACGTTCCATCACAACTGGTTTGATCGAATCGAAGAACGCATCCCGAGAATGCGGTTTGGTAACGCACATGTTTTCAATAATCTCGTTACCGAACTGAACGGTAAAGGAATTCAATCGACGTCGGGAGCCGCGTCACTCGTAGAAAATTGCGTATTTGCGAAACCGACGGCGCGAGCAATGCCAACGGTCGAAGAAAATGATGGTCCATCGGGAACGATTAAAGTAATCAACTGCGTGATCGAGGGAGCAGCTTCGAGCAAAACCGTATTTCGAGAGTTTGGCGAAAAGGAATTTGCTTTTAATGAACCCTATCGCAAGAATGTCCCTCCGTACCACTACGTCTTAGATCCAGTAACCGAGGTAACGACGATTGTCATGCAAGGTGCAGGGGCTGGCAAATTGGAACTGCCGTAGGCGCATTTGATAACGCAACTTATCGTGGCCTTGAAGACTCCGACACAGTCCATCAGTTGTTCGTGTTCGTACTCAACAACGCGGTGCTCGTATCCTAGATATTCTCATCGAGTACGGGACAACCAAGAAAAGCTAGGAGTCCTAAGCACAAAAATTGTGGTTCGCCAAAAAGCACTTATAACTGGCCTTACATTCGCATTCGAGATCGCTTCTTGGCTGATAACTCGTTCTCGTAGTCCGCTCCAGCCATTTGAGCCAGTGCTTGATCATGTGATAATGCATCGCCTTCGCCGTCGACTTGTGATCCATTACGTGACAACCGATTCAAGGTATTGATCGCGATAAGTGCATCAATGGGCGATAATTTTAAATCGCCATTCACGTCGACGAACTCATTGATCGTGCTGAAATCCGAGTGGGAATTTCTTGAATTCGCTTGAAGACGATTAATTACCAAGAGAACATCGATTGGCGATACGATTCCATCCCAATTGACGTCGGCAGGATTTCTTGGATTCTGCATAGGCAAACTTCCTTCCGCCTCAGCAAAACTAGCGAGCGAAGGTATTGCTGACTGCATATTGTCTTGGTCGACGAAACCAGCCGCGCTCCCCGCCACGTCAATCACTGTAATCGTTAGCGATTCAAAGGTGGATAGCCCAGTATTGTCCGTAACTCGAACGAGAATCGAATGAGAACTGTTTGTCTCGAAATCAACCAAGGACCCATTGGCCACAACAATGGTATTGCCGGAGGTCGCAAATCTTCCGCCCGCATTGTCGAGTAGCGTAAAGGTGAACGAACTTCCCGCGTCTTGATCAGCAGCTCCCAAAGTAGAAACCAAAGTTCCCGTTGCCGAATTTTCAACCACCGAACTTCCGACGACGGTAATATCGCGAGGTGGCTCGTTAACTCCAGTGATATTGATCGGTATCACTTTGGTAAAGGTGTTCGCGTTTGGATCGGTTACTTTGACCGTAATATTGTGAGAACCAGATTGCTCAAAATCCAGTTTACTTGCATCCGAAACGATAACTTGATTCCCTTGCAAAGCGAATCGCCCACCAGCATTGTCGAGCAACGTATAGGTGTATCCAATGGCAGGATTCGAATCGTTCGTCGAAAGACTTCCTACGATCTGTCCGTTGGCGATATTGAAACTGTAAACGTTTCCAAAATCGAGCCCGTCACGATCATCATTGATTGCGCTAACCACAAATGTATCGCCAGAGACGGCTAAACCTCGTCCAAAATAATTAGCGTGATTGGGAAGCGGGTGAGACAGTTTCGTCTGCAGAAGTCCGGTCATCGCATCATAAATGTAAGTACGGCCCGCACTAATACCGTCGGTATCATCGAGTATACTGGCAACGATGAGGCGATTTCCCGACATGGCGAGGTAGTGACCGAATCGATCGTCAACATTCGGGTCTGGATTCGACAGCGTATTTAGTAGAGCTCCGGTTGTCGCATTGAACAAATAGACTTGACCGGCATTCAACGCATCTGTGTCGTCGTTGAGGGCACTGACCGCGACGATATTTCCTGAGACCGCCACTGCCGCTCCAAAGAAATCGCCTGCTCCGGGCGATGGATTGCTGAGCGTTGACAGCAGCGCTGCCGAATTAGTGCCCGGATTGAACTGATAAACATAGGCTCGACCAGAATTGGTCGCACCCACATCATTTAAAATGGCTCCGACGACGACGGTATTTCCGGAAAGATGAATATAGTCTCCAAAAATATCTGCAGCGTTCGGTGTTGGACTCAATATCGTATAAAGCAGAACCCCCGTAAGCGCGTCGAACAAATAAACGGCGCCGGCGATCGGAGCTACTGCATCGCGCCGAGAACCCACGGCGATAAGATTGCCAGAAATTGAAACGGAACGACCAAATTCGTCATTGGCCCCGGCCGCTGCCGGCACTGGGTTTGTCAACGTATGCAACAGCGCCCCCGTTGTCGCATCGTAGACGTAAACTCTTCCTGAGTTGACGCCGACCGCATCTTCAAATCGAGCGCTTACAACCGCGATGTTTCCGGAAATTGCTACTTGCTCGCCGAATTCATCGTCAGGTGCAGCATTTGGGCTCACGAGTGTCGCAAGCAAGTTGCCGCTAACCTTATCATATAAATACGCCTTGCCATTATTAACACGGGGAATCTGACCTTCATTCGAACCGACAAGAATACGATCATTCGAAACCGCAACGCTAACTCCAAAGACGTCGCCCACGGCCGGCGCAGGATTGTGCAGGATGCGATATGTCGACTCAGCGACCGAATTGTTGCTTATAAATATGTCGCTCGGTAAGACGTCGGTAACCGAGATTTGCTTCGGTTCGAACGTTCTTAGTCCGGTTCCGTCGGTGACTTGAACCACCACGCGATGAGATGTATTCGTCTCGAAATCGAGCAATGTACTGTTAGCCACGACGATCGTGTTGCCGACGATCGCAAAGCGTCCGCTCGCATTGTCTAACAAACTGAACGTAAAGGAACTTGCGACATCCGGATCCGCCGCCGTCAAAGTCGAGACGACGGTTCCGTTGGCCGCATTTTCCGCAACGGAATTCCCCGTAAAAAGAATGTCCCTTGGTGGCTCCGTCGCATTGGAAACACTAATAGACAACACCTTCGTGAATTCTGCTAAACTTGAATCAGCAACCCGAACGGTTATGTTGTGAGCATTGGCGACTTCAAAGTCCAATTTCGATGAGTCCGCGACGCGAATTTGATTGCCCAATAATGTAAAACGTCCTCCAGCATCGTCGAGCAGACTGTACGTGAACGTATTGCTTGGATTTTGATCAGTCGTCGAGAGCGTGCCGACAACCATACCATTGGAGAGACTAAAGCTATAGACGTTGCCAACGTCAGGACCGTCAAGATCATCATTAAAAGCACTTATGACGAAAGTATCTCCAGAAACCGCTACGGCACGGCCGAAATAATTTACCGGTGCTGGGAATGGATGCGATAGCTTCGACTCGAGAACGCCGGTCGTCGCATTGTAAATGTAGGTTCGACCAGCGCTGATTCCATTCGTATCGTCAAGTATGCTCGAGACGATCAGATGATTGTCTGCCATGGCCAAATAGTGGCCAAAACGATCATCGGCATTCGGATCAGGATTCGACAGCGTATTTAGAAGCGCTCCCGTTGTTGCATTAAATAAATAGACTTGTCCAGCATCGGTCGCTCCCGTATCGTCATTGAGTGAACTGATTGCAACAACATTTCCCGACACTGCCACAGCCGCCCCAAAGAAATCTCCGTTAGCTGGCGAAGGATTATTAATGGTCGCGGTCAACGATGCCGTGTTCGTGCCACTATTGAATTGGTAGATGTAAGCTCGGCCGGAATTCGTTGCACCAAAGTCATTCAGAATGGCTCCGACGACGATCGTATTCCCGGAAACATGCAAGTAATCGCCGAACGTATCATTGCTGTTTGCAATCGGACTAACAATCGACTGCAAAAGATTGCCAGTCGTCGCATCGAACAAGTAGACAGCGCCAGCGTTCGGAGCGATCGCATCACGACGAGCACCAATGACAATTAGGTTACCAGAAATACCGACAGCTCGTCCAAACTCGTCGTTGGCACCCGCCGCTGCTGGCAGTGGATTTGTCAACGTATGAAGCAGAGCACCGGTGGTCGCATTAAAGACGTATACTCTTCCGGAATCGATTCCGACAGCGTCTTCGAGTCGCGCACTCACAACTGCAATGTTCCCAGAAATGGCAAGTTGTTCACCGAACTCGTCACCAGGGACGGCGTTCGGACTGCTTAGCGTAACGAGTAGGTCGCCGCTGCTACGATCAAACAAATAGGCCTTGCCATTATTGACTCGCGGTACTTGACCGTCGGTGGAGCCAACTAAAATGCGGTCGGTCGAAATAGCAACACTGACACCAAAAACGTCACCAACCATCGGTGATGGATTATGGATATTCCGGAAAGACGATTCTGGAACGGAGTTTCCAGCTAACGAGATATCCGTCGGCGGGAAGTTGACATCGGAAACGTTGATAACGAATGATTTATTAAACGTTAAACCTCCCGCATCCGTAACTCGAACTGTCACGTTATAAACCGATTGGATGGAAGCATTAAAAGACGCACTCGAACGGAGCGCAACTCCACTCACATTGAACGATGCGTTGTCGCCTAACACAACAGGTAAGCTAAAAGTAAAGGTATCGGCAGCATCTGGATCGGTGGCGGAAAGATTGCCGATAACTGTATTGATGGGTGCCCCTTCCGCGATCGTGCTATTCGACAACGCAATGTTCGTCGGAGTTTCGTTAACGTTGGTGACGTTGATCGTAAACGGCTTATCAAACGTCAGGCCGCCGTTGTCGGTAACGCG
>JAWXCK010000027.1:0-15728 GCA_034408855.1 Pirellulaceae bacterium
ACTTTTCATCGACTTGTGATATTGGCCATGTTTTTCTCTGTTCTCGAAGTAACTCGATCTCTCGCTCTACTTTTGCAAGTCGTTCTTCAACGTTTGCCATCGTCAACCTCCAAAACTGCGTCCATGGCGACAAAGGTCCACTCAAAACTCGATTCTTAGTGTACCACAACTCCGTTCCAGAATAGAAGACTAATCGATGGCTCGCGATCCAAGGAAACTCAGGCCTAGTGAACTATGCCGCTTACTAAACTCGACTCCGCTCGGCGAAGTCATCAGCGAACGGCAACTCTATCGACATCGTCAACGAGCGGGCAATCGCATTGGCGACGGCAAGACCGTCGATCTATTGCGTTACTGTGCATGGATGCATCAAGTTCGACATGCGCCTAAGCTTCATTCGAATGTTGATCCATATGAGCGAATGAAGGAATCAGCACGAGCTCGCAATGCGGCTCTCGCACTAGCTGGTCGCGACATTGGCGAACTACCATCCGTTGTGGATACCGGACGCAAAGACCGGGCGTCGCGTGATTTTCAATTCTTCTGTGAAAGCTATTTTCCGCTGACGTTCCATCTTGCCTGGTCGCACGATCATTTTAAGGTGATAAGCAAAATTGAGAATGCGGTCTTGCATGGCGGGTTGTTCGCATTGGCAATGAGTCGCGGTAGCGGGAAAAGTTCTCTGGCAGAGTGCGCTTGCGTCTGGGCTGTTTTGTACGGTCACCGCAACTTCGTTTGCTTGATCGGCAGCGACGAAGGTCACGCTTGTGACATGCTGGAATCGATTAAGACCGAACTCGACAGCAACGACCTATTGCTAGCCGATTTCCCGGAAGTTTGTTTTCCAATTCAATCGCTCGAAGGGATTTCCAATCGAGCCAACGGGCAGCTCTATCAAGGTAAACGAACGCATATCGGCTGGACAGCGAAAGAGATCGTACTGCCAACGATCGCAGATAGCCCCGCCAGTGGCTCGATCATCAAAGTCGCCGGAATCACCGGTCGCATCCGCGGACTCAAATTTAAACGTCCAGATGGTCGCAGCGTAAGGCCGAGTTTAGTCATACTTGATGATCCCCAAACGGACGAGTCCGCACGATCGCTTTCGCAGTGTGCCAATCGCGAAAGTATTCTCGCCGGAGCGGTCCTTGGCTTAGCCGGACCCGGTAAAAAAATCTCGGGCATCATGCCATGCACGGTGATTCGGCCCGGCGACATGGCTGACAAAATTCTCGATCGGGATCGTCATCCAGAGTGGAATGGCGAACGAACTCGAATGATATATGCGTTTCCAACTAACGAGAACTTGTGGAATCGCTACGCCGAGATCCGGGCTGAGGGCTTTAGGGCCGGCGACGGCGGAGCTTCGGCGACCGAGTTTTATCGCAAGAACCGCGAAGCGATGGACGAAGGTTCTAAGATCGCTTGGCCTGAAAGGTTCAACTATGACGAGCTATCGGCGATCCAGCACGCGATGAATCTCAAGCTTCAGGACGAAGCAGCCTTCTTCGCAGAGTATCAAAACCAACCGTTGCTTGAAGAAACCGTTGCTGATGGAATGCTGAAGGCAGAGGAGGTCGCTGCAAAGATCAACCGCATGGAGCGTCGCTCTATTTCCATTGGTGCGAATCACCTCACAGCATTTATCGACGTGCAACAGAAGATGCTATTCTACCTTGTTGCAGCTTGGGAAGACGATTTTACTGGATATGTCGTCGATTATGGTTGCTACCCCGACCAGCAGCGACCGTACTTCACGCTGCGGGAGGCCCGTTTGACCCTTACGTCCGAAGCGATTGGAACGGGACTCGAAGGATCGATTTATTCAGGACTCGAATCGTTGACCACCAAATTGCTCGAACGCGAGTGGCTTCGCGACGACGGAGCGGCCATGCGCATTGGCCGATGCTTGGTAGATGCTAACTGGGGCCAATCAACCGATGTGGTATATCAGTTTTGCCGGCAATCAAAGCACGCCTCTGGTATGATGCCCAGCCACGGTCGATTCGTCGGCGCATCGAGCATGCCCTTCAGCGAATACAAGCGCCGGCCAGGCGATCGCGTGGGGCTCAACTGGCGAATTCCAAACGTTCATGGCAAACGTGCCATCCGCCACGTAGTCTTCGACACGAACTGGTGGAAATCATTCGTAAATGCTCGCCTTCGTGTATCGATGGGAGATCGCGGTTGCCTCTCAGTATTCGGAACAAACCCCGAAACGCATCGCTTGCTTTCCGAGCATCTCACTTCGGAGTACTACATCAGGACCGAGGGCCGGGGCCGATCAGTTGATGAATGGAAGCAGCGCCCAGATCAACCCGACAATCACTGGTTCGACTGTTTGGTGGGTGCATCGGTTGCGGCCGCAATGCTGGGGTGTGTGTTGCCTGGAACGGATGGCCTATCTACCTCAAAACGCGATCGAATCAGCTTCAAGGATTTGCAGAAAAGACGAAACCCATAAGCTTCCATCGTAGTCACGACTTCTTGTAGCGAGCGTCGCTTTCCAAATCTCGCAATGGAGAGTGATCGAGGTGTGCTCCATTTCGAAACCGCAAATCGCACTGTCAATTGTGAACTCCAATTCTGTGGTTGCAAATTGGCTCCGAGCAAAGAATGACAGGAGCGATACACGCGTACTGTCAACAATCGAGAAAGTTTTAAAGAAAAACGTTACCGAAGTTCGTCATTCTGTATGTCTCGCGTGTAACCCTACAGATAGAGGGACGCAACTTTATCTGTTTGAGGTCACTTGATGGCAGACGATTTGAAAGACAAGATTCGCGAGAACGCTCAAGGACCAGCCAAAGTGGCTGGTGATGCTGGGAGCGTCGAGCAACATAAACTTGCCGATCAGATCGAAGCTGACAAGTACTTGGCATCGAAGGAAGCTGCCAAATCTAAATCTCGCGGGCTTCGCTTCAACAAGTTGGTTCCGCCGGGTGCAGATTGACCGTTGGACGGTCAGTCTTTCAGTGGTTGGGTTGATTGTTTCGCTCCAAGGATGGATCACGGATGTTCGAATGGTTTTTCAATAATGATCGCATGATGCGAGAGCGACGTGCGTCCGAACGTCGAAAAGAGCCTGCGAGCAATCAACCCAGCCGCTTTCTACGAATGCTGCGATCGAATACAAAGTCGATCGACGCCCGTTACGATGCGGCCGTGACAAGCGAAGACAACCGGCGACACTGGGCGGCCGCTGACGGGATGTCGGCCGTCGCTGCCAATAGCCCCGAAGTTCGTCGGACGCTTCGCAATCGGTCGCGATACGAGATTGCCAACAACAGCTACGCCCGCGGGATTTCTCTTACGTTGGCAAACGATTGTGTCGGAACGGGTCCGCGATTGCAGATGCTGACCGACGATGACGAAGCTAATCGCTTTGTCGAGCAAGAGTTTTTTGCATGGGCTGACGCAATTGGGCTAGCCGAAAAGCTCCGCACGATGCGGCTAGCGCGTGTTTCCGACGGCGAATCGTTCGGATTACTCACTAGCAACCCGAGAATCGAGTCGCCAGTACAGCTCGATTTAAAACTGATCGAAGCTGAACAGGTTGCTTCGCCAACCTTTGACCTTGATCGTGGCCGCTACATTGACGGCATTTCGTTTGACTCGTTTGGCAATCCAGTCGCCTACGACGTGTTGACCGACCATCCAGGAGATAATATTTTCTCAAGGTTCGATTCCTACAAAACGGTGAATGTTGCGGCCATCATTCACTATTTTCGATGCGATCGGCCGGGCCAGATCCGTGGCATCCCCGACATCACACCCGCCCTGCCGCTATTTGCACAGCTTCGCCGTTTTACGCTCGCAGTCTTAGCAGCCGCTGAAACAGCTGCCGACTTCGCTGGCATTCTTTATACCGACGCGCCGGCTGGTGGCGAAGCCGACTCGGCCGAGCCGTTCGAGACGATCGAACTTGAAAAACGAATGCTGCTGACGATGCCTGGCGGCTGGAAAATGAGCCAGATGCACTCGGAGCAACCCGCTACGACATCCGCAGAATTTAAGAAAGAAGTACTCAATGAGATCGCTCGATGCTTGAACATGCCGTTCAATGTCGCGGCCGGCAATTCATCGGGATACAACTATGCCAGCGGCCGACTCGATCATCAAACCTATTTCAAATCGATCCGCGTCGAGCAATCGCAGATAGCTCGCACTATCTTGGATCGGATTCTAAGAGCTTGGCTTCGCGAAGCCATTCTCATCGAAGGTTATCTGCCGACTTCGCTTCGCATGCTCGACTCTACCTTCGAACATCAATGGTTTTGGGATGGTCAGGAACATGTCGATCCCGCCAAAGAAGCCAATGCCCAAAAAATCCGCCTCGCCAGTCATACGACAACTCTAGCCAATGAATTTGCACGGCAGGGTCGTGATTGGGAGGCGGAACTTAAACAACGAGCTAAGGAACTCTCGTTGATGCGTGAACTTGGACTGACCACCGAAGATGGTGGCAAACATTCTTCTAACAATGAGGCAACGGATGTCAACATCGATAATCTCCCAACCGAAGCTTGAAGCCGACGCAGAATCGGTGCCTGGCAGTTTACGAATTGTTTGCGACGATGCAAACTCGATCGTATTGCAAGCGACCGAATCGCCCGAAGAAGGGAAGCCAACGCTTCGTAAGTTTTCGATGACTGCCTACACCGGTGGTCCGATGCGACTTGGTGGTTGGCCTTATCCGGTCGTTGTCGATCTGGCTGGTATGCGAGTCCCGCGCAAGTCGCGTCCTATTCTCAAGGATCACGATCGAGCCAGTATTGTCGGGCATACCGATGACATTCAGGTGAGCGATTCTCGGTTGCAGGTGGCTGGCGTCATTTCAGGCGTGGGCTCGACCGCCCAAGAGGTCATCGCGACCAGCGAAAACGGTTTTCCTTGGCAAGCGTCGCTCGGCGCTAGTGCCGACAAGGTCGTCTTTATTCCAGAGGGACGTTCAGCGCAAGCCAACGGTCGTGAACACGTTGGTCCGATCTACATCGCTCGTAAATCGACGCTCGGCGAAGTCAGTTTTGTGGCGCTCGGGGCCGACGATGACACCGAAGCTCGGGTTGCTGCTAGTCGTGAGTCTCAAGAAGGTGAGTCTGAAATCGAAAGTTCGCAAGAAAACATGGAGAGTACGGATATGGATACGGATACGGAGATCAACGACCAACTCGAATTTTCAGGTGATACCAAGCCGCAGAAAGCCGTACCGCCGGATGCAACGCTGGCTCCCGACAGTTCTGTGGCCCGCCTTCGCTCTAAAATGGCAGCCGAATCGAAACGCATTTCAGGCATTCGAAAGCTCTGCGCCGGCCGCCACGATGAAATGGAAGCCAAGGCGATCGAAGATGGTTGGAGCTTAACCAAAACAGAGCTAGAAGTGCTGCGCAGCGAACGACCGCAGGCCCCAGGAATTACCCATTCTAAGCCAGGATATACGCGTGAAGTACTCGAAGCGGCCTGCTGCCTGTCGGTTGGTTTAGAAGAGAAAAAACTACTTGCCCGATACGGAGAGCGAGTTGTGAATATGGCCGATCCGATCCGACAGATTGGACTCAAGGAATTGGTTGCCGAGTGTGCAAGGATGGAAGGGTTCGATATTCCACGCGTCTTTGGCGACGGTAAAGAGACGATTAAAGCTGGCTTCTCGACTGTTTCCTTGCCGGGCATCCTTGAAAACGTCATGAATAAGACGTTGCTCTCGGCTTACGAAGCGACGCCGGTCGCCGCTTTCGATCTTTGCAGTATCGGAACAGTAAGCGACTTCAAGGAAGTATCTCGGTATCGACTGCTGGGAACGGGCGGATTTGAGCCGATCGCGCCCGATGGTGAACTGAAGCACGGGAAACTCTCCGAGCAGAAGTATACCAATCAAGCCGATACGTATGGTCAGTTGCTCACGCTGACTCGCAAGGAAATCATCAACGATAGTCTGGCTGCCTTTATGGACATCCCACGCCAGATGGGACGTTCGGGAGCCGAGCTGATCGATGAAATGTTCTTTGGGCTATTGCTCTCGAATCCCAATAGCTTCTTCTCGGGTGGTAACTCCAATTATCTCACGGGTGTTGGCACGGCCTTCGGAGCGAGTAGTCTAACAGATGCCAAGACGGCCTTTCGCAAACAAAAAGCCGGACCTGGCACCAAGCCACGAGATCAAAAGCCGATCAACATTCGGCCCGAACTTTTGGTGGTACCGGTCGAATTAGAAACGGACGCCGAACTGCTGATGGGTTCGGCGCAACTAATGATCGATGCGTCGGGCTCGCCAACCAAGATCCCCGTCGATAACCCACATCGCAATCGATACCGCATTGTCTCGGCTCCACACTTGTCCGACACATATTACAGCGGTGCGAGCGGTAAAGCCTGGTACCTATTTGCTAACCCGAATGTGCTACCAGCCTTCGAAATTGTCTTTCTCAACGGGCAGCGAACGCCTGTCATCGAGCGTGTTGAGATGCCACCCAACATGCTTGGAATGGGTTTCCGAAGCTATTTGGATATCGGCATTCACGAGCAGGACCCGAGAGCGGCCCTAAAAGTAAAAGGCGAAGCTTAGCACTGGATAGCTTGCTCGGTCACTCAACGCATGGGTGACCCCATCTCAATCGCAATAGCGTCAACATCCTATCACTCAAGGAAGATTAAAGAATGACAGACTATGTTCAACAAGGGACGGCGGTCGATTATACGCCGACCGCCGATACAACTGCCGGTACCGTCGTCGTGCAAGGTGAATTGGTCGGAGTCACAAAACTCGACATCAAAGCCAACAAACTCGGTTCACTGGCAGTCGAAGGCGTCTTCGATTTCCCCAAGGCGACCAGCGGTGGCTCGGCTATCACGCTGGGTAGCAACTGTTATTGGGATAACACCAACCAGCGTGCGACCACTACGAGCACCGGCAACAAGCTGATCGGCAAGTCTGTGAAAGCGACCGTCGACGCCGATAGCACGGTCCGGATCAAGCTGAATCAGTAATTCGGCTTTCTAAATCTCTGCCACATCTTTCCTTTAGGAGCTTTCTATTCATGAAGAATGTATTTTCGTTAGTCTTGGGCTTGTTAGCTGTCTTCAATACCGTCGCGACGCTGCATGCCCAGACGGCACCGATCTGCATTGACGGATCATGCCAAGTTATTACGCTAGTACCGCTGGCGGAACAAGTCTTTATCGATACGACCACAACGGCGGCGATCGAAACCAGTGACGAAGATCGTTTTGATCAAGTTATTCGAGCGACCGTTCGTGTGACAGTCTCGGGGATCTGCGGGAGCGGGACCGTCGTTGGACGCGATGCCAATGGTAACGCTTTGGTTCTCACGAATGCTCATGTGGCGGGTACAGCCCGCGGACGGTTAGTCAACGTCGAACGCTGGAATACCGATGGCACCAGCGAACGTGGCCAAGGTTCAATCATCGCCGCTGGCTATGGACGTGGACTATCGGTCGACTTTGCGTTACTTAAATGCAATTCTGAGTTTGCGAACGGGGTTATTCCGATTCCGCTGGCGAATCGATATCCCGATCCCAATGCCATGGTGACGACCTCCGGTTGCCCACGCTGTGAATGGCCATCGTTGCAAGTGCTCAAGTTAAATCGTCGCGAAGGGCAAGTGCTTACCTGGAAGCCCGAAGCCATCGGTGGTCGATCCGGTTCGTCGGTAATCGATCATACCGACGCTGGTCTTCGCGTGGTCGGGTTGCTGACTTGGGGTGGTAATGGCGAAGGACTTGGTCAATCGACCCCTTTTTTATTAGAGGCGATGAAGGGGCGACTTCCGACGTCGCTTGAATCGTTACCGACGGGCGTAAAGGAAGTGTCGGTCAACCAACGTGTCCTTCACTTTATCGCCACGCATCCGATTCAAGAAACCGCCACCGAAGATGTCCCTAATCTTCCAGTCGACGGCAATACGCTCGATAGCATTACCGAACCGAAGCATCCCGACAAGTTTCGGACCAAGCCAAATCCTGACGAACCACGACAGCCGGTCAAACCCCGTGAGCCTCGCATTGGATTCTTCGAAAACCTGCTTCGCTGGTTCCGTGATCGATTGCTGGTTTTTCTTCTGATCGTAGCTGGTGCCGTGGTCGGATTCATCGGTGGTGTTGTGTTTGCGAAAACGCGATGAGGAAGCTAAACCCATGTTCGAAGCTCTTGGCTATCTGCTCATCTGCTGGCTTGCTGCCGACTTTATGTCGGGCTTTTGGCATTGGCTCGAAGACCGCTACTTCGATACCCGATGGCCAATCATCGGAAAGTATATTGCCAAGCCGAACCAGCTCCATCATGAGATGCCGATCGAGTTTACTCGCGGTAACTATTGGCAGCGCAACTACACGGCCATCTTGCCCGCCGTCGCGGCAGCAAGTTTGGCAGCTTGCGTCGAATCTTGGAGCATGGTTTTAATCTGCGTTATGGTCTCACAGGCCAACGAGATTCACGCCTGGGCACACCAGCGATGCAACAGCTTGGTTCGCATGCTGCAAGAAACAGGCGTCATCCAGTCGCCCGACCATCATCGTCGCCACCATCGCGATCCGTTTGAAATCAAGTATTGCGTCATGACCAATTGGCTCAACCCGATTCTCGACGCGTTTCAATTCTGGCGAACTGCCGAGTATGCTCTTGCCCACATCGGAATACCGGTTCGCAATATTTCGTATGGCGATGTTAACCACGAAGGGAACCAGCCGTCATGACCGACATGTTAAAAACAGGTACTCAATGGTTGGCCGATCAACTGATGACGCACGCAGCCGAGCTCGTCGAATACTGGCGAAGCAGCTGCGAGCCGATGCCGCTCAAGGCGAGCACCGGACGTACCCTTTTTAAAGTCGAAGAAGATGGCGTCCAAAAAGTCGTCTGGACGGATAAGGATTTCATCTTTCGTGCGGCCGATCTTGCCTTAGCTGGAATCGACGAACCGCAACATGGCGATCGCATTCGCGAAGTCATAACCCTTCGCAATCGAATGATAGTTCGCTTTTATCTAGTGGCGGCACCGGGCGGCGAGCAACCTTATCGTAACGCTGACGGTCGCGATGTGATCACCCGTGTGCATACCAAGCTCATGTCGGAGGAGCCCGTCGTATGATCGCTCCGATTATCGAGCTAGCCAACGAAGTCGTCACCTTGGTCAACGGCGTTCTCGACTTGAATAGCCAGAATCAACTGGCTGTTCGTCAGTACAACCCGATTGTGAACTTGAAGGAGATGCCCGAGCTGCGATGCGTTGTTTACCCAGCCAGGAATATTTCCGAGACCGACTTTACCCGAAAACTTCGCCAGCACGAATATGAAATCCAGGTCTTGGTCCAAGCCAAGCTTGGTCCACCGAACACGAGTGACTGGAATAGTCAGATCGATGAGATGACAGGGCTAGTCGATACGATTGCCGAAGTTTTTCGGGCGGGCGATCGAATGCCGGTGAGTTTAGCTTATTGCGTGGAGTGTGACATTGATCCGGTCTTCGCTGCCGAACATCTCGATCAACGGAATGTTTTTTCGAGCGTGATCAACCTGACCTTCCGACAGGAGCGAAGCTAACGATGGCCGCAACGGTAAAAATTGTCAAGAATTTCAATCGAGTGAAGAAAGCTGTCAATGATTCAGTGCTTGCTACCTTCGGCGACGCCGCTCGCTTGACTAGAGCCATCGCTCGACGTTCGATCCGTCGTCGCGCTGGCAGCAACTATGCACCCGCTGGTCAACCGCCACGAACTCGCTTCGGCTCGATTCGCAACTCGATCCTCTTTGACGTCGATAAGAAGTCGCAGGTTGCCTTGATTGGGCCGGCTTATTCACGGATTGGGCCGGTGGCTGCCGCTCACGAACATGGCGGTTTCTTCCGTCGACGTCGCTATGAGGCTCGGCCGTTCATGCGACCAGCATTTGAAAAAGTCATTCCACGCCTACCGAAACTTTGGCGTTACTCGATTCGATAAGGATTTATTACGACCATGGCTTCTCAAAAAGTCCCCCTGGGCATGCTTGCCAAACTCTACCGCAACACTGGTTCGACTTTTTTAACAGCCGCCGCCTTTACCGGAACCGAGATCGACAATGTTCGCGATCTGACGCTCAGTCTCGATAAGGCGACCGCCGATGTGACAACGCGTGGCAATGGTGGCTGGCGAGCTACGGTCGGTACGCTCAAGGACGGGAGCGTCGAATTCGAGATGATCGCCGATAAGGACGATGCTCATTACACCGCCATTCGCTCGGCTTGGCTCTCGGATACACCGATCCAGTTCGCCGTTATGAGTGGACCATTAACAACGCCTCCAGAACCTGGTTCCGAAGGTTTGGTTGCCGTCTTCTCGATCAATAGCGTCAGTCGGGCTGAACCGCTCGAAGGAGCACAGATGTGCAGTGTGACGATGACACCGACCTATGTCAACGATCCGCAGTTCAAGCCTGACTGGAAAACGGTTGCTGGAGTTCCGTAATCATGACTTGGTCGACCATTCTAACGATCGGAACGTTCGGTGAACGGATGGACTTGCATATCAAGCAAGGTTCGACGTTCGGACCGATGCGTTTCGAGATGATCAATCCCGATGATTCGCCGGTTGATTTAACGGGCGTAATCATACGAGCCCAGATTCGACATGCGGCTCTCGATGCAACAGTTGTCGTCGATCTCGATTGCCAGATCGTGGATGCGATGGCTGGTTGGTTCGAAATGGGGCTCAGCGATGAACAGACACGGTTGATCGAAGCGGGCGAATCGATCGGCGATTCCAAGAGCCAATTTGTCTGGGATATGGAGTTAGAAGATAGTTCGGGCCGAGTCATTCCGCTCTACCACGGCAACGTCCTTGTACTTCGAGAGGTAACTCGCTGATGCCGATCAACGTAGTCAGTCAAACGACGATTCGAACAACCTTGACCGTTGGCCAAGGACCAACTGGTCCCGAAGGCCCCCAAGGACGACCGGGCGATCCCGGTCCGCCAGGTCCAACCGGTCCCATAGGTGACAACGGTGACGTGGGTCCACAAGGGCCGGTTGGAGCGACGGGTAATACGGGTCCCGAAGGTCCGGTTGGTGCGACGGGTGCAATCGGTCCTCAGGGGCCAGTCGGTTCGCAAGGAATCCAAGGTGATCTTGGCCCTCAAGGTCCCATCGGCGCGACTGGTCCCATTGGTCCCCAAGGTCCGCAAGGCGATCCCGGCTCCAGCGATTGGAATGCAATTTCCAACAAGCCATCGACTTTTCCGCCGTCGTCGCACAGTCATTCCTTCGCCGACATTACCAGTAAACCGACGACATCGTCTGGTTACGGCATTACCGATGGTATCACGACCATCGATAGCAATGGCACGTTGAGCGTTGCCGGTTCTGGAAGTACCCGCACGGTAACATTGGATCTCTCATCGATCAACACTTGGACCGGTATCCAAACGTTCAATGAGACACTCGTTCAATCGCTGCGATTAGCGTCGTCGGTGATCCAAACAGGCCGAGCACTTTTGGCGAACGAATCGGTCGTCGTCCTTGATCCTCCGGTCTTAGTATCTTTTGATTGCTCGTCATTCACAGACCAAAGTTCCTGCGAATCCGAAACAGGCTGTAGCTGGGAAACATGGGATTGCACTACTCACGGTTCGGAAGCTTCTTGCAGCGCCGATTCCTACTGCTATTGGACCGAAATGAGCTGCGGCGAAATGTCAGATCAATCGCAATGCGATAGTTACTCTGAATGCACTTGGAATGCAGTCGGCAGTGTTTGCGAAGGTGAAAACATCCCATCAACCGGAACATGTGATGGCGGGGATGGCGAGCAATGTTCTGGTGCCGTCAACGCCGGGCCAGCAACGCTACTATTACCAACTTCGCCGGCGGACGGGAAAAACTACTGGCTAAAGAACGCTGGTACGAATGGTGAGACGGTTTTAGTAAATCTTTCAAATACGACACTTTTCACCGTTAGCCCGTTCGAAGCGATTCACATCATTCGATCGAACGGCGGATGGCACGGTCTATCACGAGGGCTCTTCGCATGATCACCATTCTTACCGACGAGACCTTTGAAAAATGGATTGAAGCTAATCCTAACTCGGTCATTTTGGGCTGGATGGAACATTGCTCATTCTGTGACCAGTTCAAGCCGATCTTCCAACGTGTGGCAGATGATCCAGCGTTCTCGAATGGGTCGTTCGGATCGATTCTGATCGCTCGTTCCGGGAGTGTTTTTAAACGGCAATACATGAAATCCAACATTGGTGAGAAATCGGGAGCACCTTGTACGTTTCTCTTCCGCGACGGGCAATATTTTGCCAGGCACCATGGCTTGTTATCGATCGAACAGCTTTCTCAATTCATTCGCGACGGCAAGATCGAACAGGAAGCATCCGTAAAAACAATCCAGCAACTTTCAATTACCGAGCTCAAAGCGTATTGGCTCGATCAGATCCTGGCGATCGAACGTTCACAAGCCGTTATTCGAAATGTTCAAACCGAACTCAATTCCCGCAGCCAAGTTTAAGGAGCAACGACTATGGCATCATTTACCGACCAGGCAGGCCGCGACTGGGTTGTTCGGATCACCAATCGAACAATCCGCGATGTGAAAGATCGGAATGGCGTTGATCTGCGGGAGTTGCTCAACGATGAATGCCGTCCTTTATTAGAGCTCATCAGCGACTCTTTGCGATTGTCGGACATCCTTTATACAGCTTGTCGCGAGCAGGCTCTCGAACTTGGAGTCACCGTCGATGATTTTTTAGATGGCTTTTACGGCGATGTTTCCGAGACAGCAGGCGAAGCTTTCTGTCGAGCGTTCGTCGATTTTTTCCCGAATCCCCAGCTGCGGAAAGCGATCGACGACATGCTGGGGCTAACACGAATACTACGCAACGAGATCGCGACGGAAGCCAATCTACGTGTGCAAGCAGCAATCGCTTCGACGGATATCGAATCGATCGTGAAACGTATCGTATCGCCGGAATCGTCGGCGTAGACCCACTCGACTATAGCTTGCGTGAACTGAGCTGGATGCTTGACGGGAAGATGGAAGTTCATCGCGAAACATTGCAGTGCGTGATGGATGGTCTCTTCCAATCGATGGCGAACCAGATGGCACTCGCCAAAGCCATGCACACCGGTCGCCGAGTTAGACCCGACGAGTTTTATACGCGTCCAAAATCCAACGCAGCGCAGGAAATCGAATCGATTAACCACGAAGGTTTTCAAACGATGCGATCCCTTTTTACCAACACATGATTTTCAAGTCTCTAGTCCCTAGATTCTAGTCTTTAGCCTCTAGTTTCTAGTTTCTAGCCTCTCATCCCTATGACGAATCAACGAGACATACAAGCCGCATCCGCCTACGTTCGGCTCTATACAAAAGGTGGCGAATGGACGAAGGGGCTCGATCAGGCTGGTCAAAAGCTATCGAAGTTTGGCAGCCAGATCAAATCGATCGGGACTCAAGTAGCCATTGCAAGCGGTGCTATCGGGTTACCCTTGGCTCTTTCCGCCAAACATTTTGCATCCTTCGATGATGCGATTCGGGCGACGGCCGCTGTCACCGGTTCGCTCGGAGAATCAGGTGCCGCATCACTGCAGTTGCTCACCGATACCGCTCGTAAGTTGGGGGCGACCACTTCGTTCACCGCCATCCAAGTCGCCAATCTCATGACCGAGTTAGGACGAGCTGGTTTTAAACCGGATGAAATAGTTGTCATGACAGATGCCGTGCTTGCGTTGTCACGGGCAACCGGTACCGATGCAACCTTGTCCGCCGGAATAATGGCCGCGACGCTTCGCCAATTTTCGCTTGGGGCGGGCGATGCAGCCAGGGCGGCCGACGTATTGACCAAGGCTGCCAACAGCACTTTTAATACGGTCGAAGGATTAGGCGAATCGCTCAAGTATGCTGGTCCTGTTGCCGCTTCGCTCGGCATGACGCTTGAAGATACGACGGCCATTCTCGGCGTCCTCGGCAACGTTGGGATACAAGGTTCCGAAGCGGGTACGGCATTACGACGCTTAGGAGTTATTTCTGCCGCATCCGGCAAGGAACTCAAGTCGCTATTCAATGTGAGCAACGTCGATTCGGCCGGCAAACTTAAACCGCTGGTTCAAATACTTGACGACATCAACACCGCGACCAAGGATATGCCGCTTGCTCAGCGTACTGCGAAGATGGCTGAAGCCTTTGGACTGCTCGGCATCACTTCCGCCAATGTGCTTTCGCAAACGGCAGGCGGCGTTGCACAATTATCGGCCGAATTGAAAATCGCAGAAGGAACGGCTAAAAGGACGTCGGATGCGATGGACGCAGGTCTTGGCGGATCGATGCGAATTGCCTTGTCCGCGATCGAAGGCGTCGCTCTAGCGATCGGCGATTCTCTGGCCGGCGGCTTGAAAGAGATTATCGACGTGTTTAGTGGTGCGGCCACCGCACTCACTCTATTTATTGGCAACAACAAGCAACTGATTGTGACGATCGCCAAAGTGACGGCTGGAATTGCCGTGGCTGGAGCCGCACTCTTTGCCATCGGAGGTGCGATCGCTCTAGCGGGTGCGGCTATTTCTGGGGCAGCGACGCTCGCATCCGGATTCGCGGCAGTGCTCGGTGCCATCGGGTCGATTGGAGCGATCGCCATTTCAGCTCTTGCTTCGCCGTTGGGTATTGCCATCGGTCTCTTCGGCGGACTAGCTGCGGCGTCGTTCTTCGCATCGGAAGAAGGCGGGAAAGCCATTTTTACTTTGGGCGAAATGGTCACTGGACTCGGTCAGATTTTTAATGATACATGGAGTGGGATCGTCGCCGCTGTGCAAGCGGGAGATCTGGCCAAAGCTGGCGATATCGCCTGGCTCGGTTTACAAATCGGATTCCAGCAAGTCGTCGTGACGATTCGCGAATTGATGGATGCTGTCAGTCGCTGGTTTATCGGAATTTGGAATGGGGCAGCCGATGCAGTTGCCGATGTGCTCGTCGGTTCCTTCTTCGGAATTCAAACCGCCTGGGTATCGATCATCGCTGGCCTGAAGACCGGCTGGAACAATTTTTTGTTTGCATCCAAAGCCACGATCACCGAAATGGTTTCATTATTCAAGAAAGCCTGGGCTTACGTTACGGCTCTTTGGGATCCTAGTGCCTTGGAAGGGAAGCTCGCGAAGATCGAGAAAGAGCGTACTGACGCACACATCGCCAACCAGGAAAAGCAAACGGGATCACGCTTACAAAACAAATCGGATTTTGAATCGCAACTTGCCGAGATCCAATCGAACCGCAGCCAGATGGCTGGCATTCTCAAGGAAGATCGTTCACGGCGTGATCAAGAACTTGCGATGCCCAGTCAAGGATTAACTGAAGCTCAAAGTTCGTTGGCTGCGTCCAAAGAAAAACTGAAAGCGATCTCAGAGGAGCAGAAGGCTGCAACCGCTACTAAGAAAGCAGCCGAGGAAGCCAAGAAAACCAAGCCACCTACTCCCGACACAAGCGGCGGTGCTGGCAACGGTGGCTTAGTCAATGATGCGGTGAGCTCGTTAAAAGTATCCGCCAGCGGGATATTTTCGGGATTCGCTGTTCGCTCGTTGGGTGGCGATATTGGCGGTGGTTCGCCCGCCGAACGGACCGCTCGAGCGACTGAAAAAACCGCCAAGAATACTGACGCGATCCGAAAGCAGGGAGTCGAGTTCACAACATGACCACGACTGTCATCGAAAGTTACGAATCGCAAGAGATCAGCCGCAACTATGACGAAG
>JAWXCK010000028.1:0-26127 GCA_034408855.1 Pirellulaceae bacterium
CATCCCTTGTAAATCCATCCGCCAAACTCATTGCACCATCCAAACCATAGCAATTTTTTGGGTAAGCATTTCCGATCAGAAAGCGAACCTTGGTTTTTGGAATCACTCAGTCCAGTGTTTTCCTTGTATTTCACTGCTAAAATCGATTGCGGATCGCGAAAACCACCCACAGTTTCTGCGGAAGAGCCGAAAGCATTTGGGAACCTAGAACTTGCCGTCGAGTATTATCAACAAGCCATTCGACTGAATCCTCGTTCCGTCAACGCCTATAACAACATTGGCAATGTTTTCTTGAAACAAGAGCATCTCGCAAACGCTCGGCAAGCTTACCTAAGAGCAATCGAGCTTTCTCCTCGATATTTACCAGCCCATCGCAACTTGGCGATTTCACTTCGATTGTTAGGCGAAGAAGAACTGGCCAAAAAAATCATTCGAACGGCTTTGGACATCGATCCCAACGACGCTGAATCGTTGATCTTACTCGTTGATCTTTGCCAACAAACGTGCCAGTGGAATGGTCTCGATGAACTTTGCAAACGAGTTACATCGCATGTCGAAGCAACAGATTGTGAACATTCGGCTCCCTTGATATCGCCATTCACGTTCATGGCGATGCCGACCGTCACGACAGCCGAGCAACAACTGCGTTGTGCATCGCAATGGGGAAGGGCTTTTCGAACAACTCTGCCGGTATTTCACAAGTCAAGAAACGCTACTGCTAGCAGCGAACGACCGTCAAAGCTTCGCATCGGCTATCTTTCGGCCGACTTTCGTTCGCATGTCGTTGGCTATATCGTCCCCGAATGGTTCGAATCGCACGACCGATCACGTTTCGAAGTCTTTGGCTATTCGATTGGCGTCGACGACAAAAGCCCGATCCGGAAACGCATTGTCGATGCGTGCAATGAATTTCGCGATTGTCATGAACTGACTTTTCAAGAAACAGCTCGAAGCATCGCCGCAGACGAGATCGATATCTTGGTCGACCTTCAAGGCTATACGCAATTATCGCGTCCTCAGATTCTTGCCTATCGACCGGCGTCGATTCAAGTAAACTATCTTGGATATCCAGGAACGATGGGAGTCGATTTTATCGACTCTATTTTGGTCGACGAATATGTTGTTCCAAGCAGCCAGCAGCCGGCTTTCACCGAACGATTAGTTCATCTACCAGGCTGTTATTTAGTCACCGACAGTCAGCGAACGAAGGACCTTCCGACGATAGCGAGAAAATCGGTTGGACTTCCTGAAGATGCTTTCGTTTTCTGTGCATTCAGCACGACCTACAAACTGACCGCCAAGTTGTTCGATATTTGGCTTAACCTGCTTTCTAAAATCCCCAATAGTATTCTCTGGTTGCGATACGATCGCGAACCAATATGTGTTGAACTTCGGCGGCGCGCCACAGAACGCGGCATCGACTCCGAGCGACTGGCCTTCGCTCCTTCGGTATCGCTGCCAGAGCATTTAGACAGGCAGAAGTTAGCCGATTTGTTTCTCGATACCTTCCCGTATAACCAACACTCGACTGCCAGCGATGCATTGCGAGTGGGACTACCTCTGCTCACGCTTTCGGGGCAAACGTTTTCATCGCGAGTCGCAGGGAGCTTGCTTCTTGCGTTGAATTTACCGGAACTCATTACTGATTCGTTCGAAGCGTATGAAAATACGGCGTTGCATTTCGCTCGGCACCCGATCGAATTGCAGCGCATTCGAAACCGATTGTCGGCCGAACTTGCGACCACCGAGCTGTTCAGCGGCCAAGTTTTTGCTCGGAATATCGAGAATGCCTTCGATTGGATGTGGGAACGGCACAGCGCTGGCGGCTTAAGTTTAATCGCAAGCAGCAAGGATTTCGTTTAACAGTCAGCCGTAGGCCGTACTCGTGGCCTTTGAAGGACGTCTACGGAAAATTGTTAAAAGATTAAATCAACAAGCCGGTAACTGAGGGCCGCGCGGTGTAGGCTTTAACATGAAACGCCCGAGGCTAGCGCCTACGGCTCATGTTTGCATTTTCATCGTGTCTCGATTACGCGGCTTTTGCAAATGTTTGTTGATGGCCGATGGAAAGCACTCGGTTGCAAAAATCTTGGCCGAAGGCATCCCATGAGCGATGTTGGTAATGATCTTTGATGCGACGCGTTGCTTGAGTAATGAGTTGGTGATCTGTCGACCACGCAACGATTGCATCGTGCCATTGCCGAAAGTCGTACGGGTCAAGATGTACTGCGATTCCTTGACTGGCTTCGGGCATCGACGATGTATTCGAAGCGATACAGGGTTTTCCATAGCGGAGGCTTTCCACAATTGGGAGCCCCCAACCTTCGTAGATAGATGGATACAAACTAAAGCGGCAATGCTGATATAACCATGACAGTTCACTATCGCTGGCATGATTCAAAACCACGATCTTGTCCTTGATGAGCGGGTCATGTTGAAGTTGATGTCGAAGATCGTTCGTCATCCATCCGGAAGAACCGGCAATCACCAGTTTCGGGATATCGGTTCGCCCTTCTTCGGCAAATCGACGCCAAAGTTGGTAGAGGAGCTGGTAGTTCTTGCGGACTTGAATGGTGCTAACTGAAACGACGAACCCTTGATTCTCAAAATTCCGAGGCAGTTCTTGGGGACGATCGGTCACCGAGCAAACGCATTCATCGCCCAAGCGAATAACTTGGGTCGTTTTAGGCACAATCGATCGAGATGCCGCAAAGCGTTCGAAATCTGCTTTGGTTGACTCGGAAATGCAAAGCGTCAGCGCAGCATGGCGGGCCGTGCATTCGGCAAAGGTCGCGAAGCTTTCAACGGCTTTTGGATCGCCAAAATGATGTGGAAACAGAACAGGAATCATGTCGTTAATGACAATCGCCAAATTTAAACCGCAATCGACGGCGATACTTTCAAGTGTGGGTGCGTCGATCGAGTCCCAAGTCGAACCGCTTAGAACAAATGCGTCGCCTGGCGACCAATCGGGAAACCGCTTTTCAATCCCGAGCGTCGTCTTGGCTGCCAACAAGGAGCGTCGCAGCGTCAGTCTTGTGTTGCGTTCGATCAGCTTTCCTAAATTCCGAATTGGATTGAGTGCTTTGCGAGCTTGACCGATCGCGGAGGTACCCGAGCGACCATACTGCTCGAGAAGTTTCTCGACGTCTTCGCGCTTCATTGCCTGAATCCGTCGACTATATCGATCGAACGAACAAAAGCGAGCTTGCGAGGGAGGCAGGTGCATTGCGCCTCGTAACACATTTGCTTCGACGCGGCTCAAGCCGACCGGCGCATGTCGGCGAAGTCTTTGAATCGTCGTTGCATCAAACCAAATTCGTGATGGCATGGCTATTTAGAATTACTTGTGCAAAATTCTGAAATGTATCGGCCTAAGATTCATCCAAGCTAGCAGCCCGACGCTAGCGCGTTCGACTCACGACTTAGCACATTCGAACTAACGAGATATGCGTAGAGCAAGCAATCGATTGCGTGCCGCTTGTACTTCATCTGACGCGCCGTTGCATAGATCAATTGGCGAACTTCTGGACCCCAGATTTCCGCTGACACTTGCTATGCTAGCGTTCCAGCCTTGGTTTTCGACGTAAAATAAGCTGGCACGCAGTGAAGCTCGCGGCGCGTTTTCTTGGATTGTGTGGCGTTAAAATCGAGAAGCTATAGTCCTGATTCATCATAATTTGGCACTTCACCCTCATCTCGTGTAAATAAAGTCCGCAGATTTATTTCATCAACCTTTTCGCTAACGAACGAAACGTGACCATCGCAAAACACAACATAAGCACGGCCATGATGTCGAGCGCTGAATTGAAAACGTTGCTCGCAATGATTTGAACATTGCGTACGTTTAGGATTGATTCCTGTTCCAGCTTGATGTGAGACTACGTAGACTCGTCAGCCGCGTTGTAGAATCACTTGAACCTGGACCGGCAAAGCTAGCGACGGTTAATGTAAGCTGCACGCTATTAATTATCGAGCCTGAAGGAATGTTGCTAATGGCGGGGCCACGTGTACCAAAAGAATCTTAAAAAAAAATTACTTTTGCATTGAGCAGATCCCGAGATTAGAAATTGAGTTCTAGTCCGGCGAACGCTCCGTGGTAGAAAACTTCGCCGGAGCTGTTCAGACCGGTGCCGTTGGCGAAGTCGCTGGCGGCTAACTGCTGACTTGCTTGAGCCACCCCATCCAGCCATAGCAAGCGATAGCCGCCGCGTAGCTTGAGATGGTTGGTTACCTGAAGTCGGCCAAGGAGTCCGAGCTCACCGATAAAAGCCGTGCGACTGCCGTTTCCTGTCGCAGGTAACGTCACTAAACCAGTATTGATCGTACTGTTTTGAGCCGATTGATTGTTAAAGATACCGGCCTTGCCAATGGCATCCAACCCGAAGGCACCTCTGCCCAATAGAAGTGCTTGCCCGCCGAGCTGAAAACCATACAAACGATTGCGAGTTGCATTGTCGTAGTTAAATGGCACTGCCGAATCCACTAAGTTCGCAAAGGCGTGCTCGTTCAATTCAGCATAACGGAAACCAGACAGTACATCTAACCATTCATTAACACGATGGCGGCCGTTGATTTCGGCATTGTGCAACGCCGACGAGTAGTTCGCATCGATCCCTGTTCCCGAAAACGTAAATATCGGCACGGCGGCATTGATCTGAAATAAATCTCCGGGCGTGGTCGTGGCCGATGCGGCGGTCCGCCAATGGTCGATTCCAAAGTAGCGTATCTCGATCGCATTGTCGCAACTGAGCTGCCTAGTCAACGAGAGATCAAAGCCTGTATGGACGCCGAAATGAAGATCTCGGGCATTGAGATTCTCAGCGGGATTGGTAGTGTTGAAAGCCAGGATCGCTGAACTCGGATCGCTTCGATGCAAGAACAACGCATCCGCTGTCGCCGTCCATACAGGCGATGCACAAACGCTTCGAGAACGTTGATTGCCACATCCCATATCATCACAAGCTGGACCTCGGCCCATTGCATCGAACGATGGATCACTATCTTGCTGAGCCCGCGCATTCACCCCGTTCACGACGATGGCCATGGCAATCAAAACCGCCAATCGATTTATAAGAATTCTCATCGCGTCCGCTCCATTAACGAAAACCGGGCCAATGCACACGTGTAAAGCCACGCTGCACTCAGTATTGAAGGAAGAAACGTTATTGCAGTTCGATTCGTTGCAATCCCGTCAATCCAATCCGTCATTAAGATCGTCAAGAGTCGGAGAATTCACCGGCCAATTCACCATTTCGATCCCGTTTTGCTCCCTGAGTTCGGGCACAATCGTTACGTTCGGCAAAGGTTCGCTGATCATTTCATTGGAATTCACTGTCCGGCGCTGGTAGAATCGTCGCAATCGTCAAAAATCACCCGTTCTCTCCAGCAGCAGAGCGAACGGCGGAAAGATGCAGACTAGCTGCGTCAATGCCTAACAAGACGAACGGCAATTCCATTTTCTGCTAAGGAAGGCTCTATGTATCGATTTCGCAGGAATCCACCATGACGTACTTCCCGAAGATTTTAGTTCAATCAACGTTGAATCGCATCCGCGAGAGAACACGACGTCGCAACTTGCAGCGGAAATACTTGCGACGTTATCTGCAACCCGGCTTGGAAGGACTTGAACCGCGACAGATGCTGGCGAGTGACTTGCCAGACGTGATTACCGTCGGACGCGTTCTATCAACGTGGACCACGGCGGACATTCAGAACCACGAATTGAAGATCACCTACAGCGTTTATAACCAGCAAGCCAGTGAAGTCAGCGGCGTGCTGTTAACAACAACGCTCGAACCAGGTGTGACCTTCAAGACTGCAACGCAGTTACCTGATCAGAACGGGCAGGAACTCGCGTGGAGTTTAGGAACGCTGCCCGCCTTCGGTCGCGCGAGCATCGAAGTCTCCGTCTCACTAGTAGATGCTACGCCATTGCAAATCGATACCGGCGCGCATGCCTTTGGAACGGTCGACGCTGCCGCAGTCACCGACGCAGCGCCGTTTGCTACGCTGCGGACCGACGTCATCGATCCACTATTGCTCGCTTCGACACCCGACGCTAACACCACCGATCCATTCATCCAAGCCAAAGCCGCGGAACTCGATTACGATCCGCAGCGCATATTCGATTTCCTGACACACGACATCGGTTACGAATCGTATGTCGGCTCGCTTCGCGGCGCTCGCGGCACGCTCTGGTCCAATGCCGGCAACGCACTTGACGAAGCTAGCCTCGGCATCGCCTTGATGCGCTCCAGCGGCATCCCCTCTCAATACGTTCAAGGGACACTCTCCGACCCGCTCGCCCAGCAATTAATCTTGTCGATGTTTCCAGCGAGTTTTCAAACGGTCGGCTACATCCCTGCGGGTACACAAACGGCGGACCCAGCACACGATCCGCTGCTCCTGACTGAGACAAAGCAGCACTATTGGATACAGTTCAACGCTGGCGCAGGCTTCAAAGATGCTGACCCGACATTCCCTGATGCGGTCGTTGGTCAAACCTTTGCGCCATCTCAAGCGGTTTTTGCGGAAGTCTCGGCTGCGCTACGGCAACACGTGACGCTCACGGTGAACGTCGAAACCTACAGTCAAGCCGGAGCTTTGTTTGGTCTCGGAAATGCCCTGGGACAAACGACCGTTCTCACCGAAACTTTTAATTCGGTCGAGCTAGTCGGACGGCCGTTGGCAATCGGTCATCTAGTTACGGGTAATTCGCTGGGGACACCGGTCTTCAGTTCCCAAACTTACACGTACACTCCGTATTTCCGTATCGGCGACGAGGCATTTGACCTTAAGAACGATTCAATTAACGTCGGCCAAAGCTTTCAGGAATTGTTTACGAATTTCCCCTTCGGAACCACTGTGGTTACTGGTGAATTCTTAAATACGTTGATTACGGCAACTGACGGTTCGCAGGTGTCTGCGGAGCGTACATTGTTCGACCGCATAGGTTATGCAGCTCGGCAAGGTCAGGTGGCTACTAACGTGTCGATCGGTTCTTTGGGAACGCCTTCTATTAGCCCATTGGATCTTCACACGATTAGTTTTCAATCAGGTATCAATCAGGTAGTCGTCCAGTAAGTTCTGTAATGGCACTAGGTGTGTCGGGCACCGCGTTTAACCGATTCAGCGATTTTGCTGCAACCTATGCAACTGCATTTCCAGATCAACAAGCCGGCCTAGATCCGATGGCACTCAACATAACTAGAGATTTCTTGGTCGCGACTCAGCGCGCGAAGATCGCCAATTTCGAGGCAATCGCTAGCGGTGTCACGCAGTCACTGGGTCAAGTAATGTACACGCGAAGCTACTTGGACTCGCCACGCATCACTATCGCTTCGACGACTGCCGAGAGCACCAGCAGTCAGACTGGTATCTTTCACTTTGGATTTGATCTACGGACAACGCATCAACGCGTCGTTTTGGCCCCTGGTCAGAATCCAATGATTGCCGTGGCATTTAATCTGCAGCGAGGTTTCGCTGAGGACGAGATCGAAGGAAGTTTGTTTGGCACGCCAACCAGCTTTACAACCTCGCAAATCGCGCTTCCCGTATCGGCGAAGTCAGTTTTTGATGCAGCAGAATCACAGGGTGTTGCATTGCTATCGCTTGCACCGGGTCAGCAATCCGATGTGGCGACGCTCTCGCTTACTGATGACGTCAAGGCGCGCATCAGCAACGCGCTCAATGCAGGAAAGCTCGTAATAATCCCGGCGCATAGCGTGACGATCGATGGCGATTCTGTTATCGCTTGGTACGAATCTGATCTGGCTACTGGAGAGACGGTGGGAGTTCTCTCGGATGGGACTCACGGCATTAACGAGCAGATCGCAACTTATATCGTCGCGAATGGCCAAGCACAAAACTGGGCCTTGCGAGGTTTTGCAGGCTTTCTATTGGGCTTTTTGGGAGACCAAATCGAAGTCACTCTCATAAAGATCCACATAAACAACACGCTTGTTCCGCATGGGACGTATGAAGACCTAACAGCAGGAATTAAGAATGCGGTTATGGCATTACGAGCAGCAAAAGCACAGTTAGCCTCTAAACAATTTGGCTTTTTGTTGAAAGACCCGGCTTTTTTCGCTGGCTTTGCGGCCGGGATGATTGCTGGCTATTACTTAGCATTTGACCCGCCACTTTCGCCGGCGCTGTTTGATCCGACTCCGTTCGAACGTCCAACCGTCGCTTCAAAAACTCGCAGCATTCAATCCAATGCCAGCTCGGGCGCTGTTGCTGCAACGATTCAAACCGCTGGCCTTTCCGTTTCCGGGCAACTCCATGTAACGTTTGATGGAAACGTCAGCACCGCCATCAGCACATCGAACCTAGTCGTTCCTACGGCGACGATTCACGATGCAAATGGCCAACTTGTTGGAACGGGGCTGATTACGCTTGCGCCCACTGATCCTGTTGCAGTGTCGGTCTCCGGCGCGGTTCATTACGATGTCGTCGGCACCGGTCATTTTTCGTCATTTCCTGAGTCGACATCCAACTTGGGAGCGGGCGTCAACTTCGATCAGTATCAGGCGACACTATTGGGTACCGCAACGTTGCAGTTGACGACAGATAAATTGATTTTGTCAGGAGTCACGTTACCTGCTGGTACGTATACGATTAGTACTTTTTCCGCATCGCTCCAGGGAAGTGGTCCTGGTTTCTCTCCCAATTTCAATGGACGTGTCAGTCTTCAAGTCACAGATGGCACCATCGCTTTTGCGCCATCGAGTGGTAATTTGTCGGTGGGTTCGACTCCATATACTTTATCCAACGGCCTGACGTTAGGCCGTTTCAGTGGATCAGTCGCATTGGTTGCTGATTCGACATTCGACACAGCCACACTCAATGGATCGGCTGGCCAAGTACTGCGAATTGACAACGTACCCACTGCGTTGTCGACGGATCAGAACACACTAACGAACTTCCAGTTCGACGTTCAAACCAGCTTGACGGAAAACTACGACTTTTCAGTACAAGCACCGATCGGATGGGAGGCAACCATTGGCGCGAACGGCTTAGTCACCTTGACTCCTCGAGCTGGAGTACAAAGTGGAAATTATTCCGTACAGATCTTAGCTCGCGCGCAATCGAATCCAAGTTTAGTTACGCAATCTCAATTTCGCGTTGCGATCAACCCGACGCAACCAGCAATTTCATTGGCGGTCGCGCCCGATGATGTCCTTACGATTCCATTTTCGGGGGGTTTGATCCCGTCTGCATTTCGCGCAAACATAAGGAATCTCGGCCCTGCGCCAGACACTTTCCAACTTTCATTTAGCGGTATTCCGAACGGATTTGAACTTCGCAGTAGTGGAAATGAAGTCACAATTCCTGCTGGCCAGACTGGTATTTCGGGATTCTTCCTTGTACCTAGTTCAGGTCAGCCATTGGCTGCGCCAGGGACTCAAGTCTCGCTATCCCTTACTGTCACCAGCACTTCAGACTCAGCGATTACTCAGTCTCAGGTTGTGACGTTTACTATGCCGACTATTGACGCCATAACGATCAGCAATAATCCGGCGACTGTGGCAACCACGCCCGGAGGAACGGTTGCTAGTTCAATCATCATTACCAACGCAGGTAATATATCGGAGTCGATCAACTTTGCCTTCAGTACACCTACCGGTCTGTCGGCTAGAACCCTGAATAGTGTGACGCTCTCTCCTGGGCAATCCACGACACAAAACATTATGTTGACCGTAGATCAGAGCACACCGCTTAATACAACGTTGAACGCGACGATTACGGCAGCTTTCGGTACCAATGGTGCGCAACAGACTCAATCTTTACAGATTCCAGTTCGTGTTGCCGTCCCCGGTGCCGATGCGATCGCTACTGCCTCGGTGGCGGCGAGCCAACTCGGCAATGTCGATTTGGCCAACCGTCTGAACGATCTCAGTATTGCTCTGACCAACCTCGTGAAGATACCGGACGAACCAGTGTTTAAGGCACAGGCGTTGGCAAGTCTCGACAGTACCTTGAGTCTGTTGGCCGTCAATCCAATCTTAGCGTCGTTCGCCGACCCGCTCGCGACGGCTCGAGATGGACTGAATGCGGCCACGACGCCGACCGCGATTCAATCGGCAGTGCAGAGTCTGGGCGCGGCACTCGATAACTTCGCCGTCGTGGCTCAGACGCTTTTGCGGGGCAACTTTGAGTTGTTCCTCAATCCGAATTCGCAGGTCGCACAACCGCAAGTGCCGGCGCGGTTTGAGCTGCTGGTCCATAATATCGGGACTTCCGCGACCACCTACAACGTCAGCGTCGCTGGGGTTCCTGCTGGAGTGACGACGGACGTGAGCGTTTCGCAAGTGACGCTGAATCGGGATGGATTTGCCACCGTCGTCGTCACGCTCACGCCCACCTCGCTCGCGGAGCTACCAGCGTTTGATTTCCAGATCGATGTTTCGATTGCCGGAACATCCGGCATCTCGAAAACGGCGAACGGATCGTTGATTGCGCGGCGGGAATTTGTCTCGGTCGTTTCAGTGACGGCAGCGCCGCCGTTCACGGATGCGGGCGGAACTGTCGATGTTTCCGCGCGAATACTCAATGCGGTCAATCGCGAACAGCACGCTAAGGCGTCGTTTGTCGTCAAAGATTCAACGGGCCAACAGGTCGGTGCGGCTTCGACGCCGGTCGACGTCAATCTGACTGTCCAAACGTCTCTGGTTACCTTGTCACTTGGGTCGATCAATACAACCGGACTGCCCAATGGCAACTACTCGATCCTTTTGACGCTCACTGGCATGGACGGTCGACCAATCCCTGGCGGAACGGGCACCGCATCATTCCTAGTCGGATCGCCGCTGACGGCTTCCATTGATGCAACGCCCAGCGTGTTGCCACCGGGGACAAGCACCGTAACCAATACGCTCAAGATCGAGGCACTGGCACCGCTGGTCAGTTCGCCCACGCTGGTGGGTCAAGCCGCCGTGGCCGGCGCAAACGATGTGGTGCGAAATGGGGACTTCGTCTACGTGGCGAACCCAGCCGGAATCAGCGTATTCAATATCGCCGGTGCCAATCTGCAGAATCCACAACTGCTGCGCACGGTGGGCCTCGCGACAAGCCTACTGGAAATGCGAGGAAACTTGTTGGTGTCAGTATTGGCGCGGCCCGGCGGTGGTTCGACAACTCTTACCACATTTTCATTAACCGATCCCGCCAACCCAACTCAGCTTGGGACAACAGGCGATATTCCATACGGCACGGCTACTGACTTGATCGTCACCGATACGCATGCGTTCATTGTGTTGGTCAATATCATTTTTACACTCAATCGTGACATTATCGACCAGAACGGTGGTCTGATCGCGATCAATATCAGCAATCCCGCCGCACCATTCTTCGATGGCGACGCCGTCTCGGCCAATGGAACTCCGGCGGGCCGCGATGGTGTCAATGATGGTGTGCTGTTCAATGACAATGGCACCAACAACGACGGCATCAAAAATCCGCTCGGTATCGATCAGAGCGGAGGAAATCAAAACACGTGGAGTGTCGTCCAAGTGTCGCCGACGATTCTGCTCCTGTCGGGGAGCACTGCCACCGGGACCGATACGCAAAACGGAGTGGGCGTAGTGCGCGTCGTAGATATCAGCGACCCACGCAATATGCGACTGCTGCGCGATCTCCAAATTCCGGGCACAGTCCATGTGTTTGACTTGGCTGTCAACGGCAATCGAGCGCTGCTCACGGCCAGCCAAGGTGGCTTTGCTGACCTGACTCAAAACTTTCCCTTCACGGGCAACGTAGTTTTGGCAACTCTCAATATCAGCGATCCCGCCAATCCGCAGATCATTCATCAGCAAACACTCGACCGCGCCGCACGGGGCGTCGATCATGTAACGGCGCTCGACAACGGCTTGTATGCCATCTCCAATCTCGGGGCACCTACCGACCAACCGGGGCTGTTCATCGTCGATGCAACCGATCCAAACAATCTCGGTATCGGCGGTATTGACGCGCCCGCTGGGATCAACGAACTGATCGGCCACAAGGGCATGATTTTCACCACCGATGGGGCTAGCCTGATGGTCTACGACGTCCCATCGAACAATCCGTTGACGTTGGTTGGCCAAGTTCCGATTAGCGGTGGATCGCGCGGAGTGGCAGCGCGCAACAATATCGCATATGCCAGTGGTACCAATGGAATACAAATCATCGACTATGTAGATCCAGCCAACCCCGTTGTAGTCGGCACGATCCCCGGCAACCATCTTGGTGCGAGGATCCAAGAAAATGTGCTGCTGGCACTTAGACCCGAGGGAAGGTCATTTTATCTCGATGTATTTGCGTTACAGAACACACCACTCGCGCCACCGCTAATCGGTAGCAGTATGCTTATCCGCTATGACCTAGCAAACGATTTGACTTCCAATACCACTCACGCATTTGTAAGTACACAGAACTACTGTGTCTTCTTGGGTAGTCAAGATATCTATCGGCAACTCGGCGATCAAATCGCGATCAAGCTCAATTTAGACAGTATCGATAATCCAACGATCGCCACGCCTACTCTAGATAGTGTGTTATTCAATACTCACGGTGATAACTCCCCCGATCCCAGCGACGTATCGGGTTGCGCTGAGGCTGGCGGAGACCACGTTGTATTTGGCGTGGCTCTCGTTACCCCAAACACAACCTACTTAGCGACTACCACCGCTACGCAAGGCAATACGCAAGCTGGTGTGGGTCGAATTGAGGTTGTCGACGTTACCGACGAAGCCAACCCAGTGATTCTGAAAAGCCTCGACATTCCAGGCACGGTTGTAACGCTCGGCGTTAGTGTCAGCGGCAACGTTGGAGTCGTTGTAGGCAGCACCCAAGGTTTCCAAGATAATCCGAATGGTGTCGTCATTGGCAACCTCACCGTCACCACGCTCGATGTCACTGATCGGTTGGACCCCAAGATAGTGACGACGCGCATTCTCGATCTCCTCTCTTCGACATTTTGGGTCAATTTTACTTCGCTCGGTGGTGGACGCTTTGCGTTCGCCAGTCAGGGTATTGTCGGCAATTCCGTTTTTCCCAGCGTCCTAGTAATCGACGCCTCCAACCCGCGCAGTCCGCTGATCGGCAATTCCTCCATTCCGATCGACTTGATCGCACCGAATTCACTCAGTACCGACGGCAAATATCTGTTCACCGCAGATACCGGCGGAGTTTCGATTTACACGATCAACCCATTGCCGGGCTTGCCTGTTACTGCGCGAGTGCAGATTCCGAACCAAACGGGAGTTGCGGTAGTCCCAGGTTCATTCAATATTCCACCATCGCAGATTGTCGCTGGGACCGATTTTGATACCTATGTGTTTGATCTCACGCTCGCTCCGTCGTTTCCTATCGAAACGCTGACTTGGCAATCGACGGTAACGGCGTTGCGACCGGGCGAGTCGCGGGCAGTAACGCTGGGTACGACGATCGACTTTGCTTTTCAAGGGACTGCCGGACAAGTCACATTGCCACGCACGGTCGTAGCGGCCGAACAAGTGATGTCGCTATTCCCCAGCGAGCGAACGGTGCGACCAGCCGAAATCGCACCGTTTTCCATCGCGTTCTCCAATCCTTCAATGGTGCCGGTAACCTACGATTTATCCGTGAGCGGTGTAGCGGCAAATTGGGTGGAGTTTGATTCGAACACTCTCACTGTTCCGGCTGGTGGTTCGAACGTCGCGTTCATGCGTTTGACTTCAGGCGCGTTTGATGTACTCGGCAATTACGATTTTCTGGTCAATGCAATCGTCGGCGGAGTAACCACATCGGTAACTGGATCGCTCATTCTGGCAGGCGTTCCCACTTTGCCTGATGCTCGACCAGAATCCAAAGGTGTGGTCGTCTCGCTGACTCCCACCAGCGCGACGGCAGGCCAAGGTACATCGGTCACGTATGTCGCACGGGTCCTCAACGTCGGCAGCCAGAGCGATGATTTCGTCATATTCACTACTGGCTTGCCCGCCGGCTTCCAAGCAATCTCCTCGGGCGGCATCTTCACGGTGCCGCCTGGCGCGAGCAACTTCCGCGATATCTTGTTAACGATCATTCCGCCGACTGGGACGGCGGCTGCTGACTATCCGTTCTCGGTCACGGCGGCTTCGATCACCGATGTTACGATCACTGGAGTCACCGATGGATTGCTCACAGTGGTTGCTGCTGGCGTCGCTGTCGATATTACACCCAATAGCGGCGTTCCGGGTAGCTCATTCCAGTTCATCGTTACCAACACAGGACAGTTCACTGACACGTTTGATTTGATGTTGGCGGCGCCTGCTGCACTGGCCGCAACGCTCGGAACAATCATCGTAACACTTGCTCCTGGACAATCGCAAACAGTTCCAATCAACGTAGGAGCGATTGACTTCGCATTCCCTGGACCACTACAGCTTGTTGGAGTTGCTAAATCTCGAGCAAATTCAAGTGTCGTTGCTTCGGATCGGGTGAATGTGAATATCGTGGGCACTCTAGCCATGACTGCTGCTTTTGACCAAGTATCAAAAAAGTTAGCTCAACCCGGCACAGCTTCGTTTTTACTTCGAGTAGACAACCTCGGCAACTTGGAAGATCAATACACAGCCACGATTCTTTCAAAGAGCGGGCCTGTAACCGCTTCGCTGGTTGGCTTGGATGGCCGTGCGGCGCAGTCGATTCCGCTGTTCCGTCTACCTGGGTTGGCCAGTGGAGCGATCCTGCTCAGCACCGCACTGGGGGACTTTGGACAAGGCGAAGTGACGGTGCAGATTCGCTCGCTGACTGACAATACAATCGTGTCAGAGGCAACTGCGTCTGTACAAACCGATCTGCTCCCCACTACATTGAGTATTGCCGCGACAAGTGCCGACAAGCTCGAAGGGAACAGCAGTACCACCCCATTCACTTTTACTGTCACTCGCTTGGGAGATGTCTCCGGTGCGACGACGGTTCTATACACCGTCACAGGCGTCGGGACGACGCCGGCCAACACGGCTGATTTTGGCGGTGCGTTCCCAAGCGGCCAAGTCTCATTCGGTGCCAACGAAAGTTCAAAAGTAATTGCCGTCAATGTCAGCGGTGATGCAACGAATGAGCCCGATGAAAAATTCAGTGTGACACTTTCCAACGCCAGTGGCGGAGCGATGATAACGACATCAGCAGCCTCCGGTACGATTCGGAACGACGATGTCGTGGCTGGTTTTAAATTGACTTGTTCGTCGCTGCACGTTGGCTTGAATACGTGTACGATCCTGGGAGCCACGCCGTTCGGAATTGTTAATCTTGCGATCGGTATTCAGCCAGGCGATCGCTTTCTTCCGAAATTTCATGTAACACTGGGGATGCTCGATCCGACTATCGTCGCCCAGGGGATCGTGCAGCCCGATGGCCGCGCGGTCGTACAATTCACGATCGCCACCGCGCAGTTGCTCGAACAAGTATTGCTGAATGCTTTCGAGCAGGTGCCTACACCACGCACCACGAACATCGTGATCGTCGGCGCGCCGCAGATGTCGACTGAGGGAAATGTAGCGGGTACGGCGAAGGTAAGTGCCAGTGCGCTGCCAGCATTGTTGACGGAGGCTATCTCACGTTGGACAGCTACAGGACTGTCCAACTTAGAAACCCAACTTCTAAAATCGGTGACCGTCGAGATCGCCGATCTTCCAGCGGGGATGCTTGGTCGAGCCGTTGATCAGCGAATCTATATCGACGACACTGCCGCCGGTCATGGCTGGTTCGTCGACGGCACGCCAGCCGGTGATACGGAATTCAGTTTCAGTGTTAGCAGCACAGAGCGAACGGCTGTGGCCGCCAGCCCAGCCTTCGGTCGCGCCGACTTGCTGACTGTATTAATGCACGAGCTAGGGCATGTGCTAGGCCATTCGGATGTTTCTGTCTCTTCGTCGAGCCCGCTCATGTTAGCTGAGCTTCCGTTAGCTACTCGCCGACTTCTCACTTCTAGTTCCATAACGACCACAACTACCTATGATACTCGCGACGTAAATCGCGACGGCTTTTTGTCGCCCATCGATGTACTGCTCGTTATTAACCATCTAAATCGAAGGGCGGCTCAAGCTCCGACGCTAGACTTGCTTTCAACGAACCATTGTGATGTGAATAACGATGGTGTTGTTTCACCCATCGATGTTTTGTTAGTAATCAATTCGTTGAATCGCCAACACGCTGCATTGGGTGCGGAAGGTGAAAGCTCGATACCTCACGCTAATCAAGTTCTAGATGATGGTTTGGCCTCTTCTTCGACTGCTGACACGCAGTTGGACGAAGATTTGATTAGCATCCTTGCCTCTGATGCGATCCGCAAATTGCGTGAAGGGCGCGCCAATAGTCTTACGATCCGATGAGAAGGCCAAAGAAAATGGTTGAAATGCAAAATCCCAAGGAAATCCGTGCGCACTCTGTGCAGTAGGGAACCGCGAAGAAAAAAACTCAGCGGCGGGACCTAAGGTGTCAATGGTACGGTCGATCATTGGTTGTAGGGAACAAATCGTTGTCCAATCTGTCAAGGAAATAGCCATGCAAAACTTAATGCCGATGATCGCCCGTGCCATTCAACAATCCGATGACCTTGTCGTTGTTTTTGACTATTTTGACGCCAAGGGAAAGGCGTCCCGGCGCGTGGTGAGCCCCTATCGCTTCTTGGGTGAATCTCATTTCATGGGACTTTGTCTTACGCGAGAAGAACCTCGACAGTTTCAAATCAGCCGCTGTCGAAATTTGAGGATCGACCTGGCGAACAACTACGTAATGCCTGTCGCGCCCGAAGAACTGGCGGCAGTCGCCTAAAACGAGTCACAGTCTTCCTCACCTCTCATCCCTCAACCAAATATGAACCTTTTGATAATCAAACTGTCTTCTCACCTACAGTCTATAGCCAAAAGCCTATAGCCTGTTCGTTGATATCGCCGGGACCAGCGGCAGTCTGACCATCATCGGTGATTGGGTCCAGCCTGTTCCGAACATGGACTATGACAATGGCGATATCCAGCGTGGTTAGCTCAACTGGTAAGAGCATCAGACTGCAAATCTGACTGTAGCGGGTTCGAATCCCACACCACACCGCAGGCTCATAACCTGCATGACAGAAGCCTAAACAGCTTCACCATGAAGGCTCGATGGCAACGAGTCGCTAATTTGATCGGCTGAATTGCATGTCGATAGGTAAGAAAGTATCGCGAAACTTCGAAATCCACGTGAGGCCTCGATAGCGAACTTACTCCGCATGATTTTTGTGCAGTCAATTGACACTCGTTGCCTGACGGCTCATTTAATTATCCATTAACTGTTTGTGTAACCGTATCGATCAAGTTTCGCACCGCCAAGTTCGATCGTCGATAGCTGACGATTTTAACGTCCATGTTCACGTGCTTGAATAATTTACACGCCCGACCAATCGCATCGAGAATCCATTCCTGCTCGTTGCCGAACGCGCCGCCGCCAAGCAAGGTTAGATACACACTTTTGTTGCCGGTACTTCCTGCATTCAAAACGGCAGTTGCAAACGTCGCTTCATAAGCCGCTTCAAGTACCAACCGCGCAAAACGCTCCCAGTTTTTCGATGGGAGACTGCTGTACGCTACGGGCAATGCAGAGCAATACGCTTGAGTCACCAAGTGCTCGCAACCATCCAGCGTGACCTGTGTATCCCACTGCACACCGATTCTCAGCTTTGCTCGCAACTGATCCAGTTCTATCTCCGACATCCTCGAAAGCTTTTCATCAATCTCTGCCAATCCGATTGAGCTCTCAGCGACCCTTAGCATTTTCGTCCGATCACCGCTAACATCATTCGCTTGCTTTCGCAATTCCGCAAGCGATAGAATTTCTAACTGCCCACATTGGAACGATGCTCCATTCACGTTCGATGTTAGCCGCTGGCCGTCTACCGAGATGTTCTCACGAACTTCGCTAGGTGAACGTTCAGAGAAGCCCGTTAAGCGAGTAAACCAATCATTGTTAAGTTTCGTCGCTGACGATTTGGCCGGCCGCGCATTCTCTTGCCAATTGAGAACAAAACTTCGTTGCAAATCATTTTCTGGTGCTGGCCATGACGATCTTGCAACGTCGGCGCGGCGAAGTCTTTGTAAAACATCAAACACATTACATCGACGATCGGAAATCGAAAGCACTCGACTTTTTTTCCAGCCTCTGCCGCAAATTCCTGCAACAATTCCTCATACGGAGCAAACGGTTTCCCATCGTTATTCGATTCGTCAACTTCCATCAAATTGACAATGGTCCGCATCCCCGCGTTGAATAACCCGCGAATTCGCATCTCATGATTAACCCGATCCGCTTGTCCTGCGTAAGCCCCCGCCAAAAATTTGCCTTCGAGCACCCAATAGGTGCGAGGTAATGGAGGCGAGTCGGTTGGGATTTGGAAATGATTCATTGACTAATGGATACTCGATCGGGGGCATTCTAACGATAGGCACCACTGATAAGTTCTACTGGTCGCTCAAACTTTTGACGGTCGGGGTGATTAGCATCCGTGGAATGGGAATCGACTTGCAGTTGTACGCCTTCTCGTAATAGTTTCACTCGAAGCATGCCAACAGCAGGGTGATGACGATCGCGGTGGAGTTCATTTTGATTTTTTCTTTTTGTTCTCCTGCCCGTCTTTGAAGTCTGGATTCGGTGTGGGCATGATGGCTCCGACTTCCTTTCGCCATGCGACGAGTTTCGCATGAAGCTTCTTAGCTATATTGGTCTCTTTCGCGGCGAGATCGTTTTGTTCGCTGAGGTCTTGCGGGATGTTGTAAAGTTCGAGCGCACCGTCTTCATACCATTCGATGAGTTTCCAATCGCCATCGCGAATCACCCCATTGGGTGTACCGCCTTGGTTTGCGTAATGAGGGTAATGCCAAAAGAGCGGCTTGCCGCGCTGTGCCGTTTCGCCTTTGAGCAACGGTAGGAAGCTGACTCCATCGAGATGCTGTTTTGGTATCAACGCGAGGCCCGCAAGCTGCATCAGCGTCGGATAAAAATCGGTGCTGATCACCGGTGAGTCGCACGTGCTGCCGGGTTTCGTTACCCCCGGTGCGCAGACGATCATCGGCTCGCGCACGCCTCCTTCATAAGGCCAGCCTTTGCCGCCCCGCAGCGGGAGGTTCGACGTAGGGTGACCTTCGGCGGTGGAAAGGCCGCCGTTATCGGACATGAAGACAACGACGGTCTTTTGCGTGAGTCCATTCTTTTCGACGGCGGCAAGTACCCGACCGATGGCCGAGTCGAGTTGTTCCAGCATCGCGGCATACTGAACATTGTTCTGAACCAGCCGGACTTTATTCCCGCGTTCTTGCCCCCACGCATCAGCCGGAGAACCCTTGGCTTTATGTTCGTATTTCGCGACCAGTTCAGCACTCGCGCCGAGCGGAACATGCACCGCGAGGAACGGTAGATAGGCAAAAAACGGTCCTTCCTTGTGCTCGTTGATGAACTTTACCGCTTCGTTGACGATGCGTTCGGTCGTCTTAGGATCGTCTTTATGATCGGGTACGGGCAATTCCGATCTCGGATACCAGAACTGCGTGGTCGCTTTCTTGCCAGCACCGTTGTCGAGCTCCATTGAAAAGCCCTGTGCGCCAGGATAGAACTCGCCGCCGCCGAGATGCCACTTGCCGGCGAAGAACGTCGAGTAACCGTGATCGCGTAATGCTTCAGCGATGGTGACTTCCTCGAGCGGCAAATGATCGGCGTTCGGCGCGGGGTTAAGTTTCCCCGTCCTTCCGCCTTGAATGTAATTGGTGATTCCGTATCGCGGCGGATACTTGCCGGACATGATGCTGCCTCGCGTCGGCGAGCAGACGCAGCATGCCGCATAGCCTTGTGTAAACTTCATCCCTCGCGCGGCAAGCGAGTCGATGTTCGGTGTCTCATAGAATGTCTTCGGATTGAAACAGCCGACGTCCATACAGCCAAGGTCATCGGCGAGGATAAAAATAATGTTAGGCTTCGTTTCGGCTGCCGATACAGAATTGATAGCAAGGACGGCGAGACTCGCGAAGATAAATTGGATGTACTGTTTCATGGCGGTTTGCAAGTAACGAGAGTGGGAAGTAGATGCGGGCTTCCTAATTCTACCGTCTATCTACGTCGCATGTCGTCATCCGCTCCGCTTAATTCGCCTGCACGTCGACGACCGTGCTGGTAGTCTTGCTTCCCGTCGGTGGATGCGGTTGCTTTGTCAAAAGATCGCTGTCCGAGCGAAGAAAGAAGATGGCGAGGTCGGAAAATCCTTTGAAAGTCGCTGTCGGGCAGTTCGACTTTGCGATGACGAGGCACTCTTAGCTTGTTCGGCTTATGTCGATCTCAATCCCATCCGAGCCAAGATGGCGGAGAAGCATGAAGAGAGCGACTTTACTTCCATTCAACGCGGCATCCACGCATCCAAGGACTCAGGACTCAACGAATCCGGCGATACCGGCTTTCTTTCTACGCGATCGATGCATGGCCCAAGATCCGAGCAGAACCATCGCTCCACCCAAAGAGGCTGGTTCAGGAACGGCGGTGAAGTTGTAGTGCAAGAAAAGATCGTTTCCAGCTCCAATTTGTTGCCAAACAAATGAGGATCCGGGGCGAGCGGATGTAAGCGATACGTTGTTGATGTCATTCGAGATCGATGCTGGCAAGAACGCGTAGCCGAGTGCATCGTTCACTGAACCGTTTGTATCAAGACTCGGCGCAATCGTATTTTGGAAAACCAACCAAGTTTTATCTGTATTCCAGAATGCATTCGTCCAGTCGACCGTTGAGCCGACCGAGTTGAACACGAGGTTCGCGTTCACGTTGGCCTCCGTTGTCATGAGCCCTCCCACATTGACGCCGTCATACTCGACGCCTCGATCGATCGTCGCATTGCCGCTACTCAAAAGTTCCCATACGAACGTCGAACCGCTGCTATATGTGAGGTCACTTGAAAACGTTTGGATGGCTGGGCTATTACCAGGCGAGTGAGTCGAGCCAGATTGGAATGTCGTATTTCCAGCGATCGAACCAGAACCACCTAGCACGGCACCGGTTTGAACCGTGACTGCTCCCGTGCCGGTTCCGGAACCGATGGTGTTATTTACAAGTAAAGTTCCGTTGCTGATAGTTGTCGTTCCAGTATAGGTATTAGAGTTCGTAAGAACCAAACTTCCAACACCTTGTTTGTTGAGGGAACCGTTTACACCGTTGATCACACCAGCGAAAGTGCTATCGCGTTGATCGCCGACAGTGAGCGTATTCGATTGCAAGCTGACATTCCCACCTGCTGTTCCACCGCCAGAGAGAGCACCGATCGTCTCATTGGAGTTGAGTTGCAGCGTAGCCCCCGCTGTATTCGAAAGAATGACGGAACCGGTGTCTGAAAGCGCCGATCCGTTCGTTGCGACGAGCGTTCCTTGCTGGATAAGTGTATTGCCCGCGTAAGTATTGGTGTTACTCAATTCGAGAACGCCAGCGCCTGTCTTGAGCAGATCGGCATTCGTGCTTCCGGAGATGATACCTGAGAGTCTGGCAACGTCGGTTGCCGAACCGGAATTGTCGGAGACGCGTATTTCCCGAGCGAAGTAGTTGTTAGCAGCGCCACCGCTTACGCTCGTGTTATCAAGTCCGATATTATTGGTAATGTCAACTCGACTGTCGGCCTTAGTGGAGCCCATGGTCAGCGCGTAGCCGTTGGAAAGGAAGACGCCGTCGTCCCAAACCAGGTTTGATGCCGTGCTTCCACCGATTGTCGTTACGAGCGTCACGTTCGCGTCTCCGCCGATTGCCGAGAACCCGCCGTCGCCCCGATTCGTTCCGCCGCCGTCAAAGCTAAGCCCGCCGCCAGACGTCGTGCCAGTTAGGTCGACCGCACGGGAGAAGTTGCCGCCTCCGGAGATTTCCAATGTGCCGCCGCGCAGATTAATCGTGGTGAAATCACCGTCCGTGGAGGCCCCGCCGCCAAGAGAAGTGAGCGTGCCGCGCAACGTGCCTTCCGCGAGGTTGACGTTTTGATTGGTAGTGAATCCGAGCTGATTCGCGACACCATTCAGATTCACTGTCCCGGCACCCGATTTGACGAAAGGTTGGTTTGATCCGGCGAAGCTCTGGGAAGTATTGAGGACCGTGTTCGCTTCGGTCACATATACGTATCGTGTCGAGCTCACCGTCCCAAAGAGCGCGCCGGTGCCGCTGATCGTGAAATCCGTCGTCCCGGCCAGCATGAGTGCGGACCTATTGATGGCGTTCGTGCCGACTGCCAGAGTCTGGCCTGAAGCCGATGGTGTGATCTTCAATAGTAGCGATGTTGCTGCCGTACCCAGATCCGCCGTTAGAGTCGTAGTAGTCGCCGAGGGAGTAAATGTCGTGATTTCATTCGCGGCGGCCGACGCGAGAGTGGCGGAGTTCCGTGCCGTTTCTGAAAGAGCGAAGATGCCGTTCGCGGCATTGCCCGCCCAACTCGTGCCATTCACCCGCGCCCAACCGTAGGTGACCGATGTGGCGCTGCTCGCCGAACTCGTCAAAGCTCCATTAACCGTGTTGGCATTGATTGCGCCGGAAAAAGTGATGCGTGGGGCATTGCCGGCGGCCCCGAGCGTTCCCGTTCCCAAACCGACGAAGTTCACGGTGCCTGCGGTACTGTCGCGAAGCGAGCCGGAGTCCGTAAATGTCAGAGCGGTGCCCGTGCCGCCGTTATTGGTGACGCTCACCGTGGCCGATCCGCTGTTCATGGCGTAGGCCCCGACCGTCTCGGTCGTCCCTGCAATGTGGCCGATGAGCGAGAGTGTGCCCCCGAGGAACGTAAAGGCATTCCCATCGCTAAGGCGTCCATTCGTAGCCGACGTATTGCCACCGGAATTATCCATCGCGAACGTCCCGCCACGGAGCGCGACGGTGGTCGTTGTCCCTGTGTTGGGTCCGATGACGCCGCTGGTGCTGTCACCCGTGCCCGTGAGTCGGACGCTTGCTCCGCTATTAATGCCGATCGTTCCTGTGAGTCCGGTTACGTTTCCGTTGAAGGTTTGGGTCGTCCCGTTACCGCCACGCAGGTTTAGGCCGCCGGTCGTCGTCACCGTACCGGAGAAAGTGGAATCCGCGAGCGAAAGCACATTGACCGCACCGCCGGTCGCCGGTGTCACCGCGCCACTGCCACTGAGCGAGCCGACTCGCAGATCGATTGTCGTGCCGACTGTCGTGAGGCTTGTGCTACCGGACAGATTGACCGAGTTCGATCGCAGAACCTGGTTCGCAGCATTGTTAGTCGCGGAGCCTGCCTGAAGAGTTCCGCCGTTGACGTTGATCGGACCGAAAAGTCCGTTCGATCCCAGAGTGCCATCGAGAATCAGAGTTCCAACGCTGCTTTTCGTAAAGCCATTTGTTCCTGATTGGCCCGACGTAACCGCGAGCGTGTTGCCACTCGCGACATCGATGACTGACTGCGATGCACCGTTAAGCGTCAACGTTTGAGCTGCACCGGCGATTGTATAAGTGCCGGCCGGCGATGGATTGACGGTGATGTCATTTACCGAGATGCCTGAAGTCAAAGTCAGCGTGCCCGCAGTACCCGCGAGGAATGCGTCATTGTTGCTTCCCGCATTGGTCCAAGGAACGAGCGTTCCGGTATCGCTGCCAGCCCGCCATATCGATGCGCCTGTATCCCAGTTACCGGTACCACCTGTCGCTAATTTAGAGTTTCCATCCGCATCCCAGAAAAAATCTGCAGCATGTATGTTTTTGGCGTTCCAAACACCGAATGCCGATGCCGCCAACACTATCGCGAAGGCACTTCGCCGGGCGAGGGCTATCAATTGTTTTCGCATGGTTGAGTCCTGTTGAAACACTCTTGTAGGAAAATGCCGGCAAAGTAGAAAAGACTATGGAGGCAAAGTCTAAAGGAGAAGATTCTGTCTTCAACCGTTTTTCAGTGAATTCGAGATGAAGGTTTCGTGAAGATGTGCCTTGACGATTTCAGCTTGAAGGATGCGTAGTGAGGATGCGTAGGGACACACCCTTTCATTTCCTCCACTGCGTAGGGTTGTGCAGTATTTTAAACTGTACAGATTAGCCGTTGGCCGTTAGGCCCGGTTCCGTTCAAAAACCGGAGCGAACGCTCAACGGCTAATTTCCCTATACCCAACAAATGCTTCGCCCTTACGCCTAGATGCGTTAGGGCGGGAACGGCGATTTCTTGAGATGGTTAAATTGCCTAAATGAGAGTTTCGCTGTTACTGGTTCGCTTTTTTAAGTTTGGTCTGCTACGGGCGGCGAGGGAGGACCGTGCCAGTATTCGATCCAATTCTGTATGCTGACATAGAAGACGGGAACAAAAAATACAGCGAGCACGGTAGATGTTATCATTCCACCACATACCGCAGTACCTAGTGCTTGCCGACTTGCGGCAGCGGCACCCCTGGCCCAAACTAGTGGCATTACTCCTAAGATAAAAGCGAAGCTGGTCATCAGAATGGGTCGGAATCGCATCTGGGCTGCTTCGACGGCTGCGTCGCGAATGCTCCGACCTTTCAGGCGCAATTCGCGGGCGAATTCCACAATGAGGATAGCATTCTTGCTCGCCAAACCAATGATTAATACGATACCTATCTGAGTATAGACATTGTTATCCATCGCGCGGACGTGAATGGCCGCGACGACTCCCAAAAGACCGAGCGGCACGACCAAAATAACCGCCAGCGGCAGGAGCCAACTTTCATATTGGGCGGCTAGCACTAGGTAAACGAGCAATACTGCCAAGGCAAACACGACTAGCCCTTCGCCGCTAATACGCTTTTCCTGAAAGGCAATGCCAGTCCACTCGAATCCCATCGAACGAGGTAGTACCTGATCGGCTATTTGTTCCATCGTTTGGAGAGTTTCGCCCGAGCTGATTCCGGCGGCCGCGCCTCCAGTAATGCTGGCGGTCCGATAGAGGTTGTAGCGGGTAATCGATTGCGGCCCAATACGCGACTCGATTGTAAGCAAGGTTCCCAGCGGGACGCGGCCACCGTCGCGGTTTCTTACTTCGTGTCGTCTTATCAAGCTTGGATCGCCGCGAAGACATCGCTGAGGAGTACGCCCATACGTGCGGCCTTGACGCGATCGATATTCAAATACAATTGCGGAACGCCAGCTCGGAACGTCGTTGCGGCCGTGCCGACTTCTGGTCGTTTTCGGGCTTCGTCGATCATCGCCTGAGAACGCTCTTGCAAAATATCGGGTCCGACGCCTTCTCGGTCTTCTATCTGCATCTGAAATCCTCCGGCAACCCCCAATCCCTGAATGGATGGGGGGACAAGGACCAGCACAAAAGGCTCCTGCATCTTGGAGAATTCAAGCCGCAGTTTTTTCACCAGCGAATCCTGAGAGAGTTCAGGTGTCTTGCGCTCGGACCAATCGGAACAGGCAGCAAATGCTGTGGCGCTGTTGGGCGCATTCATTCCATCGAGTAACGAGAAGCCACCCAAAACAAACCAGTGCTTAACACCTTTTGTCTCACTAAATATTGTGTTCATTCGATCCATCACTTCTCGCGTACGATCGAGCGAGGCCGCATCGGGTAGCTGAACGGCGATAATCACGTAGCCCTGATCCTCGGTCGGGTTTTAAGTACGAGGCACATTGCGCCGGTTTCAGCGTCAGTGCGTTCAATGCGCTGATCACAGCCGTAGCGGCAATGGTCAAAGCGAACTGCCGATACATTTGCCTCGAGATCCCAGTGATAAAGACAGTCGGTAGAAACACGGCTAAGAGAACAAGCGTGATCGCGATCACCGGTCCTGTTACTTCGCTCATGGCTTGAATTGTAGCATCGCGAGGGTTCATCCCCTTTTCAATATGATGAGCCGTGTTTTCGACAATCACGATTGCATCATCAACAACGATACCGATCGCAAGAATCAGCCCGAATAGCGTCAGCATATTCACGGAGAAGCCCAGAGCTGGCATGAACGCAAAGGCGCCGATGATGGTCACCGGCACCGTAGTCGCTGGAACGAGCAACGCGCGCCAGCTTTGTAAAAAAACAAGTATCACAATCAATACGAGAATGCCGGCTTCGAACAAAGTTTTATGGCTCTTCCGCAGAAACTGTGGGTGGTTTTCGTGATCCGCAATCGATTTTAGCCGTAAAATCCATGAAAAACACGAAACTGAGTGATTGCAAAAACC